>NZ_JBEPOP010000003.1:0-548577 GCF_040546855.1 Paenarthrobacter sp. 4246
CACTCCGCGGTCTCTTCCGGATCACGATCAGGCAGCTGGGCAGTCAACCCGCTGAGGATGTGTGAGGTCTCTTCTCCTGCAGCCACGTCCAACCTTCCTTTAGGCGCATGCATCGGCGCCTCAGGTCTGGCAGGGTAACTGCCCGTCGTGAACGCGTCGTGTGCGACATTTCGGTTTCAACAGCCCGGTCCGATGCGCCGGGCAGGTCTTGTGAGCGCTTGGCTGCCCAGTAGAATTCTGCGGGGCGATCGCCCTGCAGCCAGAGCGCTCATGGCCACTCTAGCTTTCACTGCGCTGGGATGCGTAGCCGCGGGCCCTGAAGCGCGTTGTATGTCACACCCCGCCGGCCTGCGTGACGGAAAGCACGTGACGGTCACAGCCCCGAAACACCCCGGGGAATGCGGAATGTGGCCCGTGGCAGGGACAATGGCTTGAAGCACACGCCCAAAGGGTGTTGGCTGTTAGTAATGGAAGTCACTTCAAAAGGAGGAAACGTGAGCGAGGCCGACGCCGCCACATCGGTAAATGTGGCGGAACGAATGGGTTTCAAAGATGGGGATCTGATTCAGGAGCGCGGCTACGACGACGACGTCGACTTCGACTTGCGTGATGACGTTGAAGATGTGACGGGCTCTGAGCTGTTGGATGAAGACGACCACGACGTAGTAGATGCCGTTGTCTTTTGGTGGCGGGATGGCGACGGTGATCTTGTTGATGCCCTCATGGATTCGCTTACCACGCTGAAGGAAGGCGGAGTTGTCTGGGTGCTGACCCCTAAGTCCGGCCGTGACAACTATGTTTCTCCGGCTGATATCCAGGATGCGGCCCCCACATCCGGGTTGCACCTCACCACCTCTGCCGGTGTGTCGAAAGACTGGAGTGCCACCCGACTGGTGCCGAAGAAGAACAAGTGACGGATGTCCGACTGGCGCCGGCTCCTGCGGTCGTTCCGCAGCCGGGACAAGCTGCGCCGGACTTTGAGCTCGTAAACCAGTTTGGCGAGCCTGTCCGCTTGTCGGATTACCGGGGCCGCAACGTAGTTGTGGTGTTCTACCCCTTCGCGTTCTCCGGGATCTGCACCGGTGAACTTTGTGAGATTCGCGACAACATTGCGGCGTTCGAGAATTCGAACGCGGTGGTACTCGCGGTCTCCGTGGACAGTAAATTCACTCTGCGCGCTTACGCGCAACAGGAAAGCTATGGCTTTGACCTGCTGGCCGATTTTTGGCCCCATGGTGCGGTAGCAAAGTCCTACGGGGTTTTCGACGACGTCAGCGGCATGGCCCTCCGGGGAACGTTCATCATCGACGCCGCGGGGATCATCCGGTACGTCGTGGTCAATCCACGTGGACAAGCGAGAAACTTGGCTGAATACCGCCTCGCGCTCTCGGCGCTCGGTCAGCAGCAAGCATGAGTGACGGCCGGCCCGGCGTGGGCATGACTGGTTTTGCCAGCATGGCACCTGCGCCGGCGGCGGTGCTTGATCCTGAGGAGCTTTACTCCGTCAGGCAGGCTGTAGGGGTCATGGGCGGAAAGCGTCTGGCTGTGCTGACCGGCGCCGGGCTCAGTACCGATTCCGGTATTCCGGACTATCGAGGGCCAGGGGCTGCACCCCGGAATCCCATGACCTTTCAGGAGTTCATCGGCAGCGAGGCCAACCGCAGGCGCTATTGGGCCCGGAACCATCTTGGATGGTCCCACTTGAGGCATGCCGACCCCAACGCCGGACACGCCGCGGTCGCGCTGATGGAGCGCAGGGGTCTCCTGTCAGGCCTCATCACCCAGAACGTGGACAGGCTCCACGAGGACGCCGGCAGCGTCAACGTGGTCGATTTGCACGGACGCTTTGACCAGGTGGTCTGCCTTGAGAGCGGCCATATTTTCAGCAGACGGCTCATTGCGGCGATCCTTGAGGAGATCAATCCGGGATTCCTTGATGCCGCCTTGGAGTCCGGGCTGGTGGAAATGGCTCCGGATGCTGACGCAACGGTTGAGGATCCGGAGCTCATTACCTCATTCGTCATGGCGGTTTGTCCCAGGTGCGGAGGGACGCTTAAGCCCGACTTCGTCTATTTCGGCGAGAACGTTCCCAAGGACCGCGTTGAGCGCGCCTACGCCATGGTTGATCAAGCGGAGGCACTCCTCGTAGCAGGCTCGTCCCTGACGGTGCAGAGCGGGCTGCGCTTCGTGCGCCACGCCGCCAAGGCCGAAAAGCCGGTCGTCATTATTAATCGGGGAACTACCCGGGGTGACAGCTATGCCACCCTGAAACTCGAGCTCGGAGTCAGCGGCGCCTTGGACTATTTGGCACGGAACTTGCCGGATATTCCACGTGCGATGACCCCGATTGGTGTTTCTCCCGATTGATCATGTAGAGTCATTGTTCGTTGGTTGAAGCGCTGAGGCACTGAAACCGCACCATGGGTCTTTAGCTCAGCTGGTAGAGCGCCACGTTTACACCGTGGATGTCATCGGTTCGATCCCGGTAGGACCCACCGATCAAAACCCCGTCACTCCAAGCCTTTTGGCTGGCAGTGGCGGGGTTTTTTCGTTCAAAGGCCGCGTTCTTTACATGCCTTTAATGTCAGGGCCCGCTTCTAGGGTTCTTCCCATGGAGCACGTATATATCCGCAGCAGCACGCAGGGCACGCCAGCGGTGGTCGTAAGAGGCGATCGGGAATGGCGGATCGTAGTAGAGCCTGTGCGCTGGTTTGAGCGCGTCCCATGGTGGGAGCAGTCACGGCGAATGCCGAGGGGGCAAGGCCGAGTAGACGTGGAGATCTGGCAGGTCCAGGTTCGATTGGGAAACAATCTCCGGTCCGGCATTGCTACGTGGGAGCTGGTGCGGGACGGTGCCGGAGGAGGTTGGTGCCTCAGGGGCGAAGAAATGGCCGCGGCCTAGGTGTCACGCGAAATGGATGAGCTCTCCACCGCGACTATTGGGGGATGCCGCGGTGGAGAGCTCGAAGATGAATATACAGAGAACTCTTGGGTTTGGAAAGCCGGGCATGCCAAAACGGCCGGAACGTGTCGAAGATCCGCTGGGGTCATGCCTCATGGTGGCAGCGGGGTGACACTATGATGGGAAGTGTTCAGCTGAATGAACGCGATGAGAGTTCTGACGAAGGAGAATCATGGCCGATTCCCGCACCACCCGTTCCGAGGGGCTGGGCGCTTCGTCGCCTGCGCCTGCCGTGACCCGCGCAGCAGCGGTTCTTGAGGCGCTGGCAGGATCTCCGTCGGGTCGGCTGACACTGAGTGATCTTTCCCGGGAACTTGGCATCCCCAAATCGTCCACGTCCAATCTCTTGCTGGCGCTCGAAGAAGCACGCCTTATTACCAGGCAGGGCGCGGACTTTGCCTTGGGGCGGAAACTGGTGGAGCTCGGCGCCGCCTACCTGAGCCGACTCGATGAGGTGCAGGAGTTCTACAAGTATTGCGAGCAAGCGCCTACCCTCTCTGGTGAGACGGTACGCATCGCCATGCTCGACGGCGACCACGTCATCTATCTGGCCCGCTATGAGGGGCATCCTGCGGTGAGGCTGACCTCCAATATTGGCGACAAGATGCCGGTCTCCCTATGCAGCGTTGGCAAAGCCCTGCTGGCGCAACTGCATGATCATGACATTGAGTCAATGTTCCCTGATGGCATGGAACTTCCGGTCATGACTGCCAACTCACTTCGCACCGCTGAGGAGCTCAAGTCCCAAATTGCAGCCATCCGGAAGCAGGGGTTCGCCT
The DNA here is from genome assembly GCF_040546855.1 of Paenarthrobacter sp. 4246. Classification (NCBI taxonomy): domain Bacteria; kingdom Bacillati; phylum Actinomycetota; class Actinomycetes; order Micrococcales; family Micrococcaceae; genus Paenarthrobacter; species Paenarthrobacter sp. 4246. The sequence continues at coordinate 3,742 of NZ_JBEPOP010000003.1, forward strand.
TCGAAGATGAGGAGTCGACGGTGGGTGTGGTCTGCCTCGCCGTGCCTGTGCCTACCCATGGAGCACACGGTCCCAGTTTGGGACTTTCGGTGACTGCGCTGAAGGCCACCTACTCCGAGGAGCAGGGAGCCTTGATGGTCAAGGAGCTCAAGGAGTTGGCGCGATCACTCGGGAACCCGATGGGCTAATCTCCGTAACTCTCGGGAACTCTCTAAATAAATCTGATTACAACCTTGGCAGCGAGTTCAACAAGCTGTACGCTGTTCATCATAGTGATCTTGGCGGTGATGCCATCGCTATCTCGCCGGGCCAACGGGGGCCTGGGGTGATTTTGAGGGAGTGCTTGTGATAACTCGTACTAATGCACGGCTCGCAGCTGATGCTGATGATGCTGTTGTTGAGCCGGAACAGCTGCGCAGGGCGACCTTGGCCAGCTCAGTTGGCTCAGCCTTGGAGTACTACGATTTCTACATCTACGGATTGGCTTCCGCGCTGATCTTTGGCCCATTGTTCTTTTCTCCCCTGGGGCCGGAGGGTGCCCTGATCGCCTCCTTCGCCACGTATGGCGTTGGATTCGCGGCGCGACCTTTCGGTGGTTTGATCTTTGGCTACATCGGCGACAGGTTTGGCCGGAAGATGGTCCTGATCCTGACCATTGCCTTGATGGGCACGGCAAGCTTCGCCATTGGGTTGCTTCCGACCTTCGAACAGGCCGGAATGCTCGGGGCGGTCCTGCTGGTGACCTTGCGGATTATCCAGGGCCTCGGCGCCGGAGCAGAACAGGCCGGTGCCACCACGCTGATCTCCGAAGTAGCTCCGCGCCGTCGTCGTGGTTTCTTCGCATCATTGCCTTTCGTGGGCATACAACTGGGCACCCTCCTCGGCGCGGGAACCTTTGCTGTGATTGCCATGGCTGACAAGGCCGTCCTGCAGGGCTGGCTGTGGCGCGTTCCGTTCTTGGCCAGCTTCATCCTGATCGCAGTGGCCATCTTCATTCGGCTCAAGCTCAAGGAAACGCCTGCCTTCCAGGAGTTGGAGAAGCACAAGAATGTGGTCAAGAACCCCATCAGTGCGCTGTGGAAGCACTCCAAGAAGAATGTGCTCTTGGGCATTGGGCTCCGTATGGGCGAAAACGGTAACTCGTCCATCTACTCGGCCCTGTTGGTGTCGTTCATGAGCATGCCGGCAGGCGTTTTCGCCGGGAACAATTCGATCGGTCCCGTGGGCTTGCTGATCGCCGCAGGTTTCGCTGCCGTCCTGGTGGTGACGTTCGGCGCGCTGTCCGATAAGTTCGGCCGCGTTCCGGTGTACCGCTACGGCGCCTTGTTCCAAGCCATCATTGCGATCCCTGCCTTCTACCTGGTCACCTTGGGCAACGTCACTCTGGTGTGGGTTGTCATGTCAGTGGGCATCGCCATCGGCGTCCAGTCGATGCTTGGCCCCCAGTGCCCGCTGCTGCCTGAACTGTTCGGCTCCCAGTACCGCTTTACCGGCGTGGCCATGAGCCGGGAAATCTCAGCCGTCCTGGCCGGCGGGCTCGCACCCCTGCTGGGTGCGCTCATGCTGGCGGCCACCGACCACTCGTGGTGGGTGCTGGCCATCTACTCCCTGGTCCTGGCGCTCATCTCCTTCGTCACCACCTTCTTCACTCCGGAGACGGCGGGCCGAGACCTGGTCAGCACCGAAGACGCCAAGTAGCGTCCCGGCATCACAAACGCCGTGTGGCACCCTCCAGGTGGAGGGTGCCACACGGCGTTTGCGTCGGGAGCCGGCGCTTGCCGTACTATACCTGTTTCGCTTGCGTCGGCTTGAAAATGCTGCCAGACCCAGGAGCAGAGGCGAACCATCCTGTGCCTGTTCCGGGAGGGGCGTCGGCTAAAGCAAGCGCGATTCTGTCTTTTTCTGCGTGCGCCGCAGCTACAAGGGCATCGAAGGCAGCAACTGCCTGCGGGTTGGGGACCCTGGTGCCCCGGAACCGGTGTGTTTGGGCGTTTTCACCATAGGATCTGAACACGATTTCATAGCCGTCGCCGAGTTCGTCCGCCACGCGCTGTGCCAGGCGATGACCTTCAGAGGCGTATCTGACTGCGCTGTCCGCTGACTTCCAGGTGAAATCACGTGTCAATGACTCGTAGTAGAACTGTTCCCAGTCCTGCAGCTCATGCACCAGGCTTTCCGTAAGGCCGGTGACCTCATAACTGATGGGGACATCCAGCCACAGCACCGTATCTCCGTAGTCCGGAAACAAGCGCACGGTGGTCCGGTGGGAGCCTTCAGCTGACCTCATGCGGCGACTCTACTGCTGTTCGACGGCAAAACAAGGGCGCGGCCGGGGGGCAGTCCCTGGCCGCGCCCTGCACGAACCGCAGATGGAGAATTAAGGCCTAGTAGAAGTGGACGGGATCCACCAGGTGGGGCAGTTCGCCGCCGGCCAGGAACGTGCGAAGGTTGCTGCAGAACCGTTCGGCGATGAGGCGGTTCTCCGCAGAGCTCAGGGCGGAGGTGTGCGGAGACACCAGTACCCGGGGATGGCTCCACAGGGGGCTGTCCTGGGGGAGCGGCTCCACGGCGAAGACATCAAGGCAAGCGTAGGAGACCTGACCGTTGTCGAGTGCTTCGAGCAACGCGTCCTCATCCACCACTGTTCCGCGGCCTACGTTAACGAAGACGGTGCCGGGCTTCATGGCGGCGAAAATGTCCCTGTTGAACAGCTTCTCCGTGTAAGGAGTACCGGGAAGGGTGTTGACCACTGCGTCAGCGTCTGCCAGCAGTCCAGGGAGTCCGTCGTTGCCGGTGACCTCCTCTATTCCGTCGATGGCTTCGACGTTGCGCTTGGTTCCGCTGACTTTCATGCCCAGGGCGCGTGCGATGCGTGCCGTCTCCATGCCGATCTCGCCGAGACCGGCAATGACCACCTTGGAGCCGTTGGCCAATTTGGTGGGAGTGCGGAGCTCGGGCCAGAACTTGGCGGCTTGGTCTTGTGCCATCTCTGCGCTGCGCTTGAATCCGTTGAGGATGCCGAACGCGGAGAACTCTGCCAGTGGTAGCGCGTGGACGCCTGCGGATGTGGTGACGCGGAACTTCTGCAGGGACTCGGTGTCCAGACCTGAGGCTTTAACCGCTCCGCCTGCGCCGGCGGCCATGGCGTGGATCCACTGCAGGTGTGGGTTGCTGGCCGCGACGCGTGCCAGTCCGGCGGGGCTTTCATTGGGGAAGCCGTAGAGAACCTGCGCCCGGTTCAGCAGCGACCAGTAGCGCTCCTCCTGCTCGGGCGTCCGCTTGAAGCCGGGGTCGCCTGCGTGATCGGCGGGGAACCGCTCGGGGGGCAGCAGATCCGGTTCGTAGAGAACTGTTACGGAGGGATCTACAGCGCGGATCAGCTCTACGTGCTCTGCTTCGAGCGGCACAGCGATGGCGATGGTCAGTTCATCAGTCGTCATAGTGTTCATCATACTGAATGGCGGCTAGGATATTGAACAGTATTCCTGAAGATGACCACAAAGAAGTGAGGTGTTACCTGCCATGATCAGTCAGCGAGTGGGCTTCGTGGGCCTGGGACTCATGGGCGCACCCATGGCCGCCAATATCGCCAAAGCCGGCTGGTCCGTCACGGGCTGGAACCGATCCGATGCCGCCTTTGACAGCCTGTCCGGCGTCCATCGCGCAGCAAGCGTCGCGGAACTCCGTGACGAGGACGCCATCATCTTCATGCTCCCGGACCTGCCGTTCATTGAAGGCGCCGCCGAGGACCTGCTTGCGTCATGGCGGAACCGACCGCCAAAGCCAGGCACCGCCGTCGTGATTATGAGCAGTGTCTCGCCAACAGCGGTACAGCAATTCGGTAACACAGTTCATGAGGCAAGCAGTGGTAACGCAGTGGTGGTGGACGCGCCGGTCAGTGGAGGCACAGCCGGCGCGCAAAACGGGACACTGGCCATCATGGTTGGAGCCACCGAATCCGATTTCGAAACGCTGCAACCACTGCTGGGCGCCATGGGGACCACCGTTCGTCGGATGGGACCACTGGGAGCAGGGTCCCTCGCCAAGGCGTGCAACCAACTGATTGTCGGAACCACGACGGCGGCGCTCGCCGAAGCCGCCGAACTCGCCGAACGGTCCGGTATGGAAGTGGGAGCCCTCTTTGACGTCCTGTCCGGCGGGCTGGCGGGAAGCCGGGTTCTGGACATCGTTGGTCCACGACTAGCCGCCAAGGACTACGCACCTACCGGTCCGGCCAAGTTCATGCACAAGGACCTTGGCTTCGTGGTGTCCAGCGCGGAAGCCGTTGGTTCCGCCGTTCCCATGGCTTCAGCCGCGATTGAACTCTACGCAGAACTCAAACGCCAGGGCCTCGGCGACCAGGACCTCGCCGTGGTCCGCCAAACCATCGCAAACCTGAGCCGGGCGCACGCAGCGTCGGCGAACACCAACTGAACCGGCGCAACCACAGAAGGAATGAAGAACAAACCATGAGTGGACTTTTTGATCTGACAGGGCGGGTTGCCTTGGTCACTGGTTCGAGCAGGGGGATTGGTAACGCGTTGGCCAGGGGCCTGGCCGATGCCGGCGCTACTGTTGTGCTCAATGGCATCAATCGGGAGCGGCTTGAAGCGGCCCATCAAGCCATGGCGGTGGATTTTCCGGCGGCCCGGGTGCACAGCCGCGCCTTCGACGTCACGGACGCTGCGTCCGCTGCTGCGGGAGTTGTCTGGGTGGAGGAGAACGTTGGCCCACTGGAGATCCTGGTGAACAACGCCGGGATCCAACACCGCGTTCCCATGCTGGACCTGGACGTCAAGGACTGGGACCGGGTGATCACCACGGACCTGACCAGTGCATTCCTGGTAGGCAGGGAAGCCGCACGGCACATGATCCCCCGGGGACAAGGGAAGATCATCAATATCTGTTCGGTCCAGACGGACCTTGCCCGGCCAACCATCGCACCGTATGTGGCTGCCAAGGGCGGCCTCCGGAACCTGACCCGCGCCATGACTGCTGAGTGGGCCGCGTCCGGTTTGCAGATCAACGGCATCGCGCCGGGGTACATCCACACGGAAATGACGCAGAACCTGGTGGATGACTCCGACTTCAACTCCTGGATACTGGGCCGCACTCCGGCCAACCGGTGGGGGACTGTAGCCGACCTTGCCGGGCCCACTGTGTGGCTTGCCTCCCAGGCGTCCAACTTCGTTAACGGCCAGACGATCTTCGTCGACGGCGGAATGACGGTGGTGGTCTGATGGGCATCATTCTTCCGGCTTCCGGCCCCGCTGTGGTGGCCTATGGCAAGGACGATCTCCGGATCGAAGACATCCCACTGACCGCACCGGCTGCCGGGGAAGCGATCGTGGAGATTGCCTACGGCGGGATTTGCGGTTCAGATCTTCATTACTGGTTGCATGGTGCGGCAGGGGCGTCGATCCTCAAAGAGCCCATGGTCCTCGGGCACGAGATTGTGGGAGTGGTGGTCCAGCAGGCAGCCAATGGTTCCGGCCCTGGCGTGGGAACGCCGGTGGCCGTACATCCAGCGACGCCGGCCCCTGGGGATGTCAGGTATCCGGAAGACCGGCCCAACCTCTCTCCGGGCTGCACGTACTTGGGCAGTGCTGCCCGGTATCCGCATACGGACGGCGCGTTCAGCCGCTACGCCAACCTGCCCTCCAGGATGCTCCGCCCGCTGCCGGAAAACCTGGACCTTCGCACCGCTGCGCTCGTGGAACCTGCCAGTGTTGCATGGCACGCGGTGGCCCGCGCGGGCGACGTCAAGGGAAAGACGGCCATGGTGATCGGCAGCGGCCCGATCGGCGCCCTTGCCGTCGCGGTCCTCAAGCGTGCCGGCGCGGCCAGGATCGTCGCCGTCGACATGCATGACAAGCCGTTGGAAATCGCCCGTGCTGTTGGCGCGGACGAAGTCCTCAAGGGCGATGAAGCGGAGGCCATAGCGGCAGTGGACGCCGACGTCGTCATTGAATCCTCGGGAAGCCACTACGGACTGGCCTCGGCCATCAAGGGAGCCACGCGCGGCGGCAAGGTAGTGATGGTTGGCCTGCTGCCGTCAGGACCTCAACCGGTGTTCATCTCCCTGGCAATCACCCGCGAGCTGGAACTGCTCGGCTCGTTCCGCTTCAATGACGAAGTCGATGATGTTATGGCTGCTTTGGCCGATGGGTCGTTGTTTGTGGACCCTGTGGTGACGCACGAATTCGACCTCGCCCATGGACTGGAAGCCTTTGAGGTAGCCAAGAACTCCGCCGAGTCCGGCAAGGTCCTGCTGAACTTCGGATAGCTGCCGGCTAGTTCTTGGACACAGGGACGAAGACGCGGGGCTGGTCATCCCAGCTGGGTGCCAGCTCCGCGATGGTCTGCCGCATGATCTTCGCTGCCGCGTCCCGCGCCAGGGAACCGTCGCCGGCGTCGATCGCATGGGCGACGTCCATGTGCCACTGCAATGCTTGTTTCTGGGGGTGTTCAGGCATGAGTCCGTGCACCGTCCGTCCGGTGAGTGTCTCGGTGACCTGGCCAATGAGGTTGGCGAACATTTCATTGCCTGAGCCGGACAGCACCAAGGCGTGGAAGCGGATGTCGAGGTCCAGGAACCTGGCCATATCGCCGGCGTCGCCGGCTTCCTTCATGGCCAAAGAAATACCCACCAGCTCTTGGCGGAGGCTTTCCGGTGCATTGCCTGCGGCAAGTTCTGCAGCAACGGGCTCGACGGCGGAACGCAGCTCTGCGAGCGACCGCAACTGGGCGCCACGCCCTTCGCCTGCCAGCCGCCAACGAATCACCAAAGGATCGAAAGGATTCCACCGGTGCGCAGGAAGGACCCGGATGCCTACTCGCTTGATGGTCTCCACGAGGCCCAGCGACTGTAGGACGCGCACAGCCTCCCGGACCACCGAGCGGGACACCTTGAGTTCGTCTTCCAAGTGCTCTGCCAACATCACATGCCCGGTTGGCAGGGCGCCCCCCACAATCCGGGTTCCCAAATGCTCAACGGCGCGGTGGTGGAGGCTGGTTGACATAGAGGTAAGCATAGTGGGGCACGGGTCGCCTGCGTGCAGGACCCGGCGTCGCATGCACGGATGGATCCGGGCGCTCATCATAGACTGTTTATGACGCGGGGAGCTTCCACAACGTGGGCGCCGCTTTCCCGCCCAAGGTTTTAATACGTATGGTTTATTACAGCCCCTGGTTTTGAAATCGCTTCCTGCGTGCCCCCAGGGGGGCACGGCAGGACTGTTTGTAACGAACGAATTGGAGTTTTGATGTCAGCACACATCGGTGTCACCGGCCTTGCGGTGATGGGCGCCAACCTGGCCCGCAACCTCGCCCGCAACGGCTTCACCGTGGCTCTCCACAACCGCTCCGTGGAAAAGACTGACGCCCTGCTCGAAAAGCACGGCACGGACGGCGACTTCATCCGCACGGAAACGCTGCAGGAACTCGTCGATTCCCTCGAAAAGCCCCGTCGCGTCCTCATCATGGTCAAGGCAGGCGCTCCCGTTGACAACGTGATCGAGCAGCTCGAGCCCCTGCTCGAAGCCGGTGACATCATCATCGACGCCGGCAACTCGCACTATGAGGACACCCGCCGCCGCGAAGCCGCGCTGGCAAAGAAGGACCTCCACTTCGTCGGCGTCGGTGTATCCGGTGGCGAAGAAGGCGCCCTGAACGGCCCGTCCATCATGCCCGGCGGCTCCCGCGAGTCCTACGACGCCCTCGGCCCGCTGCTGGAGAAGATTTCCGCCAAGGTCGACGGCGAACCTTGCTGCGCCTGGATCGGCACCGACGGCGCCGGCCACTTCGTCAAGATGGTCCACAACGGCATTGAATACGCCGACATGCAGGTCATCGGTGAAGCATTCGACCTCCTCCGCTCCGGTGCAGGCATCGAGCCCGCCGAGCAGTCCAAGATCTTCGCAGAATGGAACAAGGGCGATCTGTCCTCCTTCCTGATCGAAATTTCCGCTGAGGTCCTGGGACACGTTGACGCCAAGACGGGCAAGCCGTTCGTGGACGTCGTCGTCGATGCTGCAGGCCAGAAGGGCACGGGCCGCTGGACGGTCATCTCCGCCCTGGAACTCGGCTCCCCGGTCTCCGGCATCGCCGAGTCCGTCTTCGCCCGCGCATTGTCCTCCCAGACCGAGCAGCGCAAGCTTGGCCAGGAACTGCTCGCCGGTGAAGAGGCCTCCGTGGAAATCCCCGAGACCTTCGTCGAGGACGTCCGTCAGGCACTGTACGCCTCCAAGCTGGTCTCCTACGCCCAGGGCCTTGACATGCTGACTTCAGCAGCCAAGGAGTACGGCTGGGACCTCAAGCTGGATGAGATTGCTTCGCTTTGGCGTGCAGGCTGCATCATCCGTGCAGAACTGCTCAAGGACATCACCAAGGCCTACGCCGCAGAAGAGAAGCCCGCCAACCTGCTGTTCGCCCCGGCGTTCACCAAGGCCATCGCCGAGGCACTCCCGGCGTGGCGCCGTGTGGTAGCTACCGCAGTCCAGTTGGGCATCCCGGTACCGGTGTTCTCCTCCTCGCTGGCCTACTACGATGGCCTGCGCCGCAAGCGCGTGGCCGCTGCACTGATCCAGGGCCAGCGCGACCTCTTCGGAGCACACACCTACGGCCGTGTGGACACCGACGGTACGTTCCACACACTGTGGGGCGAAGACAAGTCCGAGATCTCGGCGGTCGACACCCACTAGCATCACCGTCCCGTCAAAGGCCGGTCCATCCCCGTTAAGCTGGGGAGGGCCGGCCTTTGCCGTACGCGAAAGAAGGAGAATCGCCATGGCATCCCGTATTGCGATGGTCACCGGGGCCTCCACAGGAATTGGCTTTGACACAGCCGTCGCCCTGAGGGCGGCCGGGTTCACGGTCTACGCCGGCGCGCGCCGCGTGGAGAAGATGGAACCACTGAAACCCCACGGCATCACGGTCATGTCCTTGGATGTCACCTCGGAGGAATCCATGGCGTCGGCGGTGGCGCTGGTGGAAGCGGCCCACGGGCACATCGATGTGCTGGTCAACAACGCAGGTTATGGCTCCTACGGATCCCTCGAGGAAGTACCGTTGGCCGAGGGCAGGCGTCAATTCGACGTCAACGTCATGGGCCTGGCCAGGATGACCCAGCTCGTGATCCCAGGGATGCGGGCCGCCGGCTCCGGCAGGATCATCAATGTCACGTCCATAGGCGGAAAAATCTACGAGCCATTGGGCGCCTGGTACCACGGAACCAAATTCGCCGTCGAAGGTATGAGCGATGCCCTGCGCCTGGAACTGAAGCCGCACGGCATCGACGTCGTGATCATCGAACCTTCAGGGACCAACAGTGAATGGGGCACCATTGCGGGAGAGAGCTTGCTGGCTATGTCCGGAGACGGGCCTTATCAGCAGCAGGCGCATGTGGTGGCTGCTGCTTTGGCGTCAACATCAGGAGAGGGCCACGTGTTGTCGACCCCGTCACGGGTTGTTGCCAACGCCATCGTTCGAGCCGCGACGGCAAAACGCCCCAGGACCCGCTACCCGGTGGGAAGGGGAGCCTGGAGCGTCCTGGCGATGCGAAGGATTCTTCCTGACCGTGCGTTCGATGCTGTCTTCTGGAATTTCTACAGAAGGCTGGCGGGCTAGATCCGGTATTCGATGTAGTACTCCGCGGGATCCACGGCGGGTTTTGTTTCGGACTTCGCGTCGCGGTGCCGCCAAGTGGCAGGAATGCCCGTGATGATGGATTCCGGTGGTGCGTCCTTGACCACCACGGCGTTGGCACCGATTGCGCTGCCGGCACCGATGGTGATGGGACCCAGGACTTTTGCGCCTGCGCCAATGGTGACGCGATCGCCGATGGTGGGGTGCCGCTTGACCTTGGCCAGCGAACGTCCGCCGAGTGTTACGCCGTGATAGATCATCACGTCCTCGCCGATTTCGGCGGTTTCTCCGATCACGACGCCCATTCCGTGGTCGATGAAGAACCGGCGGCCAATGGTGGCACCAGGATGGATCTCGATGCCCGTCAGGAACCTGGCCAGCTGGGAGATCAGGCGCGCCGGAAAACGGAACGCCGGATTCTGCCACAGGCGGTGCGTCACTCGGTGGGCCCATATGGCGTGCAGGCCGGAATATGCGAAAAAGTTCTCGAAAGAGCCTCGAGCCGCCGGGTCGTGTGACCGGGCGGCATCGAGGTCTTCCTTAAGCCTTGCGAAGAAGCTCACAAAGACCTTTCTACAGGAAATGAAGGATTGCGGGCGGTGTCTCAGCCCCGGATGTCGTCGAACAGCACTGTGGAGATGTAACGCTCTCCAAAGTCGCAGACGACAGCAACAATCAACTTGCCGGCGTTCTCGGGACGCTTGGCCAGCTCAAGGGCACCCCACACGATGGCACCGGAGGAGATGCCACCGAGGATGCCTTCACGGGCGCCGAGTTCACGGGCAACACGAACGGAATCTTCCAGCGTGGCGTCCAGGACTTCGTCGTAAACGTTGGTGTCCAGGATTTCCGGAACAAAGTTGGCGCCGATTCCCTGGATCTTGTGGGGACCCGGAGCGCCACCGTTCAGGATCGCGGAGTCCTTGGGTTCGATAGCTACGATCTGCACGCCCGGCTTGCGTTCCTTGAGGACCTGCCCGACGCCGGTGATGGTGCCTCCGGTGCCCACGCCTGCAACAAAGATGTCCACTTCACCGTCGGTGTCTTCCCAGACTTCCTCGGCAGTGGTGGTGCGGTGGATCGCCGGGTTGGCCTCATTGGCGAACTGCTGCGCCCAAATGGAGTTCTCCGTGTTGGCGACGATTTCCTGGGCCTTCTCCACCGCGCCGCGCATGCCTTCGGATCCGGGCGTGAGGACGATTTCGGCGCCGTAGGCGCGCAGCATGACGCGGCGCTCGGTGGACATGGTCTCCGGCATGGTCAGGATGACCTTGTAGCCGCGAGCTGCGCCCACCAAGGCAAGAGCGATGCCGGTGTTGCCGGAGGTACCTTCGACGATGGTTCCGCCGGGCTTCAAGGCGCCGGACTTCTCGGCAGCGTCAATGATGGCCACACCGATGCGGTCCTTGACGCTGTTGGCCGGGTTGTAGAACTCAAGTTTGACGGCAACCGTGGCGTCAAGGCCTTCGGTAAGCCGGTTCAAGCGGACCAGCGGTGTGCGGCCGACCAGTTGCGTGACGTCGTCGTAGATCCTAGCCATGAAAATTACGCCTATCTCTGAAGAGGGAATGCTGAGGTCAGCCTAACCAGCCGGATCGAAACACCGCTAAGCAGTAAGCCATGCAGAGTAATATTTCCGGGCCTTGGCCAGCTTCGGGTTAATAATCACCTGGCAGTATCCCTGGTAGGGGAATTTGGCGTAGTAATTCTGGTGGACTTCCTCGGCCTCGTGGAACTCAGGCAGACGGCTGACCTCCGTCACAATTGGATCCGGCCAGAGTGCCTGGGCGCGCTCGATGGCTTCCTCGAACAGCACTTTCTCTTCCGTGGTGGTGTAGAACATCGACGACCTGTACTGGGTACCCACGTCATAGCCTTGCCGGTTCAGCGTGGTGGGGTCGTGCAGGGCAAAGAACATGTCCAGAATGACCTCCTCGGGGACCACGGTTTCGTCGAAGGTTACTGCCACCACTTCGGCATGGCCCGTAGTACCTGAGCAGACCTGGTAATAGTCGGGATCGCGGACGTGGCCGCCCGTGTAGCCCGAAACAACCGAGCTGACACCGCGGGTTTTCTGGTAAACGGCGTCCAGGCACCAAAAGCAGCCACCGCCAAGTACGAAAGTTTTCATGTTCTCTTCAATGGATCGGAGGGCTTGATGATTCCCGCTTCACCTTACGGGAGAATTACGGCACCCGGCAGGTCTTCGGGTGGCGGAACTGCCATATCCGCCGTGGCAGGGAAGAAGTAGGGAAGAATAGGAGCATGGAAGCAGTAAACACCGGTATTTCTGATGCGGATTCGGTCGATGATGACCAAACAGTTGAAGAGGACGAAACAGTTGACGCCGGCGGAGATCCCACGCTTGGCCAGGTGTTGCTTGCTGTTGAAGAGCTCTGGCCCGAGTCACTGGCCGAGGAATGGGACGAAGTTGGCTTGGTTGTGGGACGCCCCAACGTCCCGGTGACCAAGGTCCTCTTTGCCGTAGACCCCACGTTGGCTGTCATTGACGAAGCCATTGAGTGGGGCGCCGGTCTGCTGATCACTCACCACCCTTTGCTCCTTAGAGGGGTGAACTCCGTGGCCGCCACCTCTGCCAAGGGCATGGCGGTGCACCGGTTGATCGAGGCCGGAACGGGCCTTCTGACCGTCCATACCAACGGCGACTCCGCAGTCGGGGGAGTGTCGGACGTCCTGGCCGACGCCTTCGGACTGGAAAACGTGGAGCCGCTGACTCCGGCTGCCAACGGCTTGCCTGAAGAGGGCATCGGCCGCGTGGGTGACCTTCCGGAACTCATCACGCTCGGTGATTTCGCGGCGAGGGTCTTCGAAATGCTGCCTGCAGTGGCCGGCGGCGTCCGCGTCGCCGGAGACAAGGACGGGCTGGTGCGGCGGGTTGCCGTCTGCGGTGGCGCCGGCGACAGCTTGTTCGACGCCGTTCGTGCCAGCCATGCCGACGTATACGTGACCGCAGACATGCGCCACCACCCGGCCTCGGAAGCCCGTGAGGGTGCAAGCAATGGCCGGCCGTACCTGATCGACGTTTCACACTTTGCCAGCGAGTGGCTGTGGCTGCCTGCCGCCGCAGAAGCGCTGGGCAACGTGCTCGCGGACCAAGGCTACGACGTCGAGATCCGTGTCAGCAGCACCAACAGTGATCCCTGGGACTTCATACTCACTCCCGGCGGGGACTAGAGTCTAGAAGGATACGGACAGCCTCAACAGAATGGGGCAAGTCCGGCCGGAACTGATCTCCAGGCCCGGCAGCGATAAGCGGAGGTAAGCGTGGCGAAAGCAGCACCGGCAGAACAATTGAAATTGCTTGAACTGCAGGGGCTGGATGCCAAGCTGAAGTCACTGGCCGGCCGCCGGAAAGTCCTGGAGACAGATCCCCGGATCACGGACCTCACGGATGCGCTGAACGTGGCCAACGGCGAACTCGGAGCAGCCAAAGTTGCCGTCCATGACGCCGAGGCCGAACTTCGCCGGGCGGAAGCCGACGTGGAGCAGGTAGCCACCCGGATTGAACGTGACGAGACCCGGCTCAACAGCGGCACCGGCCTGTCCAAGGATCTGGTGGCGCTCCAAAGCGACATTGCCTCACTGAGCAAGCGCCGCTCTGACCTTGAAGACGTGGAGCTCGAAATCCTGGAGCGCTTGGATACTCTGCGCGAGCGTCAGGCCGCACAGCAGTCGATCGTTGACGACATCCAGGGCTCATTCGGCAGCATCCGTGCTGAACTGGATGAAGCCATAGCCGAGATTGCCGCCGAAGAAACTGTGGTTCGGGGACAGCGGGCAGCGTTCGCCGACACCCTGGACGCCGGATTGCTGGCGGTTTACGAGAAGACCATTGCCAAGCGCGGGGTCGGCGCCGCCCGGCTGTTCCACGGCAAATCCGAAGGCTCGGGCATGATGCTCAGCCCTGGCGACCTCGCCGAGGTCAAGGCTGCGGCAGAGGACGATATTGTTTTCTGCCCGGACTCCGGGGTCATCCTGGTCCGTTCGGCCGACTGGAACTGACCGGGTCTCACTCTTCCCGGCCTGAACTCAGCTGGACAGGATGATGTTGAGCGCGTGGGGCTTCCGGGCAGTGCCTTCTACGAGTTCTGCAGTCCAGGCTTCTCCGGCAGCCTTCAGGAGCTGGTCCGGGGTTGCCGGAGCCTTGCCACGCCGGGTCAGCAAGTGTCGCGCCAGTTCGCCGCGGGTGTGTTTGGCGAAATGGCTCACCACTGTGCGCTTGCCATTGGCTTCATTGAACACATTAACGTTGACGGTCTGCGCCGCCGGGGGAGCCCAAGCAGCGGCATAGGTGCTGGAGCGGCAATCCACCAGGAGTTCTCCTTCGGCACGTGAGGCGAGGGCGGCGTTAAGCTGCGGCTTCCAGTAGGAGGCGAGGCGTCCGACGTCGGGCAGTGCAGTCCCCATGGACAGCCGGTAGGCGGGCACGTGGTCGCCAAAGCCGATGGCGCCCCAGAGGGCGGAAACCACCAGAATGGACTCAGTGGCCTTACGGCGCTGGGCCGGCGTCATGCTGTTATAGCCCAGGGCGTCATAGAGAACCCCCGAATACACCTGGTGCGCAGGCGCTGCCGGTTCGGTATGGAGCCGGGTGTTACGTTCGATGTCGCCCCGCAACGAGGCGCCGACGCCCAGCAGTGAAAGTGCATCCTCGTGTGCGCTCACTGTGCCCAGGGCCTCGAGCACTTTTGCCCGGTAGGGATTCAGCTCGGGAAAGCTCAGCGACTCCCACTCGATGACGGGACCTTTGGGGGCGGGGGTCTTGCCTTCGGAAGGCGGCAGCAGAATCAGCACCCGTCGATATTACCGGGGACTTTGGCGGGTCCCAACGCCGGTAGACTGGACGGCGGATGGGTCGACCAGGCGGTCGCGCGTCACGAAAGTGGCTCGAGGAACGTCCGGGCTCCGTAGAGCAGGGTGGTGGGTAACGCCCACTCGGGGTAACCCGCAGGCCAGTGCCACAGAGAAAAGACCGCCTGCGCTGCGTGATGATTTTCATCGCGGAGCAGCAGGTAAGGGTGAAACGGTGGTGTAAGAGACCACCAGCTCCCTGGGTGACCGGGGAGGCTAGGTAAACCCCACCCGGAGCAAGGCCAGACAGGACACGTTTGAGGGCTGCTCGCCCGAGTGTCCGGGTAGGCTGCTGGAGGGCGTCGGCAACGGCGTTCGTAGATGGATGGCCGCCACTCTCTTTCCGGTAACGGAAGGGGATGACAGAACCCGGCGTATCGGTCGACCCATCCATTTATGACTGGCGAGAACCCGCCGTGTGAGTGATTTCACGCCGCTGGGCGGACTACGCCCCCTCCTTCCGCCGTAGAATGGTTTGTGAACGTAGATGTTCTGCCGCCGGGACTGCGTTCGCAGCCGGCGGATTTTCTTTGCTCTCGTTCAAGGCGCTGTGGGTGGACCGAAGCCCGCCGGCGCATGTGCCGCAGGACTACTCCGGGCGGCCGCTGCCATCTGCATACGAGGACGTATGTGGTTGACCCAAGGAAGGTAGTTCTGTGAGCCAGACGTCAGATTCTTGTCTTGATAAGTGGATGGGCCGGGAGGCTCTCGCCGAGGCCATGATTCCGGTGATCGGCCGGCTGTACCGGGAAAACAACGTGGTCACCAGCATCCATGGCCGCAGCCTGATCAACAAGTCCACCATGAACATCCTCAAGGCGCACCGATTTGCCCGCCGGATGAGCAACCACGAGCTCCTGCTCGAAGAGACCGCACCCTTGCTGAACGCCCTGTCGGAGCTGGAACTCGGCGCAGCAGCCATTGACATCGCGCGCCTGACCGAAAAGTTCCGGGCTGAAGGCAATGGCGCCTCCTTGGATGAGTACCTGCGCGCTGAGCTTGCCGAGATCGTGGGCAAGCGCGGCGCTGACGACCGGACCAGCACCGACGTCGTGCTTTACGGCTTTGGCCGTATCGGCCGTCTCCTGGCCCGCATCCTCATCGAAAAGGCGGGCGGCGGACACGGCCTGCGACTCCGCGCGATCGTAGTGCGCAAGGGTGCCGAAAACGATCTTGTAAAGCGCGCCAGCCTTCTGCGCCGCGACTCCGTTCACGGTTCCTTCGAGGGCACCATTCGCGTGGACGAGGAAGCCAACACCATCACCGCCAACGGCGTGCAGGTCCAGGTCATTTACTCGGACAACCCTGCCACGGTGGACTACACCGCCTACGGAATCAAGGACGCCCTGGTGGTAGACAACACGGGGCGCTGGCGCGATGCCGAAGGCCTCTCCCAGCACCTGCAGAGCAAGGGTGCTGCCCGCGTCCTGCTCACCGCCCCGGGCAAGGGCGACCTCAAGAACATCGTCCACGGCATCAACCACAAGGACATCTCGGACGATGACAAGATCGTCACTGCTGCTTCCTGCACCACCAACGCCATCACCCCGGTGCTCAAGGCCATCAACGACAAGTTCGGCATCATCCACGGCCACGTGGAAACAGTGCACTCGTTCACGAACGACCAGAACCTGATTGACAACTTCCACAAGGGCGATCGCCGCGGACGTTCAGCCGCGCTGAACATGGTCATCACCGAAACCGGGGCCGCCAAGGCCGTAGCCAAGGCCCTCCCGGAACTTCAGGGCAAGTTGACCGGCAATGCCATCCGCGTTCCCACGCCGGATGTTTCCATGGCCATTCTCAACCTGAATCTGGAAAAGGGCACCACCCGGGACGAAGTCAATGACTTCCTCCGCGAAATGTCCTTGCACTCCGATCTTCGGAAGCAGATCGACTACATCGATTCTCCCGATGTTGTCTCCACGGACTTCGTTGGCTCGCGCCGTGCAGGCATCGTCGACGGCCTGGCAACGATCTCCAATGACAAGAATCTTGTACTTTACGTTTGGTACGACAACGAGTTCGGTTACTCATGCCAGGTTGTCCGTGTCATGGAGGAAATGGCCGGCGTCAACCCGCCGTCGTTCCCTGCCCGCGACGTCGTGGCTCCCATCGCCGTTCTGGAAACGGCCGGCGCCTAGTACCCGGAAGTATTCGCGGGTTTCCCGGCTGAATCACTGGTATCAGCCGGGAAACCTGACCAAAATGGGTTCATGGAAAATGAATCAACTTTGGAGCACGAGACAGCACTGGAACATGCGCTGGACGTAGCCCGCGCGAATCACAAACAAGCCCAAAAACTCCTGGATCAGGCTGTCGCAGCCAACGCCTCCGGCGACGTCCCGGACCAGCGGGTGGAGCAATTGCGCGGACTCCTCGCGCTGGCCACCGAGGACCTCCAACGCGTGCTGCGCGAGCAATAAACCCGGATGATTATGGCAGTTTGAGTGGAGACCGGTTTTGCAGTTTGACTTGAGCCCACTTCGCGCGGTTTTACGGCTCGCCGGTTGATGAATCGCAGTTTCGTTTGAGCCCACCCCACCGTTGGTTCCGTCAGAGTGCTTTTCCAACAGTGGAAGGCAGTGATGGAGTTGAGAGTGGAGCTGTTCGCGAGGATCCGCCGGGATGCCAGGGTCCGGGGTTTGTCGATCCGGGCTCTGGCCAAGGTGCACAACGTCTCGAGACGAACGGTCCGTCAGGCGCTGTCGGCCGCGGAACCGCCTGAACGGAAGCCACCAACACGTCGGGCCCCGAAACTGGGTCCTTTGAAGCCGGCCATTGACGCGATGCTGCTTGCTGATCTGGACGCTCCACGAAAACAACGCCATACTGCGCAACGGGTTTTTGACCGTCTGGTTGATGAACACCAGGCGGTCATTTCGTATTCATCGGTCCGTCAATACGTCAAATCCCGGCGGGCTTCGATCGCGGTTGAGTCCGGAAACGCCCCGGTGGAGGCTTTCGTGCCGCAGGAACACGCTCCGGGCGCGGAGGCGGAGGTGGACTTCGGGGATGTGTGGGTGGATCTGGACGGGGTCCGGACCCGTTGCTACATGTTTGCTTTCCGACTCAGCCACTCTGGGAAGTCCGTTCATCGGATTTACCCGACCTGCGCCCAGGAAGCTTTCCTGGAAGGCCATATCGAAGCGTTCAACACCATTGGTGGTGTCCCTGCCCGCCATATCCGTTACGACAACCTCACCTCAGCGGTGACGAAGGTCGTCTACGGTGCTGGCCGGCAGCGGGTGGAGAACGAGCGTTGGGTGTTGTTCAAATCGCATTTTGGTTTCGATGCCTTTTACTGCGAACCAGGCATAGGCGGCGCCCATAAAAAGGGCGGAATTGAAGGCGAAATAGGCAGATTCCGCAGGAACTTCCTAACCCCGGTCCCGGTCGTGAAGACCCTCGCCGAGCTCAACGACAAACTCCGGGTCTGGGACGAGGAAGAAGACGCCCGCAGGATCTCCCAACGCCTGCGAACCATCGGGCAGGACTTCGCCGTCGAACAACCCCTGCTTTCGCCTGTGCCCTCGGAAACCTTTGATCCGGGCCTGGTCCTAACTCCCAGGGTTGATCGGTCCTCACTGGTCACCGTCCGATCGATGAAGTACTCCGTCCCCGCACGGTTCATCAACCGCAAAGTACGAGTCTCCCTGCAAGCGACGCAGGTGAAGATCTTTGACGGCCGGACCCTGATCGCGTCGCATCCTCGAACGGTCGGCAGAGGCCGCCAATGCGTGCAGCTGGACCACTATCTTGAAGTACTCCGTATAAAGCCCGGCGCGCTCCCTGGATCCACGGCCTTGGCCCAAGCCCGCCAGTCCGGGGCGTTCACGCCCGCCCACGACGCGTTCTGGGCCGCCGCCCGAAAAACCGATGGAGATACCAAGGCAATCCTGGAACTCATTGATGTGCTGCTCCTGCACCGGGTCATGAACGCCTCCGATGTCATCGCCGGGATCACCGCAGCCCTGACAGTCGGTGCGGTCAGCGCCGACGTCGTCGCAGTCGAAGCCAGACGGGTAGCCGCCGAACGGAACACCCCGGGGTGGGTTCCGCCCGAATGCGATTCCGGCGCGAAAGAAGGAATTGTCGAGCACCGCATTGTTAGTCTCACCCAGCGCCGCCTAGCCGATCCGGCGGCCGTGATCGCCGGTCTGCCGCCGGATAGGCGCCCGGCCCCAACCGTTGCCGGCTATGACCAGCTGCTGGCTAAACGCACCACTCATGCCACCGAACCCGGCGTCGTCACCACAACCAAGGAGCAGATCTCATGAGCCCAACCCCGCCAGTTGTTGTGTCCCAAACCCTGCGTAGGCGCCGGGGTTTGACCGAACAAGCCGCCGTTGCGGCCGTGGACCAGGCATGCAGGCGGCTGCGGCTACCCACGATCAGGGCCGTCCTGGACGAAGCCTTATCTGTGGCTGGTAAAGAGCAGCTGAGTTATCAGGGCTTCCTGGCCGAACTCCTCTTGGCCGAGTGTGATGACCGGGACCGTCGTTCCTCGATCCGAAGGGTGAAATCCGTTGGCTCCCTAGGGATAAGTGGCTTGGGGACTTTGATTTCGACGCTAACCCGAACATCAATGAAGCAACAATCCACACGCTGGCTAAAGGGGACTGGATCCGCAAAGGCTCGCCGCTGTGTCTCATCGGCGACTCAGGAACCGGAAAATCCCATCTGCTCATCGGGCTAGGCACGGCCGCTGCGGAGAAAGGCTTCCGGGTCAAGTACACCCTCGCGACCCGGCTCGTGAACGAGCTCGTAGAAGCCGAAAACGAAAAGGCCTTGGCCAAAACCATCGCCCGCTACGGCCGCGTGGACCTTCTTTGCATTGACGAGCTGGGTTATATGGAACTCGACAAGCGCGGCGCCGAGCTTCTGTTCCAAGTCCTTACTGAACGCGAAGAAAAGGCATCCGTCGCGATCGCCACCAACGAATCCTTCTCCGGATGGACGAAAACCTTCACCGACCCGCGCCTCTGCGCCGCCATCGTCGACCGGCTTACGTTCAACGGGACCATCATCGAAACGGGAACTGACTCCTACCGCCTCGCCCACACCCTGGCCCAGCAAACCGCCAGCTAGATGTGGGCCCGACTCAAATCGTGCAAACGGAACAGGAATGCGCGTTTAGCATTTCGGCGTCAGTTTGGGGCGACAGACCAATCCCTTCCCATGACGTTCAGTGATTATCGGGAGTCGCCGCTGTGCGGAAGACCCGACCGCGTCAGATTCCCTACCAACCTAGTAGCAGCGCCAAGGATCAGCGCCGGGAAAGCTGTTACCAGGTTACGAGGATCATCCCCAGGCTGCTGGCTATGGTCCGGGTGGAAGTAAACCACACAGTGCCGCTGCATAGATTGCCTCCGCCGTCGCGGACGCTGCCGCAGCCGGCTCCGCTTGTCCATGGCCAGACAATGGCCTGGATCATTCCCGCAGCGCCGACGGTGCCGTTGCCATATGGGACGAGGACCGGTCCGCCGCTGTCACCTTCGATTGCAGAGATAGCTCCGGCCGTCTGCATGAATCCTTCAATCTGGGAAGCTTCGCCGTAGCCGTCGTTCCACTTGTGTCCCATTTTGGAGATACCGATATTGCAATGAACCCCGGAATTTCCTCCACTGGTGCAGACACGATCACCGAGGGAGACGTCATGGTAACCAGACACAGCCTTGGAATATCCCGCGCTGTTGTTCCATGCCCCATCGAACATCCACTTGCTGCCGCGCTCGGAGAGCAGTACTGCTTGGCCATCAGGTGAGTCCCGCCATTGCAACCCCAAGGACGTGTTGGAATTGTCACGCGCGTTCCAATATCCGCTCCGGCAATGGCGGGCCGTGTTGGTGTACGTTGCATCCCTGGAGTAGGCCAACGCAAAGCCAGTGGAACAGCCGTTGTAAGCGGTGGAGTGGAGCATATAAGCGCCGGAATTGAACGGACTTGTATCGTTCATCCGGGTCGCGGCGGCGACCCGGACGCCATCGATGACTCTTACCGGCACTTTAGCGATAGCCTGCGCCGAGGTTTCCACGGCTGCCCGCTGGTCAGCGGCCAGTTTCAATGCCGGACTCGTGAGTGCGTGGCCTTCGATCTCGATCTGGCCGTCGTCATCTCGAATACCGCCAACACTTTCAACTTTGAATCCCAGGGCCTCGAATGACGGTTTTTGCGCCAGGAGCAGGTTCACGGCGGCATCGATTTCGGCGACGGAGTATGGTCTCTCCGCAAACGTGACTGTGATTCCGCGGGCTTTGCCCTCAGAAGCGACAGTGTCCCGAAGATCGGAGGGGCCTTTCCACAGGACTTTCGTTGATAATGTCGCGGCATCATTGACCTGTTCGACGTAGCCCGCCTCGTATATTCCTCGAAGCTGAGTAATCCAGTATTTGAAGTCAGAGAGCTTCTTCTGATTCTCCAGGAACTCCGTACCGATGCTTTGCACGTACTTGTCTATGGCACTCCCACCTGAGGGGGTTTCGGGTGGGTCTGAAGCCGCTGTTGCGGGGCTAGCCAAACCAGCCAAAATAAGGAAGGTCGATGCAGCGACGTACACAAATTTTCGTGCCAGGTTGTCCCCCTAAATGATGAAGCGGATAAGAATTCCTTTGATGCAGTGACTTGCTGCGAGCTTGGGTCAGGAAGTGGAGAAGGAGATGGAGTCTTGACCGCGCGTCCAGGTCAGGATGCCGTCCGCGTACGCCAACTCCACGCTGCCCTGCATGAGCTCGAGAATCCATGTCCGTTGTTCGCCGGCAGACTCTATGCAGCCATCCGCGCCGAGGGCCTGCTGCCCAGTCAGCCGCATGGTGGTGCCAGTGATCGTGACGGGCCCATCCAGAGGCCCGCACGGCATCACCGTCGTCAAGTATGTTTCTCCACCGCGTTTTTCCAGCTGGGCTGTCACTTCGCCTGAAGATAACCACGGGAGCGGAGTGCCGTCTGCGGATCCATCAATGCTGGTGTACTTCCCGCAGGGCGCCTCGGCCAAGAACTGGGCACACTCAGCGGAGCTAGCCGGCGAAGTTACGCCCGGACTTGAACCTCCCGGCGACGACGCACACGAGGAAATCGTCAGCCCCAAAAAAGTAATAAAACAGAAGCAACCAAGCGTTTTGCGGATCTTCATTGGCCCCCCAAACTGAACTTGGTCGAAGCATATATGAGACCGCGAAACTTGTCCGCAAATAGTGAGAGCCGATTTGAGAACGTAAGTCCCGGCTTTTGCAACTCTCCCTACGTGCAGATCCTCGGGAAGGGCATGACCCTCTAATCCCACCGCTCTGACGGGCACGAAGCCTTCGCCCAGTAATGACGGACATATCGGGTTGGATGCCGTGATCCGGCATCGTGAAGGCGTGAGTGTTCACTGCGTTGGTTGGGCATGGTCGTCGCTAGTGCTCAGCGGTGGAATGTCTGAGGATTGGGTGGGTCAGCTCGGTCGTGCAAGGCCTCTGACAGGGTTACCTGCCGTGAGGCCGCCAATCCTTGCAGCTGCCAGTGGGATCCGTTCAAATTGCGATTACATCGAAAAGTGGTCCCGAATCGGGTTGCCATTCTCACCCGGAGATCCGCCCCCACGGTGTGACTTCTCCTACACACTGTGGATACCGGCTCTTTCTGTCGGGGCCTTGTCCTACGCTCGTAGGACATGCCTGCCCCCACTGGACGGAGTCCCTTGAGTATCACCTGGTCTGCCTACAAACGCGCCCGCCGCAGATCCCGGCAAGCATGGACGATTCTCGCCTTGGCTGCCGCAACCATCGTGGCGGCGCTTTCCTGGTTTTTCACCGCGGGCCAATTCTCCGCCGCAGATCCGTGGGTAGCAGGACCCAACGAAGCGCCCGTTTACAACCCCCTCTGGATGAAACCCGTGCGCGGCGCCGCCCCGGTGACTGCCGAGAAGGCCGCCGATGCCTTGGACCGGCTGCCGGTCAAGGGCAGGGCCCCCAAATCAGACTATGACCGGGCGGCCTTCGGACAGGCCTGGGCCGATGCCGACCGTAACGGGTGCGACACCAGGAACGACATCCTCCGGCGTGACCTTTCCGCTGTCGAGTTCACAGAAGGATCTTCCTGCAAGGTGGCCGGTGGCAGTTTCCACGAACCTTACACCGGGGCACAGGTGGTTTTCAGGCGGGGGCAGGAAACAAGTGCGGCCGTCCAAATCGACCATGTGGTTGCCTTGGCGGACGCATGGCAAAAAGGGGCACAACAGCTGACCGTTCAGCAGCGGCAGACTTTCGCCAACGATCCTTTGAACCTGATTGCGGCCGACGGTCCTGCGAACGTCAAAAAAGGGGCGGGTGACGCTGCGACGTGGCTGCCGGCCAACAAGAACTTCCGCTGCCACTACGTCGCCCGGCAAATTTCCGTGAAGGCCGCGTACAAGCTCTGGGTAACACAGGCGGAAAAGGACGCCATGAAGGGCGTCCTCTCCTCCTGTCCGGAGCAACAGACCATCTACAGCTCGAGGTGACCGTGCCCCAGCTGCCAGGTGCCGCCGTCGTCGATTCTCTCCAAGACCACCCGCTGAAGTGACGTCTCCCGGGGAAGCTTGTCCAGGTCCTGGAGCCCGCGCTGCCGGAAGGTGAAATACACGGCGTCGGTAGGGGCTTCAGAACAACGGTCCAGCGTGAAGCGCCGGGCAAACGAGGCAATGTTGCTCTCAGGCAGGTGGTCCGCAAGATAGGGGTCCAGCATCCACGAATCGCACGTGGCAACGGCTGCTGGCTTATCAGGGAAGTATCGGGGGAAGAACAGGCGGGCCTCGGACAAGCTGGCATCCACCGAGGCGGGGGACAGCCCGCCATCTTCTGGAATGTGGACGCCGAGTACCCAGTGACCGTCAGCCGCGGGGGTACCGGCTTGAGCGGTTTCCTCCGGGCTGCGGACCAGATGGAACTGCAGGCGGCCCAGCCTGAACAGGTTCCCTGCCATGTGCAAGGTCATCCAGCCCCAGGTATCGAGGCCGAACCGGCCATGGACCCGCCGGTTGATCCTGAGCTGCAGTCCCATGTCAGCCAGCGATGCCGCAGAGACTTCGGGACTGATACCGAGCTTCAGGTGATAAGCGTGGACGGTGGGGGAGAAGCGGAGCAGTGCTTCGATCCAGACCGATTCGTCGGGGTTGTCTTCCTGGATGCTGTCCAGTGGAAAGGAACCCAGCCGCTCGTCCATGGCAGCCATGGCGCGCAGCACCGCTTCGCCGGGCGGAGTTGCGAGAAGGGCGGTGCACTCCTCCGCGTCGTCGCCGCTGATGTCCAGGAGTTCGAAGAGTCCAGTGTGCGGGGTCGGGGTCATGGCTCAGTGTCCAAAAGGATCGGGATCGACGCCGGGCATCCACGTCAGGCCTGGCACGCCCCAGCCGTGCTTCTTCGCTTGCTTGAGGGCCTTCTTTGCGTACCTGTCCACCAGCCGGTTAACGTACAGCTTGCCGTCCAGATGGTCGAACTCGTGCTGCAGAATCCGGGCAAACCAGCCGGTCGCTTCAAAGTCCACAGGGTTGCCGTCACCGTCGAAGCCCTGGACGCGCGTCCATTCAGCACGTTGCAAAGGGTAGTACTCACCCGGGAAGGACAAGCAACCCTCAACATGCTCGTCAGGATCCGGAAGAGCTCCCGAGACTTTGGAGAGAGTCAGTACCGGGTTGACCACCACGCCCTGTTCCGGAACATCGTCATCGTTGGCGTACTTGTACACGAAAAGGCGCTTGCCCACACCGATCTGCGGGGCAGCGAGCCCCACACCGTTGGCGGCGTCGTTGGTCTCGAACATATCCGCGATCAGCCCGCGGAGTTGGTCGTCGAAAACCTCCACTTCGCTGGCCCGGCGATGCAAAACAGGTTCGCCCCAAATGGTGACTGGCAGGACGGTCATGTCAGTTCTTCCTTTTGTTGATCGCTGAAGTCCGGAGCGGCGCAGGTCCGCTTCATGGCTTAAAAGCAAAGGCCGCACCGGATAACCGGTGCGGCCTTTGTGGAAACCGGCTCTGCAGCCAATCTCGGTGGGGTGAGCTACGGGGGTTGAACCCGCGACCTCCTGGACCACAACCAGGCGCTCTGCCAACTGAGCTAAGCCCACCACGTGCCTTTTGGGGCTGAACCGTTTGACCGGCTTTCCTTCAAGGCAACGACAAATAGCTTACCTGCTGTTTTGGGGTGCAAAGTCCACTTTTGCCGGTTTTGGCGAAAAAACCTTGAAAAATGGTGCAGATCACACGGTTTCGGTGGATCCCAAGGTCTCCGCAGTGGCCATGACATCCCTGGAGATGCGCTGTGCCGTGGCAGTGTCCGGTCCGGGGGCGGGCACGAAGACGGCCTGGCGGTAGTAGCGAAGTTCGTCGATGGAGTCCTTAATATCACCGAGGGCGCGGTGTCCGCCGTGCTTGGCGGGCGACTGGAAGTAGGCGCGCGGGAACCAGCGCCGCGAGAGCTCCTTGATGGTGCTGACATCGATCACGCGGTAATGGAGGTGCTCCACGATGTTTGGCATGTCCCTGGCCAGGAACATGCGGTCTGTTCCCACGGAGTTCCCGCCCAAAGGCGCCTTGCGGGGGTCCGGAACCCACTTCTCGATGTATTCAAGGACCTGGGCTTCGGCCTCGGCCATGGTCTTCCCATGGGGGAGTTCGTCAAGGAGCTTGGAGCGGGTATGCATGTCCCGTACGAAATCATTCATTTGTTCCAGCGCGGCATCGTCCGGCTTGATGACGACGTCGACGCCGTCGCCGAGGATGTTGAGCTCGGAATCCGTCACCAGCGCCGCGACCTCGATCAGGGCGTCGTTATTCAGGTCCAGGCCGGTCATTTCGCAGTCGATCCAGACGATGCGTTCATTAGTAATAGGCACGCGCCCAGCCTATCCTTCAGCCGCTTCGAAGTGCTCTGATGGTACGATTTTTGAGCGCGGCAGTGTCTTTTTCTTCCTGCCGTGGAAAGTCCCAAAGACGCAGAATTTCTCCCGAATGTACCGGGCGAACGATTGGATGACGACCACATGACGGTGCCAGTACCCGCCGCCCAGAAGGCAGGGACAGCAGCGCCGACGGCAGATGCTGCGGCCAGCGAGGTTGATAATGCCCGTTCGCCGCTGATTGCCGGTTTCATCGGCTCCATGTTCATGGTCTTCGGGTCCTTGGGGGTGGGCTGGCTCGCTCCGGTCTCCGAACTCCGGCGGTTGCCGCTCTTCATCTGGATGCGCACCGAAGGCGTTGGAGTCGCCCTGTCGATTGTCCTTTTGGCCGTTGGCGGAATGCTGCTGGTCCGGGCCTGGCTGCGATTGGGGCAACGCGTCCGGGTCTGGGGGCTGGAGGCGCGGAAAGCAACGCTTCAGGCCGTGGCTGCGTGGGGATTGCCCATGATGTTCACCGTTCCCCTCTTCAGCAGGGACGTTTACGCATACATCGGTCAGGGCCGCCTGATGGTCGAAGGCATCAATCCCTACGAGAATGGGATTTCCGCGCTGCCCAATTACTTCCAACTGGGTGCGGACAAGATGTGGACCGAAGCGCCGGTGCCGTACGGGCAATTGTTCCTGTGGATCGAGCAGTTCGTCGTCTGGGTGACCAATGTCCAACCTGAAGCAAGCATCATGTTGTTCCGGTTGGTTGCCCTTGTGGGAATCGTCCTCTGCATTATCTATGTACCCAAGCTGGCGGAACTTCACGGAGTGAATCCGCACCGGGCGCTGTGGCTGACAGCCGCAAATCCGCTCTTCCTGACCAACTTCATTGCCAGCGTCCACAACGACGCACTCATGATCGGGCTGGCCCTTGCAGGTCTCTACTACTGCGCAACACGTCGCGTGATCCTGGGCTTGGTACTGGTCACCCTCTCCATCTCCGTGAAGCCTATTACGGTGGTGTTCCTTCCCTTTATTGGGCTCTTGTGGGCCGGCAAGGGGGCTTCCTGGCCGCGGAAATTCGTCTTCTGGTTCCTGACCGCGGGGCTGAGCTTCGGATTGCTGTATGCCATGAGCATGGTTAATGGCTTCGGATTTGGTTGGATCAATGGCCTGTCGGCTCCAGGCAGTGTCTGGATCTGGTACGCGCCCATAGGCCTGATCGGCTTGGTGGTGGCGTCCATCTTCAACGTCTTTGGACTGGACGGCTGGGGCATGGCCAAGTGGGTTTACGACGCCGGCAAGGTGCTCATGGTGGGCGCCATCGCCTGGCAGGTCTTCCGCGGCGACTACGACCGCCTGATGCGCCGGCTCACACTGGCATTTGCAGCTATCGTCATTCTGGCGCCGATGATCCAGTCCTGGTACGTGGTCTGGCTGATTCCGCTCTTTGCCGTGACCGGTATCCGCAATGACTGGCAAGTCAAAGCCGTCTATTTCGTGGTCTCGTTCTTCATGGTCTACGCGATCTCGGACCAACTGGACGTCTTCCCGTACCTCCAGAGCGAAGACCTGGGCCTGGCTTTGACGTTGGCCCGGAATGCAGCGGCCATCATTGCCTTGCTCTTCGCCGTGTACCTGATCTTCGTGGACCCGAAGACCAAGAGCTTGTTCCGCAAACACGACGAGCCAGGCCTCCGTCCGATCATCTAAGCCCCATCAGCCGGACGACAAAAGCCGTGTCCCCTCACGCAGGGACAAGGGACTCAGCGATGACGCGTTATCTGCGGCAAAGGCTCGGACCCATTCGGGATCTGACTTGCTGTATTCGCGCAGTGCCCAGCCGATGGCCTTGCGGATGAAGAACTCCCTGCTGTGCATGTTGGGTTCGATGACCGCGGCCAGCAATCCGTGATCGGTCATGGACTTTGCCCCCAGCTGGGCAGTAATTGCAGCCCGACGGATCCACATGTCGTTGTCCTCGGCCCAGCGAAGCAGCAAAGGGGTCATTGTTGACTTGTGTGCGAGCAACAGCGCGCAAATCCGGGGCGAAACTCCATCCACCAGGTCCCACCAGGCTCCTGTCCGGATAATTTCCTCGTACACGGGCAGCATGTCCAGGTCTTCCTTCACCATCCGCTGGCCCGTCAGGTCTATGGCTGCGTACCGCTCTTCGCGTGCCTCGGCATCGCGCCACAACAAGAGAACCCCCTGCCGCAGCTCCTCAGGGGTTGAGACAGGAAACTCTCTTGCTGCTGCTTTGACGATGCTCCGCACTTCCGGAACCCTGACCCCGAGCGAGGGCATATCCGACTTCATGTACTTTTGGGAACCAAGCGCCCGTTCAGCGTCCCCGGACGAGCGGAGCGAGGATCGGATCGAGTCCACTAGTTCCTTGGTCATGCGTCCACTGTAGGACCGATGTACAGCTGCGGGATCTCCTGCCACTGGCCGGAGACCCTCCCAGACATTTCAAGGGGGTCGTAGAGTGGGCAGAGTGGCAGCTTCTGGCCGCACAACCAGCCCCTGAGGGCACGCCCAGCAACGGAGGACCTTTGATGTCAATGCTGAAAACTCCCCAGCAGATCACGTTGATGCGTGAGGCCGGCAGGGTGGTGGCCAACGCTCTACGGGCTGTGAAGGAGCACGCTGCCGTGGGCGTTTCCCTCAAGGAACTTGACGACGTAGCGGCGGCAGTGATGTCCGACGCCGGCGCCAGGCCCGCCTTCCTCGACTACCACCCCCGCTGGGCTTCAGTGCCCTTTCCCGGCGTGATCTGCGCCAGTGTCAACGACGCCGTAGTGCACGGTATCCCTAACGGCTATGCGCTTGAGGACGGCGATCTGCTCAGCGTTGACTGCGGCGCCTTCCTGGAGGGTTGGTGCGGAGACGCTGCCATCAGCTTCATTGTGGGGGAGGGCGACCCCTTGGACCAGGAACTCATAGATGCAACGGATGCCGCGCTGGCGCGGGGAATAGAAGCAGCACGCGTGGGCAACAAAATGGGTGATCTTGCCTACGCCATTGGTGGTGAAGCCAGACGCGCAGGTTACGGCCTGCTGGCCGATCACGGCGGACATGGCATCGGCCGGACCATGCATGCCGAACCCCCTGTTCCCAACATCGGGCGTCCCGGGCGGGGAATGAAGCTGGAGGAGGGCCTGGTCATTGCCATCGAGCCCATGTTGATTCTTGGAGGGAAGGACGATTACTACCACGATGAGGACGAGTGGACCCTGCGTTCGGCAAACGGACGCAGGGCAGCCCACAGCGAGCACACGGTTGCCATCACGGCGGACGGCCCGATGATCCTGACACTGCCTTGAATCAGGTCACGCCTTGAATCAGGCATGCTTCAGGGCACCTCGTGGCCATTGGTAAGCCGTACCACGGGACGACCTGGCACGGATTCGGAGACCAGGCTGAAACCGGCAGCCCGAAAAAGTGACAGAGTGCCGTGGTACAGCTCCGCTGAGGTCGCCTTGGTCCTGAGCCCTGTGTCGACGGGGTAGGCCTCCACGACTTCCGCGCCGTTGTTGAACGCGTGCTCCAAGGCGGCGTTCAGGAGCGCGGAGGCCACCCCTGTGCGGCGATGCCTTGGGGCCACCACGAAACAACTGATGGCCCAAATGCTGGTGTGGTCAGCGGCAGTAGATGGTTCTGCCCTCAGGACCGGGGACCGCTTCAGCCGCAGGTAGTTTGTCCGGGGTTCAACAGCACACCAACCAACTGGATTGCCGTCCCTGAAGGCCATGACTCCCGGAGCCGGTCCAGTGCTGAACGCTGACTTCAGCATTTCCTTTCGATCATCCGGCGAGGTGGTGTCCCATTCCTTGCCGGCAAGGGCGAACCACCGGCACCAACACCGGGATGGTTCGCCCTTGGTCCCGAACAGCTCCTCAACTGCTGCCCACGACGCAGGTGCCGTCTCTAGCCTGAGTGCATCCTCGTGCTGTGCCATGGACCCAGAATAGGCCCCACCGTCGCGGCTGGAATGGCGGGTTACGGGCACCAGGCTCGAGGTTCAAGCGCCAGCACCCACCAGCTCTCCTGTCGAGGTGTTCACCATCAATGGCCCCGTTCCATCGGGATCATCCATCCCGGCTGCTGCTGACTCGTCCTCCGGAGGAGCTTGTTCGGCATCCTCAGTGTGCCACTCGCCGCTGCTCCCGGGCCCACCCGGGGTGGGGCTGGACAAAGCCTCGTCCGAGGGCACAGTGTCTGCAGCGGCGGAGTCTGCCGGTCCCGAGGTGCCGTTCATGCGGGTGAAGTTGGCGGAGCCCCACATGAGGTCGTGTCCCACGGATTCGGCGTCGATTTCCGCTACATGGTAGACGCGGCCTTCATGTTCCCATTGCCTCAACCGGAGCCTTCCCATGACCAGCACACGCTGCCCCTTTTTGACGCTGCACCCAACGTGTCCGGCAAGGTATCGGAACGATTGCACCGTATACCAATTGGTGTTGCCGTCAACCCACGTGTTGCTCGACCGGTCGTAACGGCGCTCAGTGGTTCCCAGGCGGAACGACGCTGTGGCCGTTCCCCGTGTGGTGGTGGAAGTCTTAACCTCCGAGGCCACGAAGCCCCGGACGGTGATGATGTCATTCATTGGTGGTCCTTTTGGATGTAGGGAGTGCCTGTCCGGCTCTTTCAGCTTCATCCAGTGAAGCCGTCGAAGGCAGTGCCGCGGGGGCCTATGTGCATAACCCTGGCAAACGGGCCCTTGTGGAGGAATGGAGGCCGCTGGCGATGAGATGGCGGGCTACCCGCCGATGGCACTGTAAACTCTTTGTGGCGCCAGCCGCCCATGGTGGTGACGGCGTCAGTGCGCCCCAGTAGCTCAGGGGATAGAGCAGCGGCCTTCTAATCCGCCGGTCGGGGGTTCGATTCCCTCCTGGGGCACCACCGCATCCCCCTTGGACAAGCTTCCAAGGGGGATGTTCCTTTATCGCCTCGCTTCAAGAACTTCGATGCAACGGCATCACGGGCCTTCCGCTCATGGTGGTTCGCGCCATTCCTCGGCCGGGTTACCAAAATCCCTTCAGCCGAACCCTGCCGGTGAACACCCCGTGTGAATGGCACAATGTCTAAGTGATGAGCAGGGGAACGACGCCGGGTGGCAGGTCAACGGGGGCAGCGAAAATCCGCGGTGCAGCATTGTCGCTGACGGTAGCGGTAACAATTGCGCTGACTGGTTGCACTTCAAGCACGGGGTCCACGGCGCAACCAGGGACCGTCCCGGCCCCCTCCACCTCTGCCCAAGTCACAGCTCCGGTGGATCCCGCCGTCGCTGCCACGTCGGCAACCGTCGAAACTACGCTGAAAAACCTCGTGGCCGGCAACCCTAAGCCGGACCAGGAAGCGCTCCGCTCGGCCTTGGTCTCGGTCGGGATTCCGAAGGCCAACGTGGAAGTCTCTGCCAGCCGGACGCCCACGGGCCTTGACGTCGATGCCCTGGAGGCAGCGGCTTTGACCGGGGAGAGCTGCATCGTGGGGCAAATCCGTGACGGTGGTGTCCTGGTGACCGTACTGCCCGTGCTGGCTACCGGTAAATGTTTCGTGGGAGACGCCCGCTAGCGGCTCTTCGGGGCGCGAATGTGAGTTAAGCAGGCCGAGCCATTAGATTTAAGGGCATGGCGGAATTCATTTACACGATGACCAAGGCTCGCAAAGCCGTTGGCGACAAACTTATTCTGGACGATGTCAGCATGTCGTTCTACCCTGGCGCGAAGATCGGCGTCGTGGGACCGAACGGTGCTGGTAAGTCCACCATCCTGAAGATCATGGCCGGACTGGACACCCCTTCAAACGGCGAGGCCCGCCTGAGCCCCGGTTACACCGTGGGCATCCTCCTGCAGGAACCGCCGCTGAACGAGGAAAAGACCGTCTTGGGCAATGTCCAAGAAGGTGTAGGCGAGATCTACGGCAAGATCCAGCGTTTCAACGAGATCTCCGAAGAAATGGCCAACCCGGACGCGGATTACGAGACGCTCCTGGATGAAATGGGCAAGCTGCAGGAAGCCATTGACGCTGCCGACGCCTGGGACATCGATTCCCAGCTGGAACAGGCTATGGACGCCTTGCGTTGCCCGCCGGCTGATTCCGACGTCACTGTCCTCTCCGGTGGTGAGCGCCGCCGCGTGGCCCTGTGCAAGCTTCTTCTCCAGAAGCCTGATCTGCTGCTCCTCGATGAGCCCACCAACCACTTGGACGCCGAGAGCGTGCTGTGGCTCGAACAGCACCTCTCCCAGTACCCCGGTGCTGTCCTTGCCGTGACCCACGACCGTTACTTCCTGGACCATGTGGCCGAGTGGATCGCAGAAGTTGACCGCGGCCACCTCTACCCGTATGAGGGCAACTACTCCACCTACCTGGAGAAGAAGAAGGCCCGCCTGGAGGTCCAAGGCAAGAAGGACGCCAAGCTGTCCAAGCGCCTTACCGAGGAACTTGAGTGGGTGCGCTCCAACGCCAAGGGCCGCCAGACCAAGTCCAAGGCCCGTCTTGCCCGCTACGAGGAAATGGCTGCAGAGGCCGATCGCACCCGCAAGCTGGACTTCGAAGAGATCCAGATCCCGCCGGGACCGCGCCTGGGTTCCCTGGTCATCGAGGCCAAGAACCTGAAGAAGGGCTTCGACGACCGCGTCCTGATCGATGGCCTTTCCTTCTCGCTGCCCCGCAACGGCATCGTTGGCGTCATCGGACCCAACGGTGTGGGTAAGTCCACGCTGTTCAAGACGATCGTCGGCATGGAGCCCTTGGACGATGGTGAGCTCAAGATCGGCGAGTCCGTGAAGATCTCCTACGTGGACCAGTCCCGTGGCGGCATCGATCCCAACAAATCCCTCTGGGAAGTTGTCTCGGAGGGCCACGACTTCCTTCAGGTCGGTCAGGTCGAAATGCCTTCGCGTGCCTACGTTTCGGCATTCGGCTTCAAGGGCCCGGACCAGCAGAAGAAGGCCGGTGTCCTCTCCGGTGGTGAGCGCAACCGCCTCAACCTGGCGCTGACCCTCAAGCAGGGCGGCAACCTTTTGCTCCTTGACGAACCCACTAACGACCTCGACGTCGAAACCCTGAGCAGCCTCGAAAACGCCCTCCTGGAATTCCCGGGCTGCGCAGTGGTGGTTTCGCACGATCGCTGGTTCCTCGACAGGGTAGCGACCCACATCCTCGCTTACGAAGGTGACGACGAGAACCCGTCCAAGTGGTACTGGTTCGAGGGAAACTTCGACTCCTACGAAGAGAACAAGGTGGAGCGCCTCGGCCCCGATGCTGCCAAGCCGCACCGCGTCACGCACCGCCGCCTGACCCGCGACTAGGAATTCCAGGCACACAAGCAGAAAGGCCGGTCCCGCAAGGGACCGGCCTTTCTGCTTTAACTCCTCGCCGTCACACAGCGCCTCGAAAGCCTACGGGATCCGCACCATACCCTCTTGGGCCACGGTGGCAACATGCAGTCCGTCGCGGTTAAAGATGCGGCCCGTAGCGAGTCCTCGGGCGCCTTGGGCGCTTGGGGACTCCTGGACGTAAAGCATCCACTCGTCCACCCGCACGGGGCGGTGCCACCACATGGCGTGGTCGAGGCTGGCGACACTCATTCCCGGCGTCATCCATGCGAGGCCGTGTGCGCGGAGAATGGGCTCCAACAGCGTGTAGTCGCTGGCGTAGGCCAGGGCGGCACGGTGCAGGTTGGGATCATCGGGCAACGGCCCCATGGTTTTCATCCACACGGCGTTGCTTGCCACGTGCTGGGTGGGTGGGGACACATAGAGCGCCGGGTCGATGTGGCGGACGTCGAACGGACGTTCAGATGACATGTGCCGCGCCATCGGGTGGTCGAACTGCGACAACAGCTCCGCAGTGCTGGGCAGGGACTCTGGGTCGGGGATGCCTTCGGGCATGGTGGCCTGGTGGTCCAGGCCGGTGTCCTCCACCTGGAATGACGCGATCATCGAGAGAATCGGCACGCCGTCCTGGTATGCGTGAACGCGTCGGGCGGAGAATGAACGTCCGTCCCGCAACCTCTCGACACCGAAAGTGATGGGCTTGTTGGCGTCCCCCGGCCGCAGGAAGTAGCCGTGCATGGAGTGTGCCACCCTGTCCGGTTCCACTGTTCGCATGCCGGCCATCATCGACTGCGCCAAGACCTGGCCACCAAAAACCCTGTGCCGGGGCTGTTTCTGTGATGGGCCAAGGAAGATGTCCTCGTTGGTCCGGGCTCCGTCAAAGTCACCAAGGTCCAGCAGGCCGATCAGCACATCCATGGGGTCTTCTGCGGGTGCTTCCACTTCAAGGCCAGCATTCGTCTCAGTCATGGTTCGACTTTAGACGCCGCCCCGACCCCTCTCAACCGGGGACATGCCGGTAGAGTCGATGATGTGACAGACGTCTTGACCCAGTCCTTCCGCTTCGCCGATCCCCGCGACCTCACTGACTTGAAAACCTTTGTGACGCGGGCCAAGAGCATCGACGACGGCGCCATCCGCCTCCAGGCCGCGGGCAGTGTCCTGGCCGCGTACGTGTGCGTCTTGCGGCCGCGCATCCTGGGGGAGTCCACTCCCACCATCCTCGGCCTGCGGACCATGGCCCTGGCTGAGCCGGCCCAGGCCGATGTGACGGTGACGCTTGCGTCCGTTATGGACCGGTTGGCCCGATCGGGTGCCGACGACGTGGAGCTGCCCATACCTCCGTCGACCGTTTCCGAGTCCTGGGCAGGCGTTGGCGCGCCGCGCTCCGGCTGGGAAGTGCAGGGATCAATACTCGACGCCGACCTCAGGTCGGCGGCCGAGGCCGGCATAGCCGAGGTGGCCGGTGTCATTCCGGCTTTGGCAGGTGCTGCAGTGGTCAACAGCGCCAGGGCGGCAATATGGGGCCGTGAGCTTCCAGATACGGGCGACCTTCCTGCCGGGGCGGCCTTCGCTGCTTTCGCCTTGGGTTTCCTGGGGGACGCCGAGCAGAAGGTCTTCCGCAATGGCCGCTGGTTCCGCTTGAGCGGCCCCCGCGGCCATGTGCTGGTGCGCACAGGCGCAGGCCTGGGGCTCGGCTTCTAGGGTCAGGCTCCGGACGAAGGGCTGTTGACCATGGTCAGCGCAGCCCGTTCCATGTAGTCCCACAGGGTGCCCTCGTGCAGCGGGGAGAGCTCCAGGGAGTCCACAGCCGTGCGCATGTGGAACAGCCAGCGGTCCTTGGCCTCGGGGGTTACCCGGAACGGCATGTGGCGCATGCGCAGCCGGGGATGGCCGCGCTCTTCTCCGTAGGTGGTGGGACCGCCCCAGTATTGCTCCAGGAACATCAGGAAGCGCCGCTTTGCCGGCCCCAGGTCCTCCTCCGGGTACATGGGCCGAAGCAAAGGATCCGTGGCAACGCCGTCGTAGAAGACGTCGATGAGCTTGACGAATGTCTCGTGACCGCCCACTGCAGCGTAGAAACTGTCCGTGTAAGCGGGCTGGCTGAAGGGATCATTCTGCATCAGCTGGCGTCGGGGGCCTGATTGCGGTGCCGGGGGTTGCCCGCCTGCTGTGCTACTCATTGGACTTCTCCTCGGCTTTGGTGACGCGGGGTGCGCCTGCTGTGACGGGCGCAGTTGCTGCAGCGCCGGGCTCAATGGTGGTGTCCGGTG
This sequence comes from Paenarthrobacter sp. 4246, assembly GCF_040546855.1. NCBI lineage: Bacteria > Bacillati > Actinomycetota > Actinomycetes > Micrococcales > Micrococcaceae > Paenarthrobacter > Paenarthrobacter sp. 4246. The sequence continues at coordinate 38,720 of NZ_JBEPOP010000003.1, forward strand.
TTTCCAGCGGGACGTAGTCACCCTGCGAGCGGTTGCCCACGCGGAGGATTTCGCCGTTGCGCAGATACCAGATGGCTCCGTCTTCAGCGCGGACCCGGGTGATGCGCAGGCCCACGGATTCAACGGTACCAATCACCTCGCTGGTGACAATGACATCGCCGATTCCGTATTGGTCTTCGATGGTGATGAAGATTCCAGCGAGGAAATCACGGATCAGTTGCTGGGCGCCGAAGCCGATGGCGACACCCAGGATGCCCACGCTGGTCAGCAGCGGCGCGACGTCCACGTTCATGTATTTGAGGACGTAGATGATCACGATCACCACCACCACAACGCTTACCAGGCTCGTCAGCAGGGTGCCGATTGTCTCGGCGCGCTGTGAGCGGCGCTCGTGGTCGAGTGCGCGGATGGCTGGTTGCACCCACTTGAAGTGCGCTTTCTTGAAGAAGGAACTTCCGGCGGAAACCCGCCGGGTGATGCGCAAGATAATGAACCGCGCAACGATCCACACACCCAGGCCCACGCCTACAGTGATGAGGATTGAAACGAGGTCGATCTTTTCGGGTTCCAAAGTGACAATTTCTGCCAAGGGGATGGAGGTCAAGGGTGAATTTCTCCTTGTCGTCGGCCCGTGTTCGCCGGGCGCGGAACACTCTGTCCACCTACAACCCTAGCGCCGTAGCGTGACCGTATGCGCATCCTGGTCCTTGGCGGTACCGCCTTCCTGTCCGCAGAAACCGCCCGGCAGGCTGTTGCCGCCGGACATGACGTCACCTGCTTTGCCCGTGGCACCTCAACAACCCCGCCCGACGGCGCCACCTGGGTCAGGGGGGACCGCGCCTTGGGCGCGGCGGCCTATGCTGAACTCGACGGCGGATGGGACGCGGTGGTGGAGGTATCGCGGGATCCCGTGCAGGCGGGCGAGGCGTTGGACGTGCTGGGAGCCGCCGCCGCGCACTGGACGTTTGTGTCGAGTTGCTCTGTTTATGCAGACCATTCGATACCCGGCGCGGATGAGGGCGCGGAGCTGCTTGAGCCGCTGCCGGCGGGACAGGCCGGTACCCCGGAGACTTACGGCGAATCCAAATCGGCTATTGAGCAGATGACTCTGGCTGTGGTGGGGGAGAAGGCACACATCGTGCGGGCGGGTCTCATCAGTGGCCCGGGGGACGGCACTGACAGGTACGGATACTGGCCCGCCCGATTCGCTGCTGACACTGACCCGGTGCTGGTTCCTGACATCCCGGATGCCGCAACACAGATCATTGACGTCCGGGATCTTGCCGCGTGGATCCTGCAATCCGCCGGTGGAGGACTGACCGGTACCTACAACGCGTTGGGCGACGTCGTGCGGTTTGAGGACTTCCTTGCCGAGTCCCAGCGGGCGGCCGGAACCGGAACCCGGGATGGAGCCGTGCAGGACGTTGTCCGGGCTGGCGAAGGGTGGCTCCTTGAGCACGGCGTCGACTACTGGGCAGGACCGGACTCGCTTCCCTTGTGGTTGCCGGCGGACCATGGTGGCTTCCAGGCCCGGTCCAACAAAGCTGCACGTGAGCGCGGAATGGTCCTGCGGCCCTGGCAGGAGACGTTGGCGGCCACGCTCGAGGATGAAAGGAGCCGGGGATTGGCCAGGGAACGCAAAGCCGGGCTCAGCCGCGAAACCGAACGACGTCTCGTGGCACTATGCCGGGCCCAACAGACCTAGGCTGCTGCCGGCGTCGTGCGTGGTTCGTGGAGGACGGGGAAGTTGACGCTGCGGGCGATGAAGCAGACCTGGTTGGCTTCATGGTGCAGTTGGGGCATCAACTCGGAATGGCTGGCATCGGCAATGGTGACGTGGGGTTTGAGCGTGACGCTTTCGAATTGACCGCTGCCGTCCCGGTTGAGCTTCATCAGGCCCTCGGCATTGTCCTCGTAGCCGGTGACCACCACCCCGTGCTTGACGGCCACATGGAGAAAAGACAGCATGTGGCACTGCGAGAGGGCAGCGAGCAGCAGTTGCTCCGGGTTGTAGCGTGAACGGTCCCCATGGAAGGTGGGATCAGCGGAGCCCTGAAGGGTGGGCAGACCCGGGATCTCCACGTCGTGGTCCCGTGAATAGGCCCGGTAGCCGGCCGTGCCCTCACCCAGGTTTCCGGTCCAGCGGACTGTCAGAGCGTAATGGTGTTCGTTGAGGCCCATGCGGACAGTCTAGCCAGCAGGCATCGACTGTCCGCAGTGACCTCGTCAGGTGCCGGGCCTAGACGTCGGCAGCCCGTGCGCGGAGGGCACGGGCCACGCCGTCACGGTTCTCCAGCATCATCCGGCGAAGGGCCGCGCTGTCCTCCGGAAGCGCCGCCAGGAACTCGTCCGTACGGTCCACCGTTGCCTGCGTCGTGAGCTGCGCGGGGTAGAGTCCCACCACGATCTGCTGCGCCAGGGCGTGAGTGCGCTCCTTGACGATTCCAGGCACGGCGTCAAAGTACTTTTCGGCGTAGGGCTCCAGCAAATCAGTGGTCGGGACCCGCATGAACCCGGCCACCGCTGACGCCTGCAGCGCGTTGGAGAGTTCTCCGGTGACAACGATCGCGTCCCACGCTGCAGCTTTGGCTTCAGCAGTGGGGATGGCTGCCTTCGCTTGGGCGGCTGCATTTTGACCGTTGGAGGTGTTGTCGCGGGCCAGTTCGGCGTCAATGCGTTCCTGGCCTTGGCGCCCGCCTGCCACCAGTGCGGTCAGGAGCTCCCAGCGCATGTCCTGGTCCACCGTGAGGCCCTCCAGTGTTTCGGTTCCGTCAAGCAGCGCCTGGATGCGGTCCAGCTGGCCCCCGCTGCGCGCGAGTTGGGCAAAGGACTTGGCGAACTGCAGCTGGGCATCCGAGCCCGCTTCCACCGAGGAGGCAAGCGCCCAAAGCTTTTCTGCGGCGTCGACGGTGGTCTCGGTTTTGTGCTCGGCGGCCACGTAATAGGTCAGGGTGGTGGCCAGCTGGCGAAGCTGGACCAGAATGACCGAGGAATCCGTTTCATGGGCAATGTTGGCAAGGACCAGGTCCACGTAACCACGGGCCGGGGTTTCGCCGTCGCGCGCCGCGTCCCAGGCTGAGCCCCACACCAGGGTGCGCGGCAGGCTGGCCGAGAAGTCCTTCAGGTGGGCCGTGGCAGTGGCAAGGGAGTGCGGATCGAGGCGGACCTTGGCGTAGGCGAGGTCGTCGTCATTGAGCAGTATCAGGTCCGGACGTGCCTTGCCCGTCAAGGCAGGGACCTCCGTGCGGGGGCCATCGACATCAAGCTCCTCCCGGTGGGAGCGTTCCAGCTTGCCCTCACCGGAGAGCGAGTAGAAGCCAACCGCGAGGCGGTGCGGACGGAGGGTTGGCTGTTCGTCGATCGCGGTCTGCAGAATCGCGAATCCGGTGATGATGCCGTCAGCGTCAACGCTGACCTCGGGAGCAAGGGTGTTGACGCCTGAAGTTTCAAGCCAGAGCTTGCCCCACCCTTCCAGGTCGCGGCCGCTGGCCGCCTCAAGCTCCACCAGGAGATCGGCGAGCTCAGTGTTCTTCCAGGCGTGCTTGGCGAAGTAGCTGCGGACGCCGGCCATGAACTGCTCCGGACCTACCCAGGCCACCAACTGCCGGAGAACGGAAGCCCCCTTGGCATAGGTGATGCCATCGAAGTTCACCTCCACGTCTTCGAGGTTGTTGATTTCCGCGAAGATCGGGTGGGTGGTGGGCAGTTGGTCCTGCTTGTACGCCCAGGACTTTTCCACCGAGGCGAAAGTGGTCCAGGCGCGGTCGAATTCCGTGTTTTCCACAGCGGCCAGGTGCGACATGTATTCGGCGAAGGACTCGTTGAGCCAGAGGTCGTTCCACCACCGCATGGTCACCAGGTCCCCGAACCACATGTGGGCCAGTTCGTGCAGCACGGTGATGGCACGCCGTTCGACCTGGGCGCCGGTGACCTTTCCACGGAATACGTAGCCCTCCAGGATGGTCACGGCGCCGGCATTTTCCATGGCCCCGGCGTTGAACTCGGGGACGAACAACTGATCGTACTTTTCAAACGGGTAGGGGCAGCCGAACTGTGCTTCGAAGAACTCAAATCCTTGACGGGTCAGGGTGAAGATGTTGTCCGCATCGAGGTACTGCATCAGCGACTTGCGGGCAAAGACTCCCAGCGGCACAACCAGCCCGTCGGCGCTGGTGACTTCGGAACGGACCGACTGATACGGTCCGGCGATCAACGCGGTGACGTACGAGGACAGGCGGGGAGTAGGCGCGAATGCCCACACGGACCGGGCGCCGCCGTCTTCTCCGGCAGGAGCTTCAACGGGAACCGGCGTGGGGGAGTTGGAGATGACATCCCAATGCGACGGCGCTGTGACGTTAAAAGTGAAGGTTGCTTTCAGGTCGGGCTGCTCAAAGACGGCGAACATACGCCGGGAGTCCGGAACCTCGAACTGCGTGTAGAGGTACACCTCGCCGTCCACGGGGTCAACGAAACGGTGCAGACCCTCGCCCGTGTTCATGTAGGGAGCGTCTGCGACCACCACGAGCTCGTTGTCAGCGGCGAGGTCCGGGAGGTGGATGCGGATACCGTCCGAAACTTCCGCGGGGTCCAGATCGGTTCCGTTCAAGGTCACGCTGTGGACGGCCTGGGTGATGGCATCAATGAAGGTGGTGGATCCCGGCGCCGCGGAGAACTTCACCACAGTGGTGGAACCGAAGACTTCGGGGCCTTTGGTCAGGTCCAAAGTGACGTTGTACGACTCGACATTGAGCAGTTGGGCGCGGATCGCGGCTTCGTCGCGCGTGAGGTTCAGGCCTGGCAAGTGGTGCCTCCGGAAGATTATGGGATGCCCGGCCACTCGCGGCCGGACGCTGGTGTGAAGCCATTCTTTCACTCCACGGCCCGAAGGCAAGGAGGGAACACCACAGTGTCGCCCCACGGAGTAGCGTTGGATTATGGGATCGTTCCGGGACATTCTCGACTTCCGCGCACTGAGGTTTGCGGTCGCCTTTCCGTTGCTCCTCGCCGTCGGTTTCGTGGTGTGCGCCCAAATGCTGCGCAACGATCTTCCCAACCCCGTTGCCGTCATGTGGAACGCCGACGGCGGTAGCTCGTTCGCGCCGTTCGGCGCCTACGTGACCGGCGGCGCAGCCCTCATCACCTTCTGCGGATGGGCTGTATTCCTCCAAGCGGTGACCATTACCAGGCCTGTTGTCATGAGGCGCGTCATGATGGGCCTGGGCCTGACAGTGAGCCTCTTCATCACCACGGTGGTGGCGGCCGGACTGGTGGGACAGTCCGGGCTGGGGGACGCGCGCGAGTCCCATGTGGACCCGATCGTGCTGGCCATGGGCAGTGGCGCCGCGGTGGCCCTGGGCGTCGTCATGATGTTCGCCTTCAAGCCGGACCCGCGCTGGACCCGCGAGGATGACGTTGCCCTCCAAGAGGAACTGACCCTGCTTGAGGACCCGGACCTGGCCCGCGACACCCTTCGCCTGTGGGTGCATGCCCGGAGCTCCGTTTTCATCATGATCATTGTCTCCGCCGTTTTTCCGGCGGCCTTGATTGCGGTCGCCGTCCCTTGGCTCGGCGCCTTGGTGGCTGTGGCTGCTTTGGTAGGCGCCGGCTTCCTGTTTGCCCGCGTGCGGGCGGACAGGGGAGGCCTGCAGGTGTTCGCCGGTGGCATCGTGCGCGTCTTGACCGTCCCCGCCGTCGAGATCGCCGGGGCGGCTCCGGCGGACGTTAAAGCGGCTGATTATGGGGGGTGGGGTTGGCGGCATCACGATGACGCCACTGCAATGCTTGTCAGCAGCGGGCCTGCCGTCGTCGTAAGGAAACTTAACGGGGGACGGGTGGCTCTCAGTGCCGGCTCCCAGGCCTCAGCTGACAAGCTGGCGGGGATACTCAACCGGGCGGCCCACCGGGCCCGGGATGATGGACAGTCCCAACAACCCCGGTAGCGGTACCCTAGGTAGCGCATCCCTCACCGCCGCGCACGGCCAGACGCCGTCCCCGCGCGCCAGAAAGAACGGACTTCCTGTGACTACACCCCGCGTCCACATCGCTACTGACCACGCCGGCATGGAACTGAGTGCCCACTTGGTCAGCCACCTCACGGCCAAGGGCTATGAAGTGGTGGATCACGGACCCAAGGAGTACGACGCCCTGGACGACTACCCCTCTTTCTGCATCAACGCCGGCGCAGCTGTCGTGGCGGACCAGAAAGCCGGCATCCACGCTCTGGGAATCGTCCTGGGTGGTTCGGGAAATGGTGAGCAAATTGCTGCCAACAAGGTCAAGGGTGTCCGCGCTGCGCTTGCCTGGAACCTTTCCACCGCAAAGCTGGCCCGGGAGCACAACGACGCCAACGTCGTCGCTGTTGGAGGCCGCCAGCACTCGGTTGAAGAAGCTACCGAGCTCATTGAGGCATTCCTGGAGGAACCGTTCAGCAACGATGAGCGCCATGTTCGCCGCATCGGGAAAATTGCGGTGTACGAAACCACCGGCGAAATCGTCGAGTAGTGCCTGAGGGGCATTCGGTCCATAGGCTGGCCCGCCAATTCCAGGATGTTTTTGGCGGCCGCCGCCTGGACGTTTCCAGCCCGCAGGGCCGGTTCACCCACGGCGCGCAGGTGCTGAGCGGGCACACCATGGTTGAGTCGATGGCCCACGGGAAGCAGTTGTTCCTCAGGTTTGACCACGATCTCTACCTCCACGTCCATCTGGGCCTGTACGGGGCGTGGAACTTCGGCGGGGACAGTTCTTTCACCGGCGCCTCCAGCATCGGTGCGCCACGACGCATCGGTGAGCGGGAAACAGGGCCGGCCTTGAACGAAAAGGCCTCCCACGAAGCGGTCTACAGCGGCCCGCCTCCGCCGGTGGGCGCCGTCCGTGTCCGCCTGGTCTCGGACCACGGCTGGGCCGACCTCCGTGGCGCCACTACGTGTGCAGCCATTACGTCGGCGGAAGTTGCGGTTGTCATGGACCGGCTGGGCCCGGACCCACTGCACAACCGCCCTGGCGACCGCGAGGAATTCATCCGGCGCCTGCGCCGCCGGAAAACGGCGGTGGCCCTGTTGCTGATGGATCAGTCCGTCTTGGCTGGCGTCGGCAATATTTATCGAGCGGAAGTGCTGTTCCGGCAGGCCGTCGATCCCTGGACGCCGGGCAGCGGCATTGACGAGGAAACGGCCGGCCGTCTCTGGGATGACACTGTGGACACCATGTCTGACGGCGTTCGTGACGGACGGATTGTGACGACACCCTCCACGCTGTGGTCGGGTGGGGCAGAAATAGCGCCCGACGCCGACGCCCACTTTGTCTACAAGCGGGACGGCTTGCCCTGCCGGGCCTGCGGGACGTCGGTGGGCATGACGGAAATTGGTGCGCGCAAGCTGTATTGGTGTCCGGGCTGCCAGGTGTAGCAGCAACAAAAAACGCCCCGATCCGAGGATCGGGGCGTTTTCCCATTGGAGGGGACGACGGGAATCGAACCCGCGTAATCAGTTTGGAAGACTGAGGCTTTACCATTAAGCTACGTCCCCAGGACGGATCTCCTTTTCAGGACATCTTCCCGGTGGCTGTTCAAGCCGGGTACAACTAAACCTAATTCCGGCGTCGGTGTCAAATGTGCATTCCTGGCTCGCTTGCCCGTAGACTGTCCTGTGCGTTCGGGGTGTAGCTCAGCTTGGCTAGAGCGCCTGCTTTGGGAGCAGGAAGTCGCAGGTTCAAATCCTGTCACCCCGACTCTGTGTTTGTGTCCGCCTCAGGGACGCGACAGAACCCCATACCCACAAAATCAGGAGTACTTAGACTGTGAAGAGCGCTGTCGAGAACCTCACCGCAACGCGGGTCAAGCTCAACGTTGAGGTTCCCTTTGAGGAACTGAAGCCGAGCATCGATGCCGCGTACAAGACCGTTGCTTCGCAGATCCAGGTTCCCGGATTCCGCAAGGGCAAAGTTCCCACCAAGCTGATCGACCAGCGCGTTGGCCGCGGCTACGTCCTGGAGACGGCCATCAACGATGGCCTCAATGGCTGGTACCAGGCTGCAGTTCAGGAAACGGGCGTTCGCCCCCTGAGCCGTCCCGAGGTTGAAATCACCGAGGTTCCTGACCCTACCTCCACCGACGGCGAACTCAAGTTCCAGGTGGAAATCGATGTCCGTCCCGAGATCGAGCTGCCGGACTACGCCGGCATCAAGGTCGAGGTGGCTGCCGCTGAATCCTCCGAAGCTGACGTCGAGAAGTCCCTTGACGAACTGCGTGGCCGTTTCGGCACGCTGAAGTCCGTTGAGCGCCCCGCCAAGAACGATGACTTCCTGACCATCGACATCACCGCCACCATTGACGGCAAAGAGATCGATTCCGCGGCAGGCCTGTCCTACCAGGTTGGCGCGGGCACCATGCTCGAAGGCCTCGACGAAGCCGTGACCGGCCTTTCAGCCGACGAAGAGGCAATCTTCGACACCACGCTGGTGGGCGGCGACCACGCCGGTGAGTCCGCTCAGGTGAAGGTTGTTGTCAAGGCCGTCAAGGAGCGCGAGCTCCCCGAGGCCAACGATGACTTTGCACAGCTTGCCTCCGAGTTCGACACCCTTGCCGAGCTCCGCGAGGACCTCGCCAAGCAGGCTTCCGACTCCAAGGTTGTGGAGCAGGGCGTTGAGGCACGCGACAAGGTCCTGGACAAGCTCGTTGAGCTCGTAGAGGTTCCGGTTCCGGATTCCGTGGTCGAAGAGCAGATCGAAGCGCACTTCAACCCGGAGAACGCCCACGGCGAAGGTGACCACGACACCGAGGAACACCGCGCCGAGGTCAAGGCCAACACCGAGCGTGCGTTCCAGAACGAGATCATCCTTGACGCCATCGCGGACAAGGAAGAAGTGGATGTCAGCCAGAACGAGCTGATCGACTACATCGTCACCACCGCAAGCCAGTACGGCATGGACCCCAACCAGTTCGCCCAGATCATTGATCAGAGCGGCCAGGTTCCCATGATGGTTTCCGAGGTCCGACGCCGCAAGGCGCTGGCAGTTGTGCTGGGCCAGGCAGAGGTTGTCGACTCCGAGGGCAACAAGGTTGACCTCACCGACTTCGTTCGTCCTGCCGGTGAAGCAGCAGCCGAAGAGGCCGCCGCTGTAGAGGCAACTGACGAGGCCGACGCTGCAGCAAGCGACGACCCCGCAGCAGTGAAGTTCTAGTCAACGACTTCAACCGGCCCCGGATCTTCTGATCCGGGGCCGGTTTGCTTTAAGGCTGGACATTGGTGCTGCACGCAGACGTGCGCCGTCAGCGAACAGCGCGATTCCGGCGAACAAATCACCACGGAAAACGGTTAGTGTCCAAGTAGTGAAGTTCAGTGAGGTCACTGGCACCAGCGAGAGGTAAGTACTTATGTCACAGCAATCAGAGGCTCCCCGGATGGCAACTGTCGATCCCGCAGCCCAGGACAACTACATCTACAACCGCCTGCTGAAAGAGCGCATTATCTGGCTCGGCTCTGAAGTCCGTGACGAGAATGCCAACGCCATCTGCTCCCAGCTCCTCCTCCTCTCGGCCGAAGACCCGGAGAAGGACATCTACTTGTACATCAACTCCCCGGGTGGGTCCGTGACGGCCGGCATGGCCATCTACGACACCATGCAGTTCATTCCAAACGATGTCGTCACCGTCGCAACGGGCTTGGCCGCCTCCATGGGCCAGTTCCTCCTGTCGTCCGGCACCAAGGGCAAGCGTTACGCCACGCCCAACGCCCGCATCCTGATGCACCAGCCTTCCGGCGGTATCGGCGGCACGGCCTCGGACATCAAGATCCAGGCTGAACTGATCCTGCACATGAAAAAGGTCATGGCGGAACTTACGGCCGAACAGACCGGTCAGTCCGTAGAGACCATCCTCAAGGACAATGACCGCGACAAGTGGTTTACGGCTGCCGAGGCGTTGGAATATGGCTTCTTCGACAAGATCTCGGCGCACGCCGGTTCTGTTGCCGGTGGTGGCGGAACGGCCAACCAGTCGGGCGCAGAGCCGAACTCCGAAAACTAACCGGCACAAAGAACCACTGAAACCCCAGGAGTAAAGAACATGAATTACAACTTCGGATGGTCTGCCGGTAATCTCCCGTCCAGCCGTTACGTCCTGCCCCAGTTCGAGGAGCGCACGCCCTACGGCTTCAAGCGCCAGGACCCGTACACCAAGCTGTTCGAGGACCGGATCATCTTCCTCGGTGTCCAGGTTGACGACGCCTCCGCCGATGACATCATGGCCCAGTTGCTGGTCCTGGAGTCAACGGACCCGGACCGCGACATCACCTTGTACATCAACTCGCCGGGTGGTTCGTTCACTGCCATGACGGCCATCTACGACACCATGCAGTACATCCGTCCGGAGATCCAGACGGTTTGCCTGGGCCAGGCTGCCAGTGCAGCTGCAGTCCTGCTCGCTGCCGGTACGCCGGGTAAGCGACTGGCACTTCCGAACGCACGTGTCCTGATCCACCAGCCGGCTCTCTCCGGTGGCCAGGGTGGGCAGGCCTCGGACCTCGAAATCCAGGCTGCGGAAGTCATGCGCATGCGTACCTGGCTTGAGGACACGCTGGCACACCACTCCGGCCGTACGTCCGAGCAAGTCAACAACGACATCGAGCGTGACAAGATCCTCACGGCTGCTGATGCCTTGAGCTACGGCCTGATCGATCAGGTTCTTGACTCCCGGAAGATCAAGCCACAGGCAATCACCCGGTAGCACACGGAATTCGACGCCGGTGCGGTTCACGAAATATGGACCGCACCGGCGTTCTGTTTCCACCCAAGCAGCTCATTGTGACCTAGAGTGGATCTTGTCACGGTGGTGCCAACCGCGGCTCGGCCGCACACTTGAGTACGGCGCGGAGCCGCATCACCCGCATGCAACGAAGGGATTCCCACATGGCTCGGATTGGCGAGAGCACGGATCTGCTGAAGTGTTCTTTCTGCGGAAAGAGCCAAAAGCAGGTACGGAAGCTGATAGCCGGGCCCGGTGTCTACATCTGCGATGAGTGCATCGAGCTGTGCAACGAGATCATTGAAGAGGAACTCGCTGAAGTTTCCGATCTCGGCAGTTTCGAACTGCCCAAGCCCCGTGAGATCTTCGACTTCCTGCAGGAATACGTCATTGGCCAGGAACCGGCCAAGCGGTCGCTGGCAGTGGCTGTCTACAACCACTACAAGCGGATCCAGGCCGGCCATGCACCCAAGACCGGCAGCCTCGGTGAGGGATCGCACCACGAGGACGTGGAGATCGCAAAGTCCAACATCCTCCTGATCGGCCCCACCGGTTGTGGCAAGACCTATCTCGCCCAGACCTTGGCCCGTCGACTCAATGTTCCCTTTGCCGTAGCCGATGCGACTGCACTGACGGAGGCCGGCTACGTGGGCGAGGATGTGGAGAACATCCTGCTTAAGCTCATCCAGGCCGCGGACTATGACGTGAAGAAGGCCGAGCAAGGCATCATCTACATTGACGAGATCGATAAGATCTCGCGTAAGAGTGAGAATCCTTCGATCACCCGTGACGTATCCGGTGAAGGTGTGCAGCAGGCGCTCTTGAAGATTCTTGAGGGAACCGTTGCATCCGTGCCCCCTCAGGGCGGCCGCAAACACCCGCACCAGGAATTCATCCAGATCGACACCACCAACGTGCTCTTCATCGTGGCCGGCGCTTTTGCGGGCCTTGAGGACATTATTGGTTCACGGTCCGGGCGTAAGGGCATCGGCTTTGGTTCACCCCTGAACGAGGCCCGGGACAACGTGGACAGCTACGGCGAAGTGATGCCGGAGGACCTGCTGAAGTTCGGCCTCATTCCGGAGTTCATTGGCCGGCTCCCGGTGATCACCACTGTCTCCAACCTGGACCGGCCCGCCCTCATCCAGATTCTGTCCACCCCCAAGAACGCGCTGGTGAAGCAGTACCAGAAGATGTTCCAGCTGGACGGCGTGGATTTGCAGTTCGAAGACGACGCACTGGACTCCATCGCGGATCAAGCGCTCGAACGCGGCACTGGTGCCCGTGGACTCCGGGCCATCATGGAAGAAGTGTTGCTGCCCGTCATGTTCGATCTCCCCAGCAGGGACGATATAGCCACGGTGGTCATCACAGCTGATGTTGTTTTGAAGAAAGCCCAGCCCACCATGATTGCCCATGACGTGGTGGCCAAGCGCCGGAATAAGTCGGCCTAGCAGCCTGTTGGCCTAGGCAAGGAGCGGTTCCGTTGGACCGCTTGCCACGACACGTATCCCACCTTTTCCGAGGAGTTCCCTATGCCCGAAAAGTCCACGCCCGAACAGACCGTCAACAAAGCCGATTTTTGGTTTGATCCTGTTTGCCCGTTTGCCTGGATCACGTCGCGCTGGATTGGTGAGGTTGAGGAGGTACGTGGCATCCAGACTGAATGGCACGTGATGAGCCTCTCCGTCCTCAACGAGGGCAGGGACCTTCCTGCCGATTACAGGGCAATGATGGACGACAGCTGGGGTCCTGTACGCGTGATCATCGCCGCCCAGGAACTTCACGGCGCGAACTACGTCAAGCCGCTGTATGACGCCATGGGAGAGCAGATCCACCACGAGGGCAACAAGGACCGGGCATCGGTCATCCAGAAGGCCCTTGCCGAGGTAGGCCTGCCGGCTGACCTGGCACGCTTCGCTGACTCGGACGAGTACGATGCCCAACTGCGCTCAAGCCACGAAGCCGGGATCTCATTGGTAGGTCAGGATGTAGGAACTCCCGTAGTCGCCTTTAATGGAACTGCCTTCTTCGGTCCCGTACTGACACGTATCCCCCGCGGTGAAGAAGCAGGGAAAATCTGGGACGCCACGGTGACCTTGGCTGGCTTCCCACACTTCTTCGAGTTGAAGCGCAGCCGCAGCGAAAGCCCCGAATTCAACTAGTTTCCCGAACCCAAGAGGCTTTCCAACCTCAAGCAGCAGGTTACTTCAGGAACCGGGATGTCCGCCGGTCAGCAAGGATCTTTCCGTTGGTCTGGCAGGTGGCACAGTATTGCAGGGAGGTGTCCGCAAAGGACACCTCCCTTACTATGTCCCCGCACACGGGACAAGGAAGGCCGGTCCGTGCGTGCACTCGGAAGTTGCTGCGTTTGGTGTCCTTGAGTTCGCTGGACGGCTTGCCGGCGGCTGCGTTCACGGCCCCCACCAGAATCTCCTGCATGGCCTCGTAGAGCCGCGCCACTGTGGCCTGGTCCAGGGACTTGGCACTCGCGAAAGGAGAGATTTTTGCCGCGTGCAGGATTTCGTCACTGTACGCGTTTCCTATGCCGGCAATGACGCCCTGGCTCCGAAGCAAGCCCTTGATCTGTTGGGAACTGGATCCAAGGATCGACGCCAACGCGGCACGGTCGAAGTCGGGACTGAGGGGCTCCGGTCCCAAGGTGGCGATTCCCGGCACGTCCTGGGGATCCCGCACCACATAGATGGCCAGGCTTTTCTTGGTTCCGGCTTCCGTGAGGTCCACGCCGATGTGGGCTTCGTCGGCAGGACGGTGTAGTAGGAGCCTTGCAGAGATGTTGCTTTTGCCCATCCGCAGTCCGGCCGACGAAGGGTGCTCGGTGTAGCGGACCCAACCGGCCTTGGCCAGATGGAAGACAAAGTACAGGCCGTCAACATCAACGCACACGAATTTACCGAGGCGTTGTACACCCTGAACGGTTCTGCCTTCCAGGACGCTATACGGAGGATCAGCAGTCTTCAGTGCGGAGAAGGAGTTGATGCGGACCTCGTTGAGCACGGCTCCACTGAGTTGAGTGTCCAGATACATGCACAGGCCGTGCACTTCGGGGAGTTCCGGCATGCTCAATACTCTGCCACAGGTAGCCCCCGGAGCGCAGGAGAACTACAGGTTTGTAGTTCTTCCAAGGGTCTTGTGCATTGCATTCAGCGGGACAACAATGGTTCTTACCCACTTCGAAAGAAGAGGGACACGGAAACCAAAGATTCAGTGATTGCAACCAACGCAGCCTTTGGCAAAGTTGGAAGCAGGCTACCAGTGATGAGGTAGGAAGACCTGAAATTCCTAGGATTCCGCCAGACTGTCAAGACATCACCAGACAGCCGAAAAGTCGAAGCCCCACCAACGGCAAAACGCTGATGGGGCTTCCCCTTTGCCCTGAATCAATGGGCGCAGTGACTTCCGGGACTACGACTGGGACGCGGACGTCTCCTCGGCAGGCGCCAGGACAACGTCGCTGACGGTCAGTTCGCCTTCACCGGACTGGAGCGTGATTTCCTGTGCGTTGGCGGCTGCCTTCAAGTCGCCCAGGCCGGCCTTCAGTTGGGCCACCAGAACCTCTGAGGCCGTGATCGAGGCAGAGACCACCTCTGTGCGCTGCTTGACCTTTGCCTCGGACTTCGCTTTGCGGATGCCGCTGAGAGCGATCCCCACTGTGCCCAGCATGGTGGTGTCGCCGTCGGTGACTTCCAAGGCAGCGGGCCACTCTGCGCGGTGGACGGACCCTGCGCGCCACCAGCCCCAGACCTCTTCGGTAGCGAAGGGCAGGAACGGTGCGAAGAGACGCAGGAGTGAGTCCAGCGTTGTCGCCAGCGCAGCAAGGACCGAGGCCTGCTCAGTCTCGCCGGCGGCACCATAGGCGCGGTCCTTGATGAGCTCTACGTAGTCGTCCGTGAACTGCCAGAAGAAGGACTCGGTGATCTGGAGCGCGCGGGCGTAGTCGTAGTTCTCAAACGCCTTGGTGGACTGGGCAACGACGTCGGACAGTTGCGCGAGCAGCGCACGGTCCAGCGGGTTGGTCAGCACCAAGAGGTCACCGGAGACCACGGAGTTCTCGGTGGCACCAAGGTTGAGCACGAACTTGGAGGCGTTCAGCAGCTTGATGGCCAGGCGACGCCCGATCTTCATCTGCGCAATTTCGTAGGCAGTGTCCGCGCCAAGCTTGGCAGAGGCGGCCCAGTAACGGACGGCGTCGGAACCGTACTCGTTGAGCACATCCGTGGGCACCACAACGTTGCCCTTGGACTTGGACATCTTCTTGCGGTCCGGGTCCAGGATCCAGCCGGAGATGGCCGCATGCTTCCACGGGGCATTCTTCTGCAGGGCATCAGCGCGAACGGCCGACGAGAACAGCCAAGTGCGGATGATGTCGTGGCCCTGCGGACGGAGGTCGAAGGGGTAGACCTTGGAAAACAGGTCCTCGTCACGGCTCCAGCCGCCCACAATCTGCGGGGTGAGCGAGGACGTGGCCCAGGTATCCAGGACGTCGGCGTCACCTGTGAATCCGTTGGCCTGGTCACGCTGCGCCTCGTCGAAGCCGGGAGCAGCGTCCGCAGCGGGATCCACGGGCAGAAGATCGTCCGAGGGCAGGATGGGGTTGTCGTAATCCGGGTTGCCCTGGGCATCCAGCGGGTACCAGACGGGGATGGGCACGCCAAAGAAGCGCTGGCGGGAAACCAGCCAGTCACCGTTCAGGCCGGCGATCCAGTTCTCGTAGCGGGAGCGCATGAAGGCCGGGTGGAAGGTGATTTCCTGGCCTCGACCGATCAGGCGTTCGCGGCGTTCCTCATCGCGGCCACCATTGCGGATGTACCACTGACGTGACGTAACAACCTCGAGGGGCTTGTCACCCTTTTCGAAGAAGTTCACCGGGTGGGTGATCTTCTTCGGTTCGCCGTCCAGCAGGTCCGCTGCCTTGAGCAGTTCAACTACGGCTTCCTTGGCGGAAAAAGCGGTCTTGCCCGCGATCGCAGCGTAGGCTTCCTTGCCTGCCTCGGTGGTGATCCATTCCGGGATGTCGGCAATGATGCGGCCGTCGCGGCCCATGATGGCACGCGTGGGCAACTGCAGTTCGCGCCACCAGGTGACGTCGGTGAGGTCGCCGAAAGTACACACCATGGCAATGCCGGAGCCCTTATCCGCCTTGGCGAGGGGGTGGGCCTTGACCTCAAGCTCGACGTCGAACAGCGGGGACTTCACGGTCTTGCCAAACAGCGGCTGGTACCGTTCGTCGTCGGGGTTTGCCACCAGGGCCGCGCAGGCAGCCAGCAGTTCCGGGCGGGTGGTCTCGATGAAGATCTTTTCGCCGTCTTCAGTGAAGAACGGGTAGCGGTAGTACGCGCCGGCAACTTCGCGGTCCTCAAGTTCGGCCTGTGCAACAGCCGTGCGGAACGTCACATCCCAAAGCGTGGGAGCTTCGGCCATGTAGGCGTCACCGGCAGAGAGGTTCGCGAGGAAGGCTCGCTGGGACACCGCACGTGAAGTGTCGTCAATGGTGCGATACGTCAGGTCCCAGTCCACGGACAGGCCCAGGGTCTGGAACAGGTTCTCGAAGACCTTCTCGTCCTCAACGGCGAGTTCCTCGCACAGTTCGATGAAGTTCTGGCGCGAGACGACGTCGAAGTCGCGCTGGTTCTTGGCCGGCTGCGCGGGCGGCGTGTAGTCGGCCTGATAGGGGATGGCGGGATCGCAACGCACACCATAGTAGTTCTGGACGCGGCGCTCGGTGGGCAAGCCGTTGTCGTCCCAGCCCATGGGGTAAAAGACGTTTTTCCCGGTCATTCGCATGTACCGGGCCTGGACGTCAGTCTGGGTGAAGGAGAACATGTGGCCCACGTGAAGCGAGCCGGATGCCGTGGGCGGGGGAGTGTCGATCGAGTAGACCTGCTCCCGGGTGGTGTCCGGGTTGAACTTGTAGGTTCCTTCAGCCAGCCAGCGCTGCGTCAAGGCAGCCTCAAGGCCTTCAAGGGCCGGCTTGTCGGGAACGTTGATGGGGTTGGTGGCGGGCGTGTCTGTACCCTGCGTTGATTCAGCCATGGATCAATTGTTTCATGGCCTGGCGTTACAGCCCGCCGGGGAATGACTGTGCACCCCCGGATAAGGTGGTGCCATGACTTCGGCAGCGCACAGCACCCCCTCAGGACAGAATTCCGGCACGAACAGGACGGCCGTGGTGACCGGTGCAAGCACCGGCATCGGTGAAGCCACCGTGAGGGCCCTGGCTTCCACGGGCTGGACGGTATTCGCAGTGGCGCGCAGGGCCGAAAGGCTCGAGGCCCTGGGCGCTGAAATCGGTGCTGTGCCGTTCACCGCTGACATCACCAACGACGACGACGTCGCCGCCTTGCTGGAGGCCGTGACCACGGCCGGAGGTGCTGACACCCTCATCAACATCGCCGGCGGTGCACGCGGCGCGGACACCATCGCCAACGCCGACACGGAGGATTGGGAATGGATGTACCAGGTCAACGTTTTGGGGACCATGAAGATCACCCGGGCGTTCCTGCCCATGTTGCGGGACAACGGCGAAGGTACGGTCCTGAACCTGACCTCCACTGCCGGCCTGTCGGCGTATGAGGGCGGTGCCGGCTACAACGCCGCCAAGTTTGCCCAGCACGCCATGACCAACGCCTTGCGCCTGGAAGAGGTGGGCAACAACATCCGGGTCATCGAGGTGGCTCCAGGGCTGGTGTACACGGAGGAATTCGCGCTCAACCGGCTGGGCGACAAAGACGCGGCCGCCAAGGTTTATGCCGGTGTGGACAAGCCGCTGACCGCCGGGGACGTTGCAGGCGTAGTGGCGTATTCAGTATCGTTGCCGCACCACATCAACCTTGACCAGATCGTCGTTCGTCCTGTGGCGCAGGCAGCCAACCACAAGCTGATCCGCAGGGAAAGTTAACCGGCCGGAATGCTGAGCGTTGCCAGGATGGCGGCGTGGTCGGTGCCCGGAACGTGGAGGACCGCGTAGCCGCTGCTGCTGATCCGGGGCGAGGTGACCATGTGGTCGATGACAATGCCCGGCAGCGGCTGTCCCTCCATGGGCCACGTCGGGGAGAACCGCCCACCGGAAGCAATGCCGACGTCGATGAGCTTCGTGCCCGTTTGCTGACCACCCAAGGCGTTATCGAGCAACGAACGGAACTCGGCGTGATCGTACGTTGCGTTGTAGTCGCCCACCAACAGATGGTTCCCGGGCCGGGAAGCCTGCCGGGACAGCTTGTCCAGATCGCTGCGCCACTGCCCGATCCGCTCATCAACCGGTGGAAGGGTATGGACGTTGGTGAGGTTCAGCGCCGCCGTGGAACCAGCACCGGCATCCGTGACCTGTACCCGGGTCACGTCCATCCGGAACGGGGTGTCAGGGAGCAGCCCCACGGCCTCCAGCGGGAACACGGAGTACACAGCGCCACCGGACGCGTCGTCATTGGGTTGGCTGAGGAGATTCGGCAGCACGTGCTCCAGGCCCGCTGAGCGGAGGGCGTCTTCAAGCCGTTGGGTGTGTTCCTGGATCGTCAGCAACTGGACACCCTTCCCGCGGACCAGCCTCACAATGGTCGCCGCGTCCGCCTCGCCATACTCGGAGTTGAGGCTCATCACCTTCAGCGAAGCCGTGGCCGTCCCTGCCGGCAGTGCTTCCGCTTTTCCGCTGTCCAAAGGGAACAGCCAGAAGAGTTGAACCGCCAACAGCGCCGCCGTCGTGAGGATGACCCACCACCGCCGCCCCACCACAGCAAGCACCAGCGCAAGCGCCGCGGGCAGCACCATCCAGGGTGTGAAGGACAGCAACTGCACCACAACGAGGGGCCATTCAGCAGGGATGGCACGGAAAATCGACAGCCCCGCTACCGGCAGCGACATCACCAGGCCCAGTACCGACCACGCGATGGACACGGACTGCCGGGGGCGGCTTTCCTGAAGTGCAGGAGCAGGAAGCATCATGGGGATGAGTCTATGTTTCAGCGGCGCCACCGGGCTCCATCCTTGGGATGAACTCCGGGTAGAGGGAGGCGCCAGGCTGCCGCTAGACTTGGGGGAGCAGCTTTGACCCGGCCATCACCGGTGAGCTTCCGGAAGAACAGCTCTGACCACCTGCAAAGGTGGCAGGCGCCCAGTAGAACCGGACGGGTAAGCCCGTCACAGCAGTAATGAGAGGCCGGAATATCCGTTCCGGTAAGTGAGGTGGTACCGCGGTACCTGCGCAGCCGACAGGCAGCACAGACGCCGTCCTCGCATCCTGACAGTCAACCAGCTATCACAGGATATGAGATGACCCACTACCCCAAGGCCTCAGCGTCTTCGTCCGGCACGCACGGCGTGTCCGCTTCCGTGAAGTTCCCGGAAATCGAAGAGCGCATCCTCAAATACTGGGACGAAGACGGCACCTTCCAAGCCAGCATCGACCAACGTGATGCGGGTAAGGACGGCAGCAACGAATTCGTCTTCTACGATGGCCCTCCCTTCGCCAACGGCCTCCCGCACTACGGCCACCTGCTCACGGGCTACGCCAAAGACCTCGTAGGCCGCTACCAGACCCAGCGCGGTAAGCGCGTAGAGCGTCGCTTCGGCTGGGACACGCACGGCCTCCCGGCAGAGCTCGAGGCCATGAAGCAGCTCGGCATGACGGACAAGACACAGATCGAAGCCATGGGCATCGATAAATTCAACGACGCCTGCCGCGCCTCCGTGATGAAGTACGCCAACGAGTGGAAGGCCTACGTCACCCGCCAGGCCCGCTGGGTGGACTTCGAGAACGACTACAAGACCCTCAACGTCGAATACATGGAGTCGGTGCTCTGGGCCTTCAAGCAGCTGCATGAAAAGGGCCTGACCTACAACGGTTACCGTGTCCTCCCATACTGCTGGAAGGACGAGACCCCTCTGTCCAACCACGAACTCCGCATGGACGACGACGTCTACAAGAACCGCCAGGACCAGACGGTGACGGTCACGTTCCCCATCAAGGCAGGCGACACCGGTCTCTCTCAAGACCTTGCAGGTGTCCAGGCACTCGCATGGACCACCACGCCCTGGACGCTGCCCACCAACCTGGCGCTCGCCGTCGGACCTGACATCTCCTACGCCGTCCTGCCCGCAGGACCGAACGGTGTGAAGGCGGCTTCCGCTGAAGCCCCGGTCACCGGCAGCTTCCTGCTCGCTGCTGACCTTGTGGGGTCCTACGCCAAGGACCTGGGGTACGGTGACGGTGCCGACGGCGTCGCTGCCGCAACTGCCGCCGTTGTCTCCACCCACACAGGCGCCGAGCTGGCAGGCCTTGAGTATGAGCCGTTGTGGAACGACTTTGCGGATACTGAGAAGTACGGGACGCAGAATGCCTGGCGATTCCTGGTGGCGGACTACGTCACCACCACCGACGGTACGGGCATCGTCCACCAGGCTCCGGCCTATGGTGAGGATGACCAGAAGGTCTGTGAAGACGCCGGTATCCCTGTAGTCCTCTCCGTGGATGAAGGCGCCAAGTTCCTGCCGCTGTTTGCCCATGGCGAGCTGGCCTCGATCGTTGGCCTGCAGGTTTTCGACGCCAACAAGCCCATCACCCAGGTGCTCCGCGCCGATGGCCGGTTGGTCCGCCAGGCAAGCTACGAGCACAGCTACCCGCACTGCTGGCGTTGCCGGAACCCCCTGATCTACCGCGCAGTGTCATCCTGGTACGTGGAGGTCACCAAGTTCAAAGACCGCATGTCCGAGCTGAACCAGGAGATCAACTGGATCCCGGGCAACGTCAAGGACGGCCAGTTCGGCAAATGGCTGGACAACGCCCGCGACTGGTCCATCAGCCGCAACCGCTATTGGGGCTCACCCATCCCCGTGTGGCAGTCGGATGATCCCGAGTACCCGCGCACCGACGTCTACGGTTCGCTGGCGGAAATGGAGGCCGACTTCGGCCGCCTCCCGGTCAACAACCAAGGCCAAGTGGACCTGCACCGTCCGTTCATCGATGAACTGACCCGTCCCAACCCGGACGACCCCACGGGGAAATCCACCATGCGCCGAGTCGAGGACGTCCTGGACGTCTGGTTCGATTCCGGGTCCATGCCGTACGGACAGGTGCACTACCCATTCCAAAACGAGGAATGGTTCGACACCCACAACCCGGCGGACTTCATCGTGGAGTACATCGGACAGACACGCGGCTGGTTCTACATGCTGCATATCCTGTCCACCGCGCTGTTTGATCGCCCGGCCTTCCGCAATGTGATCAGCCACGGCATCGTACTGGGCTCCGACGGCCAGAAGATGTCCAAGAGCCTGCGCAACTACCCGGATGTGTCCGAGGTCCTGGACCGCGACGGTTCCGACGCCATGCGCTGGTTCCTCATGTCCAGCCCCATCCTTCGCGGTGGGAACCTCGTGGTGACCGAGCAAGGTATCCGCGATGGCGTCCGTCAGGTCATCCTGCCGCTGTGGAACGTCTACAGCTTCTTCACGCTGTACACCAATGCCGCCAATGGCGGTGCGGGCTACGAAGCGAAGCTGCGTTACGACGGCTATGCCGACACACTCGATCAGTACCTCCTGGCTAACACCGGGGACCTGGTCCGGAACGTCACTGCCAGCCTGGACAGCTATGACATCTCCGGTGCCTGCGATGAACTGCGCAGTTATCTGGACATGTTGACTAACTGGTACGTCCGCCGCAGCCGCCAGCGTTTCTTCGACGAGAATGTTGACGCCTTTGACGCGCTCTACACGGCTTTGGAAGCCGTATGCAGGGTGTCGGCATCGTTGTTGCCGCTGGTATCCGAGGAGATCTGGCGTGGTCTCACGGGTGGCCGCTCGGTGCACCTGGCTGACTGGCCGGACGCGTCCTTGTTCCCTGCCAACGCTGGGCTGGTGGAGGCCATGGATCGCGTGCAGCAGATCTGCTCCACCGGTTCCAGCCTGCGCAAGGGCGCTAACCTGCGCGTCCGCCTGCCCTTGCAGGAACTGACTGTTGTGGCACCTGGAGCAGACGCGCTGGAAGGCTTTGCCGCCGTCGTCGCTGATGAACTGAACCTGCGCTCGGTTCGTCTGCTGGACGCCGCTACTGCCTCGCCTGAGGAATTCGGTATCGAGCAGAAACTGGTGGTCAACGCCCGGGCTGCGGGACCGCGCCTGGGCAAGAACGTCCAGCAGGCCATCAAGGGATCCAAGTCCGGCGATTGGTCTGTCGATGATGCCGGTGTTGTGGTTGCCGGTGGCCTCGAGCTCGAGCCGCACGAATACACGCTGGAGACTGTGGTTGCGGAAGCGGCCGACGGCGGCAGCTCGGCAGTAGCCGTACTTCCTGGCGGTGGCTTTGTGGTCCTGAACACCGAGGTCACCCCGGAGCTTGCCGCAGAAGGGCTGGCCCGGGACATGGTCCGCACCATCCAGCAGGCCCGCAAGGACGCTGGATTCAACGTGAGCGACCGCATCCGCACCTCTGTGGAGGCCGCGCAGGACGTCGTCGACGCCCTGGAAGCCAACGCGGAGCTCGTCAAGACAGAAACGCTGACCCTTGAGTTGGAGGTTCTGCTGGCCGGCGTCGACGAACCGCAGGTCACGGTCACCAAGGCAGGAGCCTGACCATGACTGACGAATTCTCAGTAGAAAGCGTCTACGCCGAACTTCTGGGCCGTGCTCCGGAAAACAAGATGGAACCGCGCCTGGCCCCCTTGTTCCGTGCCATGGACGTGCTGGGGGAGCCGAACAAGGCGTACCCGATCATTCATATCACCGGTACCAACGGCAAAACGTCAACGGCCCGCATGATCGAGGCCGGACTCCGTGCCCACGGACTGAGCACGGGCCGGTACACCAGCCCGCACTTGTCCAAGGTCACTGAGCGCATCAGCATCGACGGCGAACCTGTGCCCGACGCGACTTTCGTGCGAATCTGGGACGAAATCCGCCCGTACTTGGAAATCGTGGACAGCGAGCTCGAGGCCGGCAACGAGCCGCGCCTGACGTACTTTGAGTGCCTCACCATTCTGGGCTTTGCTGTTTTCGCGGACCAGCCGGTTGATGTTGCCGTGATCGAAGTCGGGTTGGGCGGCATCACCGACGCCACCAACGTGGGCGACGGTCAAGTCTCGGTCATCACGCCGATCTCTTTGGACCACACGGATCTCCTGGGCGACACCACCGAGGACATCGCTTATGAGAAGGCCGGCATCATCAAACCAGGCGGGTTCCTGGTCAGCGCCGCCCAGCCGGTGGACGCCGCGCAGGTCCTGTTGGAGAAAGCCCGCGAAGTGGACGTGCCGTTCCGGTTCGAGGGCGTTGAATTTGGTGTTGAGTCCCGCGCAGTGGCCGTGGGTGGCCAGGTGCTCACCATCCAGGGATTGGCCGGCCGCTATGAGGACCTGCTGCTTCCGCTCCATGGGGCCCACCAGGCTGAAAATGCTGCCGTCGCCGTTGCAGCACTGGAAGCCTTCTTCGGCGGGGGAGAGAAGGAACTCGATGCAGAGGTGCTGACGGAAGCGTTCGGCAACGTGACGTCGCCAGGGCGGCTGGAGGTTGTCCGCACGGCGCCTACCGTGGTGGTTGACGCTGCGCACAATCCGGATGGCATCCGCGTCTCAGCTGAGGCCATCCAGGAGGCCTTCAGTTTCAGCAAGCTCGTAGTGGTGGTAGGAGTCCTGCGCGAGAAAGACGCGGAGGAAATCCTGAAGACCCTCAGGGATTCCCTCGGTGGACTTGCCGGAGAATTCTGCTTCACGCAATCCAACTCGGCGCGTGCCGTTCCCGCAGCGGAACTGGCCGAACTCGCCGTCGACCTTGGCTTCGGCGAGGACAACATCCACATTGCTGAAAAGCTCGATGACGCCCTTGAATGGGCCGTGGAGCGTGCGGAATCCAACGACGACCTCGCAGGCGGCGTCCTGGTGACCGGCTCCATCACCGTGGTGGCCGAGGCCAGGATCCTGCTCGGAAAGGCCGGTGCCTAAACATGGCAAAAATGACCAAGGCGCAGCGTGAATGGCGCCCCGGCATGCCCAGGAAGCGCCGCTCCACCAAAGTGATGTTCGCATCCACCGTGCTCCTCCTCGAAGCCTTCGTCGCGTTCTTCGGCACGCTGGCGGTCTTCGGCTTGAGGCGCGGGGAGGTAGCCCCCGGCATCATCCTGGGCGTGGGCATCGCCTTGAGCGTGGTGCTGGTCCTCGCCTGCGCTGTGTTGTCCAAGCCTTGGGGGATCGCCGTTGGCTGGGCGCTGCAGCTGGTGTTGATCCTGACGGGCTTTGCAGAGCCAACAATGTTCATTGTGGGCATCCTGTTCGCCATCTGCTGGTGGTACGGGATCAGGGCCGGCATGAGGATTGACCGTGAAGTAGCCCAGCGGGACCGTGAACAGGCCGAATGGGATGCTGCCCACGGTGACGAAGCAGACCCGCAAACCCCGTAAACTGGCTGGGAAAACCACCGACCAACCACATTGGAGCAACTGTGAGCATTGAACGGACCCTCGTCCTGGTCAAGCCCGACGGCGTCGCCCGCAACCTGGGCGGAACCATCCTCGCCCGGATCGAAGCCAAGGGTTACACCCTGGCGGAACTGAAGAAGGTCAACGCATCCCGCGAGCTGCTGGAGCAGCACTATGAGGAGCACGTGGGCAAGCCGTTCTACGAGCCACTGGTTGAATTCATGCTGAGCGGACCGGTCATCGCGGCGGTCTTCGAGGGCCACCGTGTCATTGAAGGCTTCCGCTCGCTGGCTGGAACCACGGATCCCACCACGGCGGCACCGGGCACCATTCGTGGTGACTTCGGCCGCGACTGGGGCCTGGCAGTCCAGCAGAACCTTGTTCACGGCTCGGATTCCGTTGACTCGGCCGAGCGCGAAATCAAAATCTGGTTCGCAGGCTAGTCACGCCTCACCGAAATACAGAAAAGGCCAATGTTCATCACGAACATTGGCCTTTTCTGTCACCTCGCGTGGGTTTTTCCTATGCGGAGGACCCCACGAAGATGTGGATGAACGAGAAGAAGATGGTAGCGGTGACGGCAACGTACAGGAGCGCCACAATGATCCAGCCGGACTCTCCCAGCAGCTTTGCCAAGGCCGGTGGCGCCTTGATGACTCCATGGGTGACATTGCGGATGGTTACCCAGACAAACAACGGGATCATGGCCGCCCACACCACCATGCAGAACGGGCAGAGCACGTGGATCGCGTAGAGGGCCTGCGACCACAGCCAGACCACGAAGGCGAAGCCGAAGGTAACGCCTGCCTGGAGCCCCAACCAGTAGCCTCGTGAGAACTTGGCCCCCGCGAGGATGCCCATCGCCGTGGTGATGATGACGGCAAAGGCGACAATGCCGATGAACATGTTGGGGAACCCGAACACGGAACTCTGTGGTGTCTGCATGACCGCGCCGCAGGAAACCCAGGGATTCACATCGCAGACGGTCACGTGGTTGGGGTCCTTGAGAACTTCAAGCTTCTCCAGTACCAAGGCTCCGGACGCCACCCATCCGATCACGCCGGTGATCAACAGCAGCCAGGCAAAGGGTTTGTCACGGACAGTCCGGGGGAGTGAATCCTGGTGTGGACCTGCCTGCGTGGAGAAATCCTCCACGGAGTTGGTGGATTGATTGGCCAGGTTTCCCCTGGCTGTGCTCGGCATCGCGGATCTGGTCCTTTTCAATGTATGGTCCGGCCACGCCGGTATGGGCTCTTGGGAGGATTCTAACTCCGGAGGCTGGACGGTGCCCCCAAGCTTCAGGGTGGTGTCCGTTCCCTGGGAGCTGCGACACAGCGGCCTACCGTGGGAAGGTGAACGGGTGTGAGAGAATGAACATGGCCGGAACCCGATCCACATTCGGAATCCGGTCCGGTGACTTTGTTCCCAAGACCGCCAGTATGAGCTGGGCACGCCTGGATCACGTGATCCTTGGTGGGCCCGCCATGACAATGGACGGCACCTGGTTGTGGCAGCAGAACAACGGGTTTCAGAACAATGGCGCCGGCTTTCCAGGGCTGCCGCACCCCAATGATGGTGCGAACCGGAAAGCATACTACCGACTTCTGTCAACGCCTGCGGGTTTTGACAATATTTGCCCCACTGGGCGCCGGATGTGGCGGTGTCGCTGGGGCAGGAGTGTTGCCACATATGGATAATGACCAGGTTGTAGCCGTTAATAACGAGGCAGCTCCCGCGGAAACTGCGGAAGCGCCAAAGAAAGCCACCCGGACCCGGCGCAAGGCTGCGCCCAAAGTTGCAGCTGACGCCGAGGCACAGGTTGCAGCAGCGCCTGTCGTTGAATCGACGGAGGCCCCTGAAGCAACGGATGCCCCCGCTGCGCCGGTACGACGTACCCGCTCACGCAAGAAAGCAGAACCCGCTGAGCCACTGCCCGGTTTGGGTGAGGACGTCGCTGCCGCGCCGGAAGCCGCTGTAGAGACCCAGCCCGAAGCCGTCGCCGAGCCTGCCCCCGAAAAGCCGGTCCGCCGTCGTCGTACTGCCAAGCCCAAGGTTGAAGCAGAGGCGCCTGCCGCCGACGAAGCAACTGTTGCTGCGGAAACCACAGTTGAAACCACGACGCCGGACGCCGCCTCCCAGCAATCGTCGCCTGCCGCTGAAGCACCAACCATTGATGCGGCTCCTGTTGAGGCAACCCCCGAAGAGGAGGAAGCCGCCGCTGCAGGATCTGCTTCGCTTTTCCTGGAGCCGGTTTCCATCACGTCCATGATTTTCCAGGCTCCGGACCTCACCACTGTTCCCCGCGTTGTCGCGGTGGAGGCGAAGGAAGATGAGCCCGAGGAAGAATCTGAGGCCGGTGCCGAGGATGAGCTGGAAGATGCCGGTAGTCGTCGCCGCCGCCGGAGCCGTGGTCGCCGCGGCCGCCGCGGAACCGAACGCGAAGAAAGCGAAGCCGGAGAGGGCGCCGAGTCTGACGACGAGGAAATCCCTGCCGCTGAAGCCTCCGACGAAGGAGTGACCTCGCGTCGGCGTCGTCGTCGCCGCCGTGGCGACCAGGACCTTGAACTGACCGGCGGCTCGGACGATGATCCGCCCAACACAGTCACCCGTGTCCGTGCTCCCCGCCCCATCACGGAAACTGCTCCCTCCAATCGCGTGACCAGCGTCAAGGGCTCCACCAGGCTTGAAGCCAAGAAGCAGCGCCGCCGTGAATCCCGCGAGACCGGACGCCGCCGCCAGGTCATCACCGAGGCTGAATTCCTGGCCCGCCGCGAATCAGTGGACCGCCAGATGATTGTCCGCCAGCGCGACGACAGAATTCAGATCGGCGTCCTGGAAGACGGCGTGCTTGCCGAGCACTTCGTCTCCAAGACCCAGCAGGACTCCCTGATCGGCAACGTCTACCTGGGCAAGGTCCAGAACGTCCTGCCGTCCATGGAAGCTGCCTTCGTGGACATCGGACGAGGCCGCAACGCCGTGTTGTACGCCGGTGAAGTCAACTGGGACGCGGTCAACCTCGAGGGCCAGCCGCGTCGGATCGAGAATGCGCTCAAGTCCGGCGATTCCGTCCTTGTCCAGGTCACCAAAGACCCCGTAGGCCACAAGGGTGCCCGCCTGACCAGCCAGATCTCCCTGCCCGGCCGCTACCTGGTGTACGTGCCCGGTGGTTCCATGACCGGTATTTCACGCAAGCTGCCCGACGTCGAACGCAACCGCCTCAAGCGCATCCTGAAGGATCGTTTGCCGGAAAACGCAGGCGTCATTGTCCGTACGGCTGCTGAAGGTGCGTCGGAAGAAGAACTGACGCATGACATCAACCGCCTGCGCGCCCAATGGGAAGGCATCGAAGGCCAGGCCTCCTCCACCAAGGTCCTGGCGCCGGAACTCCTCTACGGCGAACCGGACCTGACCATCAAAGTGGTCCGTGACGTCTTCAATGAAGACTTCTCCAAACTGATCGTTTCAGGCGACGAGGCCTGGGACACCATTGAGGCCTACGTCACCTACGTTGCCCCCGACCTTGTGGGCCGCCTCGAGAAGTGGACCAAGGACCAGGACATCTTTGGTGCCTGGCGTATCGACGAGCAGATCCACAAGGCGCTGGAACGCAAGGTCTTCCTCCCGTCCGGTGGTTCGCTGGTCATCGACCGCACCGAAGCCATGACCGTGGTGGACGTCAATACCGGTAAGTTCACCGGCAGCGGTGGAAACCTTGAAGAAACCGTCACCAAGAACAACCTCGAAGCTGCCGAGGAAGTTGTTCGCCAGCTTCGCCTGCGTGACATCGGCGGCATCATTGTCATCGACTTCATCGACATGGTCCTTGAGTCCAACCGCGACCTCGTCCTCCGCCGCATGGTTGAGTGCCTTGGTCGCGACCGTACCAAGCACCAAGTGGCTGAAGTGACGTCACTGGGCCTTGTCCAGATGACCCGCAAGCGCATGGGTACCGGACTCCTTGAGGTCTTCGGTGAGCAGTGCGAGCACTGTGCCGGCCGCGGCGTGGTCACCCACGATGAACCCGTGGAGCACCGCCGCGCCAACGTTGTGGCTGCCGAGCACCACCGCCCCCACACTGAGGCGCAGCAACCCACAGCCCGAACGGAACGCAAGCGCCGCCGTGGCAAGGGTGGCGGACAGTCTGTCACCGAGGCTCCTGCGCCGGTCCACACCACTGCTTCTGCCCCTGCCGCACCTCCTGCTGCCACAGAGCCGCAGGATCCAGCCAAGCAGGCCAAGGCGGAGGCAACCCGGGCTGCACTTGCGACGATCGCTGCTGCCGCCCACGCTGCCCACCTCCATGATGACGAAGTTCACCGTGCAGAAGAGGAGGCGCGGGCGGCCGGCCAGCACCAGGCGCCTGCTGCATCACAGTCCGGGGCGGGAGAGCACGCCGACCGCGAATCAGACCGGGAAGCACCGGTTCGTGAAGCACGGTCCACTCCGGTTCTGCGCTTCGGCGGGGAAGAGGTGGCCCTGCCAATCGGGGAACACCACGAGGAGCCGCCTGCAGCCAAGCCTGCCATGAGCCTGGATCTCCTGGCCGAAGCGTTCTCCCACCTTGGCGCAGCACCCGAGGCAAAACCCGAAACAGTGGTTCCTTCCAAGACAGCCGCCGCGCCGGAAGCCGCCGCGGCAGGTTTTGCAGATGAGGACCCTGAAGCTGCTGCGGCGTCGAAGTCCCGCCGAGGGCGTCGCAACCGCAGTGCGAGCCGTGCGCAGGGTGCAGCCAACGAGACCAGTGTTGAGCACCACGAGGTAACTGCTACGGCAGCGCGTGGAACGGCGCACGAGGCCAAAGCGCCGGCGGAGCCTGCCAAGAAGGTAGCCTCCGAGGAACCCATCATCCTTGGGGTTGGCGTTCCCGCTTCGGAGCTCTAGCATCTGATCCGCAAGGGCCCCCAGTACCCGCCATAAGCGGGTAATGGGGGGCCCTTTGCTGTCTGCTCACAGCGGTCATAACCGGTCTTCTGCGTAGCGCAGTTTACGGGCCCTGCTGCGTCCCGGCTAGGCTGGGGGACTGACACGGGGTGCCGGGCATTGGGCCAGGCTGAGATCCAGACCCGTTGAACCTGTCCGGTTAGCACCGGCGAAGGGATGTCCCCATGACCTCATCGTCGTATTCTCCTGTGTACCCTTTGGTTGTTTGGGGCCGTGAAACGCCTCGCGTACTGAGTATCGCGGGCTCCGACCCCTCCGGCGGTGCCGGTATCCAGGCGGACCTGAAGAGCATTGCCGCGCAGGGCGGCTACGGTATGGCGGCGATTACGGCGTTGACCGCGCAAAACACGCTGGGTGTCAGTGCCCTCCATGTTCCTCCGGTGGAGTTCCTGCGACAGCAATTGGAAGCCGTCAGCACGGACATCGCCATCGATGCCGTCAAGATCGGCATGCTGGGTGACGCTGCGGTGATCGATGAGGTCCGCGGCTGGCTCGAGGCGGTGCGTCCCGCCGTCGTGGTCCTTGACCCGGTGATGGTGGCCACCAGCGGTGACCGCCTCCTGCGTGGGTCTGCCGAGCAAGCCCTGCGTGCTCTCCTGCCGTTGGCGGATCTTATTACCCCGAACCTCCCGGAGCTCGCGATGCTGTTGGGGGAGCCTGAAGCTGCTGACTGGGATTCGGCGCTGAACCAGGGCAAGCGGCTGGCTGCCGAGTGCGGCACCACGGTCCTGGTGAAGGGCGGACACCTGGCAGGTGTGGAATGCCCGGATGCCCTGGTCAACACCAGCGGCCTTCTTCGGCAGGACGTCATTGAGGTAGCCGGACCCCGCGTGGAAACGAAGAACAGCCACGGCACGGGCTGTTCGTTGTCGTCGGCACTGGCCACTGTCCAGGCCCGCACAGGCGATTGGGAAGCTTCCCTGCGTGAGGTCAAGCCGTGGTTGCTCCAGGCGTTGCTGCATGCGGACAGCCTCGACGTAGGCCAGGGAAATGGGCCGGTCAACCATTTCCACCACCATCAGGTCCTGAGGCCGGGGCAATTCGCCGCGGCGCTGTGGAAGGAAGCCGCTCCGGAGCTTGAGGCAATCTACAAGCTCAGCTTTATTGACGGCCTGCAATCGGGCGACCTCCCTGAAGCAGCCTTCAGCTACTACCTCGCGCAGGACGCCATCTACCTTAACGGGTACTCCAGGGCCCTGGCGCGCGCGGGCGCCCTTGCCCCCACGGAGGAGGAACAACTGTTCTGGGCGAAAGCGTCACAGCAGTGCCTTGAGGTCGAATCGGAACTGCACAGGAACTGGCTCAGCACCCGAGAGGCTTCCCCGGTGACCGGACCCGTCACGAAGTCCTACGTGGACCACTTGTTGGCATCCTCGGCCACGGGCAGCTACTCCGTGCTGCTGGCGGCCATCCTGCCGTGCTACTGGCTTTACGCAGAAGTGGGCCAGCAGCTCCATGCATCGTTCGTGGAGGCGGGATCTCCGGCAGCGCATCCCTACGCGGACTGGCTCAGGACCTACGCCGATGAAGAGTTTGCTGAAGCCACCAGGCATGCGATCAATTTCACGGACGCAGCAGCGGCGGCAGCTTCCGAGGGGGAGCGGGCGTCAATGGTGGAGGCTTTTGCCCAGTCCTGCCGCTACGAAACTGCGTTCTTCGACGCTCCGCGGCTGTTCGCCTGACCGTTCCTGTCCGGGCTTTTTATCCCCGAGCTTCAAAGAGCCCCAGCGCGTCGCGGGTCAAATCACGTTAATCGCCCCAAACCCTGTAGGCTGTATGGGCACGGTGCCGGGAGAGTCCGTTACAACTGGTGACGTAAGTCACGTGGTAGCCTCCGGACCCGGCCTCATTTGCAGCCGAGGGTCAAACTAGCGTAATCTTGATCTTCGGTGCTTACGCCAACACTTGGGTTATGCCCCTTGGAATTGTTCAAGGGATGACTCGCGGACTTCGATCAGAAGTCCACGGCGTTGAGGCACAGCGCGAACCAAGCCTGATTTCGGTTCCAGGTTCCGCACGCAAATTTAGTTATAAACGTCGAGAGAAGTGAGTACCCAAGTGGTGTACGCGATTGTCCGCGCAGGCGGCCGCCAAGAAAAAGTTTCCGTTGGAGACTACGTAACGCTTAACCGCGTCCCCGGTGGAGCCGGCAGCACGCTTGAGCTGCCCGCCTTGCTCCTGGTTGACGGCGAGAAGGTCACCTCCGCAGCTGCGGAACTGGCCAACGTCAAGGTTACGGCTGAGATCCTCGAGGACCTCCGTGGTCCGAAGATCGTCATCCAGAAGTTCAAGAACAAGACCGGCTACCGGAAGCGTCAGGGTCACCGTCAGGAACTGACCAAGATCAAGATCACCAGCATCGCGTAACTTTCGTTACCCGCTGTTCAGGTTTTTCAGTTTCCCCAGAAATTTAGAGGCAGGCATTTCACATGGCACACAAAAAAGGCGCGAGTTCCACTCGCAACGGTCGTGACTCCAACGCACAGTACCTGGGCGTCAAGCGCTTCGGTGGTCAGGTAGTCTCCGCAGGCGAAATCATCGTTCGCCAGCGTGGCACGCACTTCCACCCCGGTGCAGGCGTGGGTCGCGGTGGCGACGACACCCTGTTCGCCCTGCAGGCCGGCTCGGTTGAGTTTGGTACTCGCCGCGGACGTCGCGTAGTGAACATCGTTGCTGCTGCAGCTGCAGAGTAACAACAAGTTCTGAACCGGTGGAGCGGGCCAAACGGCCCGCTCCACCGTTCTTTTAACCGCATTACAATCGACTAGGGCGCTTTAGCGCACTGGTTTTGCAACAGCGCTGGCAACAGCAACAAACGCTGTAAGTAAGACAGCAACTGAGGAGATCCACGTGGCGAGCTTTGTAGACCGGGTAGTCCTGCACGTATCCGGCGGAACCGGCGGCCACGGCTGTGTCTCTGTAAAGCGGGAGAAGTTCAAGCCGCTCGGTGGCCCCGACGGAGGCAACGGCGGCAATGGCGGCGATGTCATCCTACGGGTGTCCGCACAGACCACCACCCTGCTGGACTACCACCATGCACCCCACCGCCACGCCACCAATGGTGGCCCGGGCATGGGTGACTGGCGCGGCGGCAAGAACGGCGAGACCTTGATTCTTCCGGTCCCCGACGGCACCGTCATCAAGACCAAGGACGGCGAAGTCCTGGCTGACCTCGTGGGTGAGGGCACTGAATACGTCGCAGCTGCCGGCGGCCAAGGCGGCCTGGGCAATGCTTCCCTTTCCTCCCAGAAGCGCCGAGCGCCCGGCTTCGCCCTGCTGGGCATCGAAGGCGAATCCAGCGACATCGTCCTGGAACTGAAGTCCATTGCTGACATCGCGCTGGTTGGCTTCCCCTCGGCCGGCAAGTCCAGCCTGATCGCAGCCATGTCTGCTGCCAGGCCAAAGATCGCCGATTACCCCTTCACCACCCTGATTCCCAACCTTGGCGTGGTCCAGGCGGGCGAAGTCCGCTTTACCATTGCCGATGTCCCCGGTTTGATCGAGGGTGCCAGCGAAGGCAAGGGACTCGGGCACAACTTCCTGCGGCACGTTGAGCGGTGTGCGGCTTTGGTGCACGTCCTCGACTGCGGAACTCTGGAGTCTGACCGCGATCCTCTGTCCGATCTCGCCATCATTGAGGCCGAGCTGGAGAAGTACGCGGTTGACATGAGTTACGCCGGTGTTGACGGCGAAGTTGTTCCTCTGAACGAGCGCCCCAAACTGGTTGTCCTCAACAAAGTTGACCTGCCCGATGGCAAGGACATGGCTGAGTTCGTTCGTCCGGACCTGGAAGCGCGCGGTTACCGCGTGTTCGAAGTCTCGGCAACCAGCCACGAGGGCCTGCGCCAACTCGGTTTTGCCATGGCGGAGATCGTCAAGGCTGCGCGCGACGCCGTGGCAGTCGCACCTCCCAAGGTTGCGCCACCCGTCCTTCGGCCCCGTGCGGTCAACGAGTCCGGTTTCAAGATCCGCCGCGAAGAAAAGAACCTCGAGCCGCTGTTCCGTGTTCTGGGCGAAAAGCCTGTGCGCTGGGTCAAGCAGACCGACTTCACCAACGAGGAAGCGATCGGCTATCTTGCCGACCGTCTGGCCAAGCTGGGCGTGGAAACTGAGCTTTTCAAGGTTGGCGCCAAGCCTGGCGACACCGTGGTTATCGGTGAAGACGATGGCGTGGTGTTCGACTGGGAGCCCACCATGATGGCCGGTGCCGAACTCCTTGCAACCCCCCGCGGCACCGACATCCGCGTTGCGGACATCGGCGACCGTCCTACGCGTTCGCAGAAGCGCGATGAGCAGATTGAGCGCCGCGAAGCCAAGGCAGCAGCCCGTGCAGAACTTGAAGCAGAGCGCAAGGCCGGCATCTGGACTGAATCCGTCAGTGGCCGCCGCGCGCAGACCATGAGGGAGAGCACCCTGGACGCCGGTGATGACGACTAGGACCGTCGACGTTCCGGCCACGGCCGAAGGCCTGGAACGCCAGGCCCTCGCCACCGCCAAGCGGATTGTGGTCAAGGTGGGGTCCTCCTCCTTGACCAGCATTCAGGGCGGTATCTCCGAGAAATCCCTTGCGGGACTGGTGGACGCCCTGGCGGACAAGCGCAATGCCGGCACCGAGATCATTCTGGTCTCCTCGGGGGCTATCGCTGCCGGCCTGGCTCCCTTGGGGCTAGCCAAACGGCCCAAGGATCTGGCCACGCAGCAGGCTGCCGCGAGTGTAGGCCAGGGACTGCTCATGGCCCGCTATACGCAGGCGTTCAGCGCCCACGGCGTCACCGTCAGCCAAGTGCTGCTGACCGCGGATGACCTCATGCGCCGCACGCAGCACACCAACGCTTTCAGGGCCTTGGACCGTCTGCTCAACCTTGGAGTGGTCCCCGTGGTCAACGAGAACGACACCGTGGCCACGCACGAGATCCGTTTCGGCGACAACGACCGACTGGCCGCTTTGGTGGCCCACCTGGTCCGCGCGGATGCGCTGGTACTGCTGTCCGACGTCGACGCCCTCTATGACGGACCGCCCTCCCAGGGCGCCAAGCGTATTCCGTTGGTTCAGGGTCCTCAGGACCTTGAGGACGTCACCATCGGCAAGGCCGGCAAGGCCGGCGTCGGAACCGGTGGAATGATGACCAAGGTTGAGGCGGCGTCGATCGCTGCCGGCTCCGGTATCCACGCTTTGGTAACGTCCACGGCCAACGCCGCCGCCGCCTTGGCGGGGGAGGACGTGGGGACCTGGTTCTCCGTCAATGGCAACCGCAAGCCGGTCCGCCTCCTGTGGCTGGCGCACCTGGCGACCGTTCAGGGACGGTTAATGCTCGACGACGGCGCTGTTAAAGCAGTCCGCGAACGGCACAGGTCACTCCTTCCCGCGGGCATTTCGGAGGTCAGCGGTGATTTCGAAGCCGGCGATCCCGTGGAGATGGTTGCCCATGACGGAACCGTGCTGGCGCGTGGACTGGTGAACTATTCCTCGGAGGAACTTCCGCGCATGCTGGGCCGCACTACCCAGGAGCTCGGCCAGGCGATGGGCCGGGGTTACGACCGCGAAGTTGTTCATGTTGATGATCTGGTGCTCCTGCGGACGCCCCGCTCATCTAAACTTGGAGCATGACTGAAGCGCTGACCCCTGATGCCCCTGTGATCTCCGACGTTTCCGGTGTTGCCGGACAAACGCCGGAGAACCCTGCGGCAGGCGGCGTTCCGCTCTCCCCGGAGGATGTCCAGGCCGCCGTTCATGCCATTGCCGACCGTTCCCGCAAGGCTGCACGCCGTATGGGCCAGGCGAACCGTGCTTGGAAGGATCGTGCGCTCCGTGCCATTGGAACAGCCTTGGTGGAGAACCGGAAGCATGTTTTGGAGGCCAACGCCAAGGATGTTGCCGCAGGCCGTGCCAATGGCACAACCCCAGCACTCCTGGATCGCCTCACGCTGACTCCTGCCCGGATCGACGGCTTGGTCGCGGCCTTGGAGAACCTGGCGGGCCTGCCGGATCCCGTGGGCAACGTAGTCCGCGGGCAGACGCTCCCCAACGGCCTGCGTCTGCGGCAAGTCAACGTACCCATGGGCGTTGTGGCCGCCATTTACGAGGCTCGGCCGAACGTGACCGTGGATATCGCCGGCTTGGCCCTGAAGAGCGGCAACGCCGTGATTCTTCGTGGCGGGTCAGCTGCTGCGAATACCAATGAGGCTTTAGTACGAATCCTTCGGGAAGCACTGGACTCGGTGGGCCTGCCGGCCGATGCCGTCCAGACCGTGGACCAGTACGGCCGCGAAGGTGCCAACGTGCTGATGCGTGCCCGCGGACGCGTGGACGTCCTTATTCCGCGGGGCGGGCGGGACCTCATCCAGACAGTGGTCACCAACTCTGCCGTGCCCGTTATTGAAACTGGTGAAGGCAACGTCCATATCTTCATCGACGAGTCGGCGAACGAAGAAATGGCCGTGGAAATTCTCCTCAATGCCAAAACGCAGCGTCCCAGCGTTTGCAACACCGTGGAGACCCTGCTGGTGCACTCGGGCGCAACGGTACTTCCTGCTGTTGCCAAGGCATTGCGGGCACAAGGGGTGACGCTCCATGTGGACGAGAGGATCGCCGCTGCCCTGGGCCCGGAGATTGAAACCGTTCCCGCTGACGACGACGATTGGGCCACTGAATACATGGACCTTGACCTCGCCGTGGCCATGGTGGACAGCTTGGATGAGGCCGTCAACCACATCCGCACGTGGACAACGGGACACACTGAAGCGATCCTCACCAACAACCTGGCCAACGCCGAGAAGTTCATCGCAGAGATTGATTCCGCTGCCGTGATCGTCAATGCCTCCACGCGGTTTACCGACGGCGGCGAACTTGGCCTCGGCGCCGAGGTGGGCATTTCGACGCAAAAGCTGCACGCCCGGGGTCCCATGGGCCTTACTGAGCTGACCACCACCAAGTGGATCGTCCAGGGCGAAGGCCAAGTCCGCAGCTAGCAACGCTGTAACATAGAACAGAAGTCCGGAACGTCGGGATGCCCCGCCGTGCAAACATTTGAGAACCAACTAGGGGAGAAGATGCTGTTTCAGCAGATCGCCACGTCCATTGCCGCCCAGACTGAAGGCGGCGGCCACGAGGAACTCGCACCCCTGTGGGCAGAGCCGTGGGTCTTCGGCATCGTGATGTTTGCCCTGATGCTGGTCCTCCTGTTCGTCACCCTGTCCTACACCAACCTGGGCAACCGCCACGAGGCTGTTGAAGAGCACGCTGATCCGCACCGCCAGCACCCGAACAAGCACACCCATGGGCAGGGCCACTAACATTATTGCCGCAACACCACGTGGGGAGTCGGGGCGCAGGCTTCGGCTGGGCGTGATGGGTGGAACATTCGATCCTATCCATCACGGCCACCTTGTGGCTGCCAGTGAAGTAGCAGCCAAGTTCGGACTCGACGAAGTGGTTTTCGTGCCGACGGGGCAACCGTGGCAGAAGTCGCACAAACTTGTCAGCGAGCCGGAGCACCGGTACCTGATGACAGTGATTGCCACGGCATCCAACCCCCGGTTCACTGTCAGCCGGGTGGACGTTGACCGCCCCGGCCCGACGTTCACCATAGACACCCTTCGTGATTTGCGGGCCCAGCGTCCTGACGCGGACCTGTTCTTCATCACCGGTGCGGATGCCTTGGCCCAGATCCTGTCTTGGAAAGATGTGGACGAGTTGTGGTCGCTGGCGCACTTCGTCGGGGTGACCCGTCCCGGACATGAACTGAACGACCTCGGACGGACTGATGATGTCAGTTTGCTCGAAGTTCCAGCCATGGCGATCTCCTCCACGGATTGCCGGATCCGCGTGGGCGCCGGCAATCCCGTCTGGTACTTGGTGCCGGACGGAGTGGTGCAATACATCGCGAAATATGGTCTGTACGCGCCCCAGCCCGTGGCAGGGGAGCTGGCACCCGTACTGTCCGGATCAGACGACCAAGCACGTACTGAATGAGTTTTGAATGAGCAGCCAGGAACAGCGACCCATCCGCAGCAGGCGTGAGCTTCGCCGCGCCCGGGAAGAACAGTCGGCCGCCACTGCGCCGTCGGCCACCACTGCGCAGCCGGACGTCACTGCGCAGGCAGACGCCACTGCGGAGCCGAAGGCGCAGCCGAAACCAACCGCGGAGCCAAAGGCGCCGGCAAAGGCCGACGTGGATTCCAAGGCCCCCGCAACAATTGACGCTGGTGGCGCTGACCGCCCCTCTGGGTCTGACCGTCCGGCCGCCCGTAACCGCCGTGCCGCTGATGGGCCGGTGGATGCTGTAGGAACCGCGGCGCAAGAGCGATCCTCGCAGGTCCGGGCACGTGACCGTGCAGCCCTGCGGACCATCAAGGAACTCGCGGACAAGGAAGAACAGCTCTCCGGAGGTGGGCCTCCCACGCGGCGCCAGCTTCGACTTCAGCAGCTCCAGGCCGAAGTTGCCACCTCAATGAACCCGATCGTTCCAGCGCCGGGTTCCACGCAGGAAGCGGCAAAGCCGGAGATTGCCAAAGCCGGGGCCGGCAACGCCATCGGCAAGGACAAGAACACACCGGGGGACAATAAAACTCCCGCAGGCAAGACCACGTCCACGGACAAAGTTCCGGATGCCGCCACGGAGTCCGGAATGTCTGTTGAGCAGGCGCTTGCTGTGCGTGAGTTGATCGCGGCGCAGGTTCAAAACCAGACGTCCAAGTTGGAACACATTGCCGAGCAGGATCCGTTGGCTGTTGATCCAGCGGTATTGGCGGAGCAAATTGCCTTGGCCGAACGTGCGGCGGTGTTGAACAAACGCGCTGCAGCCAAGCAGAAGCTCGCCGAGCAGAACAAGGCTGAGCAGACCAAGGTCGAGCAGGCAAAATCTTCGGCGGCCACATCAGGTCCTTCCACGGCCAACAACCTGGCCATGGTGACTCCGTTGGAGTTCGTCAAGGTTCCTGGTGTTGACCGTCCGGTCATGAAGCGTCCCAGCACCACGTTCGTGCCGTTGATCACTTCGGCAGGTCCCACTTTGGATGACCCGTCACAGGTCAAAAAGCCAGGCTCCCGGGGCCGCGCGGGGGTTCTCGCCCGGGCGGAAGCTGTTGCCAGGTCAGCCAGGAAGAAGCCTGCAGCACCCGTGGATCGCAGCGAAGAGACGCAGCGGCCCCCCGTTTCTGCCAGTACGGCTTACGGCCTTGATCCGTTGGACGTCAATACTGCTGGACTGGCCAGGGCGCAGCGCAGCAGGCTGCTGCAGTACGGTGTCCTGGCTTTGGGCTTGGTTGCCCTCATCGTCGGCATCATCATGATCACCAGCGGCTAGTTCCGCTGTATCTCGGCAAACGCCAAACCAAGGCCACAGGCCACAACAAGGAGTCCCCGTGTCTGCACATGAACAATCCGTCACCCTCGCCCGTCACGCCGCGCGTGCAGCGGCCGATAAGCTCGCCGAAGACATCGTTGCGCTTGATGTCAGCGAGCGGTTGGCGCTCACCGACATCTTCCTGATTGCCTCTGCTCCCACGGAGCGCCAGGTAAACGCAATCGTCGATGGCATTGAGGAAGAACTGCTCAAGCAGGATCTACGTCCCGTGCGTCGAGAGGGCCGCTCCGAAGGCCGCTGGGTTCTGCTGGATTATGCGGACATCGTGATCCACGTCCAGCATGCCGAAGATCGCGTGTTCTATGCACTGGAGCGCCTGTGGAAGGACTGCCCCGTGGTGGACCTGGAGCTCGGTGACGATGCCTCCGCCAAGGCTGTTTCCGCGGAGGACTCAGAGCACTAGGAAGTAACAGCAAACCGAATATGCCCGATTTGGAATTTTCGGAAACGCTGTTCTAAGATATTTGAGTTGCTTCGGCGCGGATGGCTGAAATGCTGAACGTGAAGCAGCAAGAATATGGGGCTGTGGCGCAGCTGGTAGCGCACCTGCATGGCATGCAGGGGGTCAGGGGTTCGAGTCCCCTCAGCTCCACCATCAAGGGTCCTGCTTTCCTCAAGGAAGGCAGGACCTTTTCTTATACCTGGAGTCAACTGGTCCACTGGCTGTAACCGGGTTCACGCAGTGGGGTCATCAGCGAGTCATGGACTGTGCGGTGAGGCGCTGGCGCCTGATGTCAGGGCCGGCAGCATGAATTCCCACATTTGTTCGATCCTGGCCATGACATCCTCCCGCACGGTGAGGACCTCGGAAACCATCTGAACTCCGGTGAAGGATGCAATCAGGTACCGGGCGAACGCGGCGACATCCAGATCGGCGCGGACATCCCCCTCCGTCTGGGCTTGAGCCAATAACTGGTGGGCGGTGTTGATCCAGTCCAGGTACGGGCCGGAGACGTCGGCTTGGAATGCGGAGGCTTCGAACGTGAGCCGGATGCCACCTTGGACTATCGGTTCGTCCAACAGTTGCTGGCCGAACATCCGGCAGAGTCCGATGAGCTTCTCGAGTGCGGGCCGGTTGGAGGCGACGATGTCTGAGCCCGCGGATTGCACCATGGCGTGCTGTTCCGTGATGACCGCTAGGGCAAGCTCCCGCTTGGACGTGAAGTGAAAATAGAGTGCGCCTTTGGTCACTCCCGCGCGCTTGGTGATGTCAGCCAGGCTGGCGTTTCCGTAGCCAATCTCAGCGAAGACGCGGGCTGCGCCTTCAATGACTGCCAGTCGGGTGTCCTGCGCACGTTGCTGCATAGGTAGTGGGTGACCTTTCGAGCGATGTGGTGGGGCCGGAAGTCACGGACGCTGGCAGTGGCGCCCCCGGGACCCCATAACGCTATCACCGGGCAAAGCCGGGTAGGTCAATTAAACCGACTGAACGGTTTGGTTTCTGGAACTATCGATCTTAGACTTCATGGGGAGGGGCTGGATGACAGTACGCTTCCAGGCAGCCGGTTTGGGGGGAGGCGCGGCGGATTTCGTCCAGCGCGCCTCGGCTGCCGGGTTCCGTGAATAAGCGGAGCTTGGAGTGACGCAGTTCACGGTCGACCGATTTCGCTTCTCGATGGATTGTGGTTAGTATTGACGAGTTGCTTCGACGGGAAGAGAAATACTTCACCGGAAAGTCAACAAATCCGGGGCTGTGGCGCAGCTGGTAGCGCACCTGCATGGCATGCAGGGGGTCAGGGGTTCGAGTCCCCTCAGCTCCACTTCGGAAAAAGACCCCGCTCATCTTGAGCGGGGTCTTTTTGTATGTACTGAAAGCCGAATCGCCTTATCCAGGGGGGCGGGCAAACTCGGCGCCGCTGACGAACTCGACACCTTGGAACGGTTCGTCGCCTACCACGTGGGCGTTGTGGCCCGGCGGGATCGTGTAGGAGTCGCCGGCAGCGATACTGATCTGGCCGC
Source organism: Paenarthrobacter sp. 4246 (assembly GCF_040546855.1). Classification (NCBI taxonomy): domain Bacteria; kingdom Bacillati; phylum Actinomycetota; class Actinomycetes; order Micrococcales; family Micrococcaceae; genus Paenarthrobacter; species Paenarthrobacter sp. 4246. The sequence continues at coordinate 79,146 of NZ_JBEPOP010000003.1, forward strand.
CGTCGTCGGTTTCAACGTCCAGCTTGCCGGAAACGCAGAATCCAACGTGGCTCAACTGGCAGGAGTCGGTGCCGACTACAGGTTTGATGCAGTCAGCCCAGGTCCAACCGGGCTCAAAGGTCATACGGCCGATTGTGTACTCTCCTACGGTGACGAGGTCCAGAACGGTCTTTTCCGGGCGGCGCGTTTCGTCGGGAGAGTTGTGGGACTTTACTTCCAGGTTCGTGACAACATTGACACTCATGGCTTCTCGCAGGGGAGAGGGAGCCGGATGACGGATGGTCCCGGTGCCTGGCTCCTTGGTCACCGGTTCCAGTGCTGGCTGCCTCTGTGATGGGTTTACCGAACTGACGGGGACAACCAGGTGTTGACGTGCTGCACTCTCAGGTTCCTCCCAAGCACTGACAAAGTCGAGTCAAAAACGCAACGAAAGTGAGAACCTCCATCGTGACGACATTGGAACTGGAAGCCCTGTTTGGCTCCTTGAGCAGGCTTCCGGACGTCGAAGCGGAGAATTTGCAGGCCTACGACGCCACGGACCGGATTCTGCTGGAAACAGCGGCAAAGATGGTGGGCCAGGACACCGGGGTTGTGGTGATTGGCGACCGCTACGGTGCCCTGACGCTGGGCGCGCTGGTGGGACTCGGCGTCGGGCATGTCCGTGTTCACCAAGACCTTGTCACGGGGCGGCTCGCGTTGGAGCGCAACGCAACCACAGCAAATCTCGAGGACCGTTTCACGCAGCATGGCTTGGGCCCGGAGCTGCTCGGCAATGCGGGGCTGGTACTTGTTCAATTGCCGAAGTCGCTGGCTGAGTTGGAGGAAATTGCCGACGCCGTTGCCCGGTTCGCAGCGCCGGATACGGTGATGTTGGCAGGCGGCCGCGTCAAGCACATGTCCAAGGGCATGAATTCAGTCCTGGAGAAGTACTTCTCCTCTGTCCAACCACAACTTGCCCGGCAGAAGTCCAGGGTACTCATTGCCGGAGATCCCCAACAGGTTCCGGAGACGCCACCGTTCCCCGTTGTTGAACCATTGCAGGAATTGGGAATTACGGTCTGCGCACATGGCGCCGTCTTCTCCGGAGCCCGCCTGGATATCGGGACGCGTTACCTGCTGACCTTCCTGGACCGGATGCCGGCTGCCCGCCGCGTGGTGGACCTGGGATGTGGCACGGGGATCCTGGCCACCATGTATGCACGACGCCATGATGAGGCAAACGTGGTGGCAACGGACCAATCTGCTGCTGCTGTTGCCTCGGCCCGGGGTACCGCGGAGGCCAATGGGGTGGGGGATCGGGTGGCCGTCCTTCATGATGACGCGATGTCCACGCTTGCACCCGGCAGTGCGGACCTCATCCTGCTGAATCCGCCGTTTCATGTGGGGGCCAGCGTCCATGCAGGCGCTGCGCTGAAGATGTTCCAAGCCGCCGGACGGATACTGGCGCCAGGTGGTGAGTTGTGGACCGTCTACAACAGTCATTTGCAGTACCGGGGTGCGCTGGAACGGCTTATTGGGCCTACGTCGGAGGAAGGCCGCAACCCTAAGTTCACGGTGACACGCAGCCTCAAATCTTGAGGGCACCGTCATCAAGGCACGGTTCCATAGGCTGTCGCATACAATTCAGTGGCATCGTTACCAACCCCTGACTTCGTCGCCAGCGTGTGCTCGTACCTGTAGGGCTGTGGGTATCGTACGATGCAGACAGAGACTAAATTCGACGAAGTTTTTCCGAATGACGAGGGGCATCAGTGACTGAGATCCGGCAGCCGACACCGAGGCGCGGAACGAATCTACCCCGTATGGGGGACTTCAATCTGACCGTCATCCTGGAGGCGATCCGGCGGTCAGCACAGGGACTCAGCCGCGTGGAGCTGGCACAGATTGTTGGACTTTCCCCCCAAACCATTTCCAATATTTCCCGGCGCCTGCTGGATCAAAAGCTGATCGTCGAGGCCGGCAAGGAAGGATCGGGGCCGGGCAAGCCGCGGACCATTCTGCGGTTGAACCCGGCTGGGATGTATGCCGTCGGCGTCCATCTGGACCCGGCCGTTATCACTTTTGTCGTTCTGGACCTGCTGGGCGATGTCGTCAGGCATTCCCGGATGTCCACCCCTGGCGGGGACCCTGCCGACGTGATCACCAGCATCGCCGCGCAAATCAAGGTCCTGGTCGAAGAGTCGGGCGTGGACGCATCCAAGATCGCTGGTCTTGGCGTTGCCGTGCCTGGGCCTATTGATTTGGACGAAGGCTCTGTAGTGGAGCCGCCCCTGCTGACCAGGTGGAACCGGGTGCGTATCCGCGAGGCCTTGAGCGAAGCCACTGGGCTGGAGACCCTGGTTGACAAGGACGTGACCAGCGCAGCTGTTGCCGAGACCTGGGCAGGTGGCGCGAGCGGTGCTGGAAGCTTTGTTTTCATGTACATGGGTACCGGCATCGGTTGCGGAATCGTGCTCAACGATGAAGTAGTGCGTGGAACCTCCGGCAACGCCGGCGAGATCGGCCACATCGTGGTTGACCCTTCCGGACCTCTGTGTGATTGCGGACTGCACGGATGCGTTAAGTCCTCCTGCATTCCTCAGGTCCTGGTGGCCGAGGCCGAAGCAGCCGGTGTCTTGGACGGTCACCGTGAGGGGGCAGACGGCCCCGAGGTCCAGGAACGTTTTGCAGCACTGTGCGACCAAGCCGACGCCGGAAACCAAAAAGCCATTGCCATTCTGGACAAGTCGGCCACCCTCGTGGCTCGTGCCGTGTCCGTAGTGACCAACACCCTGGATGTGGAGCGCGTGGTTTTCGGTGGTCCCTTCTGGGGCCGTATGTCGCCCTACTTCCTGGCACGGGTTCCGGAGCTGCTGGACAGTAACAATGCTGCCCGAATGATTCATGACCTCGAAGTTGTAGGCACTGGAGTCGGCGAGGACGTCGGCGCAATCGGTGCCGCATGTCTCGTCCTGGAGCACATGCTGGCACCGCGGGCCCAGCGGCTCCTTCTCGAAGGCTGAATCAGCACGACGTTTGACGGATTGGAGCACCATGGGCCGCCCAATGAAGTTAGCTGGCATCAAGCACCTAGCGGGGAAGTTTGCCGCCATCGCTTCAGCTGCCGCCGTGCTTGTGGCGGCCAGCTCCTGTTCGCCTACGCCTGACGCGGCCGGGAACAAAACGCTGAAGATCGTTTATCAGAAAACGGATGCCTTTACTGCCCTCGACGCAGTCATGCAGGACGCCAAGAAGGAGTTCGAGGCAGCCAACTCCGGGGTTGCCGTTGAGCTTCAGCCCATCCAGGCCAATGATGACGACTACGGAACCAAGCTTGCCCTGGCCCAGCGTTCGCCGGACACGGCGCCGGATGTCTTTTACGAGGACACCTTCAAGGTCCGGTCGGACGTCGACGCCGGTTACCTCCTTAAGCTTGATGGCTACCTTGAAAAGTGGGACGACTGGCCCCTGTTCAACGAAGCAGCCAAGGCGGCGGGCCGGGCAGATGACGGCAGCATTTATGCGGTTCCGCTCGGGACAGACACCAGAGCTATCTGGTACAACAAGGCAGTCCTTCAAAAGGCGGGCATTTCCTTGCCCTGGCAGCCAAAGACCTGGGATGACATCCTGACCACGGCCCGCGCCGTGAAGGCATCCGATCCCAACGTGATCGCCTTCAACATGTACGCAGGCAAGGGGACCGGCGAGGGCACAGTCATGCAGGGCTTCTATGAACTCCTCTACGGGACAGACAGTACGTTGTATGACGAGAACGCCAAGAAGTGGGTGGTCGGTTCCCAGGGATTCACTGACTCTCTGGCGTTCTTGAAGACCCTCTACGACGAAAAACTCGCAGTGAGCCCCGCCGAGGCCTTGGATGCCAACGTCTGGAAGAAGGTCTTTGGCGAGTGGTTCCCCCAAGGCAAACTGGCGGCCACCGTAGAAGGTTCCTACACGCCGTCGTTCTGGCAAAAGGGTGGGGCGTACGAGTGGGCAGGATATGAGCAGGACATGGGCGTCACGATGTTCCCCACCAGGAATGGCCAGGAGCCCGGAGGTGTCAGTATGTCCGGCGGCTGGACGCTTGCGGTGGGTGCGAAGAGCAAGAACCCTGACCTTGCCTTCCAGTTCCTCACCACTGCACTGAACAAGAAGAACGCGTTGGCGTACGACATCAACAATTCGCAGATTGCCGTCCGGACCGATGTCGCCGCGGAAGCGGACTATTTGGCAGCCAACCCGTTCGTCAAGGATGTCTCAGACCTGGTGGCCGTAACGCATTACCGCCCCGCCACTGCTGACTATCCGAAGATTTCCACCGCCGTCCAAGTCGCCACGGAGTCAGTGATAACTGGCAAGCAAAGCCCCGAGGACGCCGCAGCAGAATACGATGCCACCGTCCGGAAGCTTGTGGGTGAGGACAAGGTCCTGGAGAAATGACCATCCGCCGCGTCCTGCGGCTCCTGCCGGTAGTTCCGTCGATTCTGCTGCTCCTGCTTTTCCTTGTGGCCCCGGTGGCTTGGTCGTTTTACGCTTCCTTCACCAACGCTGCGTTGACGGGCAAGGCAGCGCAGGACCCGCAGTGGGTGGGCGCCGACAACTACGCCCGGATGTTCAGCGATGACTCGTTTCCGCTGTCGGCCTGGCTGACCGTTGTCTTTGTCGTGGCGTCGGCGGTGGTGGGGCAGAATGTGCTGGGCCTGCTGATTGCGCTGCTGATGACGCGTTCACGGACGGTGGTCTCTTCGGTAGTGGGAACGGCAGTTGTTGCGGCCTGGGTGCTCCCGGAAATTGTGGCCGCGTTGACCGCGTATGCCTACTTCAACCGGGACGGAACTCTGAACCAACTGGCCGGCATCGTCGGTGTCGACGGCGTGGACTGGCTGTATTCGTTCCCCCTTGTGGCGATCATCCTGGCCAACACCTGGCGCGGCACCGCTTTCTCCATGCTGGTGTACCGGGCGGCTTTGGCCGACGTACCCCGGGATATTTCCGAGGCCGCGCTCATGGACGGCGCCCGGGGGTGGCAGAGGCTCACTTTCATTACCCTGCCTTTGATCCGGAGCAGTATCACCACCAATCTGATGTTGATTACGCTCCAGACACTGGCCGTCTTCACCCTTATCTGGGTGATGACGGCCGGCGGTCCGGCCAACGCCAGCACCACTTTGCCTGTCCTGGCGTACCAGGAGGCGTTCAAGTTTGGCGACATCGGCTATGGAACAGCTGTGGCGTCGGTCCTGATCCTGTTGGGCATGGTGTTCGGTGCCGTCTACGTTCGGCTCCTGAGGGAGCGTCGCCCGTGACCGCCAAGGGACTGCGAGCGCGGGAGAAGGCACCAGGCACGACGACGGGTGGCGCCTCCCGTTCCAGGGCCAGGTTGGGTGCGGATATCGCCTTGGCTGTGATCGGGGTCTGCTTTGTGGTGCCGTTATTGTGGTTGCTGCTGGCCGCCGTCGATCCCCAGGCGGGATACCAGACCAAGGTGCCATCGGCGCCGTCGACCGCCAACTTCAGTGCGGTGCTGACTCCTGAGTTGCTGTTTCAGCCGTTGGCCAACAGCTTGTGGTTGTCTGCCGGTACGGCTGTGGTGAACCTTCTTGCTGCTGTGTTGGCCGCTTATCCGTTGTCCAGATATCAGTCCCGGTTCAACAAGCCGTTCATGTACACGGTGCTGTTCGGCACCTCGCTGCCGGTGACGGCCATTATGGTGCCCGTGTATGGGTTGTTCGTCCAATTGCACCTGTTGGATTCCATGGCAGCCACTATTTTCTTCATGGCGACCACTACTTTGCCCATGGCGATCTGGATGACCAAGAACTTCATGGACTCGGTTCCTTTGGAACTGGAGGAGGCGGCCTGGATGGACGGGGCGTCAGCCATGGCGGCGTTGCGTACCATCGTCCTGCCGCTGATGAGGCCGGGGCTGGGTGTGGTGTTCATCTTCGTCTTCATCCAGGCGTGGGGAAACTTCTTTGTTCCCTTCATGCTGTTGTTGTCACCGGGCAAGCAACCGGCGGCGGTGTCGATCTTCAGCTTCTTCGGCCAGCACGGAGCGATCGCCTACGGCCAGCTGGCTGCGTTCTCCATCCTGTACTCGGTCCCGGTGCTCGTGCTGTACGCGTTGGTGTCCCGGGGCATGGGGAACTCTTTTGCCCTGTCTGGAGCTATGAAGGGCTAGCTGGAGCTATGAAGGGTTAGCCGGCGCTCAATCGATGTCTTCGATGATCTCGCCGTAGGGGATGGATTCGTCCAGGTGGGCTTGGTGGCCGGTTGGTCCCCGGTTGAAGGTGATCCTGACCCCGTGGCGTTGGTCGGCGGCTGATTGCAGGAGGACGGGCCGAACGGCGTCGATGACGTGCTGGTCCTGGGCGGCGAGGTACTTCTGGTAGGCGGCTGGTAGCTGATGCATGGCAAAAGGATAGACCTCGGAGGGCTGCATGGGGAGGGGTCCCCATTGCGGCCCTGAACAGGTCAGGCTTGGATAGAGTGGCCCATGCAGGCGGTAGTACTGATGCCCGGCTTTGTTGCCGGCTGCCTGCCGGGAAACGTCAGACGCCAGCGAGGGGACCACGAGTGCAACAGACCACAGCCACGGCCGGAATCGATGCACCGGACATGGCCCGTGCCCAACAACTCGTGGGCAGCATCATCCGGAGTTTTGAGAACAAAGTGGTGGGCCAGGCGAGGCTTCGCGAGACCTTGGTCATCGGGTTGTTGACGGGCGGACACGTGCTGCTTGAAAGTGTGCCGGGCCTTGCCAAGACCACGGCGGCCCAGGCCATCGCGGAATCGGTCAGTGCGGAGTTCCGCCGTATCCAGTGCACTCCGGACCTGTTGCCCAGCGACATCGCAGGCACACAGATTTTCGATGCTGCCAAGGGAACATTCGTCACCCAGTTGGGGCCGGTCCATGCCAACATCGTGCTGCTTGATGAGATCAACAGATCCAGCGCCAAGACCCAGAGCGCCATGCTGGAGGCCATGCAGGAACGGCAGACCTCCATCGGTGGCGAGTCCTACCCTTTGCCGCAGCCGTTCCTGGTGCTGGCTACACAGAACCCGATCGAGCAGGAAGGGACGTACCGGCTCCCCGAAGCCCAGATGGACCGCTTCATGCTCAAGGACGTCCTGGACTACCCCAGCCCGGCCGAGGAAGCCGAAGTCATTCGCCGGATTGATGCCGGTGTGTTCGATGCCGACCAGAAACCGCCGGCTGCTGCCTCACTGGACGCCGTGGTCCAGGTCCAGGAGCTGGTGCGACGGGTGTATATCGACCCCGCCATCGTCAGGTACATCGTGGGCCTTGCCTACGTCACCCGAAATGCTTCCCAATATCTGGAACCCCGGCTTGCCAACTTGGTGGAGTTCGGTGCCAGTCCCAGGGCCAGCATCGCCTTCAGCCAGGCAGCCAGGGCCCTGGCCTTGTTGAACGGCCGGGACCACGTAATTCCCGAGGACGTCAAGAGCCTTGCCCACCGGATCCTGCGGCACCGTATCATTCTCGGGTTCGATGCTGTGGTTGAAGGCGTCCCGGTGGAAACCGTCATTGATGCCGTCGTGGCGTCTGTCCAGACACCGTAGCGGGGACTAGACGTGCCGAGCCTGCTTCGCCGGGTTAAGTCGAAGATGTTCATCTTCGCCCACCGGAGGACCCTTACCCTGCTCGACGGCGAATACGGCTCCGTCTTCAAAGGCCGCAGCCTGGACTTCGATGAGCTGCGGGCCTACGTTCCCGGGGACGAAGTCAGGGATATCGATTGGAAAGCCACGGCACGGCACGGATCGCCCTTGGTCAAGCGTTATGTGGCAGTTCGGCGGCACTCAGTGCTGTTGCTGGTGGATACCGGACGGACCATGGCTGCCCAGGCGTTGTCTGGTGAATCTAAGAAGGACATTGCTGTGCAGGCAGCCGGAGTCCTGGGATATCTGGCGTGCCGCCACGGTGACGACGTCGGCCTCCTGCACGGCAACGAGACTACAACCCGATATGTCCCGCCCCGCAGCGGCGAAGAGCACCTGGAACGGTTGCTGCAGGAGGTTGATGCGAGCGTCGCCCTGAACGGGCCGGTCAGTTCCCTCGCGGAGCAGCTGGACTACGTCCTGAGATACCTGAGGGGGCGCCTGCTTGTTGTTGTCGTCGCGGACGAGTTCATGCCCGATGCCCGCACTGAGGGCCTGATGCGCAGGCTTCGAGCCAGGCACGAAGTCCTGTGGCTCACCATTCGGGACGTGAACCTTGCACCGGTGGCAGACAAAGGTGCCACGAACAGTAAGGATGTGGGCACGGGGCAGGGAATTCCAGCGCAGCTGGCCGCCGACAGCAAGGTCCGGGCGGCTTATGAAGCTGCCATGCTGGAACGCGGAGAACACCGCAGCTCCGTCTTCCGCCGCCTGGGCATAGCCGAGGAACAAACCTCAGGCAGCGCGGACGTCCTGCCTGCCGTCTTTGCTCTCCTTGAGAAGCACCGTTCGGGTGCGCCAACTGCCAAGGGTGCCGCTGGGGGTGGCCACCGTGCAGGATGATCCCGGCTTCTACGCGCCGCTGCAGTATCAGCCGCAATGGCTCTGGGCCGGCCTCCTGATAGTCCTGGTGGTGGTTGGCTGGTACGCCTGGATCTTCCGGCCCGCCGGCCGGAAACAACCAGCCGGACAAGGAGCGCCACAGCAGAACCTGGACGCACTCCGGTCCGCCTGCCTGACGGCAATCAACGCAACAGCGGAAGACGCCGACGCCGGACGGATACCGGTGCGCGACGCCCACCAAAGACTCAGCTTCCTCGTGCGGGAGTTCGCCGGGGCAGCCACGGGGCTACCGGTTACGTCCATGACGCTGGAAGATCTCCGCCGCCAAGGACTCGAGAGCCTGGCTGAAGGAATCGCTGGTATCTACCCCAACGAATTCTCCCGTGTGCCAGTCCACCCCGTGGGGCACTCAGCGGAGGCTGCGCGACAGGTGGTGATCGGATGGAACTGAGCTACTGGTGGATCCTTCCCCTTGCCGCAGCAGCGGTGGCCATCAGCGCCTGGCAGTACCGCCGCCGTCGTCCTCCACAGACCCGGGCCATCGCGCACGGTGACCGCCTCACCGACTTGCCGGAGTACCAACACGCACTACGCAGGTACCGCCTGCGGCTGATGGTGGCAGTCATGCTGGGCGCCGTGTTCCTCGCCGCCACCGCTACAGCCGCCGCCAGGCCCATCCTGCGCACCACGGAGCGACCGGAAGTCCGGAACAGGGACATCGTGCTCTGCCTGGACGTGTCCGGATCCATGACCAGCACCGACGCCGCCATAACCACCGTGTTCCAGGAACTCGCCAAGGAATTCGACGGCGAGAGGATTGGCATGGTCATCTTCGACAGCAGCAGCGTGCAACTCTTTCCCCTCACGGACGACTACGACTACGCCGCCGAACAGCTCGCCGAAGCCAAGGAAGCCTTGGACAGCGGGGCAGGATCCTTCTTCGATGGCACCTGGAACGGCGCAGGCTCCTCACTGATCGGTGACGGCTTGGCATCCTGCGTGCAGAGCTTTCCCGATGACGCAGGCGCCGCCGATGCCCAGCGCTCGCGGTCCGTGGTGCTGGCCACTGATAACTTCCTCTCCGGCGAGCCGATCTTCAGCCTGGAGGAAGCAGCAGCACTGGCCGCCGACAAAAAAGTTAAAGTGTACGCACTGAACCCCAGCGACATGGACTACGGAAACCAACCTGATGAACCCGGTGCCCAACTCAGGGCTGCCGCTGAGCGTACCGAGGGCGCCTACTACACCGTGGACGGCGCTGAGGCCGTGCCGGGCATCGTGGGGAAAGTGCAGCAAACAGAAGCCACCAGCTACCGTGCAGCTCCTCAGGCGCTGGCAGCCGATGCTCCCGCCTGGCCGCTCGGGATTGCCCTGGTTGCCGGAACGGGCATGCTGGTACTCGGCTGGAGGCTGGAACCATGACCTTCGCCCCGATCATTCCGTGGCCCCCGCTGCTCCTGGCCCTCGGCGCCGTGCTGGTGTTCACTGTGCCGGCCGTGACACGGAACGGGAGGCCAGCAGCGTTGCGAGGCGCCGCCGTCGTGCTTCTGCTCCTCGCCATGTTCCGGCCGGGCTGGCCCGGTGGACAGGCCAACACCGCCACCGCGGAGATGGACGTCTTTTTCGTTGTGGACACCAGCACCAGCATGGCAGCCGAAGACTACAGCGGCTCCAATACCCGACTGATGGGAGCCCAACGCGATGTCATGGCGATAGCCAAGGAGCTCGCCGGTGCCAAATTCTCCCTGATCACGTTCGACAACAAGGCCACCGTCCGCATGCCGCTCACCCGTGACGCCACCGCGCTGCAGACCGCAATGACCACGCTGCAACCCCAAAACGCACGATACGCCAAGGGCAGCAGCGTCACCGGTGCAGCGCAGCTACTCAAAGAGCGGCTTGCTGCAGCCAAGGAGCAACACCCGGGCCGGCCCGCGCTGGTCTTCTACGCCGGCGATGGCGAAAACACCAGCACCGAGCAGCCGTCGGCCATGGATGCCGCCAATGTAGCAGGGGGAGCAGTCCTTGGATACGGCACATCTCAGGGCGGACGCATGAAGGAAACCCCTGATGCTGACGCCGGCTACCTCAAAGACCGCAGCTCCGATACCACGCAGGACGCCGTTTCACGCATCGACGAAGAACAACTCCGCATTATCGCCGGCCAACTCCGCCTCCCCTATGCACACCGGACCGGGACAGAGCCGCCGTCTGACATGCTTGCCAAGGCCCAGCCAGGTGCCCTCAGCATCAGCGACGCGGACACCCCCGGACGCATTGAGCTCTACTGGCTGCTCGCCCTGGCTGCCTTCCTGCTGGCACTGCACGAACCACTGCGCCACCTCGCCGCACTCCTGAACCTCCGGCCTGCAGCAGCAAAGGAGCGTACCCCATGACCCACAACGCACGACGACGGAGACTCCGGCTTGCGCTGTGGTCCGCGCCACCGGCCCTGCTGGCGCTCGCCGTTGCCGCGAAACTCCTCAGCGTGGGCGTCCTGGGTGGTGCAGCCGCGGAGTCCTACGCTGCCGGTCAGGGAAATGACGTGGCCCGGGCTGCTTCCTGGCTCCATATAGTCAACTTCGTGGAGCCGCACAAGGCATCGTTCGCCTCCGGGGACGCGCAGGTGCTGGCGGGTGACTTCGCTGCTGCACGGGAAGGCTTCGAGGCAGCTCTGCGGCTCGGCCCCGGTGATGACGAGTGCAAAGTCCGGGTCAACCTTGTCCTGAGCATCGAGAAATTGGGTGACGCGGCAGGGGCCGGTGACGCTGCGGCCCAACTGTTAGCGGAAGGACTTGCTGTGGCGGAAGCATCACCGCCGCAATGCCATCGTGTTGGTCCCGCCAACGCCGCAGGGGAGGGCGCAGCCCTTGACGCGGCGGAGGACCGGCTCACGAACAAAATCGCCGAAGGAAAGACGCAAAGCGGCACGGCGCAGCGGCCTTCCAGGGAATCCCCGTCCACGCCTCCACAGGAACAGCTCAAACAGTTGGAGGAGAGCGCGCAACGAGCCCAACGGGAACGCTCGGAGGGGCAGGAACGCGGAGAATACCTGCGCAGTCCCGATGATGGACCGCGCGTTGACAGGCCATGGTGAACCTGTCGGCGAACAAAGTTCACAAATCCTTGGACTCACGTCGGACAACAACGACGGCGGCCGGTCACCACAAGGTGACCGGCCGCCGTCGTGCGTTGTTAAGCCTTGCTTGCTACTCCCAAAGGATTTCGTCATCCACCACGCCGTCTTCGTCGGCCGCGACTACCAGGAGCTCGTCCGTGAAATGAGATCCGAGGGTGAAGTCCAGGACAAAATACCGCTCCGGCTGTCCGGGGTAGATGGCCACGTGGCCGAGTTTGAGGGCCTTCAGGAACACATCATTGGTCAGTTGGCCCTTGTCCCGGACGCCGAAGACCGACTCCAGCTGCTCGTCCTTGAGCTGTGAGCTATGGAAATGCAGGAACTGTTGGGGATTGGTGCCGTCCTGGTCAAGCTCGTCGGCAATCATTTCCCTGACCTGGTCCACGAGTTCGGGCAGGAAGCGCAACCTATAGTCCACCTTGCGCATGGCGGCCTCATCGAAGTGGTCGTGCGCGGTGACGTTGAGGTCCAGCTCCAACTGGTTGCCGCCAAGTTCGTGTCTCGCGACGAAGCAATGTTCACGCCCGTGGTTGAGCTCGATCTCCCCAAAATGTTTGCTCGCTACCTTGCCCATGTGATCAATCTAACCCCATCAACCGGCGGGTTCCAGCACTTGGGGATATTTCACCGGCGCCGTTGCGGACCCTTGACAGGCGCGGTTTTCAGGGGGTGAAGTCCGCTCTTGCCCGACGTCTCCCGGAGGGTGTCGGCCAGCAGTTGTGTGAACAACTGCACTTGCGCCGTCCGCTTTTCATTGATGAGCAGTGCGAAGACGTTACGCGCCAGCCGAATGTCCGGGACGTCAAGGACCACGACGCCGGATGGCCGGTTCCGGAGCGCCAGCTCGGGTACCAGCGAGGCACCCAGGCCAGCAGCGGTCATCTCCAGGCTGGCGTGGAAGTCGTCGCTGTAGGCCACCACCCGCGGGTGGAGGTTGCAGCTGGCGAACAGGCGCTCAATCACCAGGGCGTCGCTGGTGCCGGGGTGGTGAACGATCCACGGCATGTCGGACAGATGCGCGGCCTCTATCTCGGCGTCCTCCCGGATCTTCCAGGACGCCGGCAGCACCACCCGGAAGTCGTCGTCCCCGATCCACTGCCGTTCCAGGGAGTGCGGCCAGGCCAGTCCGGACTGTCCCACCTGGTAGACCAGCGCCACATCCAGTTCGCCGCCGCTGCGCAGGCCCTGGATGGTTTGGGCGGGTTCCGCCACGGAAACACGGAGCTCAATGCCCAACCCGTTCCACCGATCGTTCCGGAGGATCTCCGGCAACACGTAGGTGGCAAGGCTGGGGAAGATGCCAAGCCTCAGTTCCTGGGCGGGGGAGTCGTTGGTTCGTGAAGCCGCAGCCATGAGGGCTTCGACGTCGGTCAGCACCTTCGATGCGTGCCGGGTCATGGTCACGGCTGCTTCGGTGGGAACAACGCTCCGCGCGGACCGTTGGAAAAGCTCGACGCCGGTATCGCGTTCCAGCGCGGCCATCTGTTGGGAGACTGCCGAGGCTGTGTAGCCAAGCTGGGCGGCGGCAGCAGCGAAGGAACCCAAACGGGTTACTTCCATGAGCGTCCGGAGGTGGAGGAGATTGACCATCAGCAGATTTTAGCTGTTCGCCACGCCACATTTTCAAAGTGTCACGACACGCCGTATCCCGGCGACACGCTGGAGATTAAATGTGGCTAAGTAGTCCACAGGGTGTGGATGACATCTCTCAATTTGGCGGAATCACGGACATTTTGAGGGCCCTCGCCTGTGGACGAGCGGTGGATTGAATGACATACTTGTAATACATCATCTTGGGGTTCCAGTTCGACGCTTGCACTACATGTAGTATCGATTTACGGATTGAGCGGGAAACCAGCACAAGACAAAATCAGAGCGTGTTGGCTGTCACGGCAGCCCGCGGGCCGGTATCGGATTCAGTAGCTAGTTCCGGTTGAGCCCGCCAGATACGAAGAGCGACAGACTTCAACTAAGGGGACAGGGATCATGACCGTAACGGTTTACACCAAGCCGGCCTGTGTTCAGTGCAACGCAACCTACCGGGCACTCGACAAGAAGGGCATTGCCTACCAGAGTGTCGACATCTCCCAGGATGCCGAGGCCCTCGAGCGCCTCAAGGCACTGGGTTACATGCAGGCTCCGGTTGTCGTTACCGAGCAGGACCACTGGTCTGGTTTCCGCCCGGACAAAATCGAGGAACTGGCCCAGGCCGTTTCCTCCGTGGCCTAAGTTTCATTCAAACTTCGCCACTACAGCACACTAAGAATTCCTATGTAGTCGAGGTGACTCCCATGGCACCGCTGGCAGCGGCACCCGTACGCGATGCTGCGGAAGCTGTGACCACGAGGAGTCACCTCATCTACTTTTCCTCGACCTCCGAGAACACCAAACGATTCGTCCAGAAACTGGGTATGGATGCAGCGCGCATCCCGCTATACGCCCAGGATGCCCCGCTTCGAGCCCTCGAGCCCTTCGTCCTCGTACTGCCCACTTACGGCGGAACAAACGGCGAAGGTTCCGTGCCGAAGCAAGTCATCAGATTTCTCAACGATCCCGGGAACAGGGAACTGATCCGGGGTGTTATCGGAGCAGGGAACACCAATTTCGCGGACAACTACTGCGCGGCGGGGGACATCATCTCCGTCAAGTGCAAGGTGCCGCATCTTTATAAATTTGAACTCATGGGGACGCCGGAAGACGTTCAGCGGGTCAACGAAGGGCTGGAAAAGTTTTGGACACAACTGTCGCAGAAACAGAAGTAACCGGGGGCGCTGTGGACACGGTCAAGAAGCCGCTGCCTGAGGCTTTCAAGGGCTTGGGTTATCACGAGCTCAACGCCATGCTGAACCTGTATGGCCCCAACGGCGAGATCCAGTTCGAAGCTGACCGTGAAGCTGCGCACCAGTACTTCCTGCAGCACGTGAACAACAACACGGTGTTCTTCCACGACCTGGAAGAGAAGCTCGATTACCTGGTGAAGAACCAGTACTACGAGCGCGAGACCCTCGACCAGTACACGATGAACTTCATCCGCGACCTCTTCAACCGCGCGTACAAGAAGAAGTTCCGCTTCGAGACCTTCCTCGGTGCCTTCAAGTTCTACACGTCCTACACGCTGAAGACTTTTGACGGCAAGCGTTTCCTGGAGCGTTACGAAGACCGCGTCTGCATGGTTGCCCTGCACCTGGCACGCGGCGACGAAGACCTGGCCAACCGCCTCGTCGATGAGATCATCGATGGCCGCTTCCAGCCGGCTACCCCTACGTTCCTCAATGCCGGCAAGGCTCAGCGCGGCGAGCTCGTCTCCTGCTTCCTGCTCCGCATCGAAGACAACATGGAGTCGATCGCCCGCGCCATCAACTCCGCGCTCCAGCTCTCCAAGCGTGGCGGCGGTGTGGCTCTTTCGCTCACCAACATCCGTGAGCACGGTGCCCCGATCAAGCAGATCGAAAACCAGTCCTCCGGCGTCATCCCCGTGATGAAGCTTCTTGAAGACAGCTTCTCCTACGCCAACCAGCTCGGTGCCCGCCAGGGTGCCGGTGCCGTGTACCTGCACGCCCACCACCCGGACATCCACCGCTTCCTGGACACCAAGCGTGAGAACGCTGACGAGAAGATCCGTATCAAGACGCTCTCCTTGGGTGTTGTGGTTCCGGACATCACGTTCGAGCTCGCCAAGAAGAACGAGGACATGTACCTCTTCTCCCCGTACGACGTCGAGAAGGTCTACGGTGTCCCGTTCTCCGATATTTCGGTGACCGAGAAGTACTACGAGATGGTTGACGATTCTAGGATCAAGAAGACCAAGATCAGTGCCCGCGAGTTCTTCCAGACCCTCGCGGAGATCCAGTTCGAGTCCGGTTACCCGTACATCATGTTCGAGGACACCGTGAACCGGGCCAACCCGATCGACGGCAAGATCACCATGAGCAACCTCTGCTCGGAGATCCTCCAGGTTTCCTCGCCGTCCATCTACGCCGAGGACCTCAGCTACGAGACCGTAGGCAAGGACATTTCCTGCAACCTCGGTTCCATGAACATCGCCAAGACCATGGATTCGCCGGACTTCGGGCTCTCCATCGAGACGTCCATCCGCGCCCTCAGCGCTGTGTCGGACATGTCGTACATCAACTCGGTACCGTCGATCGCACAGGGCAACGCCCAGAGCCACGCGATTGGCCTTGGCCAGATGAACCTGCACGGTTACCTGGCCCGCGAGCACGTCCACTACGGTTCCGAAGAGGGCCTGGACTTCACCAACATCTACTTCTACACGGTGCTGTTCCACGCTCTGCGCGCCTCCAACCGCCTCGCCATCGAGACCGGCCAGAAGTTCGGCGGCTTCGAGAAGTCCACCTACGCATCAGGTGAGTTCTTCGACAAGTACACCGAGCAGGCATGGGTTCCGGAAACGGACCGAGTCAAGGAGCTCTTCGCCGGCCACCACATCCCCACCCAGGATGACTGGCGCGAGCTGAAGGCTTCCGTCATGGAGCACGGTATCTACAACCAGAACCTGCAGGCCGTGCCGCCTACAGGATCCATCAGCTACATCAACAACTCCACGTCCTCCATCCACCCGGTGGCCGCCAAGATTGAAATCCGCAAGGAAGGCAAGATCGGCCGCGTCTACTACCCGGCTCCGTACCTGACCAACGACAACCTGGAGTACTACCAGGATGCCTACGAAATCGGCTACGAGAAGATCATCGACACCTACGCCGCTGCCACGCAGCACGTGGACCAGGGCCTGTCCCTGACGCTGTTCTTCAAGGACACCGCCACCACGCGCGACATCAACAAGGCGCAGATCTACGCATGGCGCAAGGGCATCAAGACCCTCTACTACATCCGTCTCCGCCAGCTCGCGCTGGAGGGCACGGAGGTGGAAGGCTGCGTCAGCTGCATGCTGTAATCAATCTTATCGGTTGATTAATTGCGGCTCTGGCTGCACTCAAAACTAAAGAGCACGACGGCGGGTTTCCACCCGCCGTCGTAGGCTTATCTCAAGAAAACCATCGCTTTAAGGGGATGAAATGACCGAAAAGGTCAAGCTGCTGACACA
This sequence comes from Paenarthrobacter sp. 4246, assembly GCF_040546855.1. Classification (NCBI taxonomy): domain Bacteria; kingdom Bacillati; phylum Actinomycetota; class Actinomycetes; order Micrococcales; family Micrococcaceae; genus Paenarthrobacter; species Paenarthrobacter sp. 4246. The sequence goes on from NZ_JBEPOP010000003.1 coordinate 95,855, forward strand.
CGTCGAGGCCATCAACTGGAACAAGATCCAGGACGATAAGGACGTGGAAGTCTGGAACCGGCTGGTCAACAACTTCTGGCTCCCGGAGAAGGTGCCGCTGTCCAACGACGTCCAGTCGTGGCACACCCTGACGCCGGATGAGCAGCAGCTCACCATGCGCGTTTTCACCGGCCTCACCCTGCTGGACACCATCCAGGGCACGGTCGGCGCCGTTTCGCTGATCCCGGATGCGATCACCCCGCACGAAGAGGCTGTGTACACCAACATTGCCTTCATGGAGTCGGTGCACGCCAAGTCCTACTCGTCCATCTTCTCCACCCTGTGCTCCACCAAGGAGATTGACGACGCTTTCCGCTGGTCCCTCGAAAACGAGAACCTGCAGAAGAAAGCCCAGATCGTGATGGATTACTACCAGGGCGACGATCCCCTGAAGCGCAAGGTTGCCTCCACGCTGCTGGAGAGCTTCCTGTTCTACTCGGGCTTCTACCTGCCCATGTACTGGTCCTCGCGCGCCAAGCTCACGAACACGGCCGACCTCATCCGCCTCATCATCCGTGACGAGGCCGTGCATGGCTACTACATCGGCTACAAGTTCCAGAAGGGTCTGGAGAAGGTTTCCGAGGCCCGCAAGCAGGAAATCAAGGATTACACCTTCGAGCTGCTCTTCGAGCTGTACGAAAACGAAGTCCAGTACACCCACGACCTCTATGACGGAGTCGGCCTGGCCGAAGACGTCAAGAAGTTCCTGCACTACAACGCCAACAAGGCGCTCATGAACCTCGGCTACGAGGCCATGTTCCCGGCGTCCGTTACCGACGTGAACCCGGCCATCCTGTCGGCCCTGTCCCCGAACGCTGACGAGAACCACGACTTCTTCTCCGGCTCCGGCTCCTCCTACGTGATTGGCAAGGCAGTCAACACGGAGGATGAGGACTGGGAGTTCTAAGCAGCAGTTGTTTTTATTGAGGGCGGGCAGCGAGCAATCGCTGTCCGCCTTTCTTGTGTCTGCATCATGTTCTGGTGGGTCGGTGTCCGGGGAGTGGTGGGGCTTTGGAGTGGTAGGTGTGTCCGGTGGGTGTGGTGATGTGCAGGGTGTGGGTGGCTGCGGGCAGGGCTGTGGCGGTCCAGCCGGGGTTTTCTTTGGTGTGGTTGCACGCTTCGCAAAGCCCTGCGCCGTTGGCGAGGGTGGTGGTTCCGCCGGAGTGCCAGGGCACGATGTGGTCGATGTGCCGGATGGGCGCGTCGCAGTACGGGGTCCGGCAGGTGTGGTCCCGGGCTTGGATGAATCGCCGGTGTCGGGGTGGGAAGAGGCGTGCTGTGGAGTCCATGGCCAGCAGTTCCCCGCTCCCGGGCGCGGTGTAGAGCCGCCGGACCCAGACCGCGAAGTCCTGCTCTTCGTCGGCCCGTGCTTTGGTCCCGGCCCCGGCGAGGGGTTCTTCTACGCCGATCAGGGTTCGGGCCCACTCCGCGGGGACGATGCCGTAGCCGTGGAGCCTGGCCGGTTCACTGTCGCCTTGGAACAGGGTCCGGTCGGTCATGACGAGCTGGAGTTCAACACCGGCGACCCCGCCGGGTGTGCCGGTGAGGCGTTCGGCCAGGGTGTCGGCCATGACCTGCCCGCGGCCCCGGGGATCCCCACTGGAACGGGCCGCATCAGCGGCCCGGGTCAACGCCGCATAGGCGGCCACCCCTTGGGCGACCGGCAGCAGCGCGGTCAGATAAGTCATGGTGTCCGGCGCCGGGCGCAGACTCACCGACCGTTCCGTCGCGGCGTGGCTGGCCCGTTGCGCCACCGACCGTGGATCACGACGGTACGCGGCCGCTTTCACCGCAGCGACCAGGGCCCGGTCACCGAAACCCTCGAAAGTCCCGGTATCAGGGGCAAGTTCGGCATCCACCGCAGCCCGGTCCTCCACCGACAAACACGCTGTTTCCTTCACCAGCAGCGTCGCCCGCCACTCATTCAACTGGCCCTTGCTCAGCGCCGCCAGAGTGCGCGGCATCTCCATCACCAAGGCCTTCGCCAAGCCCAACAACCTCGCTCCCCGGTTGGGGGATTCCCGCCGCGCCAACGCCACCTGCGCCCCCACGCCCTTGCCACGCTCCGCCGCGGGCACCCCAGCCCCGGCCTGCTCAGCCCGCTGCGCCAAATCAAACGCCACAGCAATCTGCGCCTGCAAACCGGAGATAGCCGACTTCATCTCCTCCAACACCCTCAACTGACTAATCAAATCGCCGCTGACAGTGCCGGACTGAACTGAACCAGGCCGAACCGAACTGCCGGGCCGAACTGAACTCCCAGACCGGCCCACGCCCCGGGAAACAGCAAGAAGCGGCACAGCAGACACCCCCGCCGTCTCCGCCTGCCCTTCCCGGATCTGCTCCATGCCCCAACTCTCCCAGGAGGCACCGACATTATTGGAGATGGTTCCGGCAAGACTGTGGCTGAACCATCCCGCCCTTGTTCGCGTCTTCTCGTCAGGGGAAGATATTCGACATCGCCGGGAGGATCGCCATGGTGCAGCTGGAGAAGTTCGAAAAGTACTTGATCGAAGAGTTCTATGATGACTATCGCTCGGGGGACATGTCGCACAAGACCTTCACCAGGCGGGTGGCGTTCATCATGGGAAGCATGACTGCGGCTGCGGCGGCCATGACCCTGGTTGGCTGTACTCCGGACGAGGTACCCCGAACCACGGACCCTATGCCAACACCAACGCCTACCTCGTCGGCCACATCAACGGGAGGTTCCACCACCGCCGTCCCCAATGCCAAGAGCCCACTGTCCGTTCCGGAAGGTGCTGCGGGACTGGCAACGGCGACAGTGAAGTTCGACTCCAACGGGACCGAAATCAGCGGCTACCTGGCCCGGCCGGAGGGGAGCCAAAGAGGTCCTGGAGTCTTGATCTGCCACGAAAACCGCGGCCTCACCCCGCATATCCAGGACGTTGCCCGTCGCTTCGCCAAGGAAGGCTACGTAGCGCTGGCCCTGGACCTCCTCAGCAGGGAGGGCGGCACGTCGACCATGGATCCCGACGCCGTTCCCGGCGCGCTCACGCAGGCTGGTGCGCAGAGACACGTGGCCGACTTCAAAGCCGCCTTCGACTATCTCAACGGCCAGGACTTCGTCGAAGAGGGCCGGATCGCCATGATTGGCTTCTGCTTCGGCGGCGGCATCACGTGGCAGGCGAGCACCGAGATCCAAGGTCTCAAAGCCACCTCCGCGTTCTACGGTCCGGCACCGGACCTGACCAAGGTTCCCACCATCAAACCGGCGGTCTTTGGTGTCTACGCCGAGAATGACGCCCGCATCACCGGCGCTATGCCCCAACTCCAGGAAGCCTTGGACGCCACGACGGTCAAGCACCAACTCAAGGTCTACCCCGGAGTAGACCATGCGTTCCACAACGACACCGGTGAGCGCTATGTGGAGGCCCAAGCTACAGCAGCATGGAACGACACCTTGGCGTGGTTCAAGGACAACGTCTAGGCCCCGGCACGCGGGAACTCACCCCTGCAACCGCGCCGCCTCACTCGCCAGCTCGGCCTCCAGGGTTTCGATGCTCGGCAAGCTCGCCACCAACTCGTCGGGGAGTGAGTCCGCGAGGGATGTCTTCCACTCCGCAATGCCCACGGGAGCGTTGAACCCACGCAATGCGTACTCGGCCACCACGCTGTTTTTCTCCTTGCACAGCAGTAATCCGATAGTCGGTTTGTCGTCGGGGTGCGCCATGAGGTCGTCCACTGCTGCCATGTACATACCCAGTTGCCCAAGGAACCCCGGTTCAAACTTCACAGCCTTGAGTTCGATCACCATGTAGCAGCGCAACTTCAGGTGATAGAAGAGGAGGTCCGCAAAGAACTCGTCTCCGGCGATCTCCAAGCGCACCTGCTCACCAACGAAAGCGAAGCCTTGGCCCAGCTCCAACAGGAACTTCTCCACATGTTTCACCAACTGCAGCTCCAGGTCCCGTTCGGTGTGCCGGTCAGTCATGGACAAAAAGTCAAAAACGTACGGGTCTTTCGTTGCCTGCTGTGCGAGGTCCGAGTCTGCAGGGATCATCGTGGAGGCAAAGTTGGTGATGGCCTGCCCCGTTCGCTCGTGCAAGCGCGTTGAGATCTGGTGGGTCAAAACGTTGCGTGACCAGCCGTGTTGGGCAGCCGCCGCTGCGTACCAAAGGCGCGTGGCGGCGTCGTCGAGCTTTTCCAGCAGTGCGATCTGGTGATACCAGGGCAATGTTGCAAGCGGCGCTTGCAACATTGGGAAGTCAGGCCAAGCCAGGGCGAAGCTCTTCATGTACCGAAGGTTCCTGGGGGAGAAGCCTTTCGCTTCCGGGAACCTGGTCCTGATGTCGGCAGACAACCGGGTCACTACTTTGGCGCCCCAGCCCTGCTCGGACTCACGTTCGGCGAGCTGCCGGCCGATGCTCCAATAGGAATTCAATAACTCGCTGTTGGCCGCTGCCACCGCCCTGGTCCTGCCAACGCGGACCTCTTGGGCCACAGTGTGAAGCAAAGTGGGATACCAGTCGGGCATGGACGAAGCAGCGGGGACACCCGGAAAAGATGCTTCGGTGGCGAGCTCTTGGGACGGCATGGTGCTCCTGTCGGTTGCTGTTGTCATCACGCTAGGGGGAGGCACTGACAAAATAGTGGGGTGAGCGAAGCCGGTGAATTCATGGACCACACCCTGCAGATGGAATCCACGTGGGAGAAAGCTGCGGAGGCCAGTGAACGTCTGGGCGGGACCCTGAAGGTGTATGGCGCGTCCGTGGGCGCGGTGCGGGGAACGGTCCGGGATGCGCTGAAGCGGTATAAGAATCTCAACCATGACGACGTCACTGCCTTGAGTTCGGAGCTCTACGCGGAACCGGTCTTTGAACGGCGCCTCGCCGCAGTGGTCCTGCTGCAGACCAAGGTAGGCGTGCTGGTCAACACCGATCTCACCCGTATTGAAGGTTTCATCAGGCAAGCCGGGACCCGGGAACTGGTGGATCCCCTTGCCAGGGATGTTGTCCGCCCGTTGGTGGCACGGCTGGAGGGACTCGCCAAGGAACGTGCCGAACGCGTCCTGGAGCGTTGGGCTGGAGATCCGGACCCCGGGCTTCGGCACGCCGCGGCTTTGGCGGCAGGCACCGCCACCCCTTGATAAGCACCAGCGACCCGCCTAGCGTTTCCCTCACCACATGCCATTGAGGTGAGAGGCAGGCTGATCGATGAAATCGCTCTGGTTGGACCGGGAGATGCGCTTCACCTCCGACCACATCCCTGAGGAAAAGCACTTCGACACCATAGTGGTGGGCGCCGGGCTCACTGGAATGGTGACGGCCTTGCTGTTGTCCCGGTCAGGCCAGCGTGTGGTGGTCTTCGAGGCCAGAACGCTGGGTGCCGTGACCACCGGCAACACCACCGGGAAACTGAGCCTCTTGCAAGGCGGTGTGCTGTCCGCCCTGCGGAGCCAGTACTCACTGAGGGTGGTGCAGGCCTACGTGGAGGCCAACAAGTCCGGTCAGGCCTGGCTCGCGCAGTACATGGAGCAGCAGGGCACTCCGTTCCAGCGCCGCACTGCGGTGACGTTCGCAACCACGGACGACGGCGGCCAGCGGCTTCGCAAGGAGGCTGCGGTTTCACGGGACTTAGGTTTGGACGTCCACTTCAGCCGTGATGCCGGCCTGCCGTTCCCCGTAGTGGAGGCGCTGGAGCTCGAGAACCAAGTCCAGATCAACCCCATGGACGTGCTGGAAACCCTCGCCAGGGACCTCCGCGGGCATGGCGGCATGATCGTTGAGGACATGCAAGTGCAGAACGTAGGCTCGAAGCAGCCCGTGGAAGTCTTCACGCCCAAGGGCACCTTCACAGCGGACACCGTGGTGCTGGCTACGGGGACTCCGATCCTGGATCGTGGCCTGTACTTTGCCAAGCTTGAGCCTAACCGGTCCTATGCAGCGGCGCTGAAGGTACCGGGCGACATACCTCAGGGCATGTATCTGTCCATCGATTCACCCACCCGGTCCCAACGCACTCAACCCACTCCCGAGGGCGAATTGCTCCTGGTGGGCGGCTACGGGCATGCGGGTGGCCGGGCCGCGTCGCCGCAGTCGCACGTGGATGACCTGCTCGGATGGGCAACAAAGCACTACCCTGGCGCTGAAGTCACACATACGTGGTCTGCCCAGGACTACCGGGCCACCAATCTCATGCCCTTCTTTGGCAAACTTCCCCGCGGACACGGACGGATCTTTTTTGGCACGGGCTATAACAAATGGGGGATGAGCAACGGGGTGGCGGCAGCACGGTCCATCACCTCGGACATTCTGGGAGGCCAGTCCGATTGGGCAACCGTCATCCATCATCGCGTCACCTCGCCGAAAGGCGCGGTTGAAGGTGTCCGTCACAATGCGGACGTTGCCCGGCGGATGATCGAGGACACAGCCAAGGTCAGGAAGAACCCCGAGATCACCGACGAAACCCGCCCACCGGAGGGGACAGGCGTCGTCGGGTTGTACAAGGGTGAGCCAGCGGCCGTGTCAACTGTGGAAGGGAAGGTCTGCAAGGTCTCCGCCACGTGCACGCACCTGGGCGGCCTCCTGAGCTGGAACGACGCCGAGAAGTCCTGGGATTGTCCGCTTCACGGCTCCCGCTTCACACCAGAGGGCAAGTACTTGGAGGGGCCCGCCACCCGTCCCCTGGAAAAGTCCGTCGGCAGGAAAGAGAACTAGCCCAGCCGGTCCACGCGCCGCTGGGCTTGGTCTGCAGCGCGTCGTTTTTGGGCAGCCTCCCTGACTGAACGTTTCTTCAGGGATTCCGCCGCCTCAGTGTCCCTGGTCAGGCCAATAAGTTCCGCTTCCAGCGAGGACAGGCGTTTTTTGGCGTCCTCAATGTCGGACTTCAGGCGTGTTCGGCGTGCTGAGAGTTCGTTGACGACATCCCAGGCTGAGGATGCCGTCGCTTCGGCCTCCGAGGCCTCCTGGTCTGCGGCATCGAACTCTTCTTGAGCTACCTTCAACGCTGCCCGTTGCTTGGCGGCCCGGCGATCCGCCAACGACGTAGCCTCTTCTTCCGGTGGCTTTTTCTTCGGTGCCGCGGCTTTGGGGAGAGACGCCTCTTTGGTTCGGGACGCAGCCTCCTTCTTTGGCGCCGGCTTCGCGGCGACCTCCTGTTCGGGGACAATAAGGTCCCCGGGTGCGGCCGCAGCCACCGCACCTGTGAGGTCCACTGCCTCAAAGCCGCTGCCGCTGAGCCCCCTCACCAGCCGGCCTGTGCCGACGACGGCGGCCGCGCCGGCGTCGGCCATGGCGGCCCGCAGCGTTTGTTCCACGTCGGCTGCTGCCGCAGCACTGAGGGGCGTCCCCAGCTCGGTGGCAAGATCCTTTGCGGCATGCACGGCCGAAGTCAGGTGCCCCTGCCGCTGCTGTCCGAGCTCACGAAACGCTTCCGCGTCTCCCTCCTCCTGGGCGGTTCTGAGCGCAACGCCAAAACGCACGACGCCGTCAATCACCTCAGGCTTGTGAACGGACAGCATGTTGATGGCCCAGGCGCCGCCGGTGGGCTTGGGCAGGCCGGCGATCTCCTTGGCCAAGTCCTTGTCACCGTCATCCTTGGCTTTGCGGGCCAAGGTGGTTCGTTCAGTAGTGAAGTCTCGGGGCGGCACGGCATACAGCTCTTGGGCGGCATCGCGGAGATCCATGGACTCATCCTAGGGTTTCCTTCGCCCGGGCCGCCGGATCGAATCCTCAATGAACCGCTGCTTAGGGTAGCCTAAGTCGAGTGGATCAGATCATGAGCTTGCCCTTCGGCGTCGCCCTCGCGGCGCTCTTTGCGATTGTCATGATCCGGGTCAACGTCACGTACTGGATCGGACGGGGTGCCGTGGCCGGTTTCGCCCATACCCGCTTCGGTAGATCCTTGGAGCGTCCCAAAGCAGCCCGTGCCCAAGTCCTCATCCAGCGGTGGGGACCGTACGCCGTCGTACTTTCCTTCCTGACCATCGGCCTGCAGACGGCCATCAACCTTGCAGCAGGTGCTGCCCGAATGCCGCTTCGCAGATACCTGCCCGCTGCGATTGCCGGTTCGCTCGTGTGGGCGCTGCTTTATGCCACCATCGGGCTGGCAGCCCTGGAGGCATGGCTTGCAGTTGCGGCGGCATCGCCCGTGGGAGCCGGGCTGGGGGTTGTGGCCTTGACCGTCGTCATCGTCTGGGTAGTGGTGGTCCGCAAGCGTCGTTCTGCGGCTAAATCAGCGGATACAGTGGTCTGAGTTCTACTGCTGGATCGGCGAAAGGCTCGGGTTGACTACTGCATTACCGGAACTGGCGGATGGCGATTTCTACTACGAATCGTTGGGCCAGGGCCGTTACAGGTCCACTATCCATGCCCAAGGTGCGTGGAATCCGCATGAGCAGCATATGGCCCCGGCGTCGGGCATCATGGCTGATGCCCTTGCAAGGCATGAGCCCCGGGACGATGTCCGCATGGCGAGGATCAGTTACGAAATCCTGGGGCTGATTCCCGGCGGCGAGTTCCAGGTCACCACCTCAACGCTGCGCCCGGGCCGGACCATCGAGCTCATACAAGCCGAGCTCTCAGCTGGAGGCCGTGTAGCCATTCGTGCCGCTGCGTGGCGCATGGTGACCAGCGATACCAGTGCCGTAGCAGCTGTTGAGGACGAGCCCATGCCGGCCCCCGACGAATGCAAGCCGTGGGAGGGTGCAAGCGTGTGGCCTGGTGGCTACATCCGTTCCCTGGAAATGCGTTTGGCGGAGGGCCACCGGCCTGGATCAGGCAAGGTGTGGATCCGCACCTCGCATCCTCTGACCGATCACGACGACAGCTCCGATCTTGCACGGTTGATGGGTCTGGTGGACACCGCCAATGGCATCGCTGCCAGGGTCCATCCGGGGGAAAACAGCTACATTTTTCCCAACGTTGACCTCCAGATCCACATGTACCGGGCGCCGTCCGGTGAATGGCTGGGCCTGGACAACAAGGTCTCGTTCGGAGCCGACGGCATTGGCCTGACTTCCACGGTCCTCCACGACATCAACGGGCCGTTCGGCAGGGCCGAACAGATCCTGACGTTGAGGAAGAGCTGATGCGGGCCGAAGCAGCCACGGCGCAGCTCACTGCTTACCGCCAGCAGGAATCCATGGGTGCTGCAAAAGACCTCGATTTTGCTTTGGAGCTTTTGCAGCGAGCCCGCAGCGGGCAGTTGGGCCCCTCGCTTCGCCTGTACCGTCCGCAGCCAACTGTGGCGTTCGGACAGCGGGATGCGAACCTCCCTGGCTTTCCCGGGGCGGCGGAAGCGTGCAGGAAGCTGGGTTTCGAACCCCTGATCCGGAAAGCCGGGGGACGCGCGGCTGCCTATCACCAGGGGACGTTGGTCATTGACCACATTGAGCCGCATCCGGACGCGATCGTGCGTGCCAAGGCCCGGTTTTCGGAGTTCGGTGAGTTGCTGGCAGGCGCGCTTCGCAGCGTCGGTGTCCACGCTGCCGTCGGCGAGATCCCCGGGGAGTACTGCCCTGGTGAGTTCAGCGTCCACGGCGAGGACCCTGACTTTCCCGCCCACAGCATCAAACTGATCGGCACCGCCCAGCGGGTAGTCTCCGGTGGCTGGCTCTTCAGCTCCGTGATTGTGGTGGAAGACTCCAAGCCGATCCGTGACGTCTTGACGGCCAGCTACGCCGAGTTGGGCCTTGACTGGGATCCTGCAACCGCCGGCGCCGCCAACGACCTGCTGCCCCACCTGGATGTCAAGACCGTGGAGGATGCCGTCATCGAGGCCTACCGCGGGTACGCGGACGTCGTCGACGGCGACTTCCGGAGCCTGGTGGGCTAGGGACGCAAGCCCCTGATTTCCAGGCCCCGGAAGGTAACTCCCGTGCGTCAGTGGCCCCGGGCGATCCATTCGTCCAGGTGCGGTTTTTCCGCTCCGATGGTGGTGGAGTCCCCGTGCCCGGTGCGGACCACAGTCTCTTCCGGCAAGCTGAGCAGTTTGGTCCGGATGGACTCGATGATGGTGGGGAAGTCGCTGTAGGAGCGTCCCGTCGCACCGGGGCCGCCCTGGAAGAGCGTATCTCCGCTGAAGAGTGTCCCTTCGCTGGGCAAGTGGAAGGAAACGGATCCCGGCGAGTGCCCGGGCGTGTGGACGGCCGTCAAGCTGGCTCCGGCAACGGTGAACTGGTCGCCGTCCGCAATTGCGACGTCGGGGTCAACGTCCGGGAACACTGCCCGCCACAGCATCCAGTCGTCCTGGTGCAGGTGGATGGGTGCTTTGGCGAGTTCCGCAAATTCACCTGCCGAGCGGATGTGGTCGTCGTGGCCGTGGGTCAGCAGGATGGCTTTGACGGTGCGGCCGTTGACTGCCTGCAGGATGGCGCCAGGGTTGTGGGCGGGGTCGATGACGAGGCATTCGGAGTCGTCCCCGACAATCCAGACGTTGTTGTCGACGTCCCAGGTGCCGCCGTCGAGCGAGAACGTGCCTGAGGTGACCACGTGGTCAATGGTGAGGGTGCTCATAGTTCAACCACCGATCGGAGGACGGCGCCGTGGTGCATTTTGTCGAATGCTTCTTCCACTTGGTCGATGGTGATGCGTTCGGTGACGAAGGCATCGAGGTCCAGCTTGCCCTGCTTGTAGAGGTCCACCAGCATGGGGAAGTCCCGGGAGGGAAGGCAGTCGCCGTACCAGGATGATTTGAGTGAACCGCCGCGGCCGAACACGTCCAGAAGCGGCAGTTCCAGGGTCATCTCCGGTGTGGGGACACCTACCAGGACTACGGTTCCTGCGAGGTCACGGGCGTAGAAGGCCTGCTTGTAGGTTTCAGGACGTCCGACGGCGTCAATCACCACGTCTGCGCCGAAGCCTCCCGTCAGGGCACGGACTTCCTCGACGGGGTCACCCTTGGAGGAATCCACCGTGTGGGTTGCGCCGAGGTCCTTGGCGCGCTCGAGCTTCTTGGCGTCGATGTCGACGGCGATGATGGTGGTGGCGCCTGCGAGCGCGGCACCTGCGATGGCTGCTACGCCCACTCCGCCGCAGCCAATGACGGCAACCGAGTCGCCGCGCTTGACGCCGCCGGTGTTGAGTGCAGCGCCCAAACCTGCCATGACGCCGCAGCCGAGCAGCCCGACGGCGGCGGCATCGGCGTCGGGATCTACTTTGGTGCACTGACCGGCAGCGACCAAGGTCTTTTCAATGAACGCACCGATGCCCAAGGCCGGTGAGAGTTCCGTGCCGTCTTCGAGGGTCATTTTCTGGGTGGCGTTATGGGTGTTGAAGCAGTACTGGGCCTGGCCGCGGTTGCAGGCCCGGCAGTTGCCGCAGACTGCACGCCAGTTGAGGACCACGCGGTCGCCGGGGGCTACGTGGGTGACGTCGGGGCCTACTGCGCTGACTACGCCGGTGGCTTCGTGGCCGAGCAGGAACGGGAAGTCGTCGCTGATGCCACCGAGTTTGTAGTGGAGGTCGGTGTGGCAGACGCCGCTGGTGAGGATGTCCACCAGAGCTTCGCCGGGACCGGGCTCGGGAACCAAGATGGTTTCCAGGGTTGCGGGTGCGCCTTTGGAGCGGACGACGACACCTTTGACTGCGTGGACCATGGAGATGTTCCTTTCGGACTCGCGGAGAGCGGGGCCCTTAAGTGCAACAGGGCCGCTACGGATTCCCAATCTGTCTATCACAGGTGGCAGACAGCGTGTGGATTGTTCCGTGCGGGCCCTGCAGCGGTTACGCATGGAGCCAGCGGTTACACGGCGACCAGGCGCTTCTCAACCTCGGAAGCGGAGGGGTTGGTTGCCGCGGTTCCGTCCGGGAAGAGGACGGTGGGGACGGTGCGGTTGCCTCCGTTGAGCTGCTCGACGAGTTCGGCAGTGCCATCCACTTCTTCGATGTTGATCTCGGTGTAGCCGATGCCCTTGGCGTCCAGCTGCTTCTTCAGGCGGTTACAGTAACCGCACCAGGTGGTCGAGAACATGGTGATGGTGCCGGAGTCGGGAGTGAAGTCCACAGAGCTCTCCTCAATAGTGGTGGTTTGCCGGGTAATTCGTTGTTATCAACGGTAACCCGCCCCCTGATAATTCCCGTGTGGCCGGGAAGCCGGGTTACGTCACACGCGTGCGCTGGTGCGATGTGGGAGGAGAGGGCAGACTGTTGGCATGTGTGGACGTTATGTAATGGCCCGTGCGGTGGGGGACCTGCTTGCCGATTTCGACGCCGAGCTGGAGAACGAGATCGCCCTTGAAAAGTCGTGGAACGTGGCTCCCACCGACGCTGTTCCGATCGTGTTGGAGCGGCTGGTCGATGACAACCTGAAGCGGCAGCTCCATGTTGCCAAGTGGGGCCTGGTGCCATCGTGGGCCAAGGATCCCAAGGGGGGAGCCCGGTTGATCAATGCCCGCAGCGAGACCCTTTTGGAGAAGCCTTCTTTCAAGAAGGCTGCTGTTGCCCGGCGTTGCGCAGTTCCGGCCGATGGCTATTACGAGTGGAAAAAGGGCGAGGGGAAGAACAAGCAGCCTTATTACGTACACCCGGGGGATGGCCAGGGCCTGGTCTTTGCCGGGTTGTATGAGTGGTGGCGGGACCAGTCGGCGGCTGATGATGATCCGGGTCGCTGGCTGCTGTCCATGTCCATCCTGACGGCGGACACCCCCACTGCTGAATCTGCCCGGACGCGTCGCAGCGCTTCGGTGTTTGACGAGCTCACTGCCCTCCACGACCGGGTTCCGCTGCCCATGGACACGGAGACCATGGAAGCCTGGTTGGATCCGCGGGAGAAGAATGCTGCGGAGCTGGTGGAGATGGTCCGTTCCAAGGCGCACGACGCCGCCTCCGGATGGACGTTGGATCCTGTCGGCAGTGCCGTGGGGAACGTCCGCAATAATTCACCGGAGCTCATTGAGCCGGTGGAAGGCCTCTTCTGACGTCAGAGTGCTTCTGTTACCGGGACCCCGGACTGGAAGTCGCGGCCGTCCGCTTCGCTGAAGCCAGTCATCACATGGCCTTTGCTGAGCCCGTGGATGGCCGACATCGGGAAGTTTCCGGTGATGACGTTTCCGGAGTGCTCTACGCCCTTGATGTCGTAGTTTTCCTCGGCGCTGAGGGAGTGATTGAAGGAGTAGAAGGAGATCGCCTCTCCGTTCATGAATTCGATGCCGAGCCTACGCTGTGAGGAGTAATCCTCACTGGCGGCAACAAGGCCCACGACGTAAGCGCCGGAGCCTGGTATGTTCCCATCGATTTCAAACCTTGCCACCAGGTTGTCGTCCGATGCCGTGATGTTGACCTGCTTCAGGAGTGCGTCATTGGTACTCATGCCACAATCCTGCTCTGTGGACCCGCTGCCGTCCACCCCTTGACTTTCATCCCTCCAGCAGGCGCTGGATGTTCCGTGCCACCGATGCCCTGTCAATGTCCTGGCCTTTGCGGGCGGTCAGAAGGTGCATGGCAAGGCCATCGCCGTAGTCGGCTACCGACTCGGCCCGTGCCCTGGCGTCCGGCACGTTCAGAAAGCCCAGGATGTGGGTCAGTCCGGCGAGCATCCGCTCGTGGCCGGCCGCTACGACCTCGGGCTGGTCCAGGGCAAAAGCGAATCTGGCACGGGTGAGGTCTGCATTTTCCAACGCCAGTCCCATGAGGGCGCCGGTGAGTTGTTCCGCCAAGGCCGCCACCGACGTCGGGGTCTCCCATCCACCCTGCTGGAGCAGGAGGGTGTCCCGCTCTTCGACGCGGTCGACGGCGGCACTGACCAGCGCGGCGCGGTTGCGGAAATAGTTTGAGGTGGTTCCGACGGCCACGCCGGCTTGGGCATCGACAGCACGGTGGGTAAGTCCTTTGAGGCCTTTCGCCGCCACGACGGCGAGGGCGGCGTCGGCAAGTTCTGTTCGGCGGTCCGGCATGGCGAAAGTCTAGCCGCAAACCCTATCGCTACTACAAATGTAGTAGTACAGTGTGGCCATGGAAAAAGTGGACATCATTGGCGGCGGAATTGCCGGGCTGGCGCTCGCAGCACGGCTGGACCCCGGCCGGTTCGATGTCACGGTGTACGAGCAACGTCCGGAACTGCCTGCGGTAGGAACAACCCTGGCCATGTGGAGGGAAGCCCAGGAGGCCTTGTCCGAGCTGGGGATATTGGGTGCAGCCCGCAGCAGGGGAGCCATCATCAAGACCGGAGCGCTCCGCAGCCCCTCAGGTGAGCCCATGCTGTCCATGGAAGGGGAGGGGCTCCTTGGGGTGTCACGGCCGGAATTGTTGAGGCTGCTGGACTCTGCCGTCCCGGAAGCCGTCCGCCGGGTAACTGGGCGCGTGGACCGACTCCCGGGTGACGCATGGCTGACTGTGGGGGCGGATGGGGTCAACAGTGTGGTCCGGCAGGCTTCCTGGGGATCGCGCAGCGCCGCCAGGCCCACACCGTTCATCGCTGTCCGTGGAGTCATTCCAGCAACTCCGTCCACAGAAGATATTGGCGAGTACTGGGGATGCGGAGAGATTTTTGGATTGGCACCCACCGGCAGCGGAACCAACTGGTACGCCTCCTTCCGTTCGGACCTCGGCCCGGAGAAAGTGGACGTTGCCCAGGCTCTTGAACTGACACGAAGCCGGTATGCCCACTACTCGCCTGCAGTGGGAAAGGTCCTTTCCTTGGCGACGCCGGAAAATTCCCTGGCCCAACGGATTTGGACCACGCCACTCCTGGGACGTTACGCGCGGGGCAACGTGGTGTTGCTCGGAGATGCCGCTCACGCCATGACGCCCAACCTGGGACGGGGCGCCTGCGAAGCATTGATCGATGCCGTGACCCTGGGCAAACTCCTCAACGAAATGCCATTGAAGGAAGCTCTCGCCACTTATGGCAGAAAGCGGATACTGCGAACCCAGCAACTTCGCCTGGCATCGTCAATGATGGGAGGCGTAGCCCTCGCACAGGGAATGCAGCCCTGGCGTGATGCCCTGTTGAAACAGGCAGGCAAGTGGGTAGCGCGGTCCAGGGAGAAGGCTGGAACTTCGAAGTAGGTTTTGTCCTGACCCCGGCGTAAACTGGATTTATTCGAACATACATTCGAATGTAAAAATCCGGCGCAAACGAGGTGAGGATATGGGGCTGTTCAGCGAGTCCGTGGAGGTCGGTTGCACGGAAACAGGCCAGCCACGCACCGTCCACTGGAAAGGGACGAGCTACTCAGTCTCCAATGACCCTGTCCGGTGGTACGAGCGGCGCCAATGGTGGCTTGAAGAAAGCCGCGCCCCCCTGGGAACCGGAGCAGGACTGGTGGACCACGAAATATGGCGCGTCCAACTCCAACCCTTAGATGCAGATGCCCCAGCTGCTGATCCCATCACCCTTGACCTTGTCCGCCATGTCAGCAGCGGACGATGGCGGCTCCTGCGCATCCACGACGCTGCGCCGGCGCGGGCCGTAGAGCCTGACGAAGCAGCGTGAACCCTTGAGCTTCACCCACTTGCACGTCTCCACGGCCTTCAGCGCGCACTATGGCGTCTCCTGGCCCGACGAACTCGCCCAAACAGCCGCAGCAGACGGAGCCACAGCGCTCGCCTGCACAGACCGTGACGGCCTGTACGGCACCATCAAACACCTCAAAGCCTGCATGGACGCCGGCATTGATCCCATCGTCGGTGTGGACCTGGCTGTATTCGACGACGACGGCGACCACCGCACCCAAGTCGCGGGCCGCGTCGTCGTCCTCGCCCACGGCAATAACAACGGCGCCGGCTACCGGGCACTCTGCCGCCTCATCTCCGACGCCCACGCACGCACCTCTGGTAAGGCCGGGGGAGCGATCCCCGCCGCAGTCACCCGTGCCGAGCTGGCCTCAAGGACACTGGACCCCCACACCCTCAAACCCGTGCTGACAGTCATGATCGGACCTGACTCAGATGTTGGACAGGCCATGGGAGGCCGAAAATACCTGCGGCCAAGAACGCTCTTCAAACAATGGATCGACGCCATGCCGCCCGGCACCATCGTCACCGAAGTAGTCACCCACCTCAGCGCCCCTGGAGAACCGCTCAGCACCGCACAAGCCGTGCGCATGCTCAAGCTCGCACTCGAATACAACATCCCAGCCGTCCTCAGCAACGCCGTTCGCTACTGTGCCCAGGACGGCGCCGCTACCGCGGACGTCCTGGACTCCGCCCGCACCCTCAAATCCCTCCCCGAACTCTCGGCCGCGCCCATGCTCCAACCAACAGGCCAGGGCTGGCTGAAAAACGCACACCATATGCACCAACTCGGCAAAGAAATCATGGCCGCGGCAGGTCAGGGAAAGGCGGACCTTCACAAACTGCTCACCAACACCGAAGCGCTCGCCGACAAATGCCGCATCAACCCCATCCTGGACATGGGGTGGAAGAAGCCCGTGGTTCCCGAAGCCTCCATCATCGGCATCGACAACGACCCAATGGTGGAACTCACCCAGCGCTGCCAGTCCGGCATCACCAGAAGGTTCCCGGGCATCGCAGGAGAAGCAGAAAAGCAGCTGCGCTCGCGGTTGGAGCATGAACTCGGAATCATCGCCCGGCTGGGCTTTGCCCCCTACTTCCTCACTGTCGCCGAAGTATCCAGGATGATCCTTGATATGGGCGTCAGGGTTGCCGCGAGGGGATCCGGTGCGTCCAGCCTGGTCAACTACCTGATCGATATCAGCCAAGTGGACCCGATCCGCCACGACCTCATTTTTGAACGATTCCTGTCAGGCCGCAGGTCAACCCTCCCCGACATTGATCTGGATGTTGAAAGCGCAGAAAGACACAACGTCTATCGGAAGATTTTTGACCGCTTCGGAGCCGAGCGCGTCACCCTCATGAGCATGCAGAACGGATACAGGGCAAGGGGAGCTGTCCGGGACGCAGGCCTGGCGCTGGGAATGGACGATGGCGAAATCGGTGAAATTGCCAAACAGTTGTGGAGATTTTCAGCCCGCAAATTCCGTGAAGCACTGGTTGAGAAGCCGGAACTGCGCTCTTTTGCAGGCCGGGTTGAGCAAGGAGGCCTGGAAGAAAACCAGCAGCTGGATCTCTTGGTGGACCTTACCGAAAGGTTGGACCGCCTGCCACGGCATATCTCCATGCATCCTTGTGGAGTGATTTTGGGAGATGCGACCCTCCTGGACCGCACCCCCGTGCAGCCCAGCGGATTGGGATTGCCCATGAGCCAGTTCGACAAGCACGATATGGATCCCATGGGAATGCTCAAGCTCGATGTCCTGGGCGTGCGCATGCAAAGTGCCATGGCTTTTGCTGTCCGGGAAGTCATTCGCCTTCATCCCTCCAAAGCTGAAGTAGTGGCCGCAGGAGGGCACCCTGTGGAACCTGGAGGAACAGGTCCGGACTATATCGCCGCCGATGGCAGGATCGATCTCAATGCTGTTCCCTTCGACGACGAACCCACCTATGAGCTGATCCGCAGCACCCACACGCTGGGTTGTTTCCAGATTGAGTCCCCGGGACAGCGGGAGCTCATTGGAAAAATGGCGCCCCGGGAATTCAACGACCTCATCATCGATATCTCGCTCTTCAGGCCCGGGCCCATGAAATCCGATATGGTTCGGCCCTTCCTTGAGCACAGGCACGGGTTTGCTCCGGAGATCTATCCTCATGGGGACCTGAAGCCGGTTTTGCAGGAAACCCATGGGGTCACCGTGTTCCATGAGCAGATCCTGAAGACGTTTGATGTCATGACCGGATGCGGACTGGCAAGGGCAGATGAATTCCGCAGGGCTTTGGGAGATGAAGTACATGAGCCTGGAGTGGAGAGCTACTTCCGCCGGGAAGCCATCAAGAACTACACGCCAGAGGTGGTGGACAAAGTCTGGGGAACCCTGAAAGCCTTCGGCAGTTTTGGCTTTTGCAAAGCACACGGTGCTGCCTTTGCCGTGCCCACCTACCAGTCGGCCTGGCTCAAGACCCATCACCCTGAGGCCTTCCTTGCAGGGTTGTGGGAACACGATCCCGGGATGTATCCCAAGCGACTCCTTGTGGCCGAAGCACGCAGGCTGGGCATCCCCATCCTGCCTTTGGACATCAACCGCAGCCATGCAGAATACCGGGTGGAAAAGATCCAGGACGGTCCCCATCAAGGCAAACTTGGCATCCGCCTGAGCCTTTCGGGAATATATGGGCTGTCAGGGGCTGAGCTGAAAAGGATCGTGGCAGGCCAGCCCTATGATTCCCTGGCAGACCTGCGGGCCCGGGCGAGGGTGAGCAAGCCCAACATCAAGAGGCTTGCCCAACTTGGCGCATTTGATGCCCTCCACCAGGATTCCGGTGGGAAGGCCAACCGGGCAGACCTTGTGCAACACTTACAGGCACTCCAAAGCAGTCCCACCAAAAAAGCCACCGACGTCATGGAGGGGCAGCTGTCCTTTGCCTTGGGTGATGTTGAGTTGAGGAACCTGACGCCTGAACTTCCCGAACCCTCCATGGTGGAAAACGTCAGGGCAGAGCTTGACCTGATGGCCGTCGATGTCAGCGAGCACCTCATGGACAGCCACCGGCCCTTGTTGGACAAGCTGGGTGTCACTACCGCAGATAAGCTCCTCAGTCTTCGCAACGGCACTGAAGTGCTGGTGGCAGGGGTAAGGATCGCAACCCAGACCCCGCCCATGCGCGGGGGCCGGCGCGTGGTCTTCATCAGCATCGATGACGGCACTGGTTGTGTGGATTCGGTTTTCTTCCATGAAGCCCAGGAAGAATCCGGACCCCTGCTGTTTGGGACCCGGTTGCTGCTGATCCGTGGAACCACCAGGCGGACAGGTCCCAAAGGAATCAGCCTCAGCGCCACAAAAGCCTGGGACCTGAGCCGGCCTGAAACATTGCCATTTAAAGAGTTCCTGCCTGCCGGGGGCGAGCCACCTGATGAATCCACCCATCGAGGTGCCCTTCATGGCATCTCCAGGAACCTTGCCATCACGGGTTTGGGAAGCTGAACAGGCCACCGCTTCAGGCATCGGCGCGCTGCTTTGGCCGCCCCAGAGGAAGCAGATACGATTGACGGTGGCTGGCTGTGGTCCCCGTACGCCACAAGCTATGAAGCCTCAACCATGAATAGGAGACACCCGTGTCAGATGCCCAACAGATCACCCTCATCGTCGATGGCGAGGAGACCAAGGTGACGGAAGGGACTACCGGCGCGGAACTCTTCTTCGAGCGCCGCGACGTCGTTGTAGCCCGAGTCAATGGGGTCTTGAAGGACCTTGACCAGGTCCTCGCCGAGGGCGCAGACGTCGAAGGCGTCACCATCGATTCCCCTGATGGACTCAACGTCCTCCGCCATTCCACCGCCCACGTCATGGCACAGGCCGTGCAGCAGTTGCGCCCCGACGCCAAGCTCGGCATCGGCCCGTACATCACTGACGGCTTCTACTTCGACTTCGACGTCGCTGAGCCGTTCACACCGGAGGACCTGCGGACCCTGGAAAAGATGATGCAGAAGATCATCAACCAGAACCAGAAGTTCGTCCGCCGTGTGGTCACTGAAGAAGAAGCCCGCCAAGCGATGGCCAACGAGCCCTACAAACTGGAGCTTTTGGGCAAGAAGAACGACGCAAGCGACGCGGCTGAAGGCGTCAACGTTGAGGTCGGCGCCGGCGACATCACCATTTACGACAATGTGGACCGTAAGAGTGGCGAGAGCATTTGGTGCGACCTTTGCCGCGGTCCCCACCTGCAGAACACCAAAATCATCTCCAACGCCTTCGCGCTGACGCGTTCTTCTGCTGCCTACTGGCTGGGCAACCAGAACAACCAGCAGCTCCAGCGCATCTACGGAACCGCCTGGCCCACCAAGGAAGCCCTCAAGGCCTACCAGGAGCGGATTGCCGAAGCCGAACGACGCGACCACCGCAAGCTTGGCGTGGAACTTGACCTCTTCTCCTTCCCCGACGAGCTGGGATCCGGTCTTCCGGTGTTCCACCCCAAGGGCGGCATCATCCGCAAGGCCATGGAGGACTACTCCCGCCAGCGCCATGTGGATGCCGGCTACGAGTTCGTCTACACACCGCACATCACCAAGGGACACCTCTACGAGGTTTCCGGACACCTTGACTGGTACAAGGACGGCATGTTCCCGGCCATGCAGGTGGACGCCGAATTCAACGAAGACGGCACCGTTCGCAAGCCGGCCCAGGATTACTACCTGAAGCCGATGAACTGCCCCATGCACAACCTGATCTTCCGCTCCCGCGGCCGGTCCTACCGCGAACTTCCCCTGCGCCTGTTCGAATTCGGATCGGTGTACCGCTACGAAAAGTCCGGCGTTGTGCACGGCCTGACGCGCGTCCGTGGCATGACACAGGACGACGCCCACATCTACTGCACCCGCGAGCAGATGAAGGACGAGCTCACCACTACGCTGAACTTTGTCCTGGGCCTCCTCAAGGACTACGGCCTGGACGACTTCTATTTGGAGCTCTCCACCAAGAACGAAGAAAAGTTCGTTGGTGACGACGCTGCTTGGGAGGAAGCCACCCGCACGTTGTCCGAGGTTGCCGCTGCCTCCGGTTTGGAACTGGTGCCGGATCCGGGTGGAGCAGCCTTCTACGGTCCCAAGATCTCCGTCCAGGCGAAGGATGCCCTCGGCAGGACCTGGCAGATGTCCACCATCCAGCTGGACTTCAACCTGCCCGAGCGTTTCGAGCTCGAGTACCAGGCTGCGGACGGAACCCGACAGCGCCCGGTCATGATCCACCGCGCACTGTTCGGATCCGTGGAACGCTTCATGGGCGTCCTCACCGAGCACTACGCCGGTGCTTTCCCGGCCTGGCTCGCTCCCGTCCAGGTGGTAGGCATCCCGGTGGCCGAGACATTCAACGACTACATGTTCGACGTCGTGGGCCAGCTCAAGGCAGCCGGTATCCGGGCCGAAGTGGACATCTCCTCGGACCGCTTCCCCAAGAAGATCCGCACGGCCAGCAAAGACAAGATTCCCTTCGTCCTGATTGCCGGAGGTGAGGATGCCGAGGCGGGCGCAGTCTCATTCCGCTTCCGTGACGGCAGCCAGGACAACGGCGTGCCCGTGGCCGAGGCGGTCCGCAGGATTGTGGACGCCGTCAAGAACCGCGAGAGCTGACGGAACGGACGCAGAGACGGTGCAGGAGAACACAGGCGCGGCAGCTGGGATTCCGGGCGACGCCGACGTAACCGATGATTTCGGACTGGCGGGCGTGCCGGACGCATTCCAGCGCCTGTGGACTCCGCACCGCATGGCCTACATCAAGGGCGGGCAGGATCAATTCAAGAACAAGGACGACTGCCCGTTCTGTGTGGGACCCACGCGATCGGACGAGGAATCCCTGATCGTGTACCGGGGGAGGACCTGCTATGTGGTCCTCAATCTTTTCCCGTACAACCCAGGGCACCTGTTGATTTGTCCCTACCGCCACGTGCCCGATTACACGGACATCACCGTGGAAGAGACTGCCGAGTTCGCCGAACTCACACAGACCGCCATGCGGGTCTTGAGGAAGGTATCCAACCCCAGTGGCTTCAACCTGGGCATGAACCAAGGCGTTACCGGCGGCGCGGGAATCGCCGCACATCTTCACCAGCACGTAGTCCCGCGCTGGGGCGGGGATGGCAACTTCTTCCCGATCATCGCCCAGACCAAGGCCATCACGCAGACATTGGACGAAGTCCGCAAGCTCGTGGCCGAAGCCTGGCCGGGGGAGTCGAATGCTGAATAGGCATGCGCGCGGCTTTTTCACATCACTTTTCACACCACTTGCCCGTTGGCTCCTCAAGATCGGGGTTTCCCCTGACGCGGTGACCATGGCAGGTACGGCAGGCGTGATCCTGGGTGGCTTGGTGCTTTATCCGCTCGGTCACCTGTGGTGGGGCTCTGTGGTGGTGGCATTCTTCGCCTTCTCCGACGTCGTTGATGGCATCATGGCACGGCTCCAAGGCAGGAGTGGCGGCTGGGGCAATTTCCTGGATTCCACCCTGGACCGTTTGGCTGACGGCGCGATCTTTGCCGGCATCACCATTTGGTTCTTCACCCATGGTGAGGATCCCGCGATCGGAACTGCCGCCGTCGTCTGCCTTGTCCTGGGCATGGTTGTCTCCTATGCCAGGGCAAAGGCGGAGTCCCTGGGGTACCAGGCCAGCGTGGGCATCGCCGAACGGGCCGAGCGTTTGGCGTCCGTTCTGCTCATCACCGGCCTGACCGGATTGGGGCTACCGCCCGTAGTGCTGTTCGGGACCTTGATCCTGCTGGCACTGGCCAGCGTGGTTACCATCATCCAGCGTATGTCCACAGTGCGCCGGCAGGCCATGGCCGAGGCCGACGGGGCTGCTGCGGGCTAGCGGCTAACAAGCGGCCTGTCCGCAGGGAACTGGCATAAGACCAAAGTCGTCCCCCGCGGGTTGTGCACCTGACCTACCACAGCGTCCTTTGTTGCCCGTCGAAGCGGTAATGAATGTACTCCCACCATGGAACGTGCGACTACTATTACTAGTACTTGGTCACCTTGACCTGAAAACCCGGTGTGCGCTGATTGCGGTCGTGTGGCTGCGCGTGCCTCCGGCAAAAAGGTCGTTTATCTACCCATAGGGGTTTTTGTGTCTACACCAGATGTAAGCAACGAAGCCGGTTCGTCCGCGAACAGCGTCACGGGCAGCAGCCGCGTTAAGCGGGGCATGGCGGAGATGCTCAAGGGCGGCGTCATTATGGACGTCGTTAACGTCGAGCAGGCCCGCATCGCCGAAGACGCCGGTGCCGTCGCCGTTATGGCGCTCGAGCGCGTCCCGGCCGACATCCGTGCCCAGGGTGGCGTGTCCCGCATGTCCGATCCGGACATGATCGATGCGATCATCGCGGCCGTGTCCATCCCGGTCATGGCCAAGGCCCGCATCGGCCACTTCGTTGAAGCCCAGGTCCTGCAGTCCCTCGGTGTGGACTACATCGACGAGTCCGAGGTCCTGACCCCGGCCGACTACATCAACCACATCGATAAGTGGAACTTCACCGTTCCCTTCGTGTGCGGTGCCACCAACCTCGGTGAGGCGCTGCGCCGCATCAACGAGGGCGCGGCGATGATCCGTTCCAAGGGCGAGGCCGGCACCGGCGATGTCTCCAACGCCACCGGCCACATGCGCAAGATCCGCTCCGAGATCGCCAAGCTCGCCGCCCTTCCCGAGGACGAGCTCTACGTTGCGGCCAAGGAATTGCAGGCCCCGTATGAGCTGGTCAAGGAAGTCGCCGCGACCGGCAAGCTCCCCGTGGTGCTGTTCACCGCCGGTGGCATCGCCACCCCGGCTGATGCTGCGATGATGATGCAGCTCGGCGCTGACGGCGTGTTCGTCGGTTCGGGAATCTTCAAGTCCGGCAACCCGGCAGAGCGCGCCGCCGCCGTCGTGAAGGCCACCACGTTCCATGATGACCCCGATGTCATCGCCAAGGTCTCCCGCGGCCTGGGCGAAGCCATGGTGGGCATCAACGTGGACGACATCCCCCAGCCCCACCGCCTCGCAGAACGCGGCTGGTAAGAGTTAACCGAACGGCGGCCGGTCACCTTCCGAGGTGACCGGCCGCCGTCGTTTCTATTCCAGTCCGCGGCGCCTCAACAGCGGTTCCAGCTCTGCGTCGCGGCCCCGGAACGTCCGGAAGGACTCCAAAGAATCACGGCTGTTGCCCCGTGAGAGGAGCTCGGATCGGAAGTGGGCGCCGTTGGCCCTTGTCAGGCCGCCGTTCTCCTTGAACCATTCCACGGTGTCCGCATCCAGTACTTCGCTCCAAATGTAGGAGTAGTAGCCGGCGGCGTAGCCCGCGCCGGCAAAGATGTGCTGGAAGTATCCCGTCCGGTACCGCGGTGGAATCAGCGGGTGGGCAATTCCGGCGCCGGCAAGGGCCTTGGCTTCGAACGCAATGACGTCCTCTGGAACGTCCGCTTCACCCAGCACATGCCAGGCCAGGTCCAACAGGGCAGCTGCAAGGTACTCGGTGGTGGCGAATCCTTCGCCCCACAGCAGTGATTCATTGAGTTTGTCCACGGTGGCCTGGGGGAGGGGTTCCCCAGTGGAGTAATGACGGGCGTAGTTGGCCAGGACTTCGGGCCACATGATCCACATTTCGTTGACCTGCGACGGGTACTCCACAAAGTCCCGGGGAACGGATGTGCCGGAGAAGCGCGGGTACGTGACCTCGGAAAAGAGCCCGTGCAGTGCATGGCCGAACTCATGGAATACGGTGCGGACCTCGTCGAGGGTCAACAGCGTGGGCTCGCCGGGGGCAGGTTTGGTGATGTTGAGGTTGTTGATCACCACGGGCTTTGTTCCCAGCAGGCTGGACTGTTCCACCAGAGAATTCATCCACGCGCCACCACGCTTTGAAGCACGGGTGTAGTAGTCGCCCAGGAACAGTCCGATTCCGTGGCCGTCCTCGTCGCGCACTTCCCAGATGCGTACCTCCGGGTGGTAGCCATCAAGGTCGGACCGCTCGTGGAAAGTGATGCCGTATAACTGGGTGGCAGCATGGAAGACGCCGTCTGAGAGGACGCTGTCCAAGCTGAAGTAGGGACGCAGCGCTTGCTCGTCCACCTCGTATTTCTCCTTACGGACCCTGGAGGAGTAGTAGGCCCAGTCCCACGGCTCCAGGTCATGCCCGGCCGAAGCGGCCAAGGCCTCGGCCTCGGACTGGGCGTTGCGGACGCCGGCAGGGGCCAGTCGGCCAAGCATGGCCTCCACATCGCCGAAGTTTGGTGCGGTCTGCTGGTCCACCACAAGCTCGGCATAGTTCGCGAAACCCAGAAGGCGGGCCTTCTCCGCGCGCAACCGGACAGTAGCTGACACGAGGTCCCGCACGTCCATGGTCCCACCGCTGATGCCGCGTGCCAGGGACGCTTCATACAAACGACGCCGGATGGTCCGGTTCTCCAGCGACGCGATAGCGGGCTGGTTGCTGGGCTGAATGAGTGTCAGCAGGTACTTTCCTTCGTGCCCGGCAGCTTTTGCTGCCTCGCTGGCCCCCGTGACGTCTTCGGCGGGCAGCCCGGCCAGGTCTCCTGCGTCGTCGAGCAAGAGCGCAGCGGACTTCATGCCGTCCTTGACCCGCTGTCCGAATTCGGTTCCCAACCGCGAGAGTTCTGCGTTGACATCCCGCAGGCGTTGTTGTCCAGCGGCATCAAGCTGGATCCCGGACTGCCGGAACTCCTTCAGGTATTCCTCCACCAGGCGCGAGGATTCAGGGTCAAGTTCGGAGACGTCGATCGCGGCAAACCGTTCATACAGGGCGCGGTTCATGTACACGGCGTCCTGGTGCGCTGAAAACCTGGGTGACAATTCTGTCTCCAAGGCCTTGATGTCATCAGAGGCATCGGCCGAAACCACGGTGAAGAACGCTGCAGCCGCCCTGTCCAGAAGGCGCCCGGAGCGTTCCATGGCTACGGCCGTATTCTGGAACGTTGCCGGTTCGGGGTTGTCCGTGATGGCTTGGATGTCCTGCAGGTGCTCGGCCAAACCGGTATCGACAGCCTCGGCATAGTGCCCAGGGGTGAGGTCGGCGAACGCAGGAAGTCCATACGGGAGGGGGCTGGGGCTCAGGAGGGGGTTGGTCATGAAGTGACTCTTTCACGTAAGAATCGTGTCCTCAAGGGCGGCGCGCCCGGGCGTGCAGCCCTTCCGCCGTAGGATGAAAACCATGGGGAACATCACATCTGCAGCAGGACGGATCCGTCATACGCGGGCCATACTGGTGACAATCACTGCGTTGGCTGCATTGTCACTGGGCGCCTGTGGCGTCGTTGCCGAAACTGATAACCAGAACCGCAGCGCCGCGGCCTCTGCTCCCGCGTCGGAGTCACCAACGCCAACCCGCACCCCGGCGCCGAACCCCACTCCCGGCAAAGGTCCGGCCTGCCCCGGACTTCGATGCACCTCCATCACCGTGACCGGCGACATGCTGGTCCACACCCAGTTGTGGCAACAGGCAAGGGCCGACGCCGCGGCGGCCGGCCTCCCCGGGTACACGTTCGTCCCCCTCCTTGAAGGACAGCGACGCTATATCCGCAACAGCGACCTCGCCATCTGTCATCAGGAAACACCGGTGGCGACGCCCGAAGGGCCCTTCTCGGCCTATCCGTCCTTCAATGTTCCGCCGCAGATCATCACCGCCTCCAAGGACGTTGGTTACCAGGCCTGCACCACGGCGAGCAACCACACCATTGACCGCGGGACCGACGGGCTACTGCGGACGCTCGATGCCCTGGACGCAGCCGGACTCAAGCACACAGGTTCCTACCGGACGGAAGCGGAGTCCAAGGAAATCCTGATGCTCCAAACGGAGGCTGCCAAGGTGGCTGTCATCATCGGTACCTACGGCCACAACGGCCAGATCCCCGAGTACCCGTGGCTGGTGGACGAGCTTGATCCTGCCGCCATGATCGCCAAGGCAACCCAAGCTAGGGCGTTGGGAGCGGACATCGTCCTGGGAGTGATGCACGCAGGCGACGAATATGCCAGCGAAGCCAACGCCCAGCAGCAGGATGTTGCGCACGCGTTGGTGGACAGCGGCCAGTTCACCATGATCTACGGGCACCACACCCACTCTGTGCTGCCGATCGAGAATTACAAGGGCACGTGGATTGTGTACGGACTGGGCAACGGTGTCACGGAGCTGTCGCCCTGGTACGTAGTCAACAACGAAGGACTGCTGGTGAGGGCCCAGTTCAGCCAGAACGCCGCGGGTGCCTGGACTGCTTCGGACCTTGCCTGGGCGCCGTCGGTGATTGTCCGCGATCCCTATCGGTGGTGCTCGGTTGCCAGCGACGCTCCACAGGGAGTCTGCGCATCACCGGCAGCCGACGCTGCCACTTACCAACGAACCAAAGAAGTGGTTGAGTCCATGGGCGCAGCGACGGCCGGCGCGCATGAACTGCTGATCACCAAGGAGAAGTAGCGCCTACCGCGGCCGGCGCGCGGCGTGTTCGCGCGCGAGGCGGGCGTAGTCGTCGTCGGGCGTCCCCGGTACGAAGGTGCCGTACTTGCGCTCGGCCGCCGTTCGGATGAGGAAATCGGCTATCGCGGGGTTCTTCGGCAGCAATGAGCCATGCAGGTAACTGGCCACCACATTGTTGTAGCGCGCACCTTCGTGCCCGTCCTTGCTGTTGTTACCCGCACCTTTGGTGACGGTACCAAGAGGTTCGACGCCGGGACCCAAGGTGGTCTGTCCGCTGTGGTTCTCGTAGCCCAGAATGTCCCCGAACTCGGTGGACTTCATGATCACGTTTCCAATGAGCCGCTCATCCGTGCCGTGGGTTTCGACGTCGAGGATGCCGATTCCGGGAATGATGGGTCCAGCGCTGGTCTTGAAGAACTTGCCGAAAAGCTGGTAGAGACCGCAGATCACCAGCATGGGGGCGCCCCCATCCGCCAGTTTCCGGAGCTGTTCCGCGCGATCCTGGAGGTCGTCCTGGATGACCACCTGTCCGCTGTCCTGTCCGCCTCCACCGACCACAATGTCAATGTCCTCGGGGAACTCGTCACCCACGTTGTATTCGAGCAACTCCGGTGTGTAGCCGTGCCACTTGATGCGCTGCTGGAGGACCAGGGCGTTGCCCCAATCGCCATAAATGTTCATCTCGCGGGGATATAGCTGGAGAACGCGCAGGGTCCCCTTGCTTGGCTGTACTTCCGAGGTCATGAGACCACCTCAACTATGGTGATTTTGGCGAGTTCGCGACGGATCGCGAGCATGGAGGTGTACGTGCAGAAAATTCGCTTGGGTTTGCCGCGGGAGCCGTTGATGAAGGCGCGCAGAGCGGCAGTGATGTCCGGTTCCACCACGCCGAAGGGCACTTCGTCGTACTGCAGCCGCAGCGCCATGTCGTAGGCGCGGACGCCGGTGAGGACTTCCACGCCATCCTCGCGCAATGACTCGAACTCCACGTCCCAGAGCCAGGACATGTCCCTGCCGTCTGCGTAGTTGTCATTAATGGCAATCATGGTGGCATACCCACCGGCAGGGAAGGACTTGAGTCCGAGCCGGAATCCACTGGGGTTTTTCACCAGGACAAGTTCGAGGGGTTGACCATCCACGGTGAGGCTTTCGCCGCGACCAAAGGCGGGAGCTACTTCGCCCAGGGCCTTGACAAGTTTGGGGGTGTCCACGGGGCCGGTGCCGAGGACCGCGCGCGCCAGCGACAAGGCGGCAGCTGCGTTGAAGATGTTGTAGACCCCACGCAACTTCATGGCAGTACTGACCGTTTTGCCGTCGAACTCGAAATCGGCGTCCTGCGCGCCTACCCGGCGAAGTACGACGTCGGCGGCCGGCAGTTCTACATGTTCACCTTCCGCCGCGGCCACCGGAGTTCCGGACGGCGACGGCCCGGAGCCGGTGGTCCGCATTTCGTCGTCGTTCGGGAAAGTGCTGCGAAGGGATTCGTCGAGGCCGAAGTACCGGACGGTGGGGTGGTGAAGTGCATCAACGTCGTGAAGGATCTTAGAGATCCGGGCCACTCGGGGATCTTCACGGTTCAGGACCACGGTATCCGTGGTTCTGGAGGCGATGTGCTCCAGTAAGCGGGCAGTTTTGTCGATTTCGCCAAAGCGATCCAATTGGTCGCGCAGGACATTGAGCAGGAGGCTGAACCGGGGCTCGACCTTGTTGACGAAGTGCACGGCATGGGCCTCGTCGAGTTCCAGGATGGCGATGTCGGCATCTAGCCGTCCGCGCCAGTCAACTTCACCGAGGAGGGAGGCCGCCACGCCGCGGGTGAAGTTGCTGCCGGAGCGGTTGGTGAAGACCTTCAGGCCTTGGCTTTCGAGGAGTTCCACCACCATCTTGGTGGTGGTGGTCTTGCCGTTGGTGCCACTGACCACGGCCACTCCGTGGGGGAGTGAGGCCAGCGTTCGCTGCATGAAGCCGGGGTCGATTTTCTCAACCACCAGGCCGGGAAAAGCTGATCCTCCGCCCCGAAGCCGGGACAGTGTGCGGACCAGCTTGCCGAGGGGGACGCTGAAGGAAAGCATGCTCTGTAATATATCCCAGTCAGGGCATGGAACCCGGACTGAGGGGAGTCCCCGCTGGTCGCAGAAGACGCCGCGGCAGGCGCAGCCCACTATGATGGATCAATGACCAACCCCCTTTCCGACGCTTCATCGCGCGTGGGTTCAGGACTCAGGATCGGCGTTCTGGCACTCCAGGGCGACTTCCGCGAGCATATCCACGCTGTGGAGGCCGCTGGAGCCACCGGCGTGGGCATCCGCCGGCCGTCCGAGCTGGACGATGTTGACGGCCTGATCATCCCCGGCGGCGAATCCACCACCATCGACAAATTGTCGCGGATTTTCGAACTGCGCGATCCGATTCAAAAGCGCATTGCCGACGGCCTTCCCGTCTACGGCTCCTGCGCCGGAATGATCCTGCTGGCCGATGAGATCGCCGATCCGGCCAAGGACCTTAATGGGAACCCCCAGCAGACTTTCGGCGGCCTGGACATCACTGTGCGCCGCAACGCTTTTGGGCGCCAGCGTGAATCCTTCGAAACGGATCTCGATTTCAAGGGCCTGGACTTCAGTGCCGGGGAGTCCGGCGTGGACCCCGTTCACGCTGTCTTCATTCGCGGTCCCTGGGTGGAGCGCGTAGGACCGGACGTTGAAATCCTGGCGCAGGTGGATCCTGACCACGCCAGCCACACAGCTACTTTGCACGGAGTGGCTAGAATTGTTGCAGTGCGCTCCGGCCACCTGCTGGCCACCTCCTTCCACCCGGAAGTGACTGGGGAGAAGCGCGTGCATGAACTCTTTATTCGAATGATCAGAGGAGAAGCGTAAAGCATGTCAGGCCACTCCAAATGGGCGACCACCAAGCACAAGAAAGCCATTATTGACGGCAGGCGTGCAAAGTCGTTCGCAAAACTGATCAAGAACATTGAAGTTGCTGCCCGTATGGGCGGTCCGGACCTCGCCGGCAACCCCGGCCTGGAGTTGGCTGTCACCAAGGCCAAGAAGACGTCGGTACCCAACGACAACATCGACCGCGCCATCAAGCGTGGTGCCGGCCTCACCGGTGAGGTAGTCGACTACACGGAAATCATGTACGAGGCACGCGGCCCGCAGGGTTCTGCCCTGCTGATCGAATGTCTGACCGACAACAAGAACCGGGCAGCCTCGGAAGTCCGCCTCGCCATTTCGCGCAACGGCGGCACCATTGCCGACCCCGGTTCGGTCAGCTACCTCTTTGCCCGTAAGGGTGTTGTGGTCCTGCCGAAGAACGGCCTCAGCGAAGACGACATCCTCATGGCTGTCCTGGAAGCTGGAGCTGAGGAAGTGAAGGACAGCGGCGAGAACTGGGAAATCCATTCCGAACCCTCTGACCTCCAGGCCATCCGCGACGCCCTTAAGGACGCCGGCATCGACTACGAAACTGATGAGGCCGAATTTGTTCCGTCCATGCAGGTGGAACTCGATGTCGATGGTGCCAGGAAGTTCATGAAGCTCGTCGATGCACTGGAAGACCTGGACGATGTCCAAAACGTCTACAGCAACGCGGACTTCAGCGAGGAAGTGCAGGCTGCCCTCGACGCCGACTAGGCGGGGCAGCAACCAATGTTGATTTCAACAAGGAAGGCCCGGAGTTGACTCTTCGCGTATTGGGAGTCGATCCGGGCCTTACCCGTTGCGGCATCGGCGTAGTGGATATTGAGCGGAACCGCAGGGCCACCATGGTGGCCGTCGGAGTGGTGGGAACCTCCGCTGACCAGACCTTGGACAAGCGCCTGCTGGTGATCGCTGAGGCGATTGATGAATGGCTGGACCGGCACGAGCCGGATGTCGTCGCCGTCGAACGCGTTTTCTCCCAGCTGAACGTCAGCACGGTGATGGGTGTCGCCCAGGCCTCCGGCGTGGTGATCGCTGCGGCAGCCCGCCGTGGCATTCCGGTGGCCCTGCACACTCCCTCTGAGGTCAAAGCCGCAGTGACCGGAAGCGGCACGGCCAACAAAGATGCTGTCACCAAACTCGTGACCAAGATCCTGCGCCTGGATGCTCCACCCAAGCCGGCCGACGCCGCAGACGCCCTGGCCCTGGCGCTGACCCATGCCTGGCGGGCGGGCAGCGGAATGGGCACAACGGGTGCGTCTTCCGGTGCCGGTTCGCTGACTCCGGCGCAGAAGGCCTGGGCCGACGCCGAAGCCAAAGCGCGCCGCGCACGGTGATTCCCCACCGACCTTGCTAGGGTATTCGTAGATATGTTCGGATAGTCCGCTTGGGCCGTAATCATTCAGGAGCCGGGTCTTGATCAGTTTTCTCCGTGGAACCGTAGCCCACGTGGGTTTGTCCACCGCCGTCATTGACCTCAACGGGGCGGGTATGAGCGTCTTCGCCACCCCCCAAACCCTGAGCCACCTCAAAGTCGGAACCGAAGCCAAGCTCTTTACGTCCATGATCGTCCGTGAAGATTCCCTCACGTTGTTTGGTTTCGCGGATGACGACGAACGTGAAGTCTTCGACGTCTTGCTCAGCGTCAGCGGAGTGGGGCCGAGGCTGGCACTGGCCGTCCTGGCTGTGCACGAGCCTGAAGCAATCCGCGTGGCAGCGCACACCGGTGATGGCAAGGCTTTCACCAAGGTCCCCGGAATTGGGCCCAAGGTCGCTGGCCGGATCGTCCTGGAACTCGCGGGAAAACTGGTTCCGCATGGCACCGGCTCCGCAGCCACTGCTGCCCAGGCTGCCACCAGCGCCGAGTGGAAACCTCAGGTGGTCGCTGCCATGACCAGCCTGGGGTGGTCCGAGAAGGACGCTACGGGCAGCATCGACAAAGCCATGGCCGACTCCCCGGAGCTGGTGGAGGCCGGCAACGTGGCCCAGATCCTCCGCGCCACACTGCGGTGGCTGGGCCAGGACGGCGCACGCGCCGGCAACCGCGTAGGCAGCCGTGGCTGAGCAGTCACTCGTCAATGGGGGAGAGGAGCCGGAAGAGCGGGTCATTGAGGCCGCACTCCGCCCTAAGAACCTGCATGATTTCGTCGGCCAGCATCGCGTCCGTAAGCAACTGGCTTTGGTCCTTGAGGCCTCAAAGATGCGCGGACGCAGTGCCGACCACGTTTTGATGTCCGGCCCACCAGGCCTGGGCAAGACAACTCTGGCCATGATCATTGCGGCGGAAATGAACGCGCCACTGCGTATCAGCAGTGGTCCCGCCATCCAGCACGCCGGAGACCTCGCCGCCATCCTCTCCTCCCTGTCCGAAGGGGAGGTCCTGTTCCTGGATGAAATCCACAGGATGTCCAGGCCGGCAGAGGAAATGCTCTATATGGCCATGGAAGACTTCCGGGTGGACATTGTGGTGGGCAAGGGAGCCGGTGCTACGGCCATTCCCTTGGAGTTGCCCCCGTTTACGCTGGTAGGAGCCACCACCCGTGCCGGCCTCCTGCCGGGTCCGTTGCGTGATCGCTTCGGCTTCACAGGTCACCTCGAGTTTTACTCGGTGGCTGAACTCGAGCTTGTCCTTCGTCGATCTGCAGGCCTGCTGGACCTGAAGGTGAACTCGGCTGGGTTTACGGAGATCGCCGGCCGATCGCGTGGTACCCCACGAATTGCCAACCGTCTCCTCCGCCGGGTCCGTGACTGGGCCCTGGTCCACGGCATTGACCAGATTGACGCCCGGTCGGCTTCAGCGGCTTTGGACATGTATGAAGTGGATGCGCGGGGACTGGATCGGCTGGACCGCTCCGTGCTGGAAGCGCTCATCACCAAGTTCAATGGCGGTCCTGTGGGATTGTCCACCCTGGCGATTGCCGTGGGAGAGGAGCCGGAGACGGTGGAGACCGTTGCCGAGCCGTTTTTGGTGCGTGAAGGACTGCTCGGCCGCACGCCGCGTGGCCGTATCGCCATGGCTTCAGCGTGGACACACCTCGGTTACGCCGTGCCGGCCGGAGTCTTTGGCCAGGAAGCCCTGGCACTCTTCGGTGAGGATGAAAACCACGCCGAAAGCGTAGATACCATCGGTTAACACGCCGTGTTCAGCTTTTCCCTCTAGACTGGTATGACGCTCGGCACGTTCGAGTCCTTGATCCATGCAGCCGCCTCGCGGATCTGCCAGGGACGTTGCCGTGAACCAAAACGTAAGTACAGAACGGAACTTCCCTGTGGATCCAATGACCATTTTGCTGTTCGTCATGCTTGGACTCTTTGTCTTCATGATGTTCCGCCGCAACAAGAAGACCCAGCAGCAGCAGGCTGAAATGCAGTCCAAGTTCGCTCCCGGCGTCGACGTCATGACCAGCTTCGGTCTCTTTGGCCGCATCGTCTCCATCGACGAAGCCGAGAACAAGGTTGTCATCGAACTTTCCCCGGGTAACGAGGCCACGGTTCACCGCCAGGCCGTCACCAAGGTAGTCGAAGCGCCCGCTGAGGAAGCCCCGGTTGTGCCGGACGACGCTTCTTCCCTGACTACCGCAGATGCTGAGGCTCCTGCCGCAGTTGAGACGCCCGAAGAAACCATCGCGCGCCTCAACAAAGAGGACAAGAAGGACAACTAGGATCGTCAGGCGCGGCACCCCCGCGCAAGGCAACTTCTACGGCAGCTGAGAGCCGCCGGCAGACGCTCACAAGCGTTGGCCGGCGGCTGTCCGGCGATAACAGGAAGATCGATAATGGCACGGACCGGCCCCAAAAATTCAGCCCGCAGGGTGCTGACCTGGCTTGGAGCAATATTCGTTGTACTCACCGCTGTCCTGGGTGGCGGAGTTTTGACTGGTAATGCCAGCTGGGCGCCCAAGCTTGCCTTGGACCTTGAGGGCGGTACCCAGATGATCCTGGCGCCCAGGGTTGACGGATCCAGCGAGATCAACGAAGAACAGCTCAACCAGGCAGTTGCCATCATCCGTCAGCGAGTTGATGGCTCTGGCGTTGCTGAAGCCGAGATCAGCACCCAGTCCGGCCGCAATGTGGTGGTCAGCCTCCCGGGCACACCTTCCAAGGAAACCCGCGACTTGATCCAGGCTTCGGCCGACATGAACTTCCGGCCTGTCATTACCTATGGCGATCCCGCGGCCGTTCCTGTGGAATCACGCACGCCGGATGACCAGCTGAACAAGCCGACGGCGGCCCCGGCCAACGCGAGTGATGTCAACTGGATCACCCCGGAAGTCCAGAAGGAATTCGAAGCACTTGACTGCGTCAATCCTTCGACTGAACGGCGTGAACGCTCCGATCCGGCCAAGCCCCTCGTAACCTGCGAAGCTGCCACGGCCACGACGCCGGCTCTCAAGTACATCCTTGGACCGGTAGAAGTCCGGGGCCAGGACATCAGCGACTCAACCTTCTCCCAGGTCCAGGGCGCCCAGGGCTCGGTCACCAACTCCTGGGGCGTGAACATCGTCTTCAACGGGGATGCCACCGAGAAGTTCAAGGCCGTCACCGAGCGGCTCAACCAGTACTATGTGGCGGCCCAGGCGCAAGGAACTGACGATCCAAAGTCCCAGTTCGCCATTGTCCTGGATGACAAAGTCATTTCCGCTCCGCGTTCCCTGGCAGTGATCACGGACGGACGCCCGCAGATCACAGGTGACTTCACGCAGGCAACCGCCAAAGCGCTGTCCGATCAGCTCCGTTACGGTGCCTTGCCCATCAGCTTCGAGATCCAGTCACAAGAGCAGATTTCGGCCACCCTGGGTGGCGACCAGCTCCGGCTCGGGTTGTTGGCCGGCATGATCGGCTTGCTGCTGGTGGTGGTCTATTCCCTCTTCCAATACAGGGCCCTTGGCCTTGTCACCATCGCCTCCTTGGTGGTGGCCGGAGTCTTGACCTATCTGGCCATCGCGATCCTCGGGTGGACCGAGAACTATCGACTCTCCCTCGCCGGCGTGGCTGGTTTGATCGTGGCTATCGGCCAGACCGCTGACTCGTTCATCGTCTACTTCGAGCGCATCCGCGATGAACTGCGCGAAGGCCGCGGACTGGTATCAGCCGTCGAAAACGGATGGAAGCGGGCCAAGCGAACTGTCCTTGCCTCCAAGGCAGTCAACCTCCTTGCTGCCCTGGTGCTTTACTTCGTGGCTGTCGGCAACGTGCGTGGCTTCGCCTTCACTTTGGGCCTGACAGCCCTTGCCGACCTCTTGGTGGTGTTCATGTTTACCCACCCCATGCTGCAGGTTCTGGCACGCACCAAGTTCTTCGGGGAAGGTCACCGATTCTCAGGCCTTTCCCCGGACCGTCTTGGCGCAGTGCCCTTGTACCGTGGCGCGGGACGGCTCCGTACACCTGATGAGAAGCCCACGGCTGTTCGTGCGCGGAACACCGGGGCAGTGGCCGAAGCTGAACGTCGCATGACCATCGCCGAACGGCGCCTTGCCGAGAAGGGCCAGTTGACTGGTTCCTCCAAGGCAACCAAGGAGGAGAAGTAATGACTACGAGCTTCGCAACCTTCGGCCATGAGCTGTACACGGGCAAGCGCTCGTACAACTTCGTCAATTCGAAGAAGATCTGGTTCATCATTGCGGCCGTCGCGGTGGCCCTGTCCATCCTCATTCCGGTGGCCAAGGGTGGTTTCAACCTTGGCATCGAATTCCGGGGCGGCTCGGAGTTCACCGTCTCCAACGTGAGCACCACGGACGCCAGCCTCGGCGAAAAGGCTGTGCACGACGTCGTACCCGGCGCCATCCCCCGCGTGGCAAACGTCGCGGGCAACACCATGCGGATCCAAACCGACCAGCTCACTGATGATGAGACCAACCGCATCAAGGATGGCCTTACCAGCGCCTATGGCGTTACCGAGAATGAAGTGACGTCCAACTTTGTTGGCCCCACCTGGGGACAGGATGTCACCAGGCAGGCACTCATCGGCCTGGTGGTCTTTGTAGGTTTGGCTGCCGTCCTGATGGCGCTGTACTTCAGAACCTGGAAGATGTCTTTGTCGGCTCTCGTGGGCATGCTTGTCACGATGTTCACCACAGCGGGTGTCTACGCCTTGAGCGACTTCGAGGTGACGCCGTCGGCCATCATCGGCTTCCTGACGGTCCTGAGCTACTCGCTCTACGACACCGTGGTGGTCTTCGACAAGATCCGCGAGAACACGGCCGATATCTCCACTTCCACCCGCCGTACGTTCGCCGAAGAGGTCAACCTGGCCGTCAACCAAACACTGGTCCGCTCCATCAATACCATGATGGTGGCCGTGCTCCCGGTGGCAGCTATCCTCTTCATCGGAGCCGGTCTGCTGGGTGCGGGCACGCTGCGTGACCTCTCGCTGGCGTTGTTCGTCGGCATCCTCATCGGTACGGCAGCCACCATCTTCATTGCTGCGCCCCTGTACGCCTGGCTGCGCCAAGGTGAACCGGAACTCGTAAAGCAGGCCAAGAAGGTAGCCCACCGCCGGGCCGACGTCACCGTCTAGACCCGTCGCAACGCCTCTGTTTGACCAAAGAGCCGGCCCCCGCACTTTCGCGGGGACCGGCTTTTTGACTTGCCCGTCCCGTGCGTCATGTGCTGCCCATTTGCAGAAGCATTCACTTACGGGAATAGACTTAGAGAATTATTCGGTTGTGAGGGGTACTTCTGTGGAAGAACGTGCGACGTCGGCACCACCGGCGGGCGGGGAAGACGGCCACAATGCTGTGGCGGTTCCAGCAACAAGCATGGCTGGACGGACTGCGGGAGCTGTTCCGGTGGATACCCCTGGCGCGCGTCCAACCTTCCCGGGGCGTCGGGAGCGTACACGTTCCCGTCTGGCCCGTCTGACCGGGCGTGGTGTGGCTCCGTACTCTCCGATCCTCGAACCTTTGCTGCGGACAGTACGGGCCAACAACCCCAAAGAGGACTTTGACCTGATCCAGCGGGCCTTCGCCGTTGCGGAGCGAAGCCACCAGGGCCAGAAACGCAAGAGTGGTGATCCCTACATCACCCACCCGGTGGCCGTGGCCACTATCCTGGCTGAACTCGGAATGACAGGCACCACTCTGGCAGCGGCGTTGCTTCACGACACCGTGGAGGACACCCCCTACACACTCGCTGACCTGACGCGCGATTTTGGTCCCGAGGTTGCCATGCTGGTGGACGGCGTGACCAAGCTGGACAAGGTCAGCTTTGGCGAAGCCGCGCAATCAGAGACCGTCCGCAAGATGGTTGTGGCCATGGCCAAGGACATTAGGGTCCTGATGATCAAGTTGGCCGACCGCTTGCATAACGCCCGAACGTGGCGCTTTGTCTCCGCTGAGTCCTCCTCCCGCAAGGCTCGCGAAACGCTGGAGATCTTTGCCCCATTGGCTCACCGCCTGGGCATGAACACCATCAAGTGGGAGCTCGAAGACCTGTCCTTCGCTGCCCTGTACCCCAAGGTGTATGAGGAAATCGTGCGCATGGTGGGGGACCGCACGCCGGAGCGCGAAAAGAGCCTCAGTGTCATTCGCAACCAGATAGCAGATGATCTGCGCACAGCCAGGATCAAGGCGACCATTACCGGGCGTCCCAAGCACTACTATTCCATTTACCAGAAGATGATCGTCCGGGATAAGGACTTCGACGACATCAACGACCTCATGGGCGTGCGCGTCCTGGTGGACTCGGTCCGGGACTGTTACGCAGCCCTGGGTACCTTGCATTCGCGATGGAATCCCCTTCCGGGGCGGTTCAAGGACTACATCGCCATGCCCAAGTTCAACATGTACCAGTCGCTGCACACCACGGTCATCGGCCCGGGCGGCAAGCCCGTGGAGATCCAAATCCGAACCCATGAGATGCATCGCCGGGCCGAGTACGGTGTGGCAGCGCACTGGAAATACAAGGACCAGCCAAACCGCACGGCGCAGGGCCCCGGCAGCCCGCGCGATGGGGACATGGGCTGGTTGAGGTCCTTGGTGGACTGGCAGCAGGAAACGTCGGACCCCGGCGAGTTCCTGGACTCCCTGCGTTATGAGATAAATGCACGCGAAGTTTTCGTCTTCACCCCAAAGGGTGAGGTCATGGCTCTGCCCGCGGGATCGACTCCCGTCGATTTTGCCTACGCCGTCCACACGGAGGTCGGCCACAGGACCATCGGTGCCCGCGTCAACGGCAAATTGGTCCCGCTCAACAGCGAGCTGAACCATGGCGACTGGGTGGAGATCTTCACGTCCAAAGCTGAAGGAGCCGGTCCCAGCCAAGACTGGCAACACTTCGTCAAGTCGGCACGTGCACGTAACAAGATCCGTCAGTGGTTCACCAAGGAACGCCGCGAAGAGGCAATCGATCGCGGCAAGGACATGCTGACGCGGGCCATGCGGAAGCAGAACCTGCCGTTGCAGCGCCTGATGACGCACGATGCCTTGTCTGCGGTGGCCGAAGACTTCCACTACGTGGATATTTCCGGTCTCTACGCAGGCGTCGGTGATGGACATACCTCCGCCCAGTCCGTGATGGAAAAACTCGTCGAGCACTTGGGAGGCCACGAGACTCCGGATGAAGACCTCGACGAAGTCAGCATTCCGACGCAGGTTGCAAAATCCAAATTCTCGGACTCCGGAGTCATCGTCCGCGGTGTGGGCGACGTCTGGGTCAAACTGGCCCGTTGTTGCACACCGGTTCCGCCGGACCCCATCCTGGGATTCGTCACCCGCGGCTCGGGTGTCTCAGTCCACCGGACCGATTGCACCAACGTTTCGGGACTCAGGGACCAGCCGGACAGAATCGTGGAAGTGGAATGGGCCCCCACACAGTCGAGCGTCTTCCTGGTGGAAATCCAAGTGGAGGCATTGGACCGTAAATCCTTGTTGTCCGACGTGACGCGGATTTTGTCCGAAAACCACGTGAATATCCTCGCTGCCTCGGTGCACACCTCGAGCGACAGGGTTGCCATCTCAAAGTTCGCTTTCGAAATGGGCGACCCCAAATACTTGCACCACGTCCTGAATGCCGTGCGCCGTATTGATGGCGTCTTCGATGTCTACCGCACCACGGGTAACAGGCGGCGCAGCTAGACGGCGGCAAGGTGTGCAAGGGTGGCCAGCGCACGCCGCTTGTGGGGAACGCGCGGTGCTGCCTCCACGGCCAGCGTGAGGAGTCTCAAGCGGATTCCCAAATCTTCCTTGGCCAGGAGGCGCCTCAAGGCAGGCAAGGCGCGGTCACTTTCCACGTGCAAGGCAATGTCCGCTGCGGTGCGGAGCGGGCTGCTCACCAGCATCCCGCCAAGACTTACGACGTCCATCTGACCCAGCCGCACCTCATGGAGGCTGCAGGCAGTGCTTCCGCGGAGACTTGAAATGCGGTGCTTCGCATCAACCAGGAGTGACAGGCGCTCCGGAGGGTTCGCACACCCGTAGATCCACGCGGCCGTGAGGCGGCCGGCTACTACTTTGGTCCGGATCCGTTCCGGAACTGTGAGGGCTGCTGCGCGTGCCCGGAGGCGATGGGTGATCGCGGTGCCCGGCGAGGCGTAACTCTTCCCGTAGAGCGGCAGCAGGATGCCGTCGAAGGCCATGCTTTGGAGTTCGTTCCATGTGAAGATCCGGTGGGGGGAGTAAAGCTCTGGGATGGCCGGCTCCGATAAGTGCGGGGCGGCGACAGCGGGGTCCATCCACTGATCATTCCGCGCGGCCGCGCAACCAGTACAGGCTCCGTTCCGGTTATGTGGATAACCGGAACGGAGCCTGCGGTACTGCCAAAGCCAGGAGCGCTAAGCGAGATCGCTTGCAGAGCGCTGAATCTGGTCCAGCCACGCCTGGCGGGCCTCCAAAGCCTCCCGGGCAGTCTTGATACGGCGCTGGTCGCCTGCCTTTTCAGCCTTCTCAAGGTCATCCTTGAGGCCGGCGATGGCAGCTTCGAGTTGCGAGAGGGCGCTGTTGGTGCGTGCCTTGGTCTCCGGGTTGCTCCGGCGCCATTTCTCTTCTTCGGCTTCCTTGACGGCGTCTTCAACCTTGCGGAGTCCGGCCTCGATGCGTCCCATGTCCCCACGGGGAACCTTGCCGGCATCTTCCCATCGATCCCTGATGGACTGGAGGGCCTTCTTGGCCGCGTTGAGGTCCTTGATGGGAAGCAGGGCCTGCGCTTCGGCTACGAGCTGCTCCTTAACCACCAGGTTGGCGGTGTACTCCTGGTCGATCTGGTCGTTGGCTGCCTGGCGGTTGCTGAAGAAGACATCCTGGGCGGCGCGGAACCGGCCCCACAGTGCGTCGTCATCCTTGCGGCTCGCCCGGGGGGTGGCCTTCCACTGGTCCATCAGCCTGCGGTATTCACCTGCGGCGAATCCCCAGTCGGTGGAAGAGGAGAGGGCCTCGGCCTCGGCGATCAGCGCTTCCTTGGCTGACTTCGCCGCGGAATTGTTGCTGTCAAGTTGAGAGAAGTAGGCGCGGCGGTGACGGTCAAAAACGGTGCGCGCCGAACGGAACCGCTTCCACAATGCGTCCTCGTTGCTTCGACCCAAACGTACGCCGCTCTTCTGCGCCGCCTTCCAGGTTTCAAACAATTCGTTCATGCGGGCGCTGGAGGTCTTCCATTGAATCTGGGCAGGATCCTGCCCGGCAATGGATTCGGCTTCGGACACTATCGCTTCACGTGCAGCGAGTTCGCCGGCCCGCACAGCCTCGTGTGCTGCCTTCTCTGACTTCTCCAGCTCCACGATCTGGGTGGAAAGGGCATCCAGGCGTGCTTCAGCGGACCGGATATCGCCCACCATGGTGCGCTCTGCAAGTTGTTCGCGGAGATGAGTGACAGTCTTCTGCATGTCCGTGGCCGGGGCCTTGGATTCGACACGGTGTTCCAGCAGGACAACCTGGGCAATAATGTCGTCGAACTTCCGGGCGAAGTACCCCAGGGCTTCGTCGGGACTGACACCTGGGTACTGGCCGACGGCGATCTCCTCACCATCCAGCGTCAGGAACACGTGGCCGTCACCTTCGGCACGGCCCCACTTGGCTGCCTCGGCGAGCGATGCGGCGGACACGGCCGGGGCAGCGGGAACGACGGCGGCAGGAGCCTTGGGGCGGGCCGCAAGAGCTGCAGGGGTCGGGGCCGCTGACGGGGCAGGTCGCGGTGCGGCCGGCTCACTTGCGGCTGCTTGTGCCTCGGGCGTCCCGGCAGGTGCCGGGTTGTCCCCGGCTGCTGTCCCGGTCCCGGCTGCTGCCTGATCAACAGGCGCTGGTTCTTGTGCAGCTGCCGGCGCCACTGAGGTTTCCACATTGTCGGGGCTGGTCGCCTCGACGGCTTCTTCTTCGTTGGCCACTACTGCTGTTTCGTCGGATTTCTGACTGTCTGTCACCGCTAAAAGTCTTTCGCTTGGAGGGACTGCTCAGGTAATGCACCCCGGGCCGGGGCCTGGAGTTGGTTACTTCAGAGAAAACGAGTCTATCG
The DNA here is from genome assembly GCF_040546855.1 of Paenarthrobacter sp. 4246. NCBI lineage: Bacteria > Bacillati > Actinomycetota > Actinomycetes > Micrococcales > Micrococcaceae > Paenarthrobacter > Paenarthrobacter sp. 4246. The sequence continues at coordinate 137,119 of NZ_JBEPOP010000003.1, forward strand.
TGACAGGTGCCACAGGGGCGCCGTCACTGGTGCTTTCGCCGGTTTTCAGTCCTGCGGCGGCGATGTTGGTGACCACGTCCAACCCGCTGGTCACCTTGCCCACTACGGTGTATCCACCGGCCGTGTCAGCTGGAATGGTGGTGTCCCTGTAGACGATGAAGAACTGGTGTCCGTTGCCGTAGGCATTGTTCCCGCTGCGGGCCACTGCAATTGTCCCCGCGGGGTACTTGTTGTCTGCGGGCGTGTTTTCCAACGGACCCCAGCGGTAGTTGGGGTCGTCCGCGCCGTCTTCGGAGGGGGCGCCGCACTGCAGCAGCCCGAAGGTTTCCGAGGTCGTCAGGCGGTGGCAGAACTTGCCGTTGTAGTAGCTGGAGTCGCTGAGCGACTTTAACACTGCCGCGGCCTGGGGTGCAGCCGTTCCGTTCAGCTCAACGCCCACCACTCCGCTGTTCAGCGCGAGCTCGCCGGTGAACGTTTTTCCAGCGGCCGTGTCCGGGCTGGGAACGTCCGGACTGTTGGACGCAGACGCAGACGGGGAAGCGGACGGAGAACTAAGGCCCGCTTCTGCAGCAGCGAACTCAGCCTCGGTGGGGTTGGAGCTGAAGACGGTCAGTTGAAGCACGACGGCGAGGATCACTGCCGCTGTACCCGCGCCGATGGCGATGGTGTTGTCGCGTTTGCGCCGCTTGCCCTGTTCCTGCCGCAGGGCACGCTTGGCTTCCATCTGCCTGATGCGACGTTTCGCTTCGCGGTCATCCCGCGACCTTGTTGCCAAGAGTCCTCCTGATTGTGTCCACTTCCGGGGCCGCCGACAGGAACCCGGGCATGCTGCATTAGATGTGCACGCGCGGAAAGCATAAACTGGCTGCCGCACATAGTTTATGCATGACCGGCTGGACGCCCGCCCTGTAAACGCCGTACGGGCGTTTTAAAGCTGTGGGTCCTGTAACAGCGTCAGCTTTCTTCGAGGAGACATTTCCACCATGGCACGTACCGCCTCCCTGTCCGGATTCCCCGAGTGGCTTCCCCAGGAGCGGTTGGTGGAGCTCCATGTGCTGGATACGCTCCGCAAGACGTTCGAGTTGCACGGGTTTTCGTCCATCGAGACCAGGGCAGTGGAAACTGTGGGGCAGCTGCTCCGCAAAGGCGAGATCGACAAAGAGGTTTACGGGCTGAGCCGGCTCCAGGATGACGAGGGTGAGGCTGCGAAGTCAGATAAAGCGGATCCCAACGCCTTGGCACTGCACTTCGACCTGACTGTTCCCTTCGCCCGTTACGTGGTGGAGAACGCCGGGTACCTGGCATTCCCGTTCCGCCGCTACCAGATCCAGAAGGTCTGGCGTGGCGAGCGGCCGCAGGAAGGCCGCGCCCGTGAGTTCACCCAGGCGGACATCGATGTGGTGGGCGACGGCGAGCTTCCGTTCCGCTACGACGTCGAGATTGCCCTGGTCATTGCCGAGGCACTGAGCGCGTTGCCGATTCCTGATTTCCGGCTCCGGATCAACAACCGGAAGCTGGCCGAGGGTTTCTATCGCGGCATCGGCCTGACGGACACTGCCGGGGTCCTGCGCAGCATCGACAAACTGGAAAAGATCGGCGCTGGGAGGGTGGCCGAGCTGTTGAAGAGCGAGCTCGGTGCCACGGACGAGCAAGCCGGACTGGCCCTGGAACTGGCAAGTATCCGCACTGAAGACACCTCCTTCGTCCAGCAGGTACGCGCTTTGGGCGTCACCGATGAGCTCCTGGAGGAAGGGCTCAACGAGCTGGAGCAGGTCATCCAAGCGGCCGTGCAGCGTGCCCCGGGCAAGGTGGTTGCCGATTTGAGCATCGCCCGCGGCTTGGATTACTACACCGGAACTGTCGTCGAAACCGTGTTGGTGGGCCACGAACAGCTCGGTTCCATTTGCTCCGGTGGCCGCTATGACGCCCTGGCCAGCAAGGGCAACCGCAAGTTCCCCGGAGTCGGCCTTTCCATCGGTGTGACGCGGCTCGTATCGCGCATCCTCAGCCAGGAACTGGCGACGGCATCGCGCTCGGTCCCTACAGCGGTCCTGGTTGCCTTGAATACGGACGACAGCTGGTCTGCGGCGCAGGATATCGCGGCACAACTGCGGGGGAGGGGCATCGCGACCGAAGTTGCTGCGAAGGCCGAGAAGTTCGGCAAACAGATCAAGTTCGCCGACCGGCGCGGAATCCCGTTCGTGTGGTTTACCGACGACGACGGCAAGCACCAGGTCAAGGACATCCGCACCGGTGAGCAGGTTGACGCCGACCCCGCAGAATGGACGCCGTCGGAAGAGGACTTGTACGTCCGCGTCACCACCGCCTGATACAGGCATCGCTTGTTCCGCTACTTGGCGGGAGCCGCGGCCGGGGCGGGTAAACTCGGACGGGACCGCCATTGCAGCGGTCCCTATAAATTTCATGCTGAAAGGAATGCTGTGCTGCGCACACATGACCTCGGATCACTTCGCTCCGAGCACATTGGACAAACCGTTACCCTGGCCGGCTGGGTGGGCCGCCGCCGTGATCACGGTGGCGTTGCATTCGTTGACCTGCGTGACGCGTCCGGTGTCGCCCAGGTGGTAGTCCGTGAGGAAGAGGTCTTCCATGGCCTGCGGAACGAGTACGTCCTGCAGGTGACGGGTACCGTCAACAAGCGTCCCGAAGGCAACGAAAACCCGGCTCTGGCGACGGGTGACATCGAGGTGATCGCCGACAAGGTGGTCATCCTCAACACCTCTGAGCCGCTTCCGTTCCAGATCGACGAACACGTTGAAGTTGGCGAGGAAGCACGCCTTAAGCACCGTTACCTGGACCTTCGCCGTCCCGGCCCCGCCCGCAACATGCGCCTGCGTTCGGAGGCCAACCGTGTGGCCCGCGAGCTGCTGCACCAGCGCGGCTACGTCGAAATTGAGACGCCCACGCTGACGCGTTCGACGCCGGAAGGCGCCCGCGACTTCGTTGTCCCGGCACGCTTGGCGCCGGGTTCCTGGTATGCCCTGCCGCAGTCGCCGCAGCTTTTCAAGCAGCTGCTCCAGGTGGGCGGCTTTGAGAAGTACTACCAGATTGCCCGCTGCTACCGTGACGAGGACTTCCGTGCGGACCGCCAGCCGGAGTTCACCCAGCTCGACATCGAAGCCAGTTTCGTGGACCAGGACGATGTCATTGAGCTGGGCGAGGCAATCGTCAAGGCGCTGTGGCAGCTCATCGACGTCGAGATCCCCACCCCGATCCGCCGCATGACGTACCTGGATGCCATGGCCAAGTATGGCTCGGACAAGCCGGACCTGCGCTTCGGCGTGGAGCTGACTGAGCTTACGGACTTCTTTAAGGACACCAACTTCGGCGTGTTCAAGGCACCGTACGTCGGCGCAGTGGTCATGCCCGGCGGAGCTTCGCAGCCCCGCCGTACGCTGGACGGCTGGCAGGAATTCGCCAAGCAGCGCGGACACAAGGGCCTTGCCTACGTGCTCTTCAAGGAGGACGGCGAGCTCGCTGGCCCCGTTGCCAAGAACCTCACGGAAGGCGAGCGGGCCGGACTGGCGGACGCCGTGGGCGCCAAGCCTGGTGACTGCATCTTCTTCGCCGCCGGTGAGAAGTCGGCGGCACGCGCCCTGCTGGGTGCTGCCCGCGTTGAAATCGGTCACCGTACCGGCCTGATCGACCCCAACGACTGGGCGTTTGTCTGGATCGTCGATGCTCCCATGTTCGAGCCCGCCGCCGCGGCCGTCGCTTCCGGTGACGTAGCTGTGGGTGGAGGACAGTGGACGGCAGTGCACCACGCGTTCACCTCGCCCAAGCCGGAGTTCCTGGACACCTTCGATCAAGACCCTGAATCCGCACTGTCGTACGCCTATGACATCGTCTGCAACGGCAACGAGATCGGTGGCGGTTCCATCCGTATCCACCAGCGCGAAGTACAGGAACGGGTCTTCCAGCTCATGGGGCTGGACAAGGAAGACGCCGAAACCAAGTTCGGCTTCCTGCTGGAAGGTTTCAAGTACGGCGCCCCTCCGCACGGCGGAATGGCCCTCGGCTGGGACCGCGTTGTGGCCTTGCTCGCCGGTGTGGAGTCCATCCGCGACGTCATTGCGTTCCCGAAGTCGGGCAACGGCTATGATCCCCTGACGGCCGCTCCTGCACCGATCACCCCGCAGCAGCGCAAGGAAGCAGGCGTCGACTTCAAGCCCGAAGCCAAACCTGCAGCCAAGCCGGAAACCACCACCGTCTAAACGGTCACCAAAGGCTCTCCACTCCGGTGGGGGGCCTTTGGCGTTTCACCCGAAGACTCCCTCAACGAAAGGTGCTGCTGGATGCTGGAGCAAACTTTCCTGGAAACGCTCATGGACAAGGCCTGGCCGGCCCTTGAGCGTGAAGACCTTGTTGGCGAAGGCGCAATGAAGTGGGTGCTCCGTGCTTCGAACGGGGTGACACAGCGGGCTAATTCTGTGTGGCCGGCCAATCCGGCATATAGTGCGGACGGTCATGCAGTAGCCACAGGCCTGGAGTCTGCCGCTGACCTTGAGCGATCCGTCAACGCCGCCTCGGAGTGGTACAGGCGCCGCCGCCTGCCGTTGATTTTCCAAGTGTTCGATGACTGCCGCAGCGCGGCCCTCAACGATGTCCTGGACCGCCGGCGCTTCACCCGGCAGTCCGAAACGAAGATCATGCTCCGCAGCCTGGACGACGTGCCGCCCTGTCCGCCGAAGGTGGAGATGCTCGAACTGCCTTCTGAGGAATGGCTCCGTCTCTGGTGGTCCGTCGATGGCCGCGGCGGTGAGGCCGAAGTGTCCGTCGCCCACAGGATCCTCACCGCCTGCCCGGCGCTGTACGCCATGGTGAGGGACGACGACGGCGTCCCCGCCGCCGTCGGGCGCCTCGCCCTGGTTGATGGCTGGGGCGGTATCTACGGCATGGCGACCTCTGCCGGGCACCGCCGGCGCGGATACGCCGCCCAGGTACTGGCCGCGTTGCTGCATGCCGGCGCTGGGCGGGATCTGAAGGGGGTCTGGCTTTTGGTCACGGCCGCCAACCACGGGGCACAGTCGCTGTACACACAGGCTGGATTCATGGACAACGGCAGCTACGAGTACCGGCAGGCGCCCCTGAAACGTGCCCTTGGAGGCTGCTAACCCGCCGGATCCGGATCGGTCACCGTGATCCGGATCGAGCAGGCGTCTGCTGCCGCTTTTTGCAGGGCCGCGGATTTGATCTCCTGGATGTCCAGGAATGCCAGCCGTGCGCGGCTTGTGTACGCCTTGAGGACCGGCTGCGCAAGGACCTGATCCACTAAGGCCCTGTCTCCGCCGGGAACGATGTACTCCATCCGGTGCCCCGTGAAGATCCTGGCCGCATGTTCCGCCGTGGATCTGGCATCGATGAAGCGGTTGCCGCTCTTCGAGGCGAGGATAGTGGTGCCGCTGGCCGAGGCCACGGCATAACCGCCGCGCCGGACCAGCACCAGGCCCAGCCCCCGCTCCTGGGCGGCCAGCGAGGCGAGGCGGTGGAGTTCGCTGCCCCCTCGGCCTGGGCGTCCGTCCGACGGCCATGGCGCCCTCAGCAGCGCGGTGGCTCCGTCGGCTGCGCGCAGGAGGAGGCCGCCGTCGTCGAGGTCTTCCACCACGGGACCGTGGCTGGCCGCGAACCGTTCCACCCAACCCTGCAACCTGGTGGCGGACACCAGGGCGGTCCGGATGGCCTGGTGGCGCGGGGCAGATGCTCGGCGGTCCATGGCTGATGTCTCCTTTGCTGGAACTATGAGTAGCCTATCCATGTGGAAGATCTCTTTGGTGCCGGTGCTGACAACGACGACGAGTCGGAGGAACTGCCGGCCACGCCGCATTCCCACGGGGGGCCTTCCGACGCACACTGGATGGCGTCTCAGCGTAGTCCCTTGGCAGTGCGGATGCGCCCCCGCACTTTGGACGACGTCGTGGGGCAGCAGCACCTGTTGGGTCATGGTTCACCGCTGCGGCAGTTGGCAGCCGGGGCCGAAGCTGCCGGTCCCGCCGGACCGAGCTCTGTGATCCTTTGGGGGCCTCCAGGAACGGGCAAAACCACGCTGGCCCATGTGATCGCGCGGGGTCCCGGAAGGAAGTTCGTGGAATTGTCTGCGATCACCGCAGGCGTCAAAGATGTCCGGCGCGTCATGGATGAGGCCTTGACGGCCCGCGATCTCTATAAGAAAACCACCGTCCTCTTCCTGGACGAAATCCATCGCTTTAACAAAGCCCAGCAGGACGCCCTGCTACCGGGTGTCGAGAACCGCTGGGTGGTGCTCGTCGCCGCCACCACGGAAAACCCATCATTCTCAGTGGTGTCGCCCCTGTTGTCGAGGTCGCTGCTGCTGACGCTGAAGCCGCTCACCGATGACGACATTGGGGGACTGCTGCAACGGGCCGTCGCCGATGCCCGCGGCCTTGCCGGACGCGTGGAGCTCAGCCCGGAGGCGCTGGACCACTTGGTGCGCCTCTCCGGCGGCGATGCCCGCAGGGCGTTGACCGCGCTGGAAGCCGCTGCCGGGGTCGCGTTCGGTGACAGTACCGCCGTCGGGCCTTCCGAACCGGACGGTACCAGTGCCGTGCCGGGGGATGACCGCGACGCTGGAGAATCCGTCGACGCTGAAGCAACCAACGACGACGGCGAACCGGGCCTCGCCTACGACGGCTCCCCTGACGCTCCGGTGCTGGTGGAACTGCGGCATACCGAGCGTGCCTTGGACGCCGCGGCGGTTCGCTATGACCGTGCCGGGGACCAGCATTACGACGTCGCCAGTGCTTTCATCAAATCCATCCGTGGCTCGGATGTCGATGCCGCCCTGCATTACCTGGCCCGCATGCTTGAAGCGGGCGAAGATCCACGGTTCGTTGCACGACGCATCGTGATTTCCGCCGCTGAAGACATTGGAATGGCCGATCCCACGGCGCTGCAGACGGCAGTGGCGGCGGCCCAGGCGGTGCAGTTGATCGGCATGCCGGAGGGGCGGATCGTCCTCGCCGAAGCTGTGGTCCATTTGGCTACCGCGCCTAAATCCAATGCCGCGTACATGGGCTTGAACAAAGCGGTGGCCGATGTCAGGGCAGGGTTTGGCGGCGGCATTCCCATGCACTTGCGGGATGCGCACTACCCCGGTGCAAAGCAATTGGGGCATGGCAAGAGCTACAAGTACGCCCACGACGAACCGCACGGTGTGGCAACCCAGCAATACCCGCCCGACGATTTGGTGGGGAAGGACTACTACCAGCCCACCAATAACGGTGCCGAACGGGACATTGCCGCCAGGCTGGAACGGCTCCGCAAGATAGTGCGCGGGGAGTAGGCAATGGCACCCGTCCCACTCGAAGGGCCACAGGGCGTCAACCACGTTGTGCATGGTACGATTGATCCTTGTCTGGCATGGCCCGACGCACAATCCCACTGAAGATTCCTTCAACAGTGCTGTGCGCCCGGGCTAGTAGCAAGAGGCAGCGGTTGGCCGATGCTCTCCCTGATGGAGGCCAGTAACACTGACACACCGCAGTAATTGGAAGGACACAAGTGGCTAACAACACTCGTGCTCGCCGTACCGCACGCCTTTCGCGTGCACTCGGCATCGCTCTGACCCCCAAGGCCGCCAAGTACATGGAGCGCCGCCCGTACGGCCCCGGTGAGCATGGCCGTGCCCGCAAGAAGCAGGACTCCGACTACGCCGTACGTCTGCGCGAAAAGCAGCGTCTGCGCGCCCAGTACGGCATCCGCGAAGCCCAGATGACCCGTGCCTTCGAAGAAGCACGCCGCACCAAGGGCCTGACCGGTGAAAACCTGGTTGAGCTGCTCGAAATGCGTCTGGACGCCCTCGTGCTCCGTGCAGGCTTCGCCCGCACCATCGCACAGGCCCGCCAGCTGGTTGTGCACCGCCACATCATGGTTGACGGCATCCGCGTGGACCGCCCGTCCTTCCGCGTTGGTGAAGGCCAGCTCATCCACGTTCACAGCCGCTCCGAGGTCATGCCCCCGTTCCAGGTGGCAGCTGCAGGCGCACACGTTCTGAACAACGTGCCGGCATACCTGGACGTCAAGATCGACGCCCTGCAGGCACGCCTGGTTCGTCGCCCCAAGCGCTCTGAGGTCCCCGTGATCTGCGAAGAGCAGCTCGTCGTCGAATTCTACGCTCGCTAAATTCAAGCAGCGCATACAAAGAAGCCCGTGGCACATGCCGCGGGCTTCTTTGTATGTAAGGTACCGGTCCAAAGTGGGTAAGGTACTGGGGAGGCCTTGTCCAAAGCCGTTCGACGGCTGGTGCAGGGCAATGCAACAACCCTAGGAGAAGAGTTCTATGTCTGGTGGCGACATCGCCGGCCTCATCGCAGCAGGAGTCTTCGCGCTCCTTGTGTTGTTGTTGGCTGTGCCAATCTTGAAGCTGGGTGGCGTGTTCGACGAGGTCCGGACCTCCATCCGGTCCATCAGTGACGGCGCAACGCCCTTGATGGATGAAGTGACCGCTACGGTTTCCACCACCAACCAGCAGCTGAAGAAGGTTGACGGGATCGCCTCCAACGTCTCCGACGCCTCGGCCAACATCTCCGCGTTGTCCTCGCTGGTGGCGGCCACGGTGGGCTCTCCCTTGATCAAGGTGGCTGCGTTCAGCTATGGCGTGCGCTCGGCTTTCGCCGGACGTCGCGGCCCTTCCTCCGGCCGCCGCAGCCGCTGACCTCCGCGGTCGTAGATATAGGGAAAAGAGAAACCCATGAAAAGAATTGTGTGGATGGGCATCGGCGTCGCCATCGGCGTCATTGCCTTCCGAAAGATCACTGAGGCCCAGGCGAACATCGGTCCTGATGGCTTGAACCGTGCCGTGGGCCGGATGGCTGACGGCTTGTTCGATTTCGCCGACGCGGTCCGGACAGGCATGCACCAACGGGAAGAGGACCTTAGGGCGGCGTTGGGTATTGACGACGCCGGAGCCGGCCGCCGATAGCGGAGCGGTTCGCTCCCACGCCCGCAACAGGGCAGAATGGAAAACTGCGGAACGGCACCAGCCGGTACCGCGCACATGACGTGCAGTGGATTTGAGAAGGGTAAGTAATCAGCTAATGAAGTCGCAGGAGATCACCAAACGCTGGGTGGACTTTTTTGTCAGCAAGGGCCACACCGCCGTTCCCTCCGCGTCGCTCGTTTCCAGCGACCCGTCCCTTCTCTTCACCGTCGCCGGAATGGTGCCGTTCATTCCGTACCTGACTGCGCGCGAAGAACCCCCGTACAGCCGTGCCACGAGCGTCCAGAAATGCATCCGCACCGGAGACATCGAGGAAGTGGGAAAGACGGCCCGCCACGGGACGTTCTTCCAAATGTGCGGCAACTTCTCCTTTGGCGACTACTTCAAGGAAGACGCCATCAAGTTCGCTTTCGAGCTGCTCACCACAAGCGTTGACGACGGCGGCTACGGGCTTCCCGCCGAGCGCCTCTGGGTGACCGTCTACGAAGAAGACGACGAAGCCAAGGAACTCTGGCTCAAGAACACCGGTATCCCCGCTGAACGCATCCAGCGCATGGGCAAAGCCGACAACTACTGGTCCACCGGCCAGCCGGGCCCTGCCGGTCCCTGCTCGGAGATCTACTACGATCGCGGCCCCGCCTACGGCATCGAAGGCGGCCCGCTGGCCGATGAGACCCGGTACATCGAGATCTGGAACCTCGTGTTCATGCAGTACCAGATCGAGAATGTCCGTTCCAAGGTTGACTTCGACATCGTGGGAGAGCTCCCGCAGAAGAACATCGACACCGGCCTGGGCATGGAGCGTCTCGCGATGATCCTCCAGGGCGTCGAGAACATGTACGAAACCGACCAGGTCCGCCCGGTCATCGACAAGGCAGCCGAACTGTCCGGCCGTGAATACACCTCGGCGGAGTCCCCGGAGGACCCGCACCACACGGACGATGTCCGCATGCGCGTCGTGGGCGACCACATTCGTTCCGCCCTGATGCTGATTGCTGATGGTGTTTCGCCGTCAAACGAAGGCCGTGGCTATGTGCTGCGGCGCCTCATTCGACGCGCAGTCCGCGCCATGCGGCTGCTCGGCGTCGAAAGGGCCTGCCTGCCGGACCTTCTTCCCGCTTCCCGTGACGCCATGAAGGGCGTCTACCCCGTGGTGGAAACCGACTTTGCCCGAATCAGCCGTATTGCCTACGCCGAAGAAAAGGCGTTCCTGCGCACTATTGCTTCCGGCACGGCCCGCCTGGAAGATGCAGTAGCTGAGTCCAAGGCCGCCGGTATTCCCCTTTCGGGTGCCGACGCCTTTGCCCTGCACGACACCTATGGCTTCCCGATCGACCTGACGCTGGAAATGGCAGAAGAGGCCGGCCTCAAGGTGGACGAAGCAGGTTTCCGCTCACTCATGCTCGAGCAGCGCCAACGTGCGCAGGCTGATGCCAAGGGTAAGAAGGGTGGCCACGCGGACCTCAGCGCCTACCAGGAACTCCTGGGCAAGGGCGAGACCGTCTTCACGGGCTATGACGAACTTGAGGGCGAATCCACGGTCCGCGGCATTGTCAGCGGTGGCCGTGCTGTGGGGCATGCCTCCACCGGCGACGAGATTGAGCTGGTCCTCAACGAAACCCCGTTCTACGCCGAAGCCGGTGGCCAGTCCGCTGACACCGGCCTCATCACCGGCGATGGCTTCGTGGTGGAGGTCCTGGACGTTCAGCGGCCCATCAAGGGCTTGAGCGTGCACAAGGCGATTGTCCGCGAAGGCGAGATTGCCTCCGATGCGTTGGTGCGCGCCGCCGTCGACCGCGAACGTCGCCACGCAGCCGAGCAAGCCCACACCGGCACGCACATCGTGCACGCCGCCCTGCATCAAATCCTGGGCCCTGAAGCTACCCAGCGCGGTTCCTACAACAAAGCGGGCTACCTGCGTTTCGACTTCGCCTGGGGTGAGGGTCTGAGCACCGCGACGCGGTCCGAAATCGAAGAGGTCTCCAACATCGCCATTCGGAACAATTTCCGGGTAGACACCAAGGTGATGGGGCTTGCTGAAGCCAAAGCGCTTGGTGCCATGGCACTGTTCGGCGAAAACTACGGCAGCGAAGTGCGGGTCGTGGAGATCGACGGCGCGTGGTCCCGCGAACTGTGTGGTGGCACGCACGTGTCCAACACCTCCCTCATCGGTAGCCTTTCGCTGCTGGGAGAGCAGTCCGTTGGCTCCGGAAACCGCCGCGTGGAAGCCTTCGTCGGCCTGGACGCATTCCGTCACCTGGCCGCCGAGCGGGCCTTGGTGAATGAGCTCACAGAACTCCTGAAGGTTCCCTCCGGGCAACTTGCCGACCGCATTTCCAGCACGCTGAGCAAGCTGAAGGCAACGGAGAAGGAACTCGACCGCCTCCGCAAGGAGCAGCTGGCCGCTGCTGCCGCAAACCTGGTGGGCACTGCAAGGGACGCTGCGGGTGTGCGCGTAGTAGCCCACGACGCCGGTCAGGTCGGCGGAGCCGACGATCTCCGTAACCTCGCCTTGGACCTCCGAAGCCGCCTCGGCTCGGAGGCTGCCACGGTAGCTGTTGCCGGCGTCAGCAATGACCGCCCGGTGATCCTCATTGCCACCAACGAGGCCGCCCGCGAAGCCGGCGTGAAGGCCGGTGCGCTGGTTCGCCTGGCTGCCGGCATCCTGGGCGGTGGCGGTGGCGGCAAGGACGACGTCGCCCAAGGCGGCGGCGCCGACGCTGGGAAGGTCTCTGAGGCCCTCACAGCGGTGGTGGATGCGATAGCCAAGCGCTGACGGTGGCTGCAAGTACTAACGACAACGTCTACCCCCGGGGCATCAAGCTGGGGGTAGACGTCGGCACCGTCCGGGTGGGCGTGTCCATCTGCGATCCCGACGGAATTCTGGCCACACCCTTCAAAACTCTTGCACGCGACACCAAGAAGAACTCCGACGTCCGCTTGCTGGTCAAGCACGCGGCTGAACTGCCTGCAGTGCAGATCTTTGTGGGCCTTCCGCGCACCATGAAGGGTGAGGAACGTGCCTCTGCAGACATGGCCACCGCGTACGCCGAGCTCGTCGCCAACGAGCTGGTGCGGGCCGGTTTGGATATCCCCGTGAGCCTTGTTGACGAGCGGCTTTCGACCGTGACGGCACACCGCAACCTGCACCAAGCTGGCATGAGCAGCAGGAACCACCGTAAAGTGGTTGATCAGGTTGCCGCTGCTGGAATACTGCAGCACGCAATTGACATGCAAAAAGCCAGAGGAACGGACGTTGGCCGCCGAGTGCAGGCACCGGCGCAATCCGATAAGTCCAGCAGTGCCCCAACGCTGCGGGCTGCCTCCGGCAGTGAACCCGATTCTTCTACGAGGGGACTGCAACTGTGAGCCCGGTCAACAACGACCCCTCCAGCGGTACCGCCGGCGGCGGTATGCCGCTGACCCGCAAAGAGCTGCGGGCGCGGGAACGATTCCTCGCCACGCAGAACCAAAACGTCGTACCCGTTCCCGAAGCGACCCCCGGGGAAGCCGCTGCTTCCGCAGACCGTGAGCCTGAACTGCCCAGTCCTGTTCCCGCAGTGCCCCACGCGCCGGTTGCGCCGCCTGTGCCGGCTGCTCCACCCGTTCCCGTGTCAAAACCTGCTACTCCTCCCATTCCCGCCGCGCAACCGGTGTCTTCAGCGCCGGTTCATGTTGACGAGCCACCCCAGACGTCCAATGACGAATTGCCGTCCGTTGAGACTCCGGGGGACGCACACTCAGCTGAACCGGATCATGGCGGGAATCACCTGGACGGCGCAGAAGCCCACGAGGTGGAAGGACATCACCACCCCGGGCATGCGGATTTTGACAACACGCACGACGTGGCCGGGCATGGGCCCCACGCCGATCTACATGAAGAGCACCACGCGGATGGTCTTCACCATGAAGAGCACCACGCGGATGGGCTTCACCATGGTGAACACTTCGTCGATGGTCTTCACCATGAAGAGCACCACCACGACCTCATCGCGCCTGTGGAGCAGACGGCTTCCGCCAAGGCAGCGGTCAAGAAGGCCCGCCGCCGTCGTCGTGTCCTTGCCCTGATGATCACGCTGGGTGTCTTCGTTGCCGCCATAGCCATCGGGGCCCAGTTCCTCAAGCCCTTGCTGGGCATGGACAAGGTCACTGACTATCCGGGCCCAGGTACAGGCTCGGTCAATATCACCGTGCCCGAAGGTTCCGGACCGAAAGCTGTGGCCGTAGCACTCGTCGAGAACAAAGTGGTGGCTGACGCCGATGCCTTCGTTAAGGAATTCCTCAATGACGGCGGTGAATTGTCCCCGGGCGAGTTCACCTTCCGTACCGAGATGAAGAATTCCGACGCCGTGGATGTCCTGGTCAACAAGGACGCATCCAAGGTGATGTACTTCGCCCTCAGTGCGGGCCTTCGCATCAATGAGTCGCTGGAAGCCATTTCCAAGGGCTCGGGTATCTCCATGCAGGAACTCAACGCGCTCAACCAGGCCCCGGCACAGTTCGGCATTCCGGCCAAGGCCAAGAGCCTCGAAGGCTTCCTGGCCCCGGGGGAGTACCGCTTTCCGCTCGGCACGCCGGCCAAGGACATCATCCAAAAGTTGGCCACTACCACGCTGGATGAGCTCAAGTCCCAGGGAATCACGGAACCGGGCAAGCAGTACGACACCGTGACCATCGCCAGTATTGTGCAGGCAGAAGGCGGTCAAGCGGACTATGGAAACGTGGCCGGCGCCATCTACAACAGGCTCAAGCCAAACAATGTGGAAACCAGCGGCCTGATCCAGTCTGACGCCACGGTGACCTACGGACTCGGCAAGAAATCCTTCCATCTCACGGAGGAAGAAAAGGCCGATAAGTCCAATACGTACAACACGTACGCCAATGTTGGGTTGCCGGCTGGACCCATCGGCTCACCGGGCAAGACTGCCATTGATGCTGCGGCCAAACCCACCCAGAACGACTACATGTACTGGGTCACCATCAACCTGGACAGCAAAGAAACCAAGTTCTCCAAGACGCTGGCTGAGCACAACGTCTACGTTGAGCAGTACAACGCGTGGTGCCAGGCCAATCCGGGACGGTGTGTGTGAGTCGTCGTGCCGCAGTCCTGGGGCATCCGATCTCGCATTCGAAGTCACCGGCCCTGCATACTGCTGCCTACGCCAAACTGGGCGTTGACATCGAATACTCCGCAATCGATGTCACCGTGGACGGCCTTCCAGCGTTCATGGGCTCACTCTTCGGCGATGACTCCTGGTGCGGGCTCTCAGTGACCATGCCGTTGAAGTCGGCCATGGTCAAGGAGGTTGACGAGGTCCGGGGCGCGGGCGCCCAGTTGGGAGTCATCAACACCGTGGTCTTTGAACACGACGGCGGGGCGGTGCGACGCGTTGGATACAACACCGATGTCGCCGGGATAGTTGAGGCGGTCCGGTATGCCGGGGTTGCTTCCACGCCCCACGCGGCCATCCTGGGTGGCGGCGGTACCTCCGCTGCGGCCGTTGCGGCTGTCAAGGAACTTGGTGGCAGCCACGTGGATGTCTTCGTCCGTGATGCAGGGCGTGCCGGTGAGGCGGAAGCCGCTGCAGCCGCCGTCGGAATTTCCCTCCGTGTCAGACCGTTGACTGAAGCAGCCACCGCTGTGGCGGGCACCGACCTGGTGATCTCCACATTCCCGCCGCGTGCCGCCGATTCCTTGGCGGATGAGTTGGCGGCGTTGCCGGGAACAGGGGCCGGTGTGCTGCTAGATGTTGCCTACGATCCCTGGCCCAGCCGCCTTGCTGAGGCGTGGCATGGTCACGGAGGCGCCGTAGTCCCGGGCCTTGAGATGCTGATGTACCAGGCGGCCGAGCAGATCAGGCGCTTCAGCGGCTGTGACGTGGATGCCGCCGTCATAGATGTGATGTGCGACTCAGTCGGGCTTCCCCGGCGAGTGTTCTAGAAGCCTTACATGGCAGGATTGGTTATATGTTGCGTTGGTTGACTGCCGGTGAATCCCATGGTCCGGCCCTGATCGGAATTGTTGAAGGCGTGCCCGCCGGTGTTGAACTCACCAGCGCGCAGATCCGTGACGCCCTGGCGCGTCGCCGCCTCGGCTATGGACGTGGTGCCCGCATGAAGTTCGAGCAAGACGAGGTCACCATCATGGGTGGCGTTCGTCATGGCTTGACGCAGGGCGGCCCCGTAGCCATCCAGGTGGGCAACACCGAGTGGCCCAAGTGGGAGCAGATTATGTCTGCTGACCCCGTGGATCCCGAGGTCCTGGCTGATCAAGCCCGCAACGCACCCCTGACGCGGCCGCGTCCGGGACATGCAGATTTCACAGGCATGCAGAAATACGGCTTCGACGAAGCCCGTCCTGTGCTTGAACGTGCCAGTGCCCGGGAAACCGCCACCCGCGTGGCCCTTGGCACCGTTGCCGCGCAGTTCCTCAAGCAGCTGGGCGTTGAATTGGTGAGCCACACTGTTTCCATTGCCAGCGTGACTGTTCCAGAGGGCCGCCCTCTGCCGCTGCCCAAGGATGTCCTGGCGCTCGACGCCGACCCCCTGCGCTGCTTTGACCGTCAGACCTCCGACGCCATGGTCGCTGAAGTGGATGCTGCCCACAAGGAAGGCGAAACCCTTGGCGGCGTTGTTGAGGTCCTGGCGTACGGAGTCCCGCCGGGACTGGGCAGCTACGTGCACTGGGACCGCCGCCTTGATTCCCGCCTGGCTGCTGCGCTGATGGGCATTCAGGCCATCAAGGGAGTGGAGGTCGGTGACGGCTTCCTTACTGCTGCGCGCCGTGGTTCCGCTGCGCACGATGAAATCCTGAAGGACGCTGACGGAAGAATTGTTCGGCAGACGAACCGCGCTGGCGGTATTGAGGGCGGCATGAGCATTGGCGAGGTCTTGCGTGTGCGTGCGGCCATGAAGCCGATTGCTACCGTTCCCCGTGCCCTGCGCACCATCGATGTCAGCACAGGCGAACCCGCCAAAGCCCATCACCAGCGTTCAGACGTCTGTGCGGTGCCCGCGGCCGGTGTTGTCGCCGAAGCAATGGTTGCACTGGTCCTGGCCGAGGCCGTCGCAGAGAAATTCGGCGGCGACTCAGTGGCCGAAACACAGCGCAACCTGCAGAGCTACCTCGACAGCATCCCGGCCACCCTGGACTCGGTCGGCCGGTAGTGGTTCGCCCGATCCTGGACGGCTGCACCGGTCGTCCCGTTGTGCTGGTGGGCCCCATGGCTGTTGGAAAGTCGGCCATTGGCCAGCAGTTGGCCCAGCAGTTGGGGCTCCCGTTCGTGGACACCGACGCTGTGGTGGTGTCTGCCCACGGCAGTATCGCGGATATTTTCGCGGGGCGCGGAGAGCACGCCTTCCGGGAAATTGAAGCCCGGGCAGTGGCGAAGTCCATCGAGAATGCCAAGGTTCAACCTGCCATCATTTCCTTGGGCGGGGGAGCGGTCCTGGACTCCGGAACCCAGCAACTGCTGGGAGAGTGCACGGTGGTATACCTCGAATGTGACGCGGCGACCGTTGCCGATCGGATCGCGCGCAACACGGGCAGGCCATTGCTGAAAGGTGATGCGATGACCCGGTGGGAAGCATTGTTCGCTACGAGGCGTCCTGTCTACGAGCGTCTCGCGGACATCGTCATGGACGTCCGTTCAGGATCCGTGACGGAAATCGGCCTCCTGTTGGAGGAGCGGCTGCGCCAGTATGCAGCCTTGAAAGAGGAAGTTGAAAAGTGAGTAACGAAGCAACTGTCATCAAGGTGACTGGCCAGTCCGCCAATGAAAACTACGAGGTCGTAGTGGGGCGCGGACTCTTGGGGACCCTTCCGGAAAAGCTGGGGGAGCGTGTCCGGCGTGTCCTGGTCATTCATCCCCGGGCCCTCCGCTTGACGGGGGACACGGTCCGCGACGAGCTGGAATCAGCCGGTTTCACTGCGCTGACTGCCGAGATCCCTGACGCTGAAGAAGGAAAGCACATCCAGGTTGCTGCTTTCTGTTGGCAGGTGCTGGGCCAAAACGACTTCACCCGCTCTGACGCCATCGTGGCGGTCGGCGGTGGCGCTGTGACGGACCTGGCCGGCTTCGTGGCAGCCACATGGCTTCGTGGCGTCAAGGTCATCCATATGCCCACCAGTCTGCTGGGCATGGTAGATGCTTCAGTGGGCGGTAAGACCGGCATCAACACCGCCGAGGGCAAGAACCTTGTGGGATCCTTCCACCCGCCGGCTGCCGTCCTGGCAGACCTCGACACGCTTCAGACGCTGCCCAAAAACGAGCTCATCTCCGGCATGGCCGAGGTCATCAAGTGTGGGTTCATTGCTGACCCCGCCATCCTGGACCTGATCGAGAAGAACACGGGCGCAGTGATGGACCCGTCCTCGGACGTAGTCCGCGAACTCATCGAGCGGGCCATCACGGTTAAGGCAGATGTCGTTTCACAAGACCTCAAGGAATCCGGCCTGCGCGAAATCCTGAACTATGGACACACGCTGGGACACGCCATTGAACTCGTGGAGCGCTACTCCTGGCGCCACGGTGCAGCTGTCTCAGTGGGCATGATGTTCGCTGCCGAGTTGTCGCGCAGCGTGGGGCGGTTGTCGGATGCCGATGCAGACCGTCACCGCACCATCCTGGAAAGCCTGGGATTGCCCATTACCTACCGGCGTGACCGCTGGCAGGGTTTGCTGGATGGCATGCGCAGGGACAAGAAGTCACGTGGCGACCTTCTGCGGTTTGTCGTCCTTGACGGCGTTGCCAAGCCTGGCATCCTGGACGTTCCCGATACCTCCCTCCTGTTTGCTGCCTACCAGGAAATCGCATCATGAGTGTCGCCGTGCGGGAAGGCGTCAGCGACTGGCCAACAGCCGGCTTCCCGGGCGTTAGAACGAACCCCGATACCCTCCTGCCCGTGATTGTCAACGAAGAAGTCATGGAGACGGCTCTTGCCGCCTCCGATGATCCCGCTGACCGCATCATGGCCTTGCTGTTGGAAAACCAGCCCAATGAGGCAGCCGAACTTTTGGCCGAAGCCCGCTACAAGGATCCGGAGTCGTTCAGACTCAGGATCTTCGAAGCGGAAGTCCACCGCGCCACCAACCGGTTGGACCGTGCCATACAGTTATTCCGCCACCTCCTGCAGGACGTCCAGGGCAGCTCGAAGGAAGCGATCGTCCACCAGTACCTGGGACGGGCATACTTCGTCAGCGGGAACGCCTTGGCTGCATCCGAGGAGTTCGCCAAAGCCTTGGACCTTCGCGTCGCCATGGCTGCTGATGCCGCGCTGATCTATTCCTCCGCCGTCGCCCTCCAGAGGGCCCGGAATGTGCTGGAACTGGCTTCCTGACGCACGTGGGAACATGCCCCGCAAGCCCCCGGCGTATTTGCCGGTAGAATGGTTCTTGGATTTTTGATAAATACGCGCTGGCGGGCCGATTGGTACGCCTGCTTGGCATAGATAGCTGGCAGCTAGAACCAGTGCGATAACCAGAGGATACGAGTGGCAACCACAAACGACATCAAGAACGGGACCGTACTGAAGCTCGAGGGCCAGCTCTGGAACATTATCGAGTTCCAGCACGTCAAGCCGGGCAAGGGCGGCGCTTTTGTCCGCACCAAGATGCGCAACGTCATGTCCGGCAAGGTGGTCGACAAGACCTTCAACGCCGGTCTGAAGATCGAAACCGCTACGGTTGACCGCCGGGACTACCAGTACCTGTACCAGGATGGCGAAGACTTCGTTTTCATGGACACCCAGGACTACGACCAGATCACCGTCTCCGGTGCAACGGTTGGTGACGCCACCAACTTCATGCTCGAAAACCAGATGGTCAACATTGCCATTCATGAGGGCACCCCGCTGTACATTGAACTGCCCCCGAGCGTTGTCCTCGAAATCACCTACACGGAGCCGGGCCTCCAGGGCGACCGCTCCTCGGCAGGCACCAAGCCGGCCACCGTTGAAACCGGCTACGAGATCCAGGTTCCGCTGTTCGTCGAGCAGGGCACCAAAGTCAAGGTCGACACCCGCGATGGTAGCTACTTGGGCCGGGTCAACGACTAGTGAGCGCACGCGGTAAAGCCCGTAGCAGGGCTCTTGAAGTACTTTTCGAGGCGGAGCAGCGCTCCGTCTCGGCTTTCGACGCCATGACGGCGCGCCGGGAGAAGACTGACTTGGTCATCAACCCCTACACGGTGGAAATCGTCGAGGGCGTTGTCTCCATGCAGGCAACCATCGACGAGTTCCTGGCGACGTACGCCCAGGGCTGGACGCTGGAGCGGATGCCGTCCGTGGACCGTATCATTCTGCGGATCGGCGCGTGGGAACTTCTCTACAATGACGAGGTTCCGGATGGCGTGGCTGTCAGCGAAGCCGTGGCCCTCGCCAAGACGATGTCCACGGACGAGTCCCCGGCGTTTATCAATGGACTCCTCGGCCGGCTCCAGAAGCTGAAGCCGTCACTTCTCGCTTAGGTACCCGCCAGGTCTGAATTCAAAGGACCCGCTTCACAGGAAACTGTGGGAGCGGGTCCTTTTTGCCGCTATTGGAGAACTGCGGCCCGCAGGGCGGGGATGCTGCGGAGATGCTCCAACTCGTCCTGCTGATGAACGTGGACGTCCCGCCCGCTGAGTATCCGTTGCCTGGTGAACGCCAAGGCCGTGGCTCCCTTGATGAAGGATTTCATCTGGTTCCCACGGCCGCGTGAGGATGCCCAGCGCATTGCTTGCCGCCTGCCGCGTGAAGTGGCAAGCATTTCCACCTCGGCCGGGGTGAACCAGCCGGCACGGGCGTACTCAAGGAGGCGTTGGCGCGTGAGTTTTCCTTCAGCGACCCTAAGCAGGATGATGCCCACTGCTGCCACCAGGAAGATGGGCACCTGGACCACGAAGTACTCCACCAGGAAGTTCTGGCCCATGCTGTTCCAGCGGTTGTGCAGGAACATCGCGGGCAGCAAACCTATAAAGAATCCCAGGATGGCATAGCCGCTGTGCCACCTCCGCGCAGCAAAGCCCATGATCAGGCCGGTGGTGCCGGTGAACACGGCGTGGGCGAAGGGTGACATGACGCCGCGGAGGATGAATATACGGACCAAGTCCGTCCCGGGATCGGTAGAGGAGGCAATTTCGCGGCCAAAGTAGAGGATGTTCTCCGTGAACGCGAAGCCGGCGGCAATGGTGAAGGCGAAGACGACTCCGTCCACTGGTCCGTCAAAGTACTTCCGTGCGGCCAGGATCAAGACCAGCAACCCAAGCGACTTGGTGAATTCCTCGACGATGGGTGCCTGGACTGTTGCCATGAAGTATGTGAAAGCTTCTTCGCTGCTGGTGGGTGCGGCCAGGGCAAAAAGGGGCTGGATGAGCAGCGTCCCGGCAATGGACACCGCAGCACCCCAAGTGAAGGCAAACCACAGCAGCCTCTTTGGTTCCGGCTCCCAGCGATCGATGAGGCGTACGGTCAGCAGCACCACGGACAGCGGAATCAACGAAGCAATGAAGCCGATCACGAAGCCTGTCACCCCGGTATTGCCCAGCAGGAACGGCAGCACCAACATCAAGCTGGCAAGGGCAAGGACCCCACCAACAATGACCAGGGGGAGCGTGCCCAACGACCGGCGGCTGCGAGGTGCCTGTGGTGTGGCCCATGTTTGCCGGGGCAGCGAGGCAGGATTCCCTGGAGCCGGTTGGTAGTTTCCCGGCTGCACCCGCCCGATCCACGTGGGGTTGGCGCCGGGTTCCAGGTAGGGTCGCGGATATGGCTGCCCGCCGGGTTGGCCGTGGTGGTTCATGGTCATGGGCAAGAGCCTATTCCACAGCACGTAGTGTGAGCTTAAACTCACCCCTGGGTTCGTCAGGGGGTGAGGCGGCAAAGGGTCGCTGTGGTAGTTTTGAAAAGCAAATATTCCTTTTTTAATTCCGTCCCGTGAGGCGGGGAAAGGGGAGACGAGCGATGACTGAAGTCACTTCAGCGCACGTGCCGTCGCGGGTTGTTCTCAACCAGGCTGACATTGATCGTGCGCTCACTCGTATCGCCCACGAGATCCTCGAAGCCAATAAGGGCTCCCAGGACCTGGTCCTGTTAGGCATTCCCAGCCGTGGCTATCCCTTGGCCGTACGACTCGCCCAAAAGATCGCAGCTGCCGACCCCTCGGTGAACGCCGAAACGATTGTCGGCCAATTGGATGTCACCATGTTCCGTGACGATCTCTCCCACCAGCCCACCCGCCCCCCGCGCCACACACGCCTGCCGTTGTCAGGGATCGACAACAAGGTGGTTGTCCTGATCGACGACGTCCTGTACTCGGGCCGTACCATCCGTGCCGCACTGGACGCGCTGGTGGACCTTGGCCGTCCTCGCATTGTCCGCTTGGCCGTTCTGGTGGACAGGGGCCACCGGGAGCTCCCCATCCGCGCGGACCACGTGGGCAAGAACCTGCCTACCTCCTCTACTGAAAAGGTCCGTGTCCACCTCGAGGAAACCGACTCCGTTGACGGTGTGCCCGTCAACGAGGTAGTTATCGAGGCCGGCAAGTGAGGCACCTCCTTTCCACCGAGAACCTGAGTGCTTTCAACGCCATCCGAATCCTTGACACGGCAGAAGAGATGTCCGCCGTTGGTGAGCGTGAAGTGAAGAAATTACCGGCGTTGCGCGGCCGGACAGTGGTGAACCTCTTCTTCGAAGACTCCACCCGCACCCGCATCTCCTTCGAGGCCGCAGCCAAACGCCTGTCCGCTGACGTCATCAACTTCGCCGCCAAGGGTTCCTCGGTGTCCAAGGGCGAGTCGCTCAAGGACACCGCGCAGACGCTGGCCGCCATGGGCGCTGACGCGGTGGTCATCCGCCACTGGGCCTCCGGGGCACCCCATCGCCTCGCTGCGACGGACTGGATCGACGCCGCCGTTATCAACGCTGGTGACGGCACCCACGAACATCCGACGCAGGCGCTCCTGGATGCGTTCACCATGCGGCGGCACTGGTCCAAGGTCAACGGCAGCGAATCCACCGGCGCTGACCTTAAAGGCATGCGGGTAGCGATCGCCGGCGATGTCCTGCACTCGCGCGTTGCCCGGTCCAACGTCTGGTTGTTGAAGACCCTCGGCGCCGAAGTCACGCTGGTGGCGCCGCCCACGCTGCTGCCCATCGGCGTCGAGCACTGGCCTTGCAAAGTCAGTTACAACCTGGACGAGACGCTGGAAGCCGGCATCGACGCCATGATGATGTTGCGCGTCCAGGGTGAGCGCATGAACGCGTCGTTCTTCCCTTCTACCCGGGAGTACTCGCGTCGCTGGGGTTTCGACGACGCAAGGCTCCGTGCGCTCGATGACCTTGGCATGAAGGACACCATCATCATGCACCCCGGTCCCATGAACCGGGGCTTGGAAATATCCTCCGCTGCCGCGGATTCGCCGCGTTCCACCGTGCTTGCCCAGGTGCGCAACGGTGTGTCGGTCCGCATGGCCGCCCTCTACCTGCTGCTCTCCGGAGACTCCCGCGAAGCCGCCCACACCTTAAGCCAGCCCAGCAAGGAGACCAACTGATGGCCGAGAACACCTACCTGATTCGTGGGGCCGCCATCCTCGGTGGCGAAGCTGAAGACCTGCTGATCCGCGATGGCATGATCGAAGCACGTGGCAAGGAACTTGCCGCTGACGGCGCTACGGTGATTGACGCTGCGGGCCTCATCGCCCTGCCCGGCATGGTTGACGTGCACACCCACCTGCGCGAACCCGGGCGCGAAGACGCCGAAACGGTGGAAACCGGTACCCGTGCCGCAGCCTTGGGCGGTTTCACCGCCGTACACGCGATGGCCAACAGCAACCCGGTGGCTGACACTGCGGGCGTCGTGGAGCAGGTCCACAGCCTGGGCCGCGCCTCGGGTTGGGTGGACGTTCGTCCCGTAGGAGCAGTCACCGTGGGTCTGGCCGGCGAGCGGCTCGCCGAGCTTGGGGCTATGGCCGATTCCCGCGCCCAGGTCCGCATGTTCTCCGACGACGGCATCTGCGTCCACGATCCTGTCCTGATGCGCCGCGCCCTGGAGTACGTGAAAGCGTTCGACGGCGTGGTGGCCCAGCACGCGCAGGAACCGCGCCTTACAGCCGGGGCACAGATGAACGAAGGCGCCGTCTCAGCGGTCCTTGGGCTGACCGGCTGGCCGGCCGTCGCCGAAGAGAGCATCATCGCCCGCGATGTCCTGCTGGCCCAGCATGTTGGGTCCCGCCTCCACGTCTGCCACGTCTCCACCGCGGGATCTGTGGAAATCGTACGCTGGGCAAAGGCTCGGGGAATCAATGTCACGGCCGAGGTCACGCCCCACCACCTGCTCCTGACCGATGAACTGGTTCGCAGCTATGACCCCGTCTACAAGGTCAACCCGCCGCTGCGTACCGATGCTGATGTGCAAGCCTTGCGTGAAGGCTTGGCAGACGGCACCATCGACGTCGTGGGCACCGACCACGCCCCGCATCCCAGCGAACATAAGGAATGTGAGTGGGCCCAGGCTGCAATGGGCATGACCGGACTGGAGACAGCATTGTCGGTGGTTCAGGAGACCATGATCGAGACCGGCCTGATGTCCTGGGCCGACTTCGCCAGGGTGACGTCCTTCACTCCGGCGGTCATCGGCCGTGTCGCTGACCAGGGCCGTCCGCTGGAGGTTGGCGAGCCGGCCAACGTCATCCTGGTGGACCCGGCTGCGCGATGGACCGTTGACCCCCATAAAATGGCAACCATGGGCCGCAACTCACCGTTCAAGGGCAAGGAGCTGCCCGGTTCCGTGGTGGCAACCTTCTTCAAAGGCCATCCCACGGTCCTCGACGGCCAGCTCAACACGCCGTACCGGTACCCGGAAGTCAGCAGCAATTAATGGATAACCAGACACTGACCGTGCTCATCACGGTGCCGTTGATCGTCGTCGTCCTGGCGCTGATCTGGCTGGGGTGGCGTAACAGGCTGAGGCGACAAGCCGACGTCGAACGCCTTCCCGCGGTGCCGGAGCAGCTGACGCCGGCCACCGTCGTCGCAGATGGCCAGTACGTTGCCACCACCACGGCGGGCGACTGGCTGGACCGGATTGCGGTTCAGGGCCTGGGTATCCGGACCAACGCGGAGCTGAGCATTCACGCCGAAGGGGTGCTGTTCGACCGCTCCGGTGCCGCTCCGGTCTTCATCCCCCGCTCCTCGCTGGCCGACAGCCGTGAGTCCAGTGGTATGGCAGGAAAGTTCGTCGAGAAAGACGGGCTCCTGGTCATCAGCTGGAAACTCGGTGGCCGGGAACTGGATACCGGATTCCGGTCCAGGCACGCAGCAGATAAGCAGCTCCTCCTCGAAGCCCTCCAGGAATTGATCTCCGCAGCCCCTCAGGCAGATGCCGATAGTGGAAAGTAATAAAGTGACGGATAGTAAAGCAGCCACCACACCCACCCCCTCAGCAGCAGTGCTGGTGCTCGAAGACGGCCGCATGTTCCGCGGCCGCAGCTACGGCGCGCAGGGAACTGCGCTCGGTGAAGCGGTGTTCGCCACCGGCATGACCGGTTACCAGGAGACCATCACGGACCCCTCCTACGCGCGCCAGCTGGTAGTGCAGACTGCGCCGCACATCGGTAACACCGGCGTCAACAGCGAAGACGCTGAGTCCCGCCGAATCTGGGTGGCAGGGTACGTCGTACGCGACGCCGCACGGCGCCCCTCTAACTGGCGTTCGGAACGAAGCCTCGATGACGAACTGGTGGAACAAGGCGTCGTTGGCATCCAAGGCGTAGACACCCGTGCCATCACCCGACACCTCCGGGAGCACAAAACCATGCGTGCAGGCATCTTCTCGGGCGAAGCCGCAAAGGCCACCGACAAGGAACTGCTGGACGCAGTCCTGGCCAGTGCGCCCATGGAAGGCGCAGCGCTGGCTGAGGAAGTCTCCATCGACGAAGCCTATGTGGTGGAACCCAAGGACCACGGTTGGGAAGGCGAACCGCGCTTCTCCATCGCGGCCGTTGACCTCGGCATCAAGGCAATGACTCCGGTGCGCTTCGCAGAGCGCGGCGTCCGCGTGCACGTCCTGCCTGCCACGTCCACGCTCGAGGACGTCAACGCTGTCAATCCGGATGGCTTCTTCATGTCCAACGGACCCGGCGACCCCGCCACTGCTGAGCACCAGGTTTCGCTGCTGCGTTCGGTACTGGACGAGAAACTGCCGTACTTCGGCATCTGCTTCGGCAACCAGATCCTGGGCCGCGCCCTTGGGTTCGGCACCTACAAGCTCCGCTATGGCCACCGCGGCATCAACCAGCCCGTCATGGACCGCCGCACAGGCAAGGTGGAAATCACCTCGCAGAACCACGGCTTTGCCGTTGACGCCCCGCTGAACGGTTCCACCGTGGCTCCGGAAGAGCGCTACGGACGCGTGGAAGTCAGCCACGTCTCGTTGAACGACGACGTCGTAGAGGGACTCGCCTGCCTCGACATCCCTGCGTTCTCGGTCCAGTACCACCCCGAGGCCGCCGCAGGTCCGCACGATGCCGCCTACCTCTTCGACCGCTTCATCGACCTCATGGCCGACACCAAGTCCAAGGTCACCGACGAAAACTCCACCGAATCCAAGACTGAGGACAAGAAGTAATGCCCAAACGTACAGATCTCAAGAGCGTCCTTGTCATTGGTTCGGGCCCGATCGTCATCGGCCAGGCGGCCGAGTTCGACTACTCCGGCACCCAGGCCCTGCGCGTCCTCAAAGAGGAGGGCCTGCGGGTCATCCTCGTGAACTCCAACCCGGCCACCATCATGACGGACCCCGAGTTCGCCGATGCCACCTACGTTGAGCCCATCACCCCTGAGGTGGTGGAGAAGATCATCGCCAAGGAGCGCCCGGACGCCATCCTGCCCACCCTGGGTGGCCAGACGGCTTTGAATACGGCCATCGCCCTGGACAAGAACGGTGTGCTGGAGAAGTACAACGTGGAACTCATTGGCGCGAACATTGCCGCCATCGAGCTTGGCGAAGACCGCGAGAAATTCAAGGGAGTCGTGGAGCGCTGCGGTGCAGAATCCGCACGCAGCCACATTATCCACACCATGGAAGAGGCTTTCGCCGCTGCCGAAGACCTTGGCTACCCGATGGTGGTTCGTCCGTCCTTCACCATGGGTGGACTGGGATCGGGCCTGGCGTACAACGAAGACGACCTTCGCCGCATCGTGGGCCAAGGCCTTCAGTACAGCCCCACCACCGAGGTCCTGCTCGAAGAGAGCATCCTCGGCTGGAAGGAATACGAGCTCGAGATGATGCGCGACAAGAACGACAACGTCGTTGTTGTGTGCTCCATCGAGAACTTCGATCCCGTAGGCGTCCACACCGGTGACTCCATCACTGTTGCGCCGGCGCTGACCCTCACGGACCGCGAGTACCAGAAGCTGCGCGACGTTTCCATCGCCGTCATCCGCGAGGTTGGCGTGGACACCGGTGGCTGCAACATCCAGTTCGCCATCGACCCCGCTACGGGCCGTGTAGTGGTTATCGAGATGAACCCGCGCGTCTCCCGTTCGTCCGCGCTGGCGTCCAAGGCCACTGGCTTCGCCATCGCCAAGATCGCCACCAAGCTGTCCCTCGGATACACACTGGATGAGATCCCCAACGACATCACCCAGAAGACCCCGGCCTCCTTCGAGCCGACCCTGGACTACGTAGTGGTCAAGGTCCCGCGTTTCGCTTTCGAGAAATTCCCGGCAGCCGACAACACGCTGACCACCACCATGAAGTCCGTCGGTGAAGCCATGGCCATGGGCCGCAACTTCACCGAAGCCCTGCAAAAGGCCCTCCGCTCGCTTGAGCAGAAGGGTTCCCAGCTGGACTTCAGCTCCGTGCCGGAATACGAGGTCGCTGAGCTGATCGAGAAGGCCAAGCGTCCCACCACGGACCGCCTGCACCAGGTGCAGCGCGCTCTCCTGGGCGGGGCCAGCGTCGAGGACGTCTTCGAAGCAACCAAGATCGACCCCTGGTTCCTTGACCAGCTGCAGCTGCTCAACGAGACAGCCCAGGAGATCCGCAAGGCCGGCGTGCTCACGGAGGAAATGCTGCGCAATGCCAAGCGCCACGGTTTCTCCGACGAGCAAATCGGTGCCCTGACGCACAACAATGAGGCCGTGGTCCGCGGAGTCCGCCAGGCCCTGGGCATTCGTCCGGTGTACAAGACGGTGGATACTTGTGCCGCTGAGTTCGCTGCCTACACCCCGTACCACTACTCCTCTTATGACGAAGAGGACGAGGTAGGCCTGCACGCCAAGCCTTCCGTCATCATCCTTGGCTCCGGCCCTAACCGCATCGGGCAGGGCATCGAGTTCGACTACTCCTGCGTCCACGCCTCCATGGCGCTGCGCAAGGCCGGCTATGAGACCGTGATGGTCAACTGCAACCCTGAGACTGTGTCCACGGACTACGACGTCTCCACGCGCCTCTACTTTGAACCGCTGACCCTTGAAGACGTCCTGGAGGTCATCGCGGCCGAGGAACGCACTGGCGGCGTTATGGGCGTCTTCGTGCAGCTCGGTGGACAAACCCCTCTGAAGCTGGCACAGCAGCTCGCCGACGCCGGCGTGCCCATCCTCGGTACCTCGCCGGAAGCGATCGACCTCGCCGAACACCGTGGTGCTTTCGCCCGCGTGCTGGACGAAGCAGGCCTGACCTCCCCGAAGAACGGCACCGCGGTGTCCTTCGAGGACGCCAAGAAGATCGCCGACGAAATCGGCTACCCGGTGCTGGTCCGTCCGTCGTACGTCCTTGGCGGCCGCGGCATGGAAATCGTCTATGACGAAGCCAACCTCTCGCGCTACATTGCCAACGCTACGGAGATCACCCCGGACCATCCGGTGCTGATCGACCGCTTCCTCGAGGACGCCGTCGAAATCGACGTCGATGCTCTCTTCGACGGCACCGACATGTACCTCGGCGGCATCATGGAACACATCGAAGAAGCCGGTATCCACTCCGGTGACTCCGCCTGCGTGCTTCCTCCGATCACCCTGGGCAACAACGTGATCGAGCGTGTACGCACTGCTACCCGTGCCATCGCGGAGGGCGTGGGCGTTCGTGGCCTCATCAACATCCAGTTCGCCCTGGCCTCGGACGTCCTGTACGTCCTTGAAGCCAACCCGCGCGCCTCGCGCACGGTTCCGTTTGTCTCCAAGGCAACGGGCGTGCAGATGGCCAAGGCAGCAGCCCTCATTGGCACCGGTGTCACCATCAACCAGCTCCGCGGCGCCTACAAGATGCTGCCGGAAACCGGTGATGGTTCCACGCTGCCTCTGGACGCTCCGGTTGCCGTCAAGGAAGCCGTGCTTCCGTTCAGCCGGTTCCGCACCCCTGAAGGCAAGGTAGTTGACTCCCTGCTGGGCCCGGAAATGCGCTCCACGGGTGAAGTCATGGGTATCGACAAACACTTCGACACCGCTTTCGCCAAGAGCCAGGCCGCTGCCAACAACGCACTGCCCACCGAGGGTAAGATCTTCGTTTCCGTGGCCAACCGCGATAAGCGCTCGGTCATCATGGGCGTCAAGCGCCTCTCGGACCTCGGCTTCGAGATCGTCTCCACCGGTGGCACGGCGGACGTCCTGCGCCGTAACGGCATCCAGGCGACTCCGGTCCGCAAGGTGGCCGAGGGCAGCAGCGCTGAAGGTGAAGGAACCATTGCTGACCTCGTCATCGCTGGCGAGATCGATATGGTCTTCAACACCCCGTCCGGTGGCGAAGCCCGCAGCGACGGCTACGAACTCCGCGCCGCAGCAACGTCCATCGGTATTCCCTGCATCACCACCGTCGCCGAATTCAACGCGGCTGTGCAGGCCATCGAGGCCCTGCGTACCTACGAGTGGTCCGTGACCAGCTTGCAGGAGCACGCGGCCAACCTGGCAGCAGCGGTGGAAGCAGCCAATGCCTGAGGCTGCTGCACCACAGCAAGGGCAGCAGCTGGCCCGGGAGTCCTTTGGCTCCCGGCTGGCTGCGGCCATGGCCGCGCGCGGTCCGCTCTGTGTAGGGATCGATCCTCACCCGCAGCTTTTGGCTGAATGGGGATTGAACGACGACGCCGCCGGCCTGGAACGCTTCTCGCTGACAGTGGTGGAGGCGGTCGCTTCCCTCGCTGCCGCGGTCAAGCCGCAGGTGGCACTCTACGAGCGTCACGGCTCCGCCGGCATGGCCGTCCTGGAGCGCACGCTTGCCGCTTCCTCGGAAGCGGGCGTGCTCAGCATCGCCGACGCCAAGCGTGGCGACATCGGGTCCACCATGGCGGCGTATGCCGACGCATGGTTGCGTGATGGTTCGTCCTTGGCCGCTGACTCCGTGACCCTGAGTCCGTACCTTGGCTTTGAATCACTGCGTCCGGCGCTGGACCTGGCTGCACAGTATGGCAGGGGAGTGTTCGTGCTTGCACTGACATCGAACCCGGAAGGGAAGTCGGTCCAGCACGTTGGTGGCGACGATTCGGTGGCGCGCAGGATCGTGGCCGCTGCTGCAGCCGAGAACCAGCGGTACGAGGGGACCCTTGGTTCCGTTGGTTTGGTGGTGGGCGCCACCATTGGGTCGGCGCTCGAGGACCTGGACATCGATCTGGGCCAGGTCCGCGGCGCGATCCTCGCACCGGGGCTCGGCGCCCAGGGTGCAACCCCTGCTGACCTTCGTGCGACGTTCGGTGCTGCCTATCCTTCGGTCCTGGCTACCTCCAGCCGGGGCATCCTGGCCGCAGGTCCCTCCGTGGCGGGCCTTCGTGCCGCAACCGAAGAGACGTTGGGCGGGCTTCGGTCGGAGTAAGTTGCCTGGCCGCATTGCGCAACAGCGCCCCTGCCGGTAGGTTCAGGATCAGTCCGCGTGATCTGGGTCACAATCGCGATCTGATAGGGGTTTGGCAGTGGGCCTTAAAGAGCTGACACCACAGGAGCGTTCCGATGCGCTGGAGAAGGCCGCCAAAGCGAGGGCAGTCCGTGCCGCCGCCAAGGAACGGCTCAAGCGCGGCGAGGTCAGTGTTGCGGAGCTGATCTCTTCCGGGGCAACGGACGAGGCGATTGCGCGCATGCGTGTGGTGGAACTCCTGGAGGCCCTGCCGGGCATTGGCCCGGTCAGGGCGGCCGGGATTATGGCGGAGATCGGCATCGCCGGATCCCGGCGCATCAGGGGCTTGGGAATTCACCAGGCCCGGGCGCTGGTAGATTTTATGGATACCCAGCAAAGCGTTTGACGCATCTCCCCGAAGGAATCCGTGAGCAAGAAACCCGGACTGACTGTCCTTGCAGGCCCCACTGCCGTTGGCAAGGGAACCGTATCCACCTACATCAGGGACAACTATCCGGAGGTCTGGCTCTCGGTCTCGGCAACCACCCGGGCCGCGCGTCCGGGTGAACAGGATGGCGTTCACTACTTCTTCAAGTCCGCCGAGGAGTTTGACTCCCTGGTGGCGGACGGTGAATTGCTGGAGTGGGCTGTGGTGCATGGACAGAACCGCTACGGGACGCTCCGCAGCACTGTCAACGCTGCCATCGCCGAAGGTAAGTCCGTCCTTCTGGAGATTGACCTCCAGGGTGCACGCCAGGTCAAGGAGGCTGTTCCGGACGCGAATTTTGTGTTCCTGGCGCCACCCACGTGGGACGAAATGGTCCGCCGCCTGGTGGGCCGCGGCACGGAAACTCCCGAGGAACAGCAGCGCAGGCTGGAAACCGCTAAACTGGAACTTGCTGCTGAACCGGAGTTTGACCACACCGTCATCAATGACGACGTTCGCCGGGCAGCGGACGAGCTTGTTTCACTCATGGGGCTTACCCCGCACCAGCGCTAAGCGCTTGCATTTGTTGGCCCGCTAAAATTTGGAGAATTCGTGTCCACGAACCTTGAAGGCATCATCAACCCGCCGATCGATTCGCTGCTTGAGGCTGCTGATTCCAAGTACGGCCTGGTCATCTTCGGCGCCAAGCGTGCGCGCCAGATCAACGCCTACTACGCCCAGCTCCACGAGGGCCTGTTTGAGTACGTTGGCCCGCTGGTTGATACCAAGCTGAACGAGAAGTCGCTGTCCATCGCCCTGCGCGAGATCAACGAAGGCCTTTTGGTTTCTACGCCGATCGAGCCCGCAGAATAAGTACAGACTGCCTGTTGACGGAGGTCACGTGCGCATAGTCCTCGGAGTCGGGGGAGGGATTGCAGCCTACAAGGTTGCATCGCTCCTCCGGCTTTTTACTGAAGCCGGCCACAAGGTCACGGTCATTCCTACGGAAGCAGCCACGCGATTTGTTGGCGTCGCTACGTGGGAGGCCCTCTCGGGCAACCCCGTGAGCAACAGTGTCTTCGACGACGTCGAGAAGGTCAACCATGTGCGCTTGGGCCATGAAGCCGACCTGATCGTGGTTGCGCCCGCAACTGCGGACCTTCTTGCCAAGGCTGCAACAGGACAAGCGGGCGACCTCCTGACCAATACGCTGCTCATGGCCCACGGTCCGGTGCTCTTCGCTCCGGCCATGCACACGGAGATGTGGCAGCACGCCGCAACCCAGGCGAACGTAGAGACGTTGCGCAGCCGCGGTGTGACAGTGCTCGAGCCAGCCTCTGGTCGGCTCACCGGGTCCGACTCGGGCCCTGGTCGCCTGCCTGAGCCGGAAGCGATCTTTACGGCGGCGATGGCTTTGACTGAGGTGGCAGACGGCGCCAAGGCTTCGCCCGCCGCGGAGCAGCCGTTGGCAGGCCGGATCGTAACGATCTCAGCCGGAGGCACCAGGGAGGCGCTGGACCCGGTCCGCTTCCTGGGCAACCGCTCGTCCGGCAAGCAGGGTGCCGCCCTGGCTGCCGCAGCCTTGGCCAGCGGGGCAACTGTACGATTCGTTGCCGCGCATATGGACGTCGAGCCGCCTGCCGGCGTCGAGCTCGTCCGCGTTGAGTCGGCATTGGAACTGCGCGAGGCCGCGCTGAAAGCGGCAGTGGATTCCGACGTCGTCATCATGGCCGCCGCTGTGGCGGATTTCCGCCCGGCCGATGTCTCGGACACAAAGATCAAAAAGGTCGACGGCGAGGATGCGCCCGTGGTGCGGTTGATCCGCAACCCTGACATCCTGCATGAACTCGTGGAACGCCGTAACGCCGAGGGCGGCCGGCAACTGATTGTCGGTTTCGCAGCCGAAACAGGCGACGCCCAGGGTGACGTCCTGGAACACGCAACGGCCAAGCTCAAGCGCAAGGGCTGCGACCTCCTGGTAGTTAATCAGGTGGGCATTGGGCGAGTGTTCGGCCAGGATGACAATTCCGTGGTGATTCTCTCCGGTCACGGAGCCGAACCGCAGTCGGCCGCCGGTTCCAAGGTCGATGTCGCCGCTGCAGTGGTTGATCGGGTGGGCGCTGAGCTCACACGGGTCTTCCCGGCGTTGTAACTGAGCCCACACCCGAATTCTTAGCATAGGGACACACGGCCGATGCCGCCGTCCCGCAACCCAGTAAGGTGGTCGAGTGACTTTACCGCTGCACCATGAACACCATGGCACCCCGTCCAAGCTCCGGCTCTTCACTTCCGAGTCGGTCACCGAAGGGCACCCGGACAAAATCTGCGACCAAATCAGCGATGCCATCCTTGATGCGCTCCTGGCCGCTGATCCTGAGTCCCGCGTGGCCGTTGAAACCATGGCCACCACCGGCCTGGTGCACGTGGCTGGTGAGGTCACTACTGACGCTTACGTAGAGATCCCGCAGATAGTCCGTGAGACCATCCTCGGCATTGGATACGACTCTTCCGCCAACGGCTTCGACGGCGCCCGTTGTGGTGTCTCCGTGTCCATCGGCCAGCAGTCCAACGACATTGCCGGCGGGGTGTTCAACTCCCTTGAGGCCCGCGAAGGCCGCCAGGAGGACGACTACGATCTCCAGGGCGCTGGCGACCAAGGCATCATGTTCGGCTACGCCAGTGATGAAACAGCCTCCTACATGCCCACGCCCATCTGGCTCGCCCACCGCTTGTCCGAACGGCTCACTGAAGTCCGCAAGAACGGCGAATTGGCTTATCTCCGCCCGGACGGCAAGACGCAGGTCACCGTAGGGTACGACGGCGATCGCCCGGTTTCCGTTGAAACCGTGGTGATCTCCAGCCAGCACGCCGAGGAAGCAAGCCTCGAGCAGCTCCGGGCTGATCTCGCCAGCTACGTCATCGACCCCGTCCTTGCGGCGTCAAGCCTGGACCTCTCGCGCACGGCGAATATCCTGAACCCTGCCGGTGCCTTCGTCATCGGCGGCCCGGTAGGCGATGCAGGCCTCACCGGACGCAAGATCATTGTGGACACCTACGGTGGGTTCTCCCGACACGGCGGTGGCGCTTTCTCCGGCAAGGACCCGTCCAAGGTTGACCGTTCTGCTGCTTACGCCATGCGGTGGGTTGCCAAGAACGTGGTGGCCGCCGGACTCGCCAAGCGGGCCGAAATCCAGATTGCTTACGCCATTGGGCAGGCCCGCCCTGTCGGGACCTATGTTGAAACCTTCGGCACGGAGACCGTGGACCCGGCCCGCATCAGCGAAGCCATCGACGAACTCTTTGACCTGCGCCCACGGGCCATCATCGATGCACTGGACCTCAAGCGGCCCATCTACGCCAAGACGGCAGCCCACGGCCACTTCGGCCGCGACGAACCGGACTTCACGTGGGAGCGTCTGGACCGGGTGGCTGACCTGAAGGAATATTTCAACGCCTGATCGCTTTGTCGATTTTGCCGGTGCCATCCGGGGTTACTACTTTGTCGGTGGCCCGTGATTGGCTGGTGCCAGTGAGATGCCCGCAGCGGGTCAATCCTGCTGCGGGCATTCCGGGTTAAGAATGCGTGGTTGTTTTCCGCTGAGAGTTGGAGGTGAAAGTGCATGGCAGGACACGAGGCCCAGCCGTCGCTGCTTCAACCCTCGCTGCTGCAGGGGTTTCCGGAGCGCCTGCCCATCAACGGCCCGCCGCTGGCAGAAACGGACCCCGTTGCCCGCGTGGTTCTGGAGTCCTCCCTGCCCCACCTGGACCGGCCCTTCGATTACAGTGTTCCAGCCGGGCTCGCCGAGGTCGCTGTGCCCGGCGTCCGGGTGAAGGTCAAGTTCAATGGTCAGGAACTCAACGGCTACGTCATTGAACGGCGCGCAGACTCCGATGCTGCGGCGCCGCTCAGCACCCTGCACAAAGTGGTATCACCTGTTGCTGTCCTGACCCCGGCGGTCACTGAACTGGCCGGCATCGTCGCAGCCAGATACGCCGGAACGTTGAGTGACGTCCTGAGGACCGCCGTCCCGCCAAGGGTTGCCAAGGTGGAGAAGGAACTGCTGGCGGGAGAACTGGACTCCGGCGTCGAAGAGCTCAAACCGTTGACGGACGCCCACGCCTGGGGTTTGTACTCCAACGGGGCAGCGTATCTACAGCATCTTGCCAGCGGCGGTTCTCCCAAGGCTGTCCTTACGGCCCTTCAGGGGTTCGGTCCCAGCGGGTGGCCCGCCCTGGTTGCTTCAGCTGTTGCCACGGTCAGGTCCTCGGGACGCGGCGCCGTGGTTGTGGTGCCGGACTACCGCGATCTTGAACAACTCGAGGAAGCGCTGGCTAAGGTCCTGCCATCTACTGACATTGCGCGGCTGACCGCAGATGACGGACAGACACCCCGCTATAGGAGTTTCCTACGCTTGCTCAGCGGCTCCGCCGGGGTTGCTATCGGCACACGGTCAGCGGCCTATGCACCCGTTCGGGATCTGGGCCTGGTGGTGTGCTGGGATGACGGTGACGATCTCCACATTGAACAACGGGCTCCATACGCGCACACCCGGGAGGTCCTGCTGCTCCGGGCTGAGCAGGAGAACGCGGCGTGCTTAATGGCCTCCCACAGCCGCAGCACAGAACTCCAGCGCCTCGTTGAGATGCAGTGGGCGGTAGCGATTGAAGCGCCCCGAACCGTCGTCCGCTCCACGGTCCCGCGGGTCCTGAACACCGCTGACAGCTTCGAGCAGGAACGGGATCCGTTGGCGCGGATCGCCCGTTTGCCCGGTGCGGCCTGGCGCGCGGCCAAGGATGGACTGGAACGTGGCCCGGTCCTGGTCCAGGTTGCACGTGCCGGATATGCTCCCTCCCTGGTCTGTGAGACCTGCAGGGAACTGGCTCGCTGCAATGCCTGTCAAGGCCCGTTGGCGGTATCCAGCGGCACTGCCACACCTGCATGCAGGTGGTGCTCCACGCCGGCTCCCCAGTGGCGTTGCACGCACTGCAACGGAACCCGGCTGCGCAGGGGAGCTGCGGGTGTGATGCGGACAGCCGAGGAACTGGGGCGGGCCTTCCCGGGCAAAGCCGTGGTGACGTCCTCCGGCGAGCACATCAAGGCAACAGTGCCGGACTCACCTGCCCTGGTCGTGGCCACTGTGGGAGCGGAGCCGGTAGCGCACAACGGCTATGCTGCAGCCCTGCTGCTGGATGGCAACTCGCTGCTCCGGCGGGAGAACCTGCGGGCGGCGGAGGATACCGTTCGCCGATGGTTCAATGCTGCCTCCCTCGTGAAGCCGGCCAGCCAAGGTGGGCTCGTGGTAATTACCGCGGACGATACTGCGGCGACAGGGGCACTGTTGCGGTGGGACGCGTCGGGATACGCGTCACGCGAACTGGCACTGCGGAAGGAACTTCAGTTACCCCCGGCTGTCAGGGTGGCCTCGGTGACCGGGACAAGGGC
The DNA here is from genome assembly GCF_040546855.1 of Paenarthrobacter sp. 4246. Taxonomy (NCBI): domain Bacteria; kingdom Bacillati; phylum Actinomycetota; class Actinomycetes; order Micrococcales; family Micrococcaceae; genus Paenarthrobacter; species Paenarthrobacter sp. 4246. The sequence goes on from NZ_JBEPOP010000003.1 coordinate 172,763, forward strand.
CGACGTCGGTCATTTCGCGGATGCATTTGAAGCCACCGCCACGTCTGCCTCGGGCACCAGACTCCGCAAGGCCGGTCCTGCCCCTGTGCAGCTCAATTCAGGGGCCTCCCCACGCGCTGAAAATGAGGCAGACGGTGACGTCCGGACCCTGTATTTCATTCCCTATGGCGAGGCCGCGGAAGTCACCCGTGCTCTCCGGGCCGTCAAGGCGGCCAGCGCCGCCAAGCGCACGTCAGGTCCGGTACAGCTTCGCCTGGATGGTGTGGACGTCCTCTAAGGCAGGAGACTAGGACCCGCGCTTCCGCAGGGCAACCACTTCCTCAGCTGCGGCCAGCAGTTGCCGTGCCGATTCGTCCCAGTTGAATTCCGATGCCCGCTCTACGGACCTCCGGGAGCGCTGCTGCCACAGCTCGTCGTTGCCCAGGCCGGTCACAGCATGTGCGAACTCCGAAGGCGACTCCGGGTTGACGTAGCTTACAGCGTCGCCACCCACTTCACGGAAGATAGGGATGTCGCTGGCGATCACCGGCGTGCCAAGGGCCATGGCCTCAACCAGCGGCAACCCGTATCCCTCAGCGCGGGAAAGGCTGATCAGCGCAGTTGCCCGCAGCAGGAGTTCGTCGTACTCGGCGTCGGTGACACCGTTATGGAACTCCACCCTGGCGCCCTGGGGGATCAAAGCTTCGAGTTCAGACTTGCGCTGCGGTGTGATCCGGCTGAGTAGGTGCAGGGTGTAGTCGGGTAATCCGGCCATTCCGCGGATCATGGTTTCCACGTTCTTGTAGGGCATGAAAGAACCCATATAGAGCAGCGTCCTGTCCGCGCCGGTTGCGGGGTCCCGGGGTATTTGCCCGGGTTGGGGGGCATTTCCCACAATCCGCACCGGCCGTTTGGTGAGCGCGTACTTGGCCATGAGTGCCTCCGTGGTACGGCTGATCGTGGCAACAATGTCCGCCCGGTTCAGTAGGAGCCGCTGGGGCCAGAAGGCCTTATGGTAGAGCCTCCAGAGCACCCGGACCGGTGGTGGGAGGAAGCCCGGGGGAGTCGGGTGCTCGTAGTAGATGAGGTCATGGAGGGTGAGCACCAGTCCGTACCGCCGCCCCAAGGTTCCCATGGTTTGCATGGGACACACCACAACATCAGCATTCAGGGGGTTGACCTTGCGGGCCACGAACAGCTCCAGCGGCGACAGGGGACTGTTGACCATGACGTAGGGAACATCCGGTAACAGCGCCAGTTGGCGCTTGTCGCAGATCAGCATGGTGACATCCGCGATCTTGGATGTGGCTGCTATGAGGCTTGAACCATAGCGGCTGATGCCATCGTGGTGGTCCGTTCTGGTAAAGCGGGCATCGATGACAATTTTCACGCGGGATGTTCCTCCAGGAAGGTGCGGATGGCTTCTGCCGCCGGGACCGGCGTCTCATAGTGGATTAAGTGCCCGACGCCGGGAATGACTTCCAGCGTTGCGTCAGGAAGGCGCTCCATGAGTTTGTGCTGGTTGGGGAGTGTAGCGATCTCGTCTTTTTCCCCCGCCACCAGGAGGACGGGGAGACGGAGCTTTTCTGCGACGTCGGAGACGTTTCCGGAAACCGACGCCTTGAAGGATTCCAGCAGGCTTTTCCTGTTGGCGAAGGCGCTGAAGTAGGCGTCGTGCTGGCCGTGGATGAAGCGGCGCAATTCCTTGTCCTTGGTTTTGGCCATGGTGATGCTCATGATGCGGACGATCATCCGATTGCGAAGGACCGCCAGCCCGAGCGGCCGGGGAAGTGTGGCGGACACCTGGTAATACAGCACCGCGAGCTTTGTCATGATGCCCTTGGGGCCCTCCAAAGCCGGCGCAGCGATCGGGTTAATCAGGATCAGAGGGTAGACGGCTCCCGGATTCGCAGCGGCAAAGTGGCTGGCGACAATTGATCCGAAGGAATGGCCCAGCAGCACGGTCCTGGGCCCAAGGTCCAGCGCGGACATGAAGCTGGAGATGAACTTTCCGTAGCGTTCAACGCTGTGTTCACCATCGACGAACGGCTCTGAGCTTCCGAACGCCGGCAGGTCCGGCATGATGATCCGCATTTCCGGGAGTTGGTCGGCCACCCGGAGCAACCCGTGGTGGTCTCCCCGGAATCCGTGGATTACCAGGATGGTACGGGTTTTGGGGGTGACGGTGACCGGCTCGTACGTCCAATACGCTACGTTGCTTCCGTCAATATCAATGTCCGAAGCTACAGTCCGCCCTGGAAGGGCTCCACTGAAGAACTTGCCGGGAGCCTGCGTTCCTTCGGGAGAGTTCGCGGTGTCCACTTTTTCCATGCAGCTGTTCCTAATTCACGTTATCCGGGTGCGACCCGGTTCGATGGTGCCGCTCAAGTCCTGCGATGCCGTCCATGTCCGCGGCGTCGAGGTCGAAATCGAAAACGGCGAAGTTCTCTTTGATACGGCCTGCAGAGCTTGCTTTCGGAATGACCAGGTTCCCCAGCTGAAGATGCCAGCGGAGAATAACCTGTGCAGGAGTCCTGCCGTATTTCCCGGCCAGCCGGACGATGGCAGGATCTGCCAGCACCTGCCCTCTGCCCAGGGGGCTCCACGCCTCAGTGCGTATATCAAGTTGTTCGTGCAAGGTGCGCAGCCTGGTCTGCTGCAACCAGGGGTGCAGTTCGATTTGGTTGACGGCCGGGACTACTTCCGCCTTCTGCATCAGATCGTCAAGGTGGCCGGGCTGGAAGTTGGAAACACCAATAGCCCGGACTTTGCCTTCCCTGTACAAGGTCTCCATGGCTTTCCACGTCTCCACCAACAGTCCCCGTCCGGGACAGGGCCAGTGGATAAGGTAGAGATCCACGTAGTCGAGGCCAAGGTTTGCCATGGAGGTGTCGAAAGCGCGGAGCGTGGCATCGTATCCATGGTCATCGTTCCAGACCTTCGTGGTCACAAACAGGTCCTCGCGCGCCAAAGCATGGACCGACTCGCCCGATCCGCCTGTAGCCCTGTTGGCTTCCGCGGCATCCCCTACGGCGCCACCCAACGCACGGCCAAGACCTAGCTCGTTTCCATACATCGCGGCTGTATCAAAACGGCGGTAGCCTTCACCCAACGCCGTGGACACCAAGGCTTCAGCGTCTTGCGGGGGAACTTTGTAGAGTCCAAAGCCCAGGCGTTCCATTTGTACGCCATTGTTCAATGTCTGCCGGGCAGGGGATCTCATAGCAAAGACTCTACCCATTCCTTGCACGAATGCTTCAGGAGTGGCCATTGAAACTGACAAGTCTCCGCGCCGATGCTTCGTCCAAAATCAGGTCCGTGGCCAATCCGGCGGCCAGGGCCCCTTGGAGCCCGTTGATTTTAGATGCGCCTGAGACCACGCAAATCCGGCGCCGTACCTGCCGCAGTTGCTCATGGCTGGGTCCCGTGGACCTTGCATTGAGGGTGATGCCGTCCGAGGACCCGTCACTCCTGAAGAAGACGGTGGCGACGTCGCCCACCACGTCATCGGCGGCCAGCATGGTGAGGTCGTGTTCATCGAGGTAACCGCCGGCATAGACGTGGCTGGGATAGTCAGAATCCACCGAGCCGACGCCGAAGATGGCGATACTCATGCGTGCCTGCAGATCAAGGATGCGTTGAACGCTGCGCTCATTCCACATGGCCGTCTTGGTGGATGCATGATCAAAGAAGGCCGGAACAGGGAACTGTTCAACCCTTGCACCGTAGGCGCTGCCGAAGCGGCGCATGATGTCGCTGGCGTAGGTTATGCCGGTGGTTTGCATGTTTCCGGCACCGTTCAGCTGGACCACGATGCTGTCATGGGTGACCTTGCGGGTGAGGTGACGGCTGACGGCGCTGAGGGTAGCGCCCCAGGCAACTCCGATGATGGCGTTCGAATCGACCAGCGGCCCAATGGTGCGGGCAGCCTGCATGGCTACGCGGTCCAGGGTCTCTGCCTCGTTGAGCGTGTCCAACACGGGAACGACGTGGACGTCCACCCCATATTGGTTCCGGATCTGGCTTTCCAGTTCGGGGCCGGTATCAAACGGGCTTCTGATCTGGACCTGTACCAGGCCGGTTTCGCGTGCGGAGGACAGCAGCCGGGACACCGTGGATCGGGACGTTCTCAGCTCCCGGGCGATTGCGTCCATGGTCAGGTCCTGGAGGTAATACATCTGTGCAGCCCGGAGCGCATCCGAGTGACGTGATCGTGCCATCTCATTTCCTTCCTGCACGTTTGTGCATATAGCTTGACTCCATTTTCCACCTTCGCAAGATTAGTGGTGAACGGTGCAGCAGCGAGTGGCGCGGCGCACGAACCAAGCCCAAGGGAGCAGTTTTGGGACACAACAGGATTTCCGGTACCTCACAGCACACACAGCGCGACTCCGTCGTTGCACTGCAGGAGCGGCCCTCGGCCAAGGTACTTATCATCGGTGGCGGCATCAACGGCGTAGGAACGTTCCGCGACCTGGCCCTGCAGGGTGTGGATGTGGCACTTGTTGAGCGCGGCGACTACTGCCAAGGTGCCAGTGGTGCTTCCTCGCACATGATCCACGGAGGCATTCGCTACCTCGAAAACGGCGAGTTCCGCCTCGTCCAGGAATCCGTGGTTGAGCGTAACCGGCTCCTGCGCATCGCACCGCACTACGTCAAGCCGCTGCAGACCACCATTCCCATCTTCAGCACCTTCTCCGGGATCCTCTCCGCACCCATGCGTTTCCTCACGCACAAGCAGGGCAAGCCAAAGGAACGCGGCGCATTCCTCATCAAGGTTGGCCTGAGCATGTACGACTTCTTCTCCCGTGACGGCGGAAGCGTGCCCCGCCACCAGTTCCGTGGAAGGACCAGGGCCCTGGCCGAGCTTCCCAAGCTGCACTCGGGGATCAAGTACGCGGCAACCTACTTTGATGCCTCGGTGCACAACCCCGAGCGCCTGACCCTCGATGTCCTCCAGGATGGCGAGAAGGCAGGCTTTGGCGGCGGACTTCCCGGTGGAAGCGCCCGTGCCAGCAACTACGTCTCACTCGTTTCCATGGGCGCGGACGGGGTTCTCCTCCGCGATGAACTGACCGGCAAGGAATTCGAATTCCAGGCAGACGTCATCGTCAACACCACTGGCGCGTGGGTGGATCTCACCAACCAGGCCATGGGTGCTGTCAGCAAGTTCATGGGCGGAACCAAGGGCTCCCACATTGTCCTTGACCACCCGGAACTTCTTGCCGCCTGCAATGGCAGGGAGATCTTCTTCGAACACACCGACGGCCGCATCGTCCTCATCTACCCGATGGGTGACCGTGTCCTGGTGGGTACCACCGACGTCGACGCGGACATGTCCGAAGACGCAGTGTGCACAGAAGAGGAGATCGACTACTTCTTCGACCTGGTAGGTCACGTGTTCCCCACCATCAAGGTGGAGCGGGACCAGATCGTCTACAGCTTCGCCGGCGTCCGTCCGTTGCCCCGCCACGATGAAACCCAGCCGGGCTTCGTCTCCAGGGACTACCGGATCGAGCGCAGCGTCCGCACAGGCGATGATGCGGTAGCCACGCCAGGCGGTAAGGCCGCCGTCGTACTCAGCTTGGTAGGCGGCAAGTGGACAACGTTCCGCGCCTTGGCCGAGCACATGACCAACGACGTCCTGCGTGAACTCGGCATGGAACGCAAAGTCTCGACGGCGAAGCTCGCCATCGGCGGCGGTGCCGGCTTCCCTGCCACTGAACAGGGCGAACAGGAATGGATCAAGAAGCACATGGGTCCGGGCCTGGACGCTGATCGGGTTGCCGGGCTGCTGACCCGGTACGGTACGCGGGCCGACGCGGTGATCGCGTATCTCAATGCGGGGCATGACCAGCCGCTGCGGTCCACGCGTGAACTCAGCGTCCGTGAGTTGGCATTCATGGCCGAGCACGAGCAGATCGGGCACCTGGTGGATGTCCTCATCCGCAGGACATCCCTGGCGTTCCGCGGCCTGGTGACCGGTGAGTTGCTCAATGAGATCGCCGCTGCATTGGCAGGGCCGCTCGGGTGGGATGCTGCTGCCCGCGAAGCAGAAATCCGCCACGCCCAGGAAGTACTGCAGCGGTTCCACAAGGTTGACGTGCACAGTCTCGTAGCCTGAGCCCAAGCAGCGGAAAACAGCTTGACCGTCCCAACGTGCGGCAGGGGCGGAATGGGGTAGGTGGGCCCGACAGGGGACCACCACACCGGGACGGTTCCGGAGAGCGGAACCGTCCCAAACGGCCTCTTCACCCGCGAGGGGGCTGATAACAGAAAAATGAGGAGTCAAAGATGTCTCTTGGAATTGTTTTCCTTTCCGAAGTATTCGGAACCATGATGCTGACCCTGTTGGGTTGCGGCGTCGTGGCAAACGTTGCGCTCAAGGGCACCAAGGGCAACAACGCTGGATTCTTGATGGTGACGTGGGGCTGGGGTATTGCGGTCTTCGCGGGCGTTTTCGTGGCTGCAAAGTCCGGTGCGCACCTGAACCCGGCCGTGACGTTGGGCCTGCTGGTCAACGGCAAGGCAGAGTATGCCCCGGACGTAGCCGTCACCTTCGCGTCCACCCTGACCTACTTCGGCGGTGAACTGCTGGGCGCCTTCCTGGGTGCGGTTGTCTGCTGGCTCGCGTACAAGCAGCACTTCGATGAAGAACCCCTGGCAGCCAACAAGCTGGGTACTTTCTCCACCGGTCCCGCCATCCGTTCCACCCCGTGGAACCTCGTCACCGAGATCATCGGCACGTTCGTCCTGGTCTTCGTCATCCTGACCTTCGGCGGCACCCCCTCAGGACTCGGCCCGCTGGCCGTGGCACTGCTCGTTGTTGGTATCGGCGTTTCCCTGGGTGGCCCCACCGGCTACGCCATCAACCCTGCACGTGACCTCGGCCCCCGCATCGCGCACGCTCTCCTTCCCATCAAGGGCAAGGGCAGCAGCGACTGGGCCTATTCCTGGATCCCCATTGTTGGACCGCTGGTCGGCGGCGCGCTTGCAGGCGTCGTAGCCCTGTGGGTTCCCGACATCATGCCTGCGATCGCTGGCTGATCCTGCCCGTACTCAACCGCACACACTCTCAATCACTTCTGAGTAACAAGCAACGACCAACACTAAGACAAGGACGTCACCATGAATCAATACGTCATCGCCATTGACCAGGGCACCACAAGCTCCCGCGCCATCGTGTTCGACCACTCCGGCAACATCGTTTCCACCGGCCAGATGGAACACGAGCAGATTTTCCCGCAGGCTGGCTGGGTTGAGCACAACCCCGCCGAAATCTGGAACAACACCCGGGAAGTCATTGCCTCTGCCCTGTCCAAGGCGAACCTGACACGGCACGACATCGCCGCCGTCGGAATCACCAACCAGCGTGAAACTGCGGTCGTCTGGGACAAGAACACGGGCGAAGCGGTTTACAACGCCATTGTCTGGCAGGACACCCGTACCCAGCCGATCGTGGACCAGTTGGCCCAGGACGGCGGGCTCGAACGCTTCAAGCAGAAGGTGGGCCTGCCACTGGCCACCTACTTCTCCGGCACCAAGATCAAATGGATCCTGGACAACGTCGACGGCGCCCGCGAACGTGCGGAAGCCGGCGACCTCCTGTTCGGCAACACCGACGCCTGGGTTCTGTGGAACCTGACCGGCGGCGTGGACGGGGGAGTGCACGTTACTGACGTTACCAACGCCTCACGCACCCTGTTCATGGACCTTGAGACGCTCCAATGGGACCAGGAAATCCTGGACATCTTTGGCGTTCCGGCCTCCATGATGCCGGCCATCAAGTCCTCCTCCGAGGTCTACGGCCAGGTCCACACCTCGCAGCTCCTTCGCGAAACTCCGGTGGCAGGCATCCTGGGCGACCAGCAGGCAGCCACTTTCGGCCAGGCAGCCTTCCAGGCCGGCGAAGCGAAAAACACCTACGGCACAGGCTGCTTCCTGATCTTCAACACCGGCGAGGAAATTGTTCACTCCAAGAACGGCCTCCTCACCACGCTGGGATACAAGCTGGGCGATGCCAAGCCGCACTACGCCCTGGAAGGTTCCATCGCGGTCACCGGTTCCTTGATCCAGTGGCTCCGCGACAACCTGGGCATGATCAGTTCCGCTCCGGAAGTTGAGGAGCTGGCTGCGGGAGTTAAGGACAACGGTGGCGTCTACATCGTCCCCGCCTTCTCCGGACTGTTCGCACCGTACTGGCGTGCGGACGCCCGCGGCGCCATCGTCGGCCTGACACGTTTCGCCAACAAGGGCCACATTGCCCGCGCCGCGCTGGAAGCAACTGCCTTCCAGACACGCGAGGTACTGGACGCCGTCAACGCGGACTCGGGTGTTCCCCTCACCGAGCTGAAGGTCGACGGCGGAATGGTCGCCAACGAGGCACTCATGCAGTTCCAGGCAGACATCCTGGGCGTACCGGTGGTCCGTCCCAAGGTGGTGGAAACCACGGCCCTCGGCGCTGCCTACGCGGCGGGCCTGGCTGTCGGATTCTGGAAGGACCTGGGCGAGCTCAGCGCCAACTGGAACGAAGACAAGCGCTGGGAACCGCAGTTGCCGGCAGAAGAGCAGGAGCGTCAGCTGCGGCTCTGGAAGAAGGCTGTAACAAAGTCCATGGACTGGGTCGACGAGGACGTTAAGTAGTCTGACCTCGACAGAGGTTCCGGGGACTCCCGCCCGCCCGCTTCGCGGTGCCCACCACACCATGGCGCGGAGTCCCCGGAACCTCTTCGGCGTACCGACGTCATGCACCCAGCCCACGGGTTTGGTGGGGTAAGGTATTGGTATGCGTGCGATCCTTCTGCTTAGCTAGCCGCCCGGCTTATATTAGCCGTGCGGCCGCCCCTCCATTGTTGAGGGGCTTTTGTGTGTCCGGGGTTATCCGGGACCGCAGCAGGAGGCAAAACCGCCATCGAAGAACAGAAGAGGGCAGCAGTGAGCGTTCAGCCGGAGACAGAGACCGGAACAGCACAGACAGCCGCAGCTGAAGCGCCTGAAGAGGGCGTCTACAGCTTCGCTGCGATGGAAGCCAAGTGGCCGCAAGTCTGGGAAGACCTCAAAGTCTTCACACCTGCCGACGACGGTTCGCGGGAACGCCGCTACGTGCTGGACATGTTCCCCTACCCTTCCGGCGACCTTCACATGGGCCACGCTGAAGCATTTGCGATGGGCGACGTGGTGGCGCGCTACCTGCGCCAGAAGGGCTTCGACGTCCTGCACCCCATCGGTTGGGACTCTTTTGGCCTCCCCGCTGAGAACGCTGCAATCAAGCGCAACGCGCACCCCAGCGAGTGGACCTACGCGAACATTGACACCCAGGCGGCGTCGTTCAAGCGATACGCCATCTCCGCCGACTGGTCCCGGCGCATCCACACCTCGGATCCCGAGTATTACCGGTGGACCCAGTGGCTGTTCAAGCGCTTCTACGAGCGCGGCCTGGCCTACCGCAAGGATTCGCCGGTCAACTGGTGCCCCAAGGACCTCACAGTCCTGGCGAACGAACAGGTTGTCAACGGCGCCTGTGAACGCTGCGGCACGCCCGTCACCAAGAAGTCGCTGAATCAGTGGTACTTCAAGATCACCGACTACGCAGACCGCTTGCTGGAGGACATGGAGCAGCTGCAAGGCCACTGGCCCGAGCGTGTTCTGGCCATGCAACGCAACTGGATCGGCCGCTCTGAAGGCGCGCACGTGCGGTTCGTCATCGAAGCCACGGAAGAGCGTGCCGAGCGCGAAGTCACAGTGTTCACCACCCGTCCTGACACTCTTTACGGCGCAACGTTCTTCGTTGTTGCAGCAGATGCGCATCTGGCGCTGGACCTGGTGACTCCGGAACAGCATGACGAACTCATGGCGTACCGCGAGAAGGTCAAGGCGCTCTCCGAAATTGAGCGCCAGTCCACCGAACGCGAGAAGACCGGCGTCTTCACCGGCCGTTACGCCATCAACCCGCTCAACGGCGAGAAACTCCCGGTGTGGGCCGCTGACTACGTGCTGGCCGACTACGGCACGGGTGCCATCATGGCCGTGCCTGCGCATGACCAGCGCGACCTCGACTTCGCCAAGGCCTTCAACCTGCCCGTGCGGGCAGTGTTGGAAACAGGCGCCGAAGACCCCGCAGAGACTGGTGTAGCCACTGCCGGCGAAGGCACACTGAAGAACTCCGGCGACTTGGACGGTTTGTCCAAGTCCGAGGGAATTCCGGCCGCGATCGAGATCCTCGAGAAGCTGGGAACCGGCGAGAAATTCGTCAACTTCCGGCTGCGTGACTGGCTGCTGAGCCGCCAGCGTTTCTGGGGTACCCCCATCCCCATCATCCACTGCGGTGAATGTGGAGAAGTGCCCGTTCCCGATGACCAGTTGCCGGTCAGGTTGCCCGATAACCTGCGTGGTGAGGCATTGTCGCCGAAGGGGACATCCCCGTTGGCCGCCGCTGTTGAGTGGGTCAATGTTGAGTGCCCCAACTGTGGACGGGCCGCACAGCGGGATACCGACACCATGGACACGTTCGTGGACTCGTCCTGGTACTTCCTTCGCTTCGTGTCGCCGGACTACACCGAGGGCCCGTTCGATCCTGAGAAGATCAACAACTGGATGCCAGTTGGACAGTACGTAGGTGGCGTTGAGCACGCCATCCTGCACCTGCTGTACGCGCGCTTCTTCACCAAGGTCATCAAGGACATTGGACTGATCGAAGCCAACGAACCGTTCTCAGCGCTTCTTAACCAAGGCCAAGTGCTCAACGGCGGCAAGGCCATGAGCAAGTCCCTCGGCAACGGTGTGGACCTCGGCGAGCAGTTGGACAAGTTTGGCGTCGACGCCGTGCGACTCACCATGGTTTTTGCCTCCCCACCGGAAGACGACGTCGACTGGGCGGACGTTTCGCCGTCGGGTTCTGCCAAGTTCCTGGCCCGGGCCTGGCGGCTTGGCCAGGACGTCAGCAGCGAGCCGGGCGTGGATCCGGCTGCTGGCGACCGCGCCCTGCGCACTGTCACGCACAAGACCATCGCCGACGCCGCGGAACTGTTGGACAATAACAAGTTCAACGTCGTGGTGGCCCGCCTGATGGAGTTGGTCAACGCGACCCGCAAGACCATTGATTCCGGCGCAGGTGCCGCGGATCCCGCCGTACGCGAAGCGGTGGAAGCCGTTGCTGTCATCCTGAGCCTGTTTGCTCCGTACACAGCCGAGGACCTGTGGAACACGCTGGGCCACCCTGCCTCCGTAGCTAATGCAGGCTGGCCGAAGCATGACGAAGCATTGCTGGTGCAGGACACTGTCACCGCAGTGGTTCAGGTGCAGGGCAAGGTTCGCGATCGTTTGGAAGTGTCGCCGAACATCACTGAGGACGCCTTGCGGGAACTTGCCCTGGCTTCGGAAAACGTCCAGCGTGCCATGGACGGTCGCGGCATCCGGACCGTGATCGTCCGGGCACCTAAACTGGTGAACATCGTTCCCGCCTAGCAGGGACAATGCGGCCGCCGGCAGTCTGCCGGCGGCCGGCCATCATCTTTGGAGGTTGCGTGCCTGAGCGAGAACCACCCGCATGGATATGGCTCAAGGAAAGAGTGGCGCGCCTTAGGCAGCCCACTGCGCCGGTCCCAGCAGATGACGTACCGTTGGCCGCCGTCGTCAAGACAGCCGTCGTCACTGACTCGGCGGCCGCACTTCCCACGGACTGGGTCTCGGCCTTTACCGCCGACGGACGTCTTGCTGTTGTCCCCATGCCTGTCATGGTGGGGAACGAAATTTACGGCGAAGGCGAAGACGACATCACCCAAACGTTGTCGCTGGCCCTCGCCTCGGGTGCCTCGGTGAAAACGTCCCGGCCGTCGCCTGGGCAATTTGAGCAGGCCTACCTCGCTGCCCAGCGTCGCGGTTTCGAGTCAGTGGTGTCCATCCACATTTCATCCGAGCTCTCCGGAACCGCCGATGCTGCCCGGCTGGCTGCAGCCCGCGTCAGCATTCCCGTGGAAGTGGTGGACTCACGTACGGTGGGCATGGCGCAGGGCATGGGGGTCCAAAGTGCGGTGGTTGCCGCTGCCGATGGGCAAGAGGCTGCAGAAGTCCGTGGTTTCGCCGAGCGGCGCATGGAGCGCACCAAGGTCTACTTCTACGTGCCCAGCCTGGAACAGTTGCGCCGTGGTGGGCGAATCGGCGCCGCAGCGTCCCTGCTGGGTACAGTCCTCGCCATCAAGCCCATCCTGGCCGTCGACGGCGGCAAGATCGTTCCGCTGGAAAAGGTCAGGTCCGCCGTGCGCGCCGTGGCTCGCTTGGAGGAGATCGTTGCAGCGGATGTTGCTTCCCGCCCGGCCGGACAGCAACGCTTGGCAGTTCACCACTTTGGCAACCAGATGGAGGCCGAAGCACTGGCCGCCCGGCTGAACGAGAAATGCCCCGACTGCCCGCCGCCCCAAATCAGTGCCTTGCCTGCCGTTCTGGCGGCTCATGCCGGCCTGGGGGTTCTGGCTGTCATTGTGGGGGAGAGCAGCACGCCAACGGACTGACCCTGGTCGTCTTATCCACATAGGGTGCCCTGTCTCCGTCGTTTCCGTGCCGGCAGCCCTAGGCTCGGTGTATGCCACGCCTGAGCCGGGATGCGTCCCCTGATGCCGCAGCGCAGGCAGTCCGGGACCGCTTTGCCGCCCGATTGGCCGGAGAAACCCTGGCTTCTCCGCTGTTGGAGTTGCCAGCGCAAGACACTCCTGATGCAGCCGGCGGCGAAATGGCCGGCGCCTGCGTTCGCAGTGCCCGGCTTCGGTGGCGGACTCCTTGGCGGGTAGCAGTACTCATCGCCGTCGTAGCGGCAGCTCTTATTGCCTGGCACTTGGTGCAGTCGTCACTGGACCAGCCAACGTCGGAACCGTTGGATCCTGCGGCATCGGGTGGTCCCGTTGTTTCGGATTCGCCAAGCCCGCCGGCTCCGGCGGGCACCCAGGTTGAAGGGAGCCTGCTTGTCCATGTAGCGGGGGCTGTACAGAAGCCCGGTGTCGTTTCACTGCCGCTTGGCAGCCGCGTCTTTCAGGCCATTGATGCGGCCGGGGGTGCAGCGCCGAATGCTGAACTCGGTGGGCTGAACCTTGCCGAGGTGCTCAGTGACGGCGTCAAAATCCTCGTTCCGGTCGTGGGACAGGCAGCGCAGCCCGCCCCGTCCGCGCTTGCCGGCAGTGGTGCTGCCGGCAACTCGCGTGGAGGTGCAACGAAGGTCAATATCAACACAGCTTCTTTGGAAGAGCTAGGGACTTTGCCTCGTGTGGGGCCCGTAACTGCCCAGCGCATTCTCGACTGGAGGAAAGAGCATGGACCCTTCGCGTCGGTGGATGAACTGGACGCCATTGACGGAATCGGACCCAAGCTCATGGAGTCCCTGAAGGACCTGGTGACGGTGCAGGATGGCTGAGTCCCTGGGCGGTCCGGAAACGGCAAAGCGCCTGGACCTGAGGCTCGTTCCTGTTGTGATGGTGACGTGGTCCGCAGCGTTGGTGGGTGGCTTCATTGACGCGGTCTGGTCTGCTCTGTTGGCGGGCGCGCTGGGCTTGGTGGGCACGGTGTTCCTTGTTGTGGGGCGGAGCCAGAGGCCCTCCGGAGTGAGGGCCAGGACACTGTTCGCGACCCTCGCCCTCGCTTGTGTCCTGGGGGCCGTTGTTGCGGTTCACTGCGCTGTCACTGCCGGAAACCGTGAGAATGGGCCCCTGGCCCAAGCGCTTGCCGCTGATGAGGGAGTTGTCATCCATATCCTCGTCACGGGCAGTCCGACGCCCGCGCGTTCACCGGGGCATTTAGGTGACGAGAGATGGATTGTTGATGCGAGCCTGATTGACCTCACGTCCAAGGGAAGCGAGGTGCGTGGAATTGCTGACATCGTGGTGACGGGTGGCGCTGGTTGGCAGAAGGTGCGTGCGGGGCAGAGCGTTAGAACAACCGGAACGCTGAAACAGGTACGGGATGGGCAATCTGAATCTGCGCTTCTGAGCGCCTCCTCTGATCCCATCGTTACGGGGACCGGGTTCGATGTCCGACAAACTGCGGCCGACATACGGAAAACGTTCGTGTCGGCTGCTGAGTGGCTGCCTCCGGACGCGGCCGGGCTGCTTCCGGGGATGGTGACAGGCGACACCAGTGCGCTGCCGGAAAGCCTGGAAACCGCAATGAAGACCACGGGCATGACGCATTTAACTGCCGTTTCGGGAGCCAACTGCAGCTTGATCCTGGGTGGCTTCATTCTGCTGGCGCGTTGCTTCCGGCTGGTACGCCCGGCCGCCGGGGCGTTCGCTGCGTGCGGTCTGTTGTCGTTCGTCATGATGGTTGGGCCGGATCCGAGTGTCTTGCGGGCTGCGGTCATGGGGGCTGTGGGTTTGGCTGCCCTGACGGGCGGATTGCGGGGCCGGTCCTTGACTTTTCTTTGCCTCGCCACGACGATTCTGCTTTTACTGGACCCGGCCATGGCGGTCAGCGTGGGGTTTCTCTTGTCGGTTCTGGCTACGCTCGGGATTGTGCTGCTTGCCACCCGTATTGCGTCGTGGATCCCTTCCTGGGTGCCACGGTGGTTGGCTGCCGGAATTGCGGTGCCGTTGTCTGCCCAACTGCTGTGTGGCCCGGTGATCGTGGCACTTCAGCCACAGTTCACATCGTTCGCGTTCATTGCCAACGTGGTAGCAGGCCCGTTGGTGGCTCCAGTGACGATTTTCGGCACGATTGCCGTACCTTTGGCCACGCTTCTTCCCTGGCTCGCGGTGGTGCCCATCGCTGTCTCCGGGACCTGTGCTGGGTTGGTTGCGGCCGTGGCGCGGCTGTTTGCCGGCCTGCCAGGAGCTGCTTTGCCGTGGGCCGAGGGGCCGGTTGGAATAGTGGCTATGGTGCTCTCATCCTTGGTGACGTTGCTGGCCGTCTGGATGGCGCTGCATCCTGCGCATGTGATGCGTCACATCATGGGACTGCACGGTGTTGTGATGGTGCTCTTGGAACGCTGTGTGTCGCGCAGACATGGCAGACTTGAGTCCTGCAAAGAAACGTCCGGAAGGAACCCAACTGTGGCTGCTGCCCAAAACACCCGGGCCAAGAGCGTCGCGGCTAACACCGTCAGTTGGCGGGATGCGGCACCGGCCGCCGTCGTCCTCATCATGGGACCCGAAGAATATCTCGGTATCCGGGCCTTGGACGGCATCCGGACCCAGGTGCGAACTGCTACACCGGATGTCGAGCTCAGCCGACTCAACGCGGGCGCCTACGAGGCCGGATCCTTGGCGATGACCGTCACGCCGTCCCTCTTCGGCGAGGGCAAGCTCATTGAAGTTGAAGGCCTTGAAGCCATGAATGATGCTTTCCTGGCCGACGGTTTGGCATACCTCCAGCATCCGGATCAGGACGTTGTCCTTGTCCTTCGGCATGCCGGGGGAGTTCGTGGCAAGAAGCTGCTCGATGCCGTGAAGTCCGCGGGCTGGCCGGTCATTGATTGCCAACCGTTGAAGAAGGACTCCGACAAGACCGCGTTTGTCGTCTCCGAGTTCAGGGCCAGTGGTCGCCGCATTGAGGGCGAAGCTGTCCAGGCACTGGTGAACGCGGTGGGCGCGAACCTTTCCGAACTTGCGGCAGCGTGCAACCAGCTGATCGCTGATGCCACTACTGCCGTCACAGCGGAAACCGTGGAGCGCTACTACGGGGGCCGGGTCGAAGCTACGGCTTTCAAGGTGGCGGATGCTGCAATGGCCGGCAACGGTCCGGTGGCCCTGTCCACCCTGAGGCACGCCCTGGCCACCGGCGTTGATCCTGTTCCCCTGGTCGCGGCACTGGCGGCCAAGCTGCGGACCTTGGCCAAAGTTGCCGGAGCCAATGGTTCTCCGGCCACCATTGCCAAGAACCTGGGAATGCAGCCGTGGCTCGTTGAGCAGGCCCAGCGGGATGTCCGGCGCTGGACCCCTGAAGGCCTGATCCGCTCCATCCAGGTCATCGCAGAGGCCGACGCCCAAGTGAAGGGTGAGTCGCGGGACCCGGTCTACGCCGTGGAGCATGCCGTTACCGTCATTGCCACGTCAGCCAGTCGCCGCTGATGCCGATCGGCGCCGCAACAGCCGCTTAAACCCAAAGGCCGGCACCCAACGGGTGCCGGCCTTTTGATCAGCTCAGTCGAACTGGAAAAACCTTAGAGTGCGTTGACCTTCTTGGAGATCGCCGACTTGCGGTTTGCAGCGTTGTTCTTGTGAATAACGCCCTTGCTGACAGCCTTGTCCAGCTTGCGGCTGGCAGCAACAAGTGCAGTTCCAGCAGCATCCTTGTCAGCAGACTCAACGGCGGTGTTGACGGCGCGGATGGCCGTCTTCAGCTCGGACTTGACTGCGTTGTTACGCAGGCGAGCCTTCTCGTTGGTGAGGATGCGCTTCTTCTGGGACTTGATATTAGCCACGTATGAACTCTCTTTTTAATGCGGAAATGGTCTAGAGGGTTTTCAGGTTGGCCATCGACTGAGCGGCGTGGGGATGCCTATGGCAGCCAACCATGAGTGGCCGTCGACCTGCACGGACACACAGCTATAAAGGATAGCAGAAACTCGGGGCCCACACAGAACTGGGCGCTCACTCCGACTATTGCCGTGCTTGGAGGGCCCGGGCTACCTCCCGGAATTGCGGCTTGCCCAGGATGGCACCTTCACGCCGGATCGCGTCGGGATCCAGCCGGATAATGCGCCCAACGTTGATTTCGCTGGGCCTGCCTTGCCGATCCCAGGGGCCGGTTCCTATGTCAACGTAGTCGTCCGCCCGCGCGCCGTAATCATGGTCTTTGGAGGTCAACATGAGGCCCAAAAGCCATTCGCGGTCCCGACCCACCACAAGCACGGGCCGGTCCTTGCCTTGTGTGTGGTCCTCTTCGTAGGGCACCCAGCTCCAGACAATCTCGCCGGGATCCGGCCGACCATCGGGCTTGGGGGAGTAGCTGACCTTGATCGAACCGCGAAAATCGCCCGGGTAAGCACCTGGCTGACGTACGACGCCGGACTGCCGGGTTTGCGTCCTGCGGGCACCTGCCGGTGTGGCTGCTTTAGTGCTGTTGCCACCGAGAGCCTTGAATGATCGCAGGATGAGTTCGCCCAAGGGGCGCAAGTCGAATGCCATGTGACAACGCTACAGCTGCGTGGAGCTGATGCCTGGGCAGGCAATGTACGGCGAAGCGCAGGTTCATGGGAGACTAGAGGATCAGATGCGCGGCGTGTTCCGGCTGGGCTATGCCCGGTTTCTGGAATTGCCGTGTGAGTGTCGACAGTAAGGATCCTGCGTGTCTCCCATGGCCCGCACCGCACCGGTGCCCGCCGCAACAGATCCGGCCATCATCCGGAACTTCTGCATCATTGCCCACATTGACCACGGTAAGTCCACCCTGGCCGACCGCATGCTGCAGTACACCGGCGTCGTTAAGCAACGCGACATGAAGGCCCAGTATCTGGACCGTATGGATATCGAACGTGAGCGCGGCATCACCATTAAGTCCCAGGCTGTGCGCATGCCGTGGGAACTTGATGGCAACAGCTACGCACTGAACATGATCGATACTCCCGGCCACGTCGACTTCACCTATGAGGTTTCCCGTTCGCTCGCCGCTTGTGAAGGCGCAGTACTGCTGGTGGATGCAGCCCAGGGCATCGAGGCCCAAACCCTTGCCAACCTGTATCTGGCAATGGAGAACAACCTCACCATCATTCCTGTGCTGAACAAGATCGATCTTCCGGCTGCCCAGCCTGAGAAGTACGCGGCAGAGCTTGCCAACCTCATCGGCGGTGACCCCGAGGACGTCCTCAAGGTCTCCGGCAAAACGGGCGTGGGTGTTGAGGCGCTGTTGGACAAAATTGTCCGCGATCTTCCTGCACCCGTTGGCGATCCCAATGCGCCGGCCCGCGCCATGATTTTCGACTCCGTCTATGACACGTACCGCGGCGTAGTTACTTACGTCCGTGTGGTGGACGGCATGCTCCACCCCCGCGAACGCATTCAGATGATGTCCACGCGGGCTACGCACGAGCTCCTGGAGATTGGTGTCAGCTCGCCGGAGCCCACGCCATCCAAGGGCCTGGGCGTCGGCGAGGTGGGATACCTGATCACCGGCGTGAAGGACGTCCGTCAGTCGAAGGTTGGCGATACCGTCACCAACCTGGCCAAGCCTGCCTCGGAGTCGCTCAGCGGCTACGCCGACGCCAAGCCGATGGTCTTCTCTGGTCTCTACCCGCTGGACGGAACGGACTACCCTGTCCTCCGCGACGCCCTCGAAAAGCTGATGCTTAACGACGCCGCACTGGTTTACGAGCCCGAGACGTCCGCGGCACTGGGCTTCGGTTTCCGCGTTGGGTTCCTCGGTTTGCTGCACCTGGAAATAACCCGTGAGCGCCTTGAACGTGAGTACAACCTGGACCTCATCTCCACGGCTCCCAACGTGGAATACGAGGTGACACTGGAGGACAAGAAGGTCATCCACGTCACCAACCCCAGCGAGTACCCCACGGGCAAGATCTCCGAGGTCCGCGAGCCGATGGTTTCCGCCACCATCCTGGCTCCCAACGAGTTTGTTGGTTCCATCATGGAACTCTGCCAGAGCCGCCGCGGCCAAATGCGCGGCATGGATTACCTCTCCGAGGACCGTGTGGAACTCCGCTACTGGATTCCGCTGGCCGAGATCGTGTTCGACTTCTTCGACCTCCTGAAGTCCAAAACCCGTGGCTACGCGTCGCTGGATTGGAAAGCCGACGGCGAACAGGTTGCGGACCTCGTCAAGGTGGACATCCTGCTGCAGGGTGAACAAGTGGATGCCTTCAGTGCCATCACCCACCGCGACAAGGCCTATGCCTACGGTGTCATGATGACCGGCAAGCTCCGTGAGCTCATCCCGAGGCAGCAGTTCGAGGTGCCCATCCAGGCAGCCATCGGATCGCGCATCATTGCCCGCGAGAGCATCCGGGCCATCCGCAAGGACGTTCTTGCCAAGTGCTACGGCGGTGACATCACACGCAAGCGCAAACTGCTGGAAAAGCAGAAGGAAGGCAAGAAGCGCATGAAGATGGTGGGTCGCGTGGAGGTTCCCCAGGAAGCATTCATCGCAGCCCTGACCACCGACGAGTCCAAGGACAAGGCCAAGAAGTAGATGCCCAGCGTCCTACCTTTGGGCGATCCGGCACCTGCGGACGGAGTACTTCCCCCGCAGGTGCTGGATGGCGTGGAGCACCGCAACTTCGGGCTCTACGTCCATATCCCTTTTTGCGCCGTTCGCTGCGGCTACTGTGACTTCAATACCTATACGGCCACCGAGCTTGGCGGCGGGGCCTCCCAGGACGCCTACGCCACAACCGCGGTGTCCGAACTCGACTTCGCGGCTCTGGCACTGGATGCCTCAGGGCTGCCCCGGCGGCGGCTGAGTACAGTCTTCTTTGGAGGCGGTACGCCCACGCTCCTCCCCGCGGAAGACCTGGCACGAATCCTGCGGGCCGCCGTCGACCATTGGGGGCTTGAGCCCGGTGCCGAGGTAACCACCGAAGCCAATCCGGATTCCGTAACCCCTGAGTCCCTGAAGGTGCTGGCCGATGCCGGATTCACCAGGGTCTCGTTTGGCATGCAGTCAGCTGTGCCCCACGTGTTGAAGGTCCTTGACCGGACCCATACCCCCAGTCGCGTGCCGCTCGTGGTCCAGTGGGCCCGTGAGGCCGGACTCGCGGTGAGCCTGGACCTTATTTACGGTACGCCGGGGGAGTCCATGGCGGACTGGCGGTTGTCCCTTGAGACGGCATTGTCCTACGAGCCTGACCACATCAGCGCCTACGCATTGATCGTGGAGGATGGCACAAAGTTGGCGGCCCAGATCCGCCGCGGCGAAGTGCCCGGAATTGACGACGACGATCATGCGGCCAAATACGAATTGGCTGATTCGTTGATCTCTGCCGCTGGTTTGAACTGGTACGAGGTCAGCAACTGGTCCCGCACACCCGATCAAGCGTGCCGGCACAATCTGGCCTACTGGCGCGGCGACGACTGGTGGGGCATCGGCCCCGGTGCGCACTCCCACGTAGGGGGTGTCCGGTGGTGGAACGTTAAGCACCCCACAGCATACGCAGGTCGCTTGGGTGCGGGAAGCTCACCGGCGGCAGGCCGGGAAACCCTCGACGCCGAAACCCGGGAAGTCGAACGCATCATGCTGGAAGCACGACTCGGTACGGGGCTTGAAGTGGATGCCTTGGACGCGGTCGGCCGCCATGCAATGGCAGGGCTGATCGCCGACGAACTGGTTGATCCTGTGCAAGCGTTCAAAGGCCGGTTGACCCTTACGCTGAAGGGCCGGCTGCTGGCTGACGCCGTAGTCCGGAAAATTCTTCCCGACTAATTCCCAGCCCGGTTGATGGCTGGGGGAGGGTTACTTGATCCAGCGCAGGTTGAGCTTGTAGCGGTGCGGCTGGCCGTGGTTGACACGGATTCCGGCCGAGACGGAGAAGCAGGTCAGGGCTACCCAGATGCCAGTGGCGATCACGGCAAAGATGTTGCCTACTACTGGCAACAGCACCAGGATGTTGGCCAGAACGGCAGCGATGGTGGGAGGCAGCGTGAAGTTCAACGCTTCCTTGGATTCCTGTGCCGTGAACGGTCCGCGGTCACGGAAGATCAAGTAGATCAGGAGAGATGGCAGGCATCCGAGAATGCCGCCAAAGTGTGCCAAGGTAGCCCACTGCCTGTCCTCGCTGGCGGTCAGTGGCAGCGCATTTGCAGGCGCGCCATGGTACTGGGGCTGGCCTGCGGCGCTGCCCGGTTCTTCAGGAGCGTTCTCTGCCACGGTGTGTTCCCTTTGCTGTAAAGATGGTGCGGTGTTGCTGTCCCAGAATACCGGCCCCGGCAGGCTTCCCGGGACAAGCGCCACGATGACACGTCAGTTGCTGCTGCTTTGGGGCCAAAGGTCAGGGAACTGTGAGGAAATCGATGACTTCCTCCACGCGGCCCAGCAGCGAGGCCTCGAGGTCTGCGTAGCTGCGAACCGCTCCAAGAAGACGCTGCCAGCCCAGTCCTATATCCTCAGCGGTCTCGTGAGGCCACCCGAAGGCGGTGAGGATCCCGGTCTTCCAGTCGGTGCCGCGGGGTACGGACGGCCAAGCCTCAATTCCCAGAACTTTGGGCCTGATGGCCTGCCAGACATCGATGTAGGGGTGGCCGACAATCAGGACGTTTCCCGCGGCGCCAGGCACAGTCATGGCTTCAGCTGCGATGCGCGACTCTTTGGAGCCGGCCACGAGGTGGTCCACCAGGATGCCGAGGCGCCGGCCGGGACCGGGGTTGAAGGCGGAGATTGCCGACTTGAGGTCATCGACTCCATGCAGGGGCTCCACCACAATGCCCTCGACGCGGAGATCGTCGCCCCAGACCTTTTCGACGAGTTCGGCGTCGTGTTTTCCTTCCACCCAAATGCGGCTGGCTTTGGCCACCTGGGCGCGTTGTCCTTCAACCTTCACCGAACCCGACGCTGTGCGCCCGGCCTGAACGGCCGGCGTCGATTGTCGGGGAGCCGGGGGCATCAAGCGGATGGGCTGCCCCTCGAGCAGGAAGCCAAATCCGAGTTGAAACGACTTCGTCTTCCCCCGCCTGTCCTCCAGGGACACGATGTGCATGCCACCGGTTTTCTCAACCCGGGTGACTTCGCCCACCCAGCCAGATTGGACATCTTCGAGGATCATCCCCCGTTGGACGGCAACCTCCGGTAGTTGCCGTTTGGCAGGAGCTGACAGATCCTGCGGACCCCACGTGTCGAAAGCCAAGGAGTTCCTACCTTTTGTGCTGGGTTGGGAAAGGAAAGTTCAATGCTAGCAACGGGTTGGCTCATACTAGACTGGTTAGCACTTGGGCATGTTGAGTGCTAAGCGGACCCGGTCCCGGAGACCACGGCAGTCGTCAGGAGGTGGAGCAATGAGTGAGCCACGCAAGTTGGAAGTGCTGCGTGCCATCGTTGAAGATTACGTGCATTCACGCGAGCCTGTCGGTTCGAAGGCCCTTGTTGAACGGCACCATCTCGGTGTTTCAAGCGCCACCATCCGTAACGACATGGCCGTTCTGGAAGAGGAAGGCCTCATTGCAGCGCCCCACACCAGTGCCGGCCGCATTCCCACCGACAAGGGCTACCGCCTGTTCGTCGACCGCATCTCCCAGGTCAAGCCCCTTTCGGCCGCCGAGCGGCGGGCCATCCATTCGTTGCTTGAAGGCCCTGATGAGGTAGACGACATTCTGGAGCGCACCGTAAGGCTCCTGTCGCAACTGACCAACCAGGTCGCCGTCGTGCAGTATCCGCACTCCAACCGCGCCCTGGTACGGCATGTTGAGTTCGTCCTGTTGGCGCCTCAACAGGTGTTGGTGGTGCTGATTGCCGATACCGGCAGCGTCGGCCAGAAGGTCATCGACGCTGGTTCGAACGTGGGCGACGACGCTTTGATGCAATTGAGGTCCCGGTTCCTGAGCAGCATCGCAGGGACGCAACTGGCCCTGTTGCCGCAGGTGCTTCCGTCGGTGATTGCCCTGTGTCCGCCGGAGCTTCGGGGACTGGCCCAAACCTTGGCCAACGGACTGCAGGCCTTGAGCGACAACAGCCGCGAAGAACGCATCCTGATGGCGGGTACTGCCAACCTCGCCAGATCCAACGTGGACTTCCCCTTGAGCATCGGTCCGGTGCTGGAAGCCCTTGAGGAACAAGTTGTCATGCTCCGGTTGTTGTCAGACATGGGGGACGACCCCCGAGGCGTCACCGTGAGCATCGGCCGGGAAAATCCCTATGACGGATTGGCCGAAGCTTCCGTCGTAGCCACCGGCTACGGCTCCGGCGCCAAGGTAGGGATCCTGGGGCCAACCCGCATGGATTATCCAACTACCATGGCCGCCGTCCGGGCCGTGGCCCGTTACCTTTCACGCATTCTCGGCGGCTGAACGCCGGCCCGAAGAAACATCCGCAGTACAACAAGGAAGAGATACCGACTTTGAGCAGCCACTATGACGTTTTGGGAGTCTCGCCGGAAGCCACCGGGGAAGAGATCAAAAAGGCGTACCGCAAGTTGGCGCGGAAACTCCACCCGGACGTAAACCCAGGGGAGGACGTCGCGGAGCAGTTTAAAGCCGTGACCCATGCTTATGAGGTGCTGTCCGATCCCCAGAAGCGCCGCGTCTACGATGCCACCGGCAACGAGAATGGAACGGACAACGGGTTTGGCGGTGGATATTCCGGCCAGGGCTTTGCGTTCCAGGACATCTTCGACACCTTCTTTGGTGGTGGGGGTGGTCATGGCGGCCCGGCCTCCCGTGTCCGACGCGGCCAGGACGCGCTCATCAGTGTCCGCATTGACCTGAAGGACGCCGTTTTCGGTGTCAACAAGAAGCTCGAAGTGGATACCGCCGTGACCTGCCCCACCTGTGACGGCAGCTGCTGCCGCCCGGGCACCCACCCGGAACGTTGTGACATCTGTGGCGGCAGCGGCCAGGTCCAGCGCGCTGTACGGTCCATTCTTGGCCAAGTCATGACCGCTGCCCCTTGCGGTTCCTGTGAGGGCTTCGGCACGGTCATCAAGGACCCCTGCAATGAGTGCAACGGCCAAGGCCGCATCCGCAGCCGCCGTTCCCTGACCATCAAGGTTCCTGCCGGTGTTGCCACCGGTACGCGCATCCAGTTGTCCGGTCAGGGCGAAGCAGGCCCAGCAGGAGGCCCGTCCGGCGACCTCTACGTGGAGATCCGTGTCAACAACGATTCCATGTTCATGCGCGAAGGCGACGACCTCCACGCCACCCTCAGCGTGCCCATGACAGCCGCGGCGCTGGGTACGGAGCTGCAGCTGGATACTTTCGACGGCGCACAGGACATTGATGTGAAGGCCGGAACCCAGTCAGGCGAGATCATCACCCTTCGGGGGCTGGGCGTCACGCACCTGCGTGGTTATGGCCGTGGGGACCTCAAGGTACACCTCCACGTTGAAACGCCAAGCAAGCTGGATCCTGCGCAGGAGGAATTGCTGCAGCAGCTCGCCAAGCTTCGCGGGGAGCAGTTCACCGAAGGAAAGCTCGTGGCCAGCGGCGGAATGTTCGCCAAGCTTCGGGACAAGCTCGGTAACCTGTAGCGGTGAGCAACCCCGTTTTCTTCACCTCGACCGGCAGCCTTAGCGATGTCAGCCCCGGCGCCAGGTTCGTGCTGGAAGGTTCAGAAGCGCGGCACGCGGTTACGGTCAAGCGGCTTGAGGTGGGAGAGCCCGTTGACATAGCCGATGGTGCCGGCGCGCGGTTGACTGGCACGGTCGCAGAAGCCGGGCCCGCCAGCCTCACCGTCATCGCCTCCGACGTGGTCTTGGAAGAGCAGCCGGACGTCCGGCTGGTGCTGGTCCAGGCCTTGGCTAAAGGTGATCGCGACGAACTTGCCATCGAGACGGCCACGGAACTCGGAATCGACGCTGTGCTTCCGTGGCAGTCGGAGCGTTCGATTGTCCGCTGGAAGGGCGATCGCGCCGCAAAGGCCCATGCGAAGTGGGAGTCAGTGGTTACCGCTGCCGCCAAGCAGGCCCGGCGGGCATGGATCCCCGAGGTGCGGACTATGGTGGACACCGGGTCCCTCGCGAAAGCCGTTGCCCAGGCTGACCTTGCCATCATCCTGCATGAAGACGCCAAGTATCCTTTGCGGACCGTCCTTGAAGAGGTGGCGGCAACCAATTCCACCGCACCCCGCGAGGTGCTGCTGATTGTGGGGCCCGAGGGCGGGATCTCCCCCCGCGAGGTAACGCGGCTCAGTGATGCCGGCGCCGTGACGGCACTTTTGGGGCATCATGTCTTGAGGTCGTCGACGGCGGGACCGGCCGCCGTCGTTCTTGCGAGCGACATCCTGGGCCGCTGGTAGCGGTGTAGCCTGGCGGCCTTAGTCCGCAACCGGCCCGGGGCAGCTACTCGACCGTGAACCGCTACCCGACCCTGAACAGCCGCGTGTCGGTGCTCGTCGCGATGGTATTTCCGGCGCTGTCCACCTGGGAGACACGTACCTCGTACTGGCCGGCTTTCAACGTAGCGCCAAAAGTGAACAACCCATACTGCCCGGGTTCGCCGGTGGCTTGCGTTTGGCCGGTGAGAAGGCTGGTCTTTTCGCCCTTGCCGTTGTCCTGCAGTACCTGCCAGGCGATGGGCTTGGAGCTGTCCGTGCTCCGCCCGTTGAACTTGACCAGTCCTGTGGGCAGGGTGGTCTCTTCCTGCGGATCGATGATCCAGAGCGGGGCAACCAAGGAGGCGTCGCGCGTCATCGGCTCACCCAGCTGCACTTGTCCGAACGCCATGTAGTCCTTATGGCCATCAACCAGGATGACCACTTGAATCTGCTGCCCTGAATTGATGAGCCCTGAAGACGAGGCTGCGGCCGTCGCCGTGTAGACGAGTTGCTGCACTGCCCGCTGCGCCATGCCGGCGTCCAGGTTTGAGTTGAAAGCATCGCGGGAAATATCGACTGTAATGACGTTTTTGCCCGAAATGGACGTGGCCAGGTTGGCGGGTTCCTGCCAGGGCGTGAAGAAGTCATGATCCAACGGCTTTTCCGCCATCATGATTCTCAGGGCGGTGGTCACGGGATTTCCGTCGCCGGAGATGTCTCTGAATTCGCGGTAGAGGTAGATCTCTTCCTTGCTCCGCCCAATCCAGTAGACCGGGATCTTGGTGGAGGCCTGGGTGGTTTCCAGCGGGGCGTTGCTGGCCGGGGCTTCCTGGACGGTCAGAGGCGGCGGGGTGGAGGCAGCCTGGGTGCCGCCGCCGTTGGCGATGCAACCGGTCAGGAGGAGGACAGCGAGCATCGCCGGCACGGCAACAGCGGACTTGGTCCGCTTGTTCGCGCCATGATCGTTGCTGGCTGTTTTCCTGATGGGTTTCCTGTCCTGCCCTGCATGGTTCGGCAGCCATTCGTCGGCTGGGGTGCGGGGTTATGTTTTCACCCGCTATGCCAGCTTGGCACATCGTCGACGGCGGTCGGCCGGGTTTCCGGAGGAGGCCGCCAACTGAAACATGATTGATACCGGCTTGATGCCGAGTTGAGACAAAACGTCCGCATCAGCCCCGGGGTGCCGAATGAGGCTTCCGGGGGAGGTTCATCGCGGGCCGGGCTGGCGTAGGATTGGAGACATTCCGGCATCAACGCGGGCAGTGAAAGCCCGCAGCGAATGTCGAATCGATGGCGTTATTGCAGACCAACCGGAGGAGAAAAGGCCTGAGGGCCAGCACTATGAGTGAATCTTTGAACGGGCGGCTCAGGACCGGAAACGGCAACCAGCCGCCTAACGAGTTCCCGCACACTTTACCGGGCACGCGCACGGAAGTCGTCACCTTCGACAATTCCGACCAGATGGTTCACTCGCTGGGCAGCCATGACGAAGCCCTAAGGTACATCGAGGAACAATTCCAGGATGTCAGCTTCCATGTCCGCGGCAACGAGCTCTCCATGACCGGCCCCTCCACCGTCATTCCCCGCGTCATGCGCCTCCTGGAGGAAGTCCGTGGGCTTGTGGCGAAAGGGACTGTGGTGAGCCCGGACATCCTTCAGCAGCTGGTGTCCCTGCTGAGGGCCCAGTCGGTACAGAACCCGGCTGATGTGCTGACCCACAACATCCTTTCCAGCCGCGGCAAGACCATCCGCCCAAAGACACTGAACCAGAAGAACTACGTGGATGCCATCGACGCAAACACGGTGATTTTCGGTATCGGACCAGCTGGTACGGGAAAGACATACCTGGCCATGGCCAAGGCCGTGCAGGCACTGCAGATGAAGGAAGTCAGCAGAATAATCCTGACGCGGCCTGCAGTGGAGGCCGGGGAGCGGCTCGGTTTCCTGCCCGGTACATTGAGCGACAAGATCGATCCGTACCTTCGCCCGCTGTATGACGCCCTTCACGACATGATGGATCCGGAATCCATCCCACGGCTGATGGCTGCAGGCACCATTGAGGTGGCACCGTTGGCATACATGCGCGGACGTACGCTCAATGACGCCTTCATCATCCTCGATGAAGCGCAGAACACCACACCGGAACAGATGAAGATGTTCCTGACCCGCCTCGGCTTCGGTTCAAAAATGGTGGTCACCGGCGACGTCACCCAGATCGACCTTCCGCTGGGCGCAACGTCAGGCCTTCGGATCGTCCGGGAGATCCTGACCGGCATAAACGACGTCAATTTCTCCATTCTTGAGGCGGCCGACGTCGTTAGGCATCGCCTGGTGGCCGACATCGTATCCGCCTACAGCACCTGGGATGACGCGCACCGCAAGGACGCGTCAGGCACACATTACAAACGTGGAGAACGTCAATGAGTATTGAAGTCAACAATGAGTCCGGCGTGACGGTGGACGAAGCCCAGCTGGTGACGTTGTCCCGCTTCATTTTCGAAAGGCTCTACATCCATCCGCAGGCGGAGCTTTCCATTCTCCTGGTGGATGAAGCCGCCATGGAGAAGCTCCATATCGAACTGATGGATGAGCCGGGGGCCACTGACGTCCTGTCTGTGCCCATGGACGAGCTCACTCCAGGCACCCCTGATAAGCCAACCCCGCAGGGAATGCTGGGCGACATCGCAATCTGCCCCCAGGTGGCCGAAGTGCAGGCCCGCAACGCCGGTCACCCCACCCAGGATGAGATGCTGCTCCTGACAACCCATGGCATCCTCCACCTTCTGGGATTCGACCACGCCGATCCCGAGGAAAAAGAAGAGATGTTCGGTTTGCAGCGCGAACTGCTGTCTGAATTCCTGGGCAAGGATGCCCCCATGGAGACCATGCAGTGACCTGGATCATCCTGGTTGGCATGGCGCTGGTTTTCCTCAGCTTTGTCGCCTTATTGACGGCTGCTGAGGCCGCGTTCAATTTCCTGCCCCGGCATGAGGCCGAACAATCAATTGTCCGCAGCAAGGGCAAGGCCCTGAGCGGGATCCTCAAAGCTCCCATTGCCCACATGCGAGCCCTGCGTTTCTGGCGTGTGTGGTTCGAGATGGCCGCTGCGGTGGCTGTGGCGGTAGTGCTGCACAGTTTGCTCGACAATGTCTGGCTTGCCGGGCTTGCTGCTACAGGCATCATGGCCGTCATCGGTTTCGTGCTGGTGGGGGTGTCGCCGAGGCAGCTCGGGAGGGCGCATTCCGGCCCCGTTGTTCGCTTCACGGCTCCGCTGATCCGCTTCCTCTGCTGGATTCTCGGCCCCATTCCCGGGTGGCTCGTGGCCCTGGGCCAGGCCGTGGCTCCTGGCGCCCCCAGCGGTGATGACGCGTTCGTCAGCGAAGAAGAGTTCCGCGAATTCGTGGACCGCGCCGCCGAATCGGACATGATCGAGGACAACGAGGCTGAACTCATCCATTCGGTCTTCGACTTCGGCGACACGTTGGTCCGTTCGGTCATGGTTCCCCGCACAGACATTGTCAGCATCGGCACCGGATCGGACCTAGAGACAGCCATGGGCCTCTTCTTGCGCTCAGGCTATTCCAGGATTCCGGTCATCGGTGAGAATACTGACCAGATCCGTGGAATCCTCTATTTGAAGGACGTCGCCGCGGCCATGCATCGAGGCGAACCCGGACTGCAGGCACACGACGTCGACTCCCTGGCCCGGGATGTCCGCTACGTTCCTGAATCCAAGCTCGTGAGTGACCTTCTCAGGGAACTGCAGCAGGAATCCACCCACGTGGCGATCGTGATCGATGAGTACGGCGGTACCGCCGGACTAGTGACACTTGAGGATCTCATCGAGGAAATCGTGGGCGAAATCGTGGATGAATACGATGCCGCCGCAGAAGAAGCAGTGGACCTCGGCGACGGTACGTTCCGGGTCAGCGCCCGCATGAGTATCGACGACCTCGGTGAACTGTTCGACATTGACCTCGAGGACGACGAAGTGGACACCGTAGGCGGCCTCCTCGCCAAGGCCTTGGGGCAGGTCCCGATTGTCGGCAGCTCAGTTGATGTGGATGGAATATCACTCAGGGCGGATAGGCTTGAGGGTCGCCGAAACAGGGTCAGCCACATCATTGCGGCAGCCATGCCAAAGGAAGACACTGACTTTGAAGACCTACTCGATGACGCCGACTCAACGCAACAGGGAGTTCCACGTGAGCAAGCAAAATAAGAAATTCGATGCCGATAATGACTTCGGTGGCTTCCACGCAGGCTTCTCTGTGCTGGTGGGCCGGCCCAACGCCGGCAAATCGACACTGACCAATGCCTTGGTTGGCCAGAAGGTGGCCATCACCTCGGCAAAGCCGCAGACCACGCGGCACACCATCCGCGGTATTGTCCACCGCGAGGATGCGCAGCTGATCCTGGTAGACACCCCTGGCCTGCACAGGCCGCGCACGCTGCTGGGTAAGCGGCTCAATGATCTCGTGGCCGACACCTTGGCCGAAGTGGATGCCATTGGATTCTGTCTGCCGGCGAACGAGAAGATCGGCCCCGGCGACAAGTACATCGCAGCTCAGCTGGCGGCCGTGGGGAGGAAGCCGATCGTTGCCCTCGTCACCAAAACCGATCTTGTTGACCGCCAGGCCTTGACCGAACAATTGCTCGCTGTTGCTGCTTTGGGACGGGATGTCCTGGGAGAGCAAGGTTGGGCCGACATCGTTCCCGTCTCGGCGGCCGACGGGTTCCAGGTCTCCACTGTCGCGGATGTATTGATCAGCCACATGCCGTCTTCGCCTCCGCTGTACCCCGACGGTGAACTGACGGACGAGCCCGAGGCCGTCATGATTGCGGAACTTATTCGAGAGGCTGCCCTGGAAGGTGTCCGCGACGAACTTCCCCACTCGCTGGCCGTGGTGGTGGAAGAAATCGTTCCCCGTGAAGGTCGAACCGAGGACAACCCGCTCCTGGACGTTCGGGTCAACCTTTATGTCGAGCGACCCTCACAGAAGGCCATCATCATCGGCAAGGGTGGAAGCCGGCTGCGTGAAGTCGGTACCAACGCACGCAAGGGCATTGAGACCCTTCTGGGCACCCGAATCTATCTGGATCTGCATGTTAAGGTGGCCAAGGACTGGCAGCGGGATCCCAAGCAACTGGTCAAACTAGGGTTCTAGCGGGCAAGACACGTCCCGGCATCGTAGAGGCTCGATAAGGAACTTCCCAGAATCGGCAACTATGATGGCGGGAATCCACGTGTTTGAGGAAAGGTAAACCGAATAGTGCGACGTCGTGACGCCCGCCCGCAGGGCACCGGCACCGCTGACCCCGTTGCGGCCCGCCACGGTGAGGATGCCGAGGGCACTCCCCGCCATATGAAGGCGCGCAAAGGGCTTCCGCTGTGGTTGAAGATAGTCACCGGCGTGGTCTCCGTTGCCCTGGTAGCAGGCGTGGCCTTTGCTGCGTTTTGGTTCATCCGGCTGCAGAGCAACATCACCAAGGCTCCGTTGAGTGCAGGGGAGACCCGTGACAGCGGTGAAACCCTGGCCAATGACAAATCGGACCGCCTGCAAATCCTTATTCTTGGTTCTGACACTCGTGACGGGAAAAACTCAGAGTATGGAAGCACGGAAGACTCCACCGGCTACGGTCATTCAGACGTCATGATGTTGCTGGATATCTCAGCAGACAACAAGCGCGTCAGCGTCATGAGCTTCCCTCGTGACCTGCTGGTGGACGTGCCGCAATGCACTGATCGGACCAACAACCAGACGTTCCCCGCCCGCAGCGGTGTGATGATCAACGAGGCCATGGCTGAGGCGGGTATCGGCTGCGCTGTTGACACAGTGAACAAGTTGACCGGCTTGGAAATCGACCACTTCATGATGGCGGACTTCAACGCCGTCAAGGAGTTGTCCCACGCCATTGGCGGCGTGAACGTCTGTGTCAGCGATCCCGTCTTTGACCCGGACTCCCGCCTGCGCCTGCCCAAGGGTGATTCCCTGGTCGAAGGCGAACAAGCTTTGGCCTTCCTGCGGACCCGCCATGCTTTCGGCGATGGAGGCGACCTCGGTCGCATCAAGGGACAGCAGGCTTTCCTCTCTTCCTTGACCAGGAAGCTCAAAGACGAAGGAACGTTGGGTAACCCGCAGAGGCTCCTGCAGATCGCCGACGTCGTCACCCAGAACCTCACCGTCGATGAGGGCCTGGCATCCGTTCCATCGCTGTTGACCATCGGTGGGCGATTGAAGGACATTGATGTTTCCAAGGTTGCGTTCGTGGCCGTCCCAACCCAGGCAGCAGCTGTTGATCCGAACAGGCTGGAGCTTGTGGAACCGCAATCATCCCAACTCTTTTCAGCTTTGCGTGCCGACCTTGACCTGACCACACCCGGCGCCACGTCGTCGCCCGCTGCCACGGAAACTCCAGCACCCCAGCCCACAGCATCGACTCCCGCGGTCCCCGCCTATGACAAAGCGATCCAGCCGGTGGCGGTGGCCAACGGCAGCGGAGTAGCCGTGCGTGCCCAGGAGATCATGTCGGTTCTGACAAGCGGTGGCTTCACCCAGGCCGTTTCCTACTTGGCGAATCCTGTCGACCAGACCGTGATTTACTACGGGGCCGGATTCGCCGACGTCGCTGCAGACGTGGCTGCGCTCTACGGTATTCCGGCGGCCCAAGTGCAGGGGGCTCCCGGCGTGGCGGGGGTTCAGCTCTATGTTGGTACTGACTTCGGCACCGGCACTACCTACGGAGCAACCTCTGTGCCATCGGATGTCGTCAACCAGACCGCCAGCGATGCCGTCTGCCAACAAGTGAACCCGCTGTACATAGACCAATAGTCAGTACATCGACCAGTAGCGGGCTGCGGGGCAGCCATGCACAGAAGAGGCCGGGCCAGTTCTTCACGAACTGACCCGGCCTCGTCTTTCCGGTTCTACCAGATGCTGACGCGGTCTCCGGATTCCAACCACATGCCATCTGTTGCGACGACACCAAATGCTTCATGGAACGCATCGAGGTTACGGGCGATGGCGTTGGTGCGGAACTCGTTGGGGGAGTGCGGATCGGTGGCCAGCCTTCGGATCGCCTCTTCACGGCGGATCACCTGGCGCCAGCCTGCTGCCCACGACATAAAGAAGCGTTGCTGGCCAGTGAAGCCGTCGATCTCCTCAGGCTCTTTGCCGTCCAGACTGAGGAGGTAGGCCTTGTAGGCAATGGTCAGGCCGCCGAGGTCGCCGATGTTCTCGCCGAGGGTGAGCTTTCCGTTGACCTTGTGCTCTGGCGCAGCGTAGGGGGAGAGGGCGTCATATTGTGCCACCAATTTGGCCGTGAGAGCTTCGAACGCGGCCCGGTCCTCTTCAGTCCACCAGTTGCGCAGTGCCCCGCTTCCGTCGAACTGCGATCCTTGGTCGTCGAAGCCGTGACCGATCTCGTGGCCAATGACGGCACCGATTCCGCCATAATTCACAGCGTCATCAGCATCTGCAGTGAAGAACGGCGGCTGGAGAATTGCGGCCGGGAAGACGATCTCATTCAGCATGGGGTGGTAGTAGGCATTGACCGTCTGCGGTGTCATCAGCCACTTGTTGAGGTCAACGGGCTTTCCGATTTCGTCCAGGTGACGGTCGACGTCAGCGTCATGTGCGCGCTCCACGTTTCCCAACAGGTCCGAGGGATCGATGACCAGGGCGGAGTAGTCGATCCATTTCTCCGGGAAGCCAATCTTCGGGCGGAAGGCCTCCAGCTTCTTGAGGGCCTCCTTCTTGGTTTCCTCACCCATCCATGCCAGGGAGGAGATGCTGTCACGGTAAGCCTCGATCAGATTGGCAACAAGCGTCTCCATCCTTGCTTTGTGGCCGGCGGGAAAGTGCCGCTCCACATATATCTGCCCGACGGCTTCGCCAAGCGCAGCTTCGACAACGGCAACTCCACGCTTCCAGCGTTCCTTGTTCTGGGGCGTGCCGCTGAGTGTGGTGCCATAGAACTCGAAGTTGGTGTTCACGAATTCGGACGAGAGGTATGGGGCAGCCGAACTCAGCACCCTCAGCGTCAGCCATTCCTTCCACGTTTCCAAGGGCTCGGACTCCAGCAAGCCTGCTGCGCCGGCGAAGAAGTCCGGGGTGCTGACAACGATCTCGTTTCGCTTGGCTGCGTCGACACGGGCGGCCTGGAACCATGTCTCCAGCAGGGGGAACAGCTCCGATGCTTCTTCTGCCGTCTTGAGGTTGTAGGTTTTCTGGGGATTCCGCAGCGTGACGTTGTCCCAATGGTGTGCAGCCAAGGCAGTCTCGAGGGCAACGATGCGCGCTGACGCTGCTTCGGCGTCCTGGATGCCGGCGAGGGCGAGCATCTTGGCAACGTACTCGCTGTAAGCCGTCACGATTCCGGCGAACTTTTCTTCCCGGTAGTAGGACTCGTCCGGTAGTCCAAGTCCGCCCTGCCCGATGTACAGGAGGATGCGCTCGGGGTTGCCGGCATCAGGGGCCGGGTAGATGGAGAAGAGCCCGGAGACGTCTGACCGGAACAGGCGGCCGATCAGGGCAGCCAGCTGCTGGGTTGATCCCACCGAGTGGACTTTCTCGAGCCGGCTACGGATGGGGTCCGCGCCTTTGGCCTCTGCTGCTGCCTCGTCCATGAAGCTCGCGTAGAGTCCACCCACCTGCTGCTCGACGCCAGTTGCCGACTCGCCTTTGCCTGCAGCTTCTTCGATGATCGCCTTGACGGCCAACTCGGCTCCGTCCCGCAAAGCGGTGAACGTGCCTTCCAGCGGCCTGTCATCTGGGATGGTTGTGCTGTTGAGCCACGCGCCGTTGACGTGTTGGTAGAGGTCGTCCTGGGGCCGGACGCTGTGATCGATGTTCGAAAGAGTGATCCCCGACTGTGGCACTGTGGCTCCTTGTGTGGACGCAGCAGCCGGCGTTGCCACCGTCGCTGCGTCTGCATAGTGGACGTTGCATGAGGTGTTGCACTGTCATCATACGCATCGTGTTACTGTGATTTTGTGCGTACGGCGATGCTTCTTCTTAGCTGCCGCGGCGAGGCCTGAAAGCTATCTGAAGCTGGGCCATCCTCGCCGCGGAGTTCCGTTGTGTCCGGCTAAGCTTTCATTTAGTTCTTAGAGAAAAGGCCACACGTCATGCGTAATGCACAAAAGCCCTCCGGTATGCCGATTCACCGCTACCTGCCGTTCCAGGACCAGATCACCGTAGAGGTTCCTGACCGCACGTGGCCGGACAAGGTCATCACCAAGGCCCCGCGTTGGTGCGCGGTCGACCTGCGCGATGGCAACCAAGCCCTGATCGACCCCATGAGCCCGGCACGCAAGCTGAAGATGTTCCAGCTGCTCGTGAAGATGGGGTACAAGGAAATCGAAGTGGGATTCCCTTCGGCGTCGCAGACCGACTTCGACTTCGTCCGCCAGCTCATTGAGGGTGGCCACATCCCTGATGACGTCAGCATCCAGGTCCTGACCCAGGCACGTGAGCACCTGATCGAGAGGACCTACGAGTCCCTGGTGGGTGCCAAGCAGGCGATCGTCCACCTGTATAACTCCACCTCTGTGCTGCAGAGGCGTGTTGTCTTCAACCAGGATGAAGACGGAATCCTGGATATAGCGTTGCAGGGTGCCCGCTTGTGCAAGAAGTACGAAGAGACACTCGAAGATACACACATCACGTACGAGTACTCGCCGGAGTCCTTCACGGGAACCGAGCTCGAGTACGCTGCCCGCGTTTGCAACGCCATTGCCGACGTCTTCGAGGCATCTGCCGATAACCAGGTCATCATCAACCTGCCGGCCACTGTGGAGATGGCAACCCCGAACGTGTATGCCGACTCCATCGAGTGGATGCACCGTAACCTGCACCCCCGTGAGGGCATCATCATTTCCCTGCACCCACACAACGACCGCGGTACAGGCGTGGCAGCTGCGGAACTCGGCTATCTGGCCGGTGCTGATCGGATTGAAGGCTGCCTGTTCGGCAACGGTGAGCGCACCGGCAACGTGGACCTCGTAACGCTGGGGTTGAACATGTTCGTTCAGGGAGTGGACCCCATGATCGACTTCTCCGACATCGATGAAGTACGCCGCACGGTGGAGTATTGCAACCAGTTGCCGGTACCGGAGCGTTCGCCGTACGGTGGCGACCTCGTTTTCACGGCGTTTTCCGGTTCGCACCAGGACGCCATCAAGAAGGGTTTCGAAGCCCTGGAGAAGGATGCTGCTGCGGCCGGCACCTCAGTGGACGACTTCACCTGGCAGGTTCCATACCTGCCCGTCGATCCAAAGGACCTCGGCCGCAGCTATGAAGCCGTAATCCGGGTCAACTCGCAATCAGGCAAGGGTGGGGTTGCCTACCTGCTGAAGAACGAGCACAATTTGGACCTGCCGCGCCGGGCGCAGATTGAGTTTTCCGGAGTTATCCAGCGTCGCACCGATGCTGTGGGCGGCGAGGTCAGCGGTGCACAGCTGTGGCAGGTCTTCCAGGACGAGTATCTGCCGTCCGATGAAGAGCAGGCACAGTGGGGTCGCTACGCCCTGGGCAGTGTAAGCACGGAGACCGACGAGTCCGGCGCCATGACCATGAACGCCAACCTGCGGATCGACGGCGTGGAGGTTCGGCGAACCGGGCACGGCAACGGTCCGATCGCTGCTCTGTTGGACATCCTGCACCACGACGGCGTTGACGTCCGTGTGCTTGACTACAGCGAACATGCCCTGTCCGAGGGCGGCAGCGCCAGCGCTGCAGCCTACGTTGAATGTGCCGTCGGCGAGCGGGTCCTGTGGGGCGTGGGCATTGACCCCAGCACCACAACGTCATCCCTCAAGGCCCTGATTTCGGCCGTGAACCGTGCCGTGCGGGACGCCCGGGCCTAAGGTATCCATCGTGTGGTGACGGGAAATACCGTCACCACACGGTCCGGCGGTCGCCGTGCGGTCCAGTCATAGTGCGAAGATTAGTTGTGGCCAATCCGTCGTTTGCAGCACGGTCCTACAGGGACGATGCCGTGGTGCTCCGCACCCACAAGCTGGGCGAAGCGGATCGCATCATCACTCTCTTGACCAAGCATCATGGCCAAGTTCGCGCCGTCGCCAAAGGTGTGCGCAGGACCAGCAGCCGTTTCGGCGCTCGTCTGGAGCCATTCATGGTGGCGGATTTGCAGCTTGTCTCCGGACGGACGCTGGACATTGTGACGCAGGCTGTGGCCAAGGGCGCCTATGGAAGCAGTATCGCCGCAGACTATGGCAGGTTTACCGTGGCTGCCGCCATGACGGAGACCGCCGAAAAACTCACGGATGCCGATACCGAGTCGGGGACCGCCCAATACAACCTGTTGGTGGGGGCCTTGGCGGCCTTAAGCCGTTCAGACCATCCACCCGAACTTATCCTGGACTCCTATTTGCTGCGGGCTTTGGCCACGGGAGGTTGGGCGCCGAGTTTCACCGATTGCGCCCGGTGTGGCCGCCCGGGGCCCCACACGGCCTTTGCCGCTCCCGTTGGCGGCATGGTGTGCAGCGACTGCCGCCCTCCCGGTTCACCGGCTCCGGCCGCAGAGACAGTGGTGTTGCTCGGTGCATTGCTGACAGGCAACTGGGGCGTGGCGGATGCGTCGGACCCGCGGCATCGGCGTGAAGCCGCAGGACTGGTTGCCACGTATCTGCAATGGCATTTGGAACGGGCGCTGAAATCACTCAAACACGTGGAGCGAAGCTGACAGTGGCACTTGGTAAGAAGAGCAAGACAACAATGGCCAGGACGGCACCGGTCATAGCGCCGTACGGGCACCCCTCCGGCGCAGTGCCGCCTGGTATTCCCAGTGAACTCATACCGCAGCACGTGGCAATCGTCATGGACGGCAACGGGCGTTGGGCAAACCAGCGTGGACTTCCCCGCATTGAGGGTCACAAGGCCGGTGAGCCTGCCTTGCTGGATGTGATGGCAGGGGCGATCGAACTGGGAATCAAGTACGTCAGCGTGTACGCCTTTTCAACGGAGAACTGGCGGCGATCGCCCGAAGAAATCCGCTTCCTTATGGGATTTAACAAGGATGTACTACGACGCCAGCGGAACCAGCTTGACGAGTGGGGCGTCCGCATCCGATGGGCAGGAAGGCGCCCGAGGCTTTGGGGCTCTGTCATTAAGGAACTTGAAGAAGCCGAGGAATACACGAAGGCCAACGACACGTGCACGTTGACCATGTGTGTTAACTACGGCGGCCGCGCCGAGATCGCCGACGCAGTCTCTGCCATTGCCCACGATGTCGCAGAAGGGCGTTTGAAGCCCGGATCGGTGTCCGAAAAGACCATCCAGAAATACCTGGACGAGCCCGACCTCCCGGATGTGGACCTTTTTCTTCGTAGTTCGGGGGAGCAGCGGCTCTCCAATTTCCTGCTGTGGCAGTCTGCATATGCGGAGTTCGTCTTCATGGACACGCTCTGGCCTGATGTCGACAGACGGACGCTGTGGGACGCCGTCGAGATTTATGCCAAGCGCGACAGGCGCTACGGAGGAGCCGTGGACGCGGCGCCCGCCGGAAAATAGCACACCCCGGCTACATTAGTAGGGGTACGCGGCGAGCCATACAGCCACATCGCGGTATGCCTGCTGACGGACGGTGCGCCGTGAGAGAAAAACGTCATGAAGGGCACCTGGGTACCGGAAGACGGCGGTGCGGCGGGCAAGTCCGAGGGCCCTCCGCGAGGTTTCCTCTACGTCGATGACCGCATCGGCCCGCATCAGGTCAGCTGTCCACTCCGCTTGGATCCTTGTCCTTCCGGAGAGCAGGACCAGGACGGGTGCATCGATGGTGAGCTTTCGTTCCACTGCAGCGTGCCCAGCCAGAACGGCTTTGGTCCACCCTGCGCGGATAGGAAACGAGGTCCGCGGACGCCACAGGGGATCCAGTATCCACTCACCATGTGCTTCATTGCTGACGCTCTCCCAGTAGGCGGGCATCTCAGGAAAGCGGAAGGGGCGCTTGGGGTCCGTACGCGCAAAGGGTTCCACCAGGTGCATGGCGATGCTGCGGACCAGGCTGCTGCCCTGAAGCTCCAGCCAAGGGGAGTTCAGGATCAAGGTGCCCAACCGGCCCGGGTTGCGATCGGCCCAGAGGGCCCCGATCAAGCCTCCCAAGGAATGGGCCAGCATGTGGATGGTTGGCGCGGTGGTGTCTCCAGTCCGTGCAGCTACGTCCCGTTCAATCTCCACCAGCGCTGCTGCCAGGTCCTCGTCGTAGGCGTTAAGGTCGGTAATGTAGCCGGGCGTCTGTCCAGGCAGCAGGCTGCGGCCGAATTTCCGGAGGTCCACTGCGTAGAAGTGAAAACCCGACGCTGTGAGGTACTCAGCCAATTCGGTTTGCAGGAAGTAGTCGGCCCATCCATGCAGGTAGAGAACAACCCTTGGCGCCCCACCTGGATCGGCCGGGGCTGCCCGGCGGCTTCTCTTGGTGAAGGACGACAGGAAGTCAAGGATGCCGTTCTGGGTGGCTTGCGGCGCAGGTGGAGCGTACCGGATGAGAGTGGCATGGACAGGACCTTCCTCGTCAGGCTTGAGCGGCAGGTCCATGCATTCGTAGCCATGGCCCAGGAAGTCGCGTCGCCACCTGGTTGTAGACGCCTCTGTGGTGTTCATTGGTCCCCCTCCTGCCGCTCTGCCGGCACATCGTTCTGCATGAACCCCCTGATCCACCGCGCAAGCCGCGCATAGGCATCTTTCCGCACTGCAGGTGCGGACAGGAAGACGTCGTGGAGGCCGCCGTCGATGCGTTCCAGAGTGACGCTCCGGCCCAGTGCCATGGCTCTGAGCGCAATAACTCCAACATCCAGCACGGCATCCGAACGGCGCATTGACTCCTGCCACACCATGCCATTGGCGCTGGCCGAAGACGTCAGCACGAGGACAGGCATATCAAGGTTCAACCCCCGGGCAACCTGGGAATGCCCGGCAAATACGGCGCTGAGCCACCCGGCCCGGACCGGGAAGGCCAGCGGTGGACGATAATTTTCGTCCAGCGCCCATTCACCCTCCGCGGTACTGCTGATGCTGCGGAAGTAGAAACCGCGCTCCGGCAGCTTCAGGACGGTTTCAGGCCTGAACTTTGCGATGGGAGCCACCATGGCATGCGCAGCCCGCCGTACCAATGAACTGCCGTGCATTTCCAACCACGGGCTGTCGAGAATCAGGAATTGGATTGATTCCGGGTGGCGGCTCGCCCACAATGCGGCCACCAACCCGCCGGTCGAGTGGCCCATCAGAGTCACGCTGCCCTCCGGTGACGAGGCTGTGTGATCCCGGATGATACCTAGTGCCTGGTCAATCTCGGCGTCGTAGTCCATCAGGTTTGCCACGTAGCCACCCGGCATGTCCGTCTTCAGGCTTCGCCCGTGGTTGTGCATATCCAGGGCGTAGAAATCGTAGCCCTGCCCGGCCCAGAACCTGGCAAGTTCGGTATTGAAGAAGTAGTCGCTCCACCCGTGCAGAAACAGGACAGCGCCGTAGCGCCTCGGAGCACCCCCGGTATCGCTTTGCTCTGCCTGATGGCGGATCAGGGTGGCGTGGCGGGTCACGCCGTCAGGTCCTGTGGCATCAACGCCACAGGATTGGAAGTCTGTACCCAGGATGTCAGCCGTCCACTCCATGGCTTTAGCTTAGACACTGGCGGCGGCGTCCCGCCCGGCGGCCGGTGAGCAAAGAAAATCGAATGACTTCCATGATCTGCGTCACTGTGCGTCCGGGGGATGCGTACATGCCAGCGGCATCAGCGGTCACGGGTTTGGCGAGTCGTCCGTAAACCGGAAAACTAGGACCATGCGTGTTTACCCCACATTCTTCAAGCTGGCCTTCTCCTGGATGGATGCCGAAAAGGCACACAAGATCGGCTTCCAGGGGATCCGGGCGGCACATCGTTCGGGCGCCGGCCGGATCCTGGCCCGGCTGACAGCCCCTGACGCTTCGCTCCGGACTGAAGCGTTGGGCCTGACCTTCCCATCGCCGTTCGGCCTGGCGGCAGGCTTCGACAAGGAAGGCCACGGCATAGAAGCCCTGGCCGAACTCGGTTTTGGCCATGTGGAGGTGGGTACCATCACCGGCCAGGCGCAGCCAGGTAATGAGAAGCCCCGGTTGTTCCGCCTGATTGAGGACCGTGCGGTGGTTAACCGGATGGGATTCAACAACGACGGCGCAGCCGCCGTTGCGCCACGGCTCAAATCTGCGCGGGCTGCTCTGCAAAGGAAGCACCCGGACGTCCGACCCGTCATCGGCGTCAACATCGGCAAGACCAAAGTGGTTGAACTCGAGGATGCCACTGAGGATTACCTCGTTAGTGCACGCAGCCTGGCCCCTGCGGCAGACTACCTGGTGGTCAATGTCAGCTCTCCCAACACGCCGGGCCTTCGTTTGTTGCAGAACGTGGAAACCCTGAGGCCGCTGTTGCGGGCAGTAGGCGACGCCGCCGATGAAGCCGCCGGACGGCATATTCCGCTGCTGGTCAAGATTGCGCCTGACCTGTCCAACGACGACATCGACGACGTCGCCCGGCTGGCGCTGGACCTGAAGCTGGACGGCATCATCGCCACCAACACCACCATTTCCCGGGAGGGGCTCGTTTCGGACGCCACCAAGGTGGAGTCGTTGGGTGCCGGTGGTTTGTCGGGAGCACCCCTCAAGCCGCGGTCGCTTGAAGTACTGCGGAGGCTTAAGGACGCCGTGGGTGACCAGCTCGTGCTCATCGCGGTCGGAGGAGTGGAGACTGCCTCGGACGTTC
Organism: Paenarthrobacter sp. 4246; assembly: GCF_040546855.1. Lineage (NCBI taxonomy): Bacteria > Bacillati > Actinomycetota > Actinomycetes > Micrococcales > Micrococcaceae > Paenarthrobacter > Paenarthrobacter sp. 4246. The sequence continues at coordinate 213,383 of NZ_JBEPOP010000003.1, forward strand.
AAGAGCGACTGGAAGCCGGCGCAACACTGGTCCAGGGCTATACAGCGTTCCTCTACGAGGGTCCCTTCTGGGCTTCCAGTATCAACAGGGGGCTCGTGAAGATCCGTAAGAAGGCGCGTTAGGCCCCGCCGTCCTGTCTACCAGGCGCCTACAAGGAAGACCCCGGACCAATGGTCCGGGGTCTTCCTGTTGGCGAAGGGGCGGGGGCGCTTAGGCCGGGTACTGTCCGCGCTTTACCTGCGGCTTGGGCAGGCGGAGCTTACGGAACTGAAGAGCGCGCATGCAGCCGTACCAGATCGAGCCGCGTTCCACTTCGCCGAATTTCTCGGTGAGGCGCTTCCTGAGCTTGCGGGACAGGATAAAGACATCCACGAAAACCGCAAGGAACATGACCCAGAATCCAATGAGGACGTAGCTGATGCCGGCGCTGGTGGGCGGAATGATCAGGGAGATCACCACGAACAGCAAGGCGCCGAACATGAGGTATTCGCCCAAGCTGAACCGTGCGTCCACGTAGTCACGCGTGTAGCGCTTCTGTGGACCCTTGTCGCGAAGGGGCAGGAATCTTTCGTCACCTGTATCCAACGCCTGCCGCATTTTCTGCCGCTGATCCTGGATGGCGACCCGTTCCGCAGCCTTGGAGGCTTTGCGGTCATTGGGAACCAGTGGGCGCTTGCGGGCTGCTTCCTGGTCTTTCCGCTTGGGAGTGGGGGTGCCCTTTCCGGCACCGGGCTCCGTGGCGGTGGCGTAGGCCTGGTCTACTACTGATTGAGCGCTGGGCTCTTCCTTTTTGCGTCCGAACACCCCTACAGAATACCCCTCGCGGAGGTGGCGCAGGTTACGTGGACCGGCGCCTGGGGCCGACGACGGGTGGCCGCGCCTGCTGTGGACGCCCAAATCCCGGCGGTAAAGTGTGGCCATGACTTCAGCACATGCGGAGATCCCGCAGAACAAGCAAGGACACGCCGGCACTACTCCAGTGGAGGAACTGTCCGGAGCAGTCAACGATTCCTTCGACACCACCCTGGCCTCCCTCAAGGAACTCGTCAGCATTCCGGGCATTGCGTGGGCAAGTTTCGACCCCAACGAACTGGACCGCAGCGCCGATGCAGTCGCTGCCTTGGTCAAGGCCGCGGGCATGGAAGACGTCCGGATATTGCGGTGCGACAAAGCCGACGGTACCCCCGGTGGCCCTGCCGTCGTCGCGCGCCGTCCTGCCGCGGACGGCAAGCCGACCATCCTGCTCTACGCCCACCACGATGTTCAGCCGCCGGGGGACCGGAGCCTCTGGAACTCCGAGCCCTTTGTGGCTGAGGAGCGCGAGGGCCGCCTGTACGGCCGCGGTGCGGCCGACGATAAAGCAGGAATCATGGCGCACCTGGCCGCCTACAGCGCCGTGACCCAGGTTCTGGGTGACGAGTTCGGACTCGGCGTGACTTTCTTCTTCGAAGGGGAGGAAGAGGCAGGCTCGCCCACGTTCCGGACTTTCCTGGAGGAACACCAGGAGCTCCTGCGGGCTGACGTCATTGTTGTAGCTGATTCCAGCAACTGGAAAGTCGGCGTTCCGGCCCTGACCACCAGCCTTCGGGGACTCGTGGACGGGACCTTCGAGGTACGTGTCCTTGACCATGCAGTCCACTCAGGCATGTTTGGCGGTCCTGTGCTGGATGCCCCCACCCTCCTTTCACGGCTCATCGCCACCCTGCACGACGACGACGGCAACGTCGCGGTTGCGGGCCTGGTGGCCCGCGACGACGTGGCCGTGGACCTTGCCGAAGAGGACTACCGCACTGATGCTTCAGTGCTCGACGGCGTGAAGCTCGCCGGCAGCGGGACCATCGCCTCCCGACTCTGGACCAAGCCCGCGCTGTCCATCATCGGTATGGATGTCCCATCCGTCGATATTGCCTCCAACACGCTGATTCCGGCCGCTCGGGCCAAGTTCAGCATGCGGTTGGCCCCAGGCCAGGACCCCGGGTCCGCGATGGATGCCCTAAAGGCCCACGTCGAATCCCATGCACCCTTTGGCGCCAAAGTGACGTTTACGCCGGGGGAGCGCGGCAACGCCTTTTCCACCGATACATCCTCAGCAGCTGCAAGGGTAGCCCTTTGGGCGCTGGGCGAATCGTGGGGTGTGCAACCCGTTGAAATGGGAATTGGCGGTTCCATTCCCTTCATTGCGGACCTCATGGATGTGTATCCGGACGTGCAAATCCTTGTGACGGGAGTGGAAGACCCTGATTCCCGTGCTCACAGTGCCAACGAATCCCTGCACATCGGCGACTTCCGGCATGCCGTGCTGGCTGAGGCCCTGATGCTCACCAAACTGAATGCTGAAGGACTCAAGGGCTAGTGACAGTGAAGTCCTTGGCGGCGCGCCGGGAACAACCAAATGCTGTCTGTGGTTACGTCAGGAGTTATAGCTAAGCGTCTGCGCGACGTAGCATTAGGTATAACCCGTAGGTAATTTGGGTAAGGGCAGGCAGCGTTCCGGCGCCGCCGCCAGGAGCTTCATAAGAAGGTAGGCCAATGAGCACTGCAACCAACGAAAACAGCACCGGAGAACAGCTCGTCGCCAACGACGAGCTGGCCACGCACGAGGTCAATCTGACCGACGTCGCCGCAGGCAAGGTCCGCAGCCTTCTGGAACAGGAAGGGCGCACCGACCTTCGGCTGCGCGTTGCAGTCCAGCCTGGAGGTTGCTCCGGACTGATCTACCAGCTCTACTTCGACGAGCGACTGCTTGATGGGGATGCTGTACGGGACTACGACGGCGTTGAAGTCGTCGTCGACAAGATGAGCGTTCCGTACCTCAGCGGTGCCAGCATCGACTTCGAGGACACCATTTCGAAGCAGGGCTTCACCATCGACAACCCGAATGCCGGCGGGTCTTGCGCCTGCGGCGATTCGTTCCACTGATGTGAGCCATCGCCGCATGTCGGCGCCACTTCGGGTGGGTTTAAAACCATTCGGAGCCACGGCGCTGACATGTGCGCGAAAACCGCTTGATAGCGGTAAGCTCTACATCGGGTAGTAAAACTTTTAGTGTGCCCGGTGAGCCTTCGGCCTGCCGGGAGACAGCAACAAGAGGAAGGGCCGTCTGTGAGTTCGCAGAACCGAACCGGCAGCCGACGCAAAAAGATCACATCGATCACTGGCTTGGCACTAGCCGGCGCGTTGGTTTTGACCGGATGTTCACCAGAGGTAGAGAAGGGTTGGCTGCCTACAGAGCGCGGCACGACCAACCACACTGACCGGATCATGGACCTCTGGGTCAACTCATGGATCGCCGCCTTGGCAGTCGGTATCATCACGTGGGGCCTGCTGGTCTGGTGCATCATCGCTTACCGTCGCCGCAAGGGCACCACGGGATTCCCCAAGCAGCTCAGCTACAACCTGCCGCTTGAGGTTTTCTACTTGACCATTCCGCTCTTCATGGTGCTGGTGTTCTTCTACTTCACCGACCAGGACCAGCGTGCGATCGATGACCGCTCGCAGCCGGCCGACGTCGTTGTTGACGTCCGCGGCAAGCAGTGGGCCTGGGACTTCAACTACAAAAAGGGTGAGGTCATCAATGAAGACCTCCACGAAGCCGGCGTTCAGGCCCACCTGACCGGCAATGAGGTCAACAAGGAGCTGCTCCCCACCCTGTACTTGCCGGTTGGCAAGTCCGTGGACCTGGAGCTGAACTCCCGCGACGTCATCCACTCATTCTGGGTTCCCGCCTTCCTCCAGAAGCGCGACATGATCCCCGGCAAGACGAACTACATCAGGTTCACCCCCACAAAGGAGGGCACCTTCGATGGTAAGTGTGCCGAACTCTGCGGTGAATACCACTCCGAAATGCTCTTCCGCGTCAAGGTTGTCTCCGAGTCTGAGTTCCAGGCCCACATGGACAAGCTTCGCCAGGAAGGCAACACGGGCCTCCTCGGTGCGGAATACGACCGCAACCCGAACCTGAACGAAACCAAGTAAGGGGAGCGACGTGGCTACGTACACTCAATCCGCACCGGGGGTCCTAGAAGCCCCCGTAGTTCCTAAGTCCAAGGGGCGCATCGTCGTCAACTGGATTACCTCCACCGACCACAAGACCATCGGGTACATGTACTTGATCGCGTCCTTCGTGTTCTTCTGCCTCGGTGGCGTCATGGCGTTGCTGATCCGCGCTGAACTGTTCGAACCCGGTATGCAGATCCTGCAGACCAAAGAGCAGTACAACCAGATGTTCACGATGCACGGCACCGTGATGCTCCTGATGTTTGCAACGCCGCTGTTTGCCGGCTTCGCGAACGTCATCATGCCGTTGCAGATCGGTGCCCCCGATGTCGCGTTCCCGCGTCTGAATGCCCTGGCTTTCTGGTTCTTCCTCTTCGGTTCGACCATCGCCGTCTCCGGCTTCATCACTCCCCAGGGAGCTGCTTCCTTCGGCTGGTTCGCTTATGCGCCGCTGTCGAATACCACCTTCAGCCCCGGTGTGGGTGGGGACCTCTGGGTCTTCGGCCTGGCCCTTTCCGGGTTCGGAACCATCCTTGGTGCCGTCAACTTCATCACCACCATCATCTGCATGCGTGCACCGGGCATGACCATGTGGCGTATGCCGATCTTCACCTGGAACACGCTGGTCACGGCAATCCTGGTCCTGATGGCCTTCCCGCCGCTGGCAGCTGCCTTGTTCGCCCTTGGCGCCGACCGACGCTTTGGTGCCCACATCTTCGACCCCGAGAACGGCGGTGCGGTCCTGTGGCAGCACCTGTTCTGGTTCTTCGGGCACCCCGAGGTGTACATCATCGCGCTGCCGTTCTTCGGCATCGTTTCGGAGATCTTCCCGGTCTTCAGCCGCAAGCCGATCTTCGGCTACAAGGGTCTTGTCTACGCAACCATCGCCATTGCGGCGCTGTCCGTCACAGTGTGGGCACACCACATGTACGTGACTGGTTCGGTGCTGCTGCCGTTCTTCGCCTTCATGACCATGTTGATCGCAGTGCCCACCGGCGTGAAGTTCTTCAACTGGATCGGTACTTTGTGGCAAGGCTCCATTACGTTTGAAACGCCCATGCTTTGGAGCATCGGCTTCCTGGTGACCTTCCTCTTCGGTGGTCTCACCGGCATCATCCTGGCCTCGCCGCCGCTTGACTTCCACGTTTCCGACTCCTACTTCGTGGTGGCTCACTTCCACTATGTGGTGTTCGGTACAGTCGTGTTCGCCATGTTCGCTGGGTTCTACTTCTGGTGGCCCAAGTGGACAGGCAAGATGCTCAACGAGCGCCTTGGCAAGATTCACTTCTGGCTCCTGTTCCTCGGCTTCCACGGCACCTTCCTGATCCAGCACTGGTTGGGTGTTGAGGGTATGCCGCGTCGTTACGCCGACTACATGCCGCAGGATAACTTCACGTGGATGAACCAGTTCTCCACCATCTCCTCCTTCGTCCTGGGCGCTTCGCTCCTGCCGTTCTTCTGGAACGTCTACATCACGTGGCGCAGCAACAAGAAGGTAGAAGTGGATGACCCGTGGGGCTTCGGCGCTTCGCTGGAGTGGGCAACGTCCTGCCCGCCGCCGCGTCACAACTTCACTTCCTTGCCGCGTATCCGTTCGGAGCGCCCGGCGCTGGACCTGCACCACCCTGAGTTGGCACAGGTCCACACTGCCGAGGCCCCGTCGCCTGCAGCAGCTGTTTTGGGTAATGCCGACCAGAAGGACGTCAGTAAGTGAAAATCGAATCGTGGCTCTTTGGAGCCGGAGTCTTCTTCTTCGTCCCCGTGGCCATTGCCTACGGATTCCTGACTGAATGGTCCGAGTGGGTTGGTGTCCTAGGCATCCTCCTTGTCGGTGGCCTGGCGGGCATGATCGGTGCATATCTTGGTTTCACCGGTAAGCGGATTGGTCTTCGTCCCGAGGACCGTCCAGACGCCGAGATCCACGAAGGCGCCGGCGAGCAGGGGCACTTCAGCCCTTGGAGCTGGTGGCCGCTGGTTCTGGGTCTCGCTTGTGCAGGTGGATTCCTTGGCCTGGCCATTGGCTTCTGGGTGACATACGTCGCCGGCGGCCTCGCCCTCGTGGCACTGGTTGGCTGGGTCTTTGAATACAGCCGCGGCGACCACGCGCACTAACAGCTAGTTCCGAGCACACAAAGCGGGCCCCACCGGAAGGTGGGGCCCGCTCGTTTTTCCTGAGTAAGGGCTCAGCGCGCCACTGTGGCCCCAAGGACGGCCGAAAGAGCGACCAAGGCACTCTCAACTTCGGGAACGGTGTGTCCGCTCATCAGCGCGTCTGGAGCCACTTCCAGAAGTACTTCGCAGCCGTGTCCGAAGTCCTCCGTCATCACTTCCAGCAGTGAGCGTGCATCAACAGGTTGACCGTCCTGCTTGCGTATGGTCACCGGCAGGCCAGTGTCAGTGACGGCACGGACGAACACAGCTGCCGCACGTGCGTGCAACCCGATTTCCGCGGCAACAATAGCTTTCTGCTCCGGCAACCCAGCTCCCTTGGTAGTCGACGGATCATCCGTCGGAAAATTGTCCATACAAGCGTAGCTCCCTGGGCCCGACGCTGCACATGAACCGCAAGTGGTCTAGACCTGAAGCGCCTCTGAATTATCCTTGAAGCATGACTCAATTGCTGGACCGCCGCGGTGCCTGAGGCTGCAAGCATCGCGGGCGAGATCGACCGCACCAGTGGCACACCGATTTACGTACAACTCCGGGAGATCCTGCGGGCCTTTATTGCCCAATCCTGCCCGCCAGGCTCTGCGCTTCCCTCGGAGCGGGACCTGTCAGACCGCTTCGGTCTGGCCCGGATGACGGTGCGTCAGGCCATTGACGCCTTGGTTGGTGAGGAGGTCATTGAGCGTGTTGTAGGTCTGGGGACTTTCGTGAGGAAGCCCAAGCTGGACCTTCAAGTGAAACTGACGTCCTATAGCGAAGAGATGCAACGCCGCGGTATGGTCCCGGCCGCAAAGGTACTCAGCTTCGAACAGATCTCAGCCAGTGCATTCCTGGCCCGGGAGCTCCAACTCGAGGAAGGCACACCTTTAGTCCGGTTCAGGCGGCTGCTGCTAGCTGACAATGAGCCCATGAGCGTGGATGAGAACTTCATACCGGCCCACCGCGTCCCGGGCCTTTTGGATGAAGCGCCGCCCACGTCCCTGTACAACGTGCTGAGCGAACGCTTTGGCTTGGTAATGGAGTGGGGCGAGGACATGATCGAGGCGACGGCAGCGTCGCCCTCCACAGCCCGGCTTCTCAACGTGGATGTCGGTGCCCCTTTGCTTAAGATTCAGCGCCACGCTTTCGTAGCACGCGCGATGGTGGACTACTCCGTTTCTTACTACCGGGCTGACCGCTATAAGCTCTGGGTCCCCCTGCAACGCCCAGGTGTGAGGCCTACCCGCAACTACTCATCGGGTTACCGCACTCAGCCCTAGCACCCGCCGGGACCGGCGCAATGTCATACGCAATCCGGCAGCGCAGAGGCACGGCTGTGCAGAGTCCATGTATTGCTGCATTCAGTTGCAGAGCCAAGGCGCAGAGCGTTCAGGCAGAAGAGGTTCAGCCCGGTAAAGCAATGGCACAGAAAAGGGGCCCGGTCCAATGGACCGGGCCCCTACTTCTTTGTGAGTTCCAAGCGTTAGTGGCTCAGGCTCTTCTGGTCTTCGCCTGCTTCAATGGCTTCATGGTGGCCATGTGCGTGGGCGGCTTCCAGTTCGGCGGGTGTTGCCGGAGCAACACGGTCCTCGAAGAACCACTTGGATAGTGCCGCGCGGCGCTTTTCCTTGCTGGTGACAACACCGTGTTCGTTCGGCTCGGCCGGCAGGGGAGCCGGTGATTCGAACCCAACGAGCTTGTAGCGCTTGTATTCATCCAGCGGAGCGTGGACCTCGATGAACTCACCGTGCGGGAGACGGACAATACGTCCAGTTTCCCGGCCGTGCAGGGCAATCTCGCGGTCCTTGCGCTGGAGGGCGAGTGCGATGCGCTTGGTCACGATGAAGGCGATGACCGGGCCGATGAAGAACAGTGTTCGCAGCCAATAGGTCACGTCGTTCAGGGAGACGTGGAAGTGGGTTGCGATGAGGTCGGAACCGGCGGCTGCCCACATCACGCAGTACCAGGTAAAGCCGGCAACACCGATCGCTGTGCGGGTAGGCACGTTGCGGGGACGGTCGAGAACGTGGTGTTCGCGGTTGTCCTTGGTGATCCAGCGTTCGATCCACGGGTACATGAAGAGGACCGTGAAGATGATTCCAGCAGGAACCAAGGCCGGAAGCAGCACGTTCAGAGTCAGAGTGCGTCCGAAGATGACCCATTCGAAGTGGAAGTCATTGATGACACCCGGCATGAGGCGCAGCGCGCCGTCCACGAACCCGATGTACCAGTCAGGCTGTGTACCAGCGGAAACCGGGGAGGGGTCATACGGGCCATAGTTCCAGATCGGGTTGATCGTGAAGGCTGCGGCCATGAGTGCCAGGACGCCGAAGACGATGAAGAAGAATCCACCGGCTTTTGCAGCGTAAACCGGGCCGAGGGGGTAGCCGACGACGTTGCCGTCGTTACGGCCCGGGCCGGGGTACTGGGTGTGCTTGTGCACAACCACCATGAAGAGGTGGATCACGATCATCAGCAGGATGAGCGCGGGGACCAGGAGGATGTGCAGGACATACAGGCGGCCGATGATGGCCGTACCCGGGAATTCTCCACCGAAGAGGAAGAAGGAGATGTATGTTCCGATCACCGGGATGGACTTGATAACACCATCGATGATGCGCAGGCCGTTGCCGGAGAGCAGGTCATCGGGGAGTGAGTACCCGGTGAAGCCGGCTGCCATCGCCAGGATGAGCAGCACGCCGCCCACCACCCAGTTCATTTCGCGGGGCTTGCGGAAAGCACCGGTGAAGAAGACGCGCAGCATGTGGACGCCCAGGGAGGCCACGAAGAGCAAAGCTGCCCAGTGGTGTACCTGGCGCATGAACAGACCGCCACGAACGTCAAAGGAGATGTTCAGCGACGAGCTGTAGGCCACGGACATTTCGACGTTGTACAGCGGTGTGTACGAACCCTGGTAGTGGGTCTCCGCCATGGACGGATCGAAGAAGAACGTCAGGAAGGTACCTGACATCAGCAGGATGACGAAGGAGTACAGCGCCACCTCACCGAACATGAACGACCAGTGGTCGGGGAAGACCTTCCGGCCGAACTCACGCAGGATGCCGGAGCCACCCACGCGCTCGTCAACGAAGTTGGTGAAACTACCAACCTTGGTCTTCGGAACGAAGGGGGCTTCAGCTGTTGATGAGGCGCTCATGCTCGTCACGCTCCCAGTAACTCGGTCCTACAGGTTCTCTGAAGTCGCTGGTGGCGACGAGGTAGCCCTCTGCGTCAACTGCAATAGGCAGCTGGGGGAGCGGACGGCTGGCCGGTCCAAAGATGACCTTGCATTCCTGCGTGAGGTCAAACGTGGACTGGTGGCACGGGCACAGAAGGTGGTGCGTCTGCTGCTCGTAAAGAGCAACAGGGCAGCCTACGTGCGTGCAGATCTTGGAGTAAGCAACGATTCCGTTGTAGCTCCAGTTTTCACGGCCCTCTGAGGGGTTCAGTGAGTTCGGGTCCAGGCGCATGAGCAGGACGACGGCTTTCGCCTTTTCGTTCAGCTTGCCCTCGTGGAGCTCATTGAGACCTTCGGGAATGACGTGGAAGGCAGAGCCAATGGTGACGTCCGAGGCCTTGATGGGAGTGCCATCGGGGTCGCGGGTCAGGCGCTTGAGCTTGCCGCCTTCAGGAGCCCACATGGTGTGTGCCAGGGCATCGTCAGGACGCGGGCCCAAGTCGCCGAAGATGGCGAGAGCAGGCAGCGGGGCAAGCGCAACCGCACCAAGAAGGGTGTTGCGGATCAGCGGGCGGCGCTTGATGCCAGTCTCTTCGACGATGTCGTCGACGATCCGAACAGCTGCCTGGCGATCCTCTTCGGTACGGATGGCGTGGCGCTCTTCAGACACTTCGTGATCGGGCATCAGGGCCTTGGCCCAGTGCACGATACCGGTGCCGATACCGAGCATTGCGAAGGCCGTGCCTAGCCCCAGAAGGAGGTTTTGGTTACGGATGGTCGCAATGGTGGTGTCGTCGCCCAGGTCGATGGCGAAGTACGCCACCAGGAAGACCAGCGTGCCAATGACGGAGGTGCCAAACAGAATGGCTACCTGACGCTCGGCTCGCTTTGCGGCTACCGGGTCCGTGTCAGCCAGGCGCAAACGATGCGGAGGGAGTCCAGGATCCTGGAACTTCTCCACCTCATTCTGACCAGCCGTAGCTACGGTGCCCGAGTGGTTCGGACTGCCGTCACTATGGTTGCCCATAATTCGCCTCATCCTTCTCTCGTTGTCTCGGCCGGGGCCGAGTTATTTTCAGTTTCAAACTGCTGACTGTGCAGCAGAAGTTTTGTCGTGTCCGGATCAGGACGTGCGGGACGTCAACCAGATGGTGAATGCGATGATGACACCCAAACCAGCAACCCAGACGAAGAGGCCTTCAGACACCGGGCCAAGTGCACCCAGGTCCGCGCCACCGGGTGAACCGTTGGCTTCGATGGTCTTCAGGAAGGTAATGATGTCGCGCTTGTCTTCAGGAGTGACATTGGAATCACTGAACACAGGCATGTTCTGAGGTCCGGTCACCATGGCCTCGTAGATGTGCTCTGCGCTGACGCCGGCCAGTGCAGGAGCAAACTTGCCACGGGTCAGGGCACCGCCGGCAGCGGCTGCGTTGTGGCACATGGCGCAGTTGACGCGGAAGAGTTCGCCACCATTGGCGGCATCCCCCTTGCCGTCGAGGAGGTGTTCCTCGGGAATGGCCGGGCCTGCTCCAAGGGAAGCAACGTAAGCGGACAGCTGCTTGGTCTGCTCTGCGTTGAACTGGGCGGGCTTCTGCTGGGCCTGCGGTCCGCTCATCTGCATGGGCATACGTCCGGTGCCAACCTGGAAGTCAACAGCTGCAGCACCCACGCCGACCAGCGAGGGGCCGTCCTGGGTTCCGGACGCACCCATGCCGTGGCAGGTGGCGCAGTTGGCAGCAAAGAGCTTGCCGCCTTCTTCTACGTCACTGGCGCTGTAGCTGGTGGTGTCGGCCTTGGCCTGGTTGACAGTTGTGGCAACGGCGTACAGCCCACCAGTGAGGAGGAGGCCCATCAACAGCAGCGCAATGGCTGCCAGTGGGTGACGTCGCTTCTGCGATAGTGCCTTCACGTGGTGGTTCCTTTATTCGATCCTGCGTCGGCTCCGCGAGCCGCTTCTTGAAATTCTGCCTCTTGTAGAAAAAGAGTCAAAGCCGGGCTTACTTGAGGACGTAGATGACCAGGAAGAGGCCGATCCACACAACGTCGACAAAGTGCCAGTAGTACGAGGTGACGATCGCCGACGTCGCTTCAAAGTGCCCGAACTTCTTGGCTGCGAAAGCGCGGCCGATGATGAACAGGAAGGCGATCAGGCCGCCAATGACGTGCAGGCCGTGGAAGCCCGTTGTCATATAGAAGGCTGAGCCGTAGGCGTTGGAGGACAGGGACACGTGCTCGGAGACGAGCATGGCGTATTCCGTGGTCTGTCCGGCTACGAAGAAGGCACCCATGACGAAGGTGAGGACAAACCATTCAGACATGCCCCAGCGGGTGATTTGGAGCGGGCGGCCTGTACGGCGCGGTTCGAGCCGCTCGGCGGCAAAAACGCCCATCTGGCAAGTAAACGAACTTGCCACAAGGACGATCGTGTTGACGAGCGCAAACGGGAAGTTGAGCTTGGCCGTCTCCTCGGCCCACATCAGTCCGGATGTGGAGCGCAGGGTGAAGTACATGGCAAAGAGGCCGGCGAAGAACATCAACTCACTGGACAGCCAAACAACGGTTCCAACAGAAACCAGATTGGGGCGGTTCAGCGTCGGGTGCGCCGGGGTACTGGGGGCATGGGTCGCAGATGTCACAAGGACATTATGTCTGTAAAAGTCCAGAGTTCCCAATGCAAACCACCGATTCGGGAGACTTTTTCTACAAAGACGCGAAATCGCGCGGAAAAGTTCCCGGCCGCGTTCACATTGGTCATCGGCGTGGCAGGGTCGATAGCATCAGTGGGTGACTTCTCCGGCATCGGCACCTTCAGCCAGCAATACCTGGCCTGGGCTCATCTCAGCACTGATCAACGGCGACGACCTTGCAGTGGGCAACACAGAGTGGGCCATGAACACGATCATGTCCGGCGAAGCGACTCCTGCGCAGATTGCCGGGTTCCTTGTTGCCCTCCGGGCCAAGGGCGAAACGGTGGAAGAGCTGGCCGGTCTGGTCCAAGCCATGGTCCAGCACGCCAACCCGATCGGGATCACCGGCGAGAAGCTCGACATCGTAGGGACAGGCGGAGACCGGCTCAATACCGTGAATATCTCCACCATGGCGGCGCTCGTTGCTGCCGGCGCCGGTGCCAAGGTGGTCAAGCACGGCAACAGGGCAGCTTCGTCGACTTCCGGTTCGGCGGACGTGTTGGAGGCCTTGGGCGTTCGACTGGACCTATCGATCGAGCAAGTGGCAAGGAATGCTGAAGAGGCAGGAATCACCTTCTGCTTCGCACAGGTTTTCCACCCTTCATTCCGGCATACGGCTGTGCCACGCCGCGAATTAGCGGTTCCCACCGCCTTCAATTTCCTGGGTCCCCTGACCAACCCGGCTCACGTACAAGCCTCGGCTGTGGGCGTTGCCAATGTCCGTATGGCTCCGCTGGTGGCCGGCGTGCTTGCGCGCCGCGGTAGCCGTGGGCTGGTGTTCCGTGGGGACGACGGGCTCGACGAGCTCACGCCTACGGGTCCCTCCACAGTCTGGGAAATCAGGAATGGCACAGTCGCCGAGCAGGTATTTTCTCCGGCGGAACTTGGAATCAGCCCTTCTACGGTGGCGGATCTCCGTGGAGGTGACGCTGCAGCCAACGCGGGAGTCGTCCGCGACATCCTCGGCGGAAAGACAGGCCCGGTGCGGGATGCCGTCCTCCTCAATGCAGCCGCAGGCCTGGTGTCCTATGACCTGGACGCTGAGGGAACCCTGACTGAGCGCATGCGCACGGCATTCGCCCGCGCGGCCGAGTCGGTGGACTCAGGAAAGGCTGCCGACGTCCTGGAGAAGTGGACCGAACTCAGTCGGAGCGATCTTTAGGGCAGGGATTCGATTACTCGAAGCCGAGCGCGAACGCCGCATCAAGGTCGTGCTGCGAATAGGCCCGGAAGGCAATGTGGGTGGTGGTATGAACCACGGAACCCACCTTTGACAGCTTGTCGGCGATGACGTCGGCCAACTCTTCGTGCTTTGTCACCCTGGCTACCGCTATGAGATCCCATTCACCCGTGACCGAATAGACCTCACTGATGCCCTGGATGGCAGAGATTTGCTCTGCGGTCTCCGGGATGCGTGAGGCATCTGTCTTGATCAGGACGAAAGCGGTGATCACGTGGGGCCTTTCCGGAAAAGCATCATTGCGGACTGTTTCAGCCTAGTGCATCGGAAGGGGACAGGTCCTGTTCAAGCGCGGCGTTGCCGCCTCCGGGAGATGCGCAGCCAGAGTGCGGTTACGGCCCGGTAGCCGAGCAGGAAAATTCCGAGGGTGATGAACGCGACGATCACGAAGGGCAGGACCACCGTTTGGCCTGTAACAGCGCGGAGCAGCATTCCCAACAGGACTGCGCTGATCCAGACAAGGACGCCCGTTGGCCATACAGCCAGGGGTGTGCGCCAGGCGCGCGCAGCCAGCCAGGCAAGGGCTGCTCCGGTCAGGAAGGGCCAGGCTGTGATGAAGGCGCCGGAAACTATGTCTCCGCGGGCGTGCGCGTCCCTGCCGATGGCTGCGAAGACAAGAATCAACAGTACGTCCGCGATGGCTATGGGGATCCACAGCCGCGATGGTGAAGTCATGCCCACGACACTATCCGGGGTGTCACCCGTACGCGAAGTCGCGTTTGCTTGAGTGGAGCGTTGTGTGGAGCAACTCACAGGACTAGCGTCTGTCTGGGGAGCAGGGCTTCCCCCGGATCGCTGAGGAGTGCTTCATGCAGAAGATTTCCACCTGCCTATGGTTCGACGGCCAAGCGGCCGAAGCGGCGGAGTTCTACACATCGATTTTTGATGGATCCTCCATGGGACGCATCAGGCCCGGGCCCGATGGCCAAGCCCTGACCGTTGAATTCGAGATTGATGGCCGGCAGTTCATGGGCCTCAATGGTGGACCGGCCCACAAATTCAATGAGGCCGTCTCCTTGATGGTGAACTGCGATTCCCAGGAGGAGGTGGACCGTAACTGGGAACGGCGTACGACGGCGGGTGAGGACTTGCGGAAAGGGCGCCACCTGGCGCAGTCGGCATTGCCGCACTGTAACGAACGCTGCTCTGTAACCAACCAAAAATCAACCAGAAGGAGACCGACCAATGACAACCCGTCTGAACCCTTACATCTCGTTCCGTGACAACGCCCGCGATGCCATCACCTTCTATCAATCGGTTTTCGGCGGCGAGTTGAATATCAGTACTTTCGGCGACTACCAGGCGAGTGAGGACCCGGCGGAGGCCGGCAAGGTCATGCATGCCATGTTGGAAGCGCCGGGTGGTTTGACCCTTATGGCTGCCGATACCCCGAACGGCATGCCGTACAACCCCGGCGACAACATATCCGTCTCGCTCAGCGGCGAAGCCACGGACGAAGGTGAACTCCGCGGTTTCTGGGACAAGCTGGTGGACGGCGGTACCGTGACCGTGCCGCTGGAAACGGCACCTTGGGGCGACACCTTTGGAATGTGCGTCGACAAGTTCGGCATTGGGTGGCTGGTAAACATCGCCGGTGCGCATCAGGGGGACCGGGCCACCGAATAGCGCCGCAGCCGATGAAGAATGCCCCGCCCTTTCATTAGGGGTGGGGCATTCGCTGGTTAAGTCACCTCATCCGCATCCGGGCGGGGTCAAACCGATGTGCCAAGAGTCTCGGCGTGGGCAAGGCCGGGCTCCTGTAGGGATCCCTTGATCCTTCAGTACTCCTGATTCCAGCGTTCCTCGTCCCGTCCTTGCATCCCCAATTCATATTTTGTTAGTATGTCAGGACAAACTAATAGGGGGTCAAGATGCCGCTGGTTCGAATTGACGTAAACGCTGGCAGGAGCCCGGAAGCGCTGGCCGCCATCAGCCGAAGCATCCATGACGCGATCCTCGCTGAGTATGGCATTCCTGAGCGCGACTACTTTCATATCGTCACGGAGCATTCCGAGGGCCAAATTTACGCTCAGGATGCCGGGCTGGGTTTTGAGCGGACTTCGAACGTTGTCATGATCCAGATATTCACCCAGGAGGGGCGGAGCCGGGACGCCAAGCAGTCCTTGTTCGCGGCCATTGCCGCCCGACTGGGTGAGGTTGGGGTCGCAGGTGAAGACGTGTTCCTTGGGTATGTCGAAAACACCGCAAGCGACTGGTCCTTTGGTTTTGGCCGCGCCCAGTATGTGACGGGCGAATTGGCGGTTCCGCGAAAGTAAACTCCGCTGCAGGACTCCGCGTCGCCGCTGCAGGCGGGCAGCGGAAGGTGCCCTTCGGCAGTATTTCAGGGTAATCACGTTTCGTTGTAAATATGTCAGTACAAACCTTTGACAGGACATTAAATCTGGTGCAGAGTAGGTGTGTGGCCCCGCTCACTGAGGGGTGGCAAGGCATTGGGGCCCAGCGCTCAAAGGTTCAGAGTTCACAAGAGAAAGGTCAACGATCATCGTGACCCACGAACTGCTTACGATCGGGCGCATCAGCGTTGATATCTACCCGAACGATATTGGGGTGGACCTGGAGGACGTGACGTCCTTCGGCAAATACCTTGGAGGTTCGCCCTCCAACGTGGCCGTCGCTGCCGCACGTCATGGTCGCCGCACGGGTGTCATCACCCGCACTGGTGACGACGCGTTCGGTAACTACCTCCACCGGGAGCTGCAGAAGTTCAACGTGGACGATTCCTTCGTCTCGCCGGTTAAGGAGTACCCCACGGCCGTGACCTTCTGCGCGATCAAGCCGCCGGAAGACTTCCCTCTGTACTTCTACGGCCGTATTCCCACCGCACCAGACCTGCAGATCAAGGCTGAAGACCTCGACCTTGACGCCATCCGGGACGCCGGGATCTTTTGGTCCACCGTCACCGGCCTCTGCCAGGAACCTAGCCGTACCGCCCATATCGAAGCGCACGAGGCCCGCCCCCGCACCGGACTCAAGGAAGGCCAATTCACCATCCTGGACCTGGACTACCGTCCGATGTTCTGGGCTTCCGAAGAGGAAGCCCGCAGAGAGGTTGCGAAAGTTCTCCCGCACGTGACTGTGGCGATCGGCAACGACAAGGAATGCGCCGTTGCCGTGGGGGAGGGGACCCCTGATGAGCAGGCGGACCGCCTGCTGGCTGCCGGCGTCGAAATTGCCGTCGTAAAACTCGGGCCCGAAGGTGTTATGGCCAAGACCCGTGTCGAACGCGTGGTGTCCGCTCCGGTGCCCGTGGAAACCGTCAATGGCCTGGGTGCCGGCGATTCCTTTGGTGGCGCCTTCTGTCACGGTCTGTTGTCGGGCTGGCCGCTCTCCGAAGTACTGGATTACGCCAACGCCTCCGGCGCGATCGTGGCGTCCCGACTTTCCTGTGCCGATGCAATGCCGACGCCGGATGAGGTCACTTCGCTGCTGGCAGAGCGTGGCAGGTCCGTGCCCGGTGCAGTAATGACGGCGTCCACCCTCGCGGAAGGAGCAGCGCGATGAGCCTGAATGATGACCCTCGCCGGTACGAGCACTTGAGTCGTGTCCGGCTGGAAGATCCAGAAGCGGTAGCCCGGGCAGCCGCCAGCCGGCGCAGGCATCCAGGACTGAAGCACGGTACGCAGAACTTTATTGTCGCAGCGGACCATCCGGCCCGCGGCGCGCTGTCCGTTGGTTCACAACCGATGGCCATGGCCGATCGCAGGGACCTGCTGGATCGTTTGCAGATTGCTTTGTCGAACCCGGCCGTTGATGGCATCCTGGCCTCGCCGGACATCATGGATGACCTGCTGCTGCTGGGTGCGCTGGAAGGCAAGCTCGTCTTCGGTTCCATGAACCGCGGTGGCCTCGCTGGGCTGGTCAATGAATTTGATGACCGTTTTACGGGGCACACCGCGGCTGCCTTGGAAGCGCTCGGAGCGGATGGCGGAAAAATGCTGACGCGTATCTGCCTGGGCGATCCGGACACCGTTGCCACCCTGGAGTCAACGGCCAAGGCCATTGACTCCCTGGCCGAACGGAAACTCATTGCCATGGTGGAGCCCTTCCTCTCGGTGCGTGACTCGCATGGCAAAGTGCGCAACGACCTCCGGGCAGACGCCGTCATCAAATCGGTCGGCATCGCCGAAGGCCTGGGTTCTACCAGCGCCTATACCTGGATGAAACTGCCTGTAGTGGAAGAGATGGAACGTGTCATGGCCTCCACCACGCTTCCCACCGTCTTGCTGGGTGGAGACCCTGCCGGGACACAGGACGAGATCTTCGCCAGCTGGAAGGCAGCGCTGGCACTGCCCGGTGTTCAGGGCCTCACCGTTGGGCGGACCCTTCTTTACCCGGCCGACGGCGACGTGGCCGGTGCCGTAGCGACGGCGGCCTCGCTGCTGAACAATACGGCGCCTGCGGCAACCGCTTCAGGAGATCGAGGCTTGTCAGAACGCGTTCCAGTGAAAGTATCGGAGTAGCTAGCAATGGGTACAGCAACCCGTCGGATGACCGTGGCCCAAGCCGTGGTCGAGTTCCTTTCCAAGCAGTACAGCGTGGATTCGGTGGCCGGTGTCGAGTATCGCGAGCGCCTGATTCCGGGCACGTTCGGTATCTTCGGGCACGGCAACGTGGCCGGGGTGGGCCAGGCGTTGAAGCAGTACCAGGCCGCGGACCCGTCCATCATGCCGTACTACCAGGGGCGCAACGAACAGGCCCAGGTCCATCAGGCAGTTGGTTATGCCCGGCATACCCGTCGCCGGCAGACGTTCGCGATCAGCACCTCCATCGGTCCGGGCTCTTCGAACCTGCTGACCGGTGCCGCATTGGCTACCACCAACCGACTGCCCGTTCTGCTGCTGCCCTCGGACACGTTCGCTACCCGCGCTGCTGACCCGGTGTTGCAGCAGTTGGAGTTGCCGTACGCCTATGACATCACGGTGAACGACGCGTTCCGGCCGTTGTCGAAGTTCTTTGACCGGGTCTCCAGGCCGGAGCAGCTGTTCTCCGCGTTCCACCACGGACTCCGGGTCCTGACGGATCCGGCCGAAACGGGCGCGGTGACTATTTCCCTGCCGCAGGACGTGCAGGCCGAAGCTTTCGATGTTCCCGAAGAGTTCCTGTCCGAACGGGAGTGGCGGATACGCCGTCCCGAGGCTGAGGACGATGACATCCGCCGTGCCGTGGAGGCCATCCGCGCCGCGAAACGTCCACTGATCGTTGCCGGTGGCGGTGTCCTGTACGCCTACGCGAATGACGAACTTGCCAAATTCGCTGAGCTGACGGGAATCCCGGTGGGCAACACCCAGGCCGGCGTCGGCGTCCTGCCCTGGGACCACAAGTTCTCCCTCGGTGCCATCGGCTCAACCGGTACGACGGCGGCCAACGCCATCGCTGCCGAAGCGGATCTGATCATCGGGATCGGCACGCGCTACGAGGACTTCACCACAGCGTCCCGTACGGCGTTCCAGAACCCGGACGTAAAGTTCGTGAACATCAACGTCGCGCCGATCGATGCCTACAAGCACGGCACGACGCTGCCGATCGTCGCCGATGCCCGCAAGGCGCTGGTGAAGCTCAACCAGGCCTTGGGCGGTTACCGCGTGGGTGCGGACCTGGAAGAGAAGGTTGCGGCGGAGAAGAAGCGCTGGAACGCGATCGTGGACGAAGCCTTCGAAACCCGCTATGCGCCGTTGCCTGCCCAGAACGAAATCATCGGCGCCACCAACAAGGCCATGGACGACCACGACGTTGTCATCTGTGCCGCGGGGTCGCTGCCCGGTGACCTGCACAAGATGTGGCGCGTCCGGGACCCGTTCGGCTACCACGTGGAATACGCGTACTCCTGCATGGGCTACGAAATCCCCGGCGGCCTCGGCGTCAAACGAGCAGCGCTGGCCGAAGCCGCGGCCGGCGGCCCCGACAGGGATGTGGTGGTCATGGTGGGGGACGGCTCCTACCTTATGATGCACACCGAACTGGTTACCGCCGTCGCCGAACGCATCAAACTGATCGTGGTCCTCATCCAGAACCACGGCTACGCATCCATCGGTTCGTTGTCCGAGTCCCTCGGTTCCCAGCGCTTTGGTACCCAGTACCGGGTCCTGGACAAGGAGCAGCACAGCTTCGACGCCGGGGAGCACCTTCCGATCGACCTAGCCACGAACGCCGAGTCACTGGGCGCGAAAGTCATCCGCATCGAACCGGGCGAGAACGTCATCGAAGCCCTTGGTGCGGCGATCAAGGAAGCCAAGGCAGCTCCTGAGACCGGTCCGATCGTGATCCACGTCGAGTCCGATCCCTTGTTGGACGCCCCGAGCTCCGAGTCCTGGTGGGATGTCCCCGTTTCGGCAGTCTCCGAGCTGGAATCCACCCAGCAGGCCTACAAGACGTACACAGACCACAAGAGCCGCCAGCGCAAGCTGCTCGGCTGATTTCCCAGACACACAGATCCCACAGACCACAAGGAAGTCCGCACATGTCGACGACGACCACACTGACCACCATCCACCACTTCATCAACGGCGCTGAAACCACGGGCGAGGGCGACCGTACCCAGCCGGTGTACAACCCGGCCACTGGCCAGGTCACCGCTGAATTGCGCCTGGCCAACGAGGCGGACCTGAACACCACGGTCGCAGCGGCCCGCAAGGCCGCCGATACCTGGGGTGACATTTCCCTGGCCAAGCGCACCGCCGTCTTGTTCAAGTTCCGCGAACTGGTCGCAGCTCACGTGGACGAACTCGCCGAGCTGATTACCGCAGAGCACGGCAAGGTCCTTTCCGACGCCAAGGGTGAGATCGGCCGTGGCCTGGAAGTCATCGAGTTTGCCTGCGGCATCCCGCAGCTGCTCAAGGGCGACTACTCTGACCAGGTCTCCACCGGGATCGACGTCTTCTCTTTCCGCGAACCCCTGGGCGTCGTTGCCGGCATCACGCCGTTCAACTTCCCGGTCATGGTTCCGTTGTGGATGGCGCCGATGGCCATCGCCACCGGCAACGCGTTTATCCTCAAGCCGTCCGAGCGCGACCCGTCCGCTTCGATGCTCCTGGCCAAGCTCTGGAAGCAGGCCGGCCTGCCCGATGGCGTGTTCCAGGTCCTGCACGGTGGCAAGGAGACCGTCGACGGCCTCCTGACCCACCCGGACGTGGACGGCATCTCCTTCGTCGGCTCCACTCCGATCGCCCAGTACGTCCACGAGACCGCCACCAAGCACGGCAAGCGCGTCCAGGCCCTGGGCGGCGCGAAGAACCACGCGATCGTGATGCCCGACGCCGACCTGGACAATGCAGCAGACCACCTCGCTGCTGCCGCTTTCGGTTCCGCGGGGGAGCGCTGCATGGCCATCTCCGTCGCCGTTGCCGTCGGGGACGCCGCGGACCTGATCGTGAAGAAGGTCGAAGAACGCGCCCTGGCCGTGAAGGTTAAGAACGGCACCGAACCCGACGCCGAAATGGGCCCGGTGATTACCCCGGCGTCCAAGGAACGCATCGTCAAGATCGTCACGGAAGCCGAAACCGCCGGCGCTGCCATGGTGGTGGACGGCCGCGATCTGGTGGTCCCCGGCCACGAAGATGGTTTCTGGGTGGGTCCCACCGTGATCGACCACGTCAAGACCGAAATGACCGCCTACACCGAGGAGATCTTCGGGCCCGTCCTAGTAGTAGTCCGCGTCGCAGACCTCGAAGAGGGCATCGCGTTGATCAATTCCAACCCCTACGGCAACGGGACCGCGATCTTCACCTCTTCGGGTGCACATGCCCGTAAGTTCCAGCGCTCGGTCACCGTGGGCATGGTCGGCATCAACGTTCCCTTGCCCGTCCCGGTGGCTTACCACTCCTTCGGTGGCTGGAAGAATTCCCTCTTCGGCGACAAGCACATCTACGGTCCCGAAGGCGTCTCCTTCTACACCCGCGGCAAAGTCATCACCTCTCGCTGGCCCGAACCCACCCATGCCTCCGGCGCCTCGTACAACTTCCCCTCCAACTAAATCCACCCCTCCGCCGCAAAGGAAGACAACGCCGTCATGACTGATGTCGAGAACAAGCTGATCATCGGTACTGCACCCGATTCCTGGGGCGTCTGGTTCGCAGATGACCCCCAGCAGACTCCATGGGAGCGATTCCTGGATGAAGTAGCGGAGTCCGGCTACAAGTGGATTGAACTGGGTCCGTACGGCTACCTGCCCAATGACCCCACCCGGCTGGCTGAGGAACTGAAGCAGCGCGACCTCAAAGTCACTGCGGGTACGGTCTTCACGGCGTTCCACCGCGGTGCGACGCAGTACGAAGAAGCGTGGGAACCGGCCCGCAAGGTGGCCGAACTCACGGCCGCAATGGGCGGTGAACACATCGTGGTCATCCCCGCGATGTGGCGCGACGACGTCACTGGCGAAGCTGTGGAGAACGGCGAGCTCACGGACGAGCAATGGGCTGACCTGTTCGCAGGCCACAACCGCATGGGCAAGGTCCTCTTGGAGGACTTCGGGCTGCACCAACAGTTCCACTCCCACGCCGACTCCCACGTTGGAGCCCAGCAGGACATCGAGACCCTTCTTGCTGCCACGGATCCGCAGTACCTGAACCTCTGCCTGGATACAGGGCACGCTGAATACTGCGGCGCGTCCAGCCTGGAACTCATCAAGAACTACCCGGACCGCATTGGATACCTGCATTTGAAGCAGATCAATCCCGAGGTCCTCGCAGAGGTCAACGAAAAGAATATGACCTGGGCAGCCGCCAACCTGGCCGGTGTCATGACCGAGCCGCCGAACGGCCTGCCCGATTTGCGCGCCGTCATCGAAGCCGTCGAGGCGCTCAACCGGCCGATCTTCGGCATCGTGGAACAGGACATGTACCCGGTAGCCTTCGACGTACCCATGCCGATCGCCAAGCGAACCCGCAATTACCTGCTGTCCTGCGGATCCCGTACCAGGGTCCAGTAACGCTGCCAGCAACCGCCACCCCAGAAGAACTTCACGAAGGACAAATACAGTGACCAAGACTCTCCGCGTTGCCGTCGTCGGTGCGGGCCGCATGGGTGCGGACCACATCAAGCGCCTCAGCACCCGCATCCACGGCGCTGAGGTTGCCGCCGTCGTCGATGTCGACCTTGCCCGGGCGCAGGCCGCCATCGAGGGCATCAACGGCGCCGTCGCGCTGTCCAGCGCCGATGAGGCGCTCAACAACGGCGACGTGAACGCCGTCCTGATCGCAACCCCGGGCTTCCTCCACGAGGAAATTCTGTACAAGGCCCTGGAGAAAGACTTCCCGATTCTCTGTGAGAAGCCCCTGACCCCGGACGCCGAAAGTGCATGGAAGGTTGTCCAGGCTGAGCAGGCTTTGGGGCACAAGCGCATCCAGGTGGGCTTCATGCGCCGCTTCGATGCCGAGTACTCGGCATTGGGTGCCATCATCCGCAACAGCGAATTGGGGGAGCTGCTGATGTTGCACCACCAGCACCGCAACCCGAGCACACCTGCGGGCTTCACCAACGAGATGCTGATCAACGACTCCGTAGTCCATGAGTTCGATGCGATCCGCTACTTCACCGGTGAGGAAATCACCTCCGTGCAGGTTCGTCTGGGTAAACCGACACGTAATGCACCGAACGGCCAGCATGACCCCCAGCATGTGCTGCTTGAAACCGAGACGGGTGTGTTGGCCGACGTCGAAATCTATGTCAACGCAAAGTTCGGCTACCAGGTGGCAACGCAGGCGTCCTTCGAAGACGGGATCGTCAGCATCGGTGGCGACAACGGTCCCTACGTTCAAAGCGCGGGTAAGTGGGGCGGGACCGTCACTCCCGGCTTCGAGGACCGGTTTGGAGCAGCATACGACGTCGAGGTGCAGGCTTGGGTGGATGACGCCCTTCGCGGTGACATCGGCGGTCCAACCGCTTGGGACGGTTATGCCACCGCTGCCTGCTGCGAAGCAGGCGTCGAGGCCCAAAAGTCCGGCGAAAAGGTCAAAGTTAAGCTGAACACCAAACCGGATCTTTACAAGTAGGGGATGGGTCATGAAGATCGCACTTGATCCCACGCCGTTCCACCACAGCCACAGCCTGCTGGAATTTCCCCGCGTAGCTGCAGACCTTGGCTACAAGTACCTGCAGATGACACCGCACGCGGACCTCATCCCGTTCTTCAACCACCCCAAGGCGGACGACGAGCTAGTGGCCAAGCTGAAAGCGGCGTGTAAGGACGCAGGCGTCGAGATCGCCTCCGTCCTGCCCGTTCTTCGCTGGTCAGGACCCGACGAAGACGCCCGGGAGGCAGCTGTTCGCTACTGGAAGCGTGCCATCCAGATCGCAGTTGACCTGGGCGTCCAGACGATGAACACCGAGTTCAGCGGCCGTCCTGAGAGGGCCGAGGAATCCGAGCGCGCGTTCTACCGCTCCATGGAAGAGCTGTTGCCGATCATTGAACGCGAGGACATGGACGTGCTCATCGATCCCCACCCTGATGACTTTGTGGAAGACGGGCTGGCAGCCCTGCGTGTCATTCGGGGCGTCAACTCGCCGAACATCGGGATGGTTTACGTTGCCTCGCACACGTTCCACATGGGAAACAAGCCGTTGGAGATCATGCGGGCGGCGGGGGACAAGCTTCGATTGGTGCACGTCTCCGACACCATGAACCACCACGCCTCCCACGGCCTCCGCTACATCACCAACCCGCCCGGCAATGCCGTCCGCGTCCACCAGCACCTCAAGATCGGCGATGGTGACGTGAACTGGGACGAGTTCTTTGGCGGTCTGAAGGAGATCGGGTTCCTGGACAAGGAGAACACCGTGATGGTCTCCTCGGTCTTCGCCGAGGATGAGAACGGGGAAGATGTCTCCCGCTACCAGCTCAAGACAATGGTGGACTATGTTGCCCGGACAAACTGAGGAGCGGTAGCGAGGAAAGGAAACCATGACCAAGTCTTCTTCCATCGAGACCGACACTGGTTGGACAGCTGACCCTCCCGCCACTTCCAAGAAGACCGGCAAGCCGTCTGATCCAAAGAAATTCCTCCGCAAGGTAGCGCTGTTCTCCACGTTCGGTGGACTGCTGTTCGGCTATGACACCGGCGTGATCAATGGTGCTTTGCCGTTTATGCAGAAAGACCTCGGCCTGACCCCGCTGACCGAGGGCCTTGTCACCTCAACGCTGCTGTTCGGCGCGGCATTTGGCGCGATCAGCGCGGGCCGGTTGTCTGACCGGTTTGGACGGCGCAGGACGATCATGGGCCTGGCCCTGGTCTTCGCCTTTGCCACCGTGGGTTGCTCACTGGCGCCAAGCACGGAGCTCCTGGTCCTTGCCCGTACAGTCCTGGGTCTCGCCGTCGGCGGTGCATCGGTCATCGTTCCCGTGTATCTGGCCGAAATGTCGCCGGCTGCCCAGCGCGGCAGGATCGTCACACAGAACGAGCTCATGATCGTCACCGGCCAGTTCCTGGCCTTTACCTCCAACGCGGTGCTGGGAAACCTGTTCCCTGAAGAGATGCACGTGTGGCGCTGGATGCTGGTGATTGCCACGCTTCCCGCCGTGATTCTATGGTTCGGCATGCTCGTCCTGCCGGAGAGCCCACGCTGGCTGGCGTCAGCCGGTCGATTCGGCGAAGTCCTGGAAGTTCTGCGCTCGACAAGGAGTGCAGGGGACGTCGGGGCTGAGTTCGACGAAGTGCGCCAGGCGGCCAGGGAGGACTATCAGTCCAAGCTTGGCACGTTCAAGGATCTCGCTGTTCCCTGGATACGCAGGATCTTCGTGGTCGGTCTTGGCATGGCCATCATCAACCAAATCAGCGGCGTCAATGCCATCATGTATTACGGGACCACCATCTTGTCCTCATCCGGTTTTGGGGACCAAGGGGCCCTGATTGCCAACGTCCTCAACGGCATGACGTCCGTAGCAGCCGTCATCGTAGGCATGTATTTGATGACGCGGGTGCGCCGGAAGCCCATGCTCATTGTGGGGTTGATGGGGACGGCGTCATCACTGACTGCCATTGCGCTTATCTCCCTTGCCTTGCCGGAAAGTACGTTGCGTGGCTACCTGGTGTTGCTGTTCATGGTGACGTTCCTTGCCTCCATGCAGGGATGTATTGGAACCGTGACGTGGCTGACCATGTCCGAGATCTTCCCGATGCACGTCCGTGGCATCGGTATGGGTATCTGCGTCTTTGTCTTGTGGATGATCAACTTCCTGATCGGCTTCTTTTTCCCGCAGTTGGTCTCGTTGATGGGAGTCTCCGCGACATTCTTTATCTTCGTCGCGCTGCAGTTGTGCGCCATTGTGTGGGTCAAGCGCACTGTTCCGGAGACCAAAGGCAAGTCCCTTGAGGAGCTGGAGCACCTTTTCAAAGAGAAAGCCGGCGTAACCGGCTGACTGGCAGAATTGCTTTCTTCGGAGACTGTGCTTGATGACAACCATGCAGAAAACGCCCGACGCCGGCAGGCATCGGGCGTTTTCTGCGCTTGGAGCAGGGCCTCTTCAGAGTGCAACCACAACATTCTCCAGCGCTGCGGCGGGCCGCGTCCAGGACTTCGAGGGTATGGATCCCTTCTGACGCCGGAACTGGTTGGGGCCTTCGCCACGGATTGCCCCTGCGAACTCTGTGTAGAAGCCGGCGTCGTTTTCCTGCGCGGACGGGACAAGCCCATGCTGGCCCTGCGCGCGCCATAGCTCACCCGGCTCGCCTGATGCCAACACCGTGGCGAGCGTCAGGATGTCCGCATCCCAGCGGCGGTTATGGAAGTTGCCGCTTCCCCCTGTTCCGCAGCCGACAATGCCAATGCGCATATCTTTCCTCCTGTCGGTGTCCCAGGGTAAAAGATGAGGGGGACGGCGCGTTGGCGCTGTCCCCCTCAGGGTCGGGATGTCATGCCCGACAGTTCAAAGCCGTCTAGCCTTGGGCAGGCTTCAAGGAAGCTGAAAGAGCCGAATCTGCGTCCAGCAGAACTTGGGCTGCCACCTGCAATCCTTCGATCCGGCCGAGGGAGACGTCTTCATGCTCGATGTTGATCAGCATCTCAGGGTCCACCTCATGCAGTGCGCGGAGGAACTCTGTCCAGAACCCCGTATCGTGTCCCCGGCCCAGGGCCACGAAGTCCCACGCGGAATTTTTCGGCCATTCGTTGGCCCATTCGTCCCCGCCGAGGTTGGTGCGGTTCTCCTCTGGGGAAAGCCGACGGAAGCTGTTGTCCAGTACGCCGTAGAGTGCAGCATTCTCCGTGTTGACGCGGACATCCTTGGCGGCTGCCTGGAACACCAGCGGCCCCAGTTCGCGGACTACAGCGACCGGGTCCATCTGCTGCCAAAACAGGTGGGAAGCGTCCAGTTCGACCCCGACGTGCGTGGCGCCCGTGAGCTCAATCAGTTTGTGGACGTCCGCGGTGTTGAAGACGATGTTCTGCGGGTGCAGTTCCAAGGCCACTTTTACCCCATGGTCCGCAGCAAGGCGGTCGGTTTCCTTCCAGAATTCCGCGGCGACGCCCCACTGATAGTCGAGTACATCCAGTGCTGCGGAATTCCAAGCGTTGACCACCCAGTTGACCGTTGTGGCTCCGGGCTCACCGCCGGGCAGACCGGACATCGTCACCACGCGGTTCTGTCCCAGGCGTTCGGCCAAACGGATCGAGCGGCGGATGTCTTCGGCATGCTTTTCACCGATTTCGCGCTTGGGGTGCAGCGGGTTGCCGTTGCAGTTCAACCCTGCAATGGAAACCCCGGTTCCCTCGAAAATTCCGAGGTAATCGTCACGGGCGGCATCACTCTGAAGGATCTCGTCAAAAGTTGGGACGTGCACGGCAGGCAGGAAACCGCCGGTGTTGATCTCAATTCCCGTAAGTCCCAGATCCGCAATGACCTTCAAAGCCTCCGGCAGGGGACGGTCATGGAGAATCGCGTTGTAGACGCCGAGCTTCATAGCTGGATCTTCTTTCCGTTGTTCAGGGCGGATTCGGTAACGGCGCCGAGAAGTTCCATGTTGCGTACGCCGTCTTCGAACGTGGCGCAGCGGGGCAGTGATGCTTCATCGCTGAGCCCTGCCACTTCTTCAAGGAACGCGCGGGCCTGGTAACCGAACGCATCGTTCTGGCCGAAGCCGACCTCCGGAGCGTCCATGGCCAGCCCGCCAGTGATGTAGGGGTGGCCTGGGCCGAGGATGACTTGGCGGTAGCCATTCTCGTTGCCGGACCCGTCGGTGAGGAACAGCTGGATTTCGCTGGGGCGGCGCTGGTCGAACTTTGCTGCGCCGTTTTCGCAGAAGACCTCCAACTGGAGGCTGTTGGCGTGTCCTGCGGCGACGCGGGAGACCTCGAAGCTGCCGGCGCCGTTGGCGAACTCTGCGTTGAAGGCTGCATAGTCGTCGTTCTCGACGGCCTCGAAGGTGTCGCTGACGGCAACGTGGTCATGACCCATGACGGCGCTCAGCGGCAGGGGCCGCTTGTCGATCGCGGTGGTCAGGCGGCCGCCGCTGATGGATTTGATGTCGCCGCAGAGGAATTCGGAAACATAGGTCAGGTGGCTTCCGACGTCGGCCAGCGCGCCGGAACCGGGGCCGCCTTTATAGCGCCAGCTCATGGGGGCGGAGGGGCTGAAGCCGTAGTCGGTCCAGTACCGGCCGCTGAAGTGCAGGACGTTGCCAAGAACGCCGTTCTGAATGAGGTCCCGGATATAGGCAATGCCCGGGGTGCGGCGGAAGGTGAAGCCGATTCGGGCCAGGTTTCCGCGGCTCTCGGCAGCCCGCGCAGCTTCGGCCATGGCGCGAGC
Source organism: Paenarthrobacter sp. 4246 (assembly GCF_040546855.1). Classification (NCBI taxonomy): domain Bacteria; kingdom Bacillati; phylum Actinomycetota; class Actinomycetes; order Micrococcales; family Micrococcaceae; genus Paenarthrobacter; species Paenarthrobacter sp. 4246. The sequence continues at coordinate 241,387 of NZ_JBEPOP010000003.1, forward strand.
GTCCTCCAACGAATCGCTGAGGGGCTTCTCACACAGCACGTGCTTGCCGGCGGCCAGGAGGCCTTCAACTACCTCGCGATGGAGCGAGTTGGCAATGACCACACTGACGATGTCAACATCGTCTGCTTCGGCGATGGCCTGCCACGAGGTGTCATGCCGCTCGTAGCCAAAGCGGCGGGCAGCGAGTGAGCCAAATTCGGCGTTGACGTCACCTATGGAAACCAATCGGATCTGCGGCAACACCGGGCTGTAGAGGGTAGACGCTGTCCGGTAGGCCGCCGCGTGGGCCTTACCGGCCATACCTGCGCCGATAACCGCGACACCAAGGCTGTCAGCCATGATTTCTCCTTTGAAATTCAGCCGTGGCGGGAGGCTCAACGGCATTTTGCAGCGCTACAATTTTGTATGCTGACTTTGAGCGTAACTATGTCTATATGTCCTGTCAATCATTGCCTGTGCCGTGACCAGGCCCGTGGGGGATATGCCTCATGACTCCACGCATACCCCAGGCTCGACGACCAACCATTTACGATGTCGCAAAGTCGGCCGGCGTCTCGCCGTCGCTCGTTTCGCTGGTCCTGCAGAACCCTGATCGGGTCAGTGACAAGCGCCGCGAGGCGGTCCGGAATGCCATTGCGGAGCTGGGATACCGTCCCAGTCGGGCGGCGACCACGCTCGCGAGCAACCGGACTAAAAGTATCGGGCTCGTCATCGACGACTACCGCAACCTATGGTTTGTTGACCTGCTGCGCGGGATGGAATCCGTCCTGACGGAACCGGGCTTCCAGGTCATGCTCGCTGACTCGCGTCCGGGTGAAAACCGCATCAAGGAGGCCGCGGATGGCTTGCTGGCGATGCACGTTGATGGGTTGGTCATTGCGGCGGAACCTGGGGGCACTGCGCTGGGCGGCGCCGAGGTTCCCACCGTCGTGGCTGGGTGGCGTCATGGCGTGCCGGAGGAGGTAAGCCTGATAACCAACGATGACGATGGTGGCGGCGCCATGGCCGCGGACCACCTGATGCGCCTTGGGCATCGCAGCATCGGACACCTTTCGGGAACTGGTGGCGCCGCTGCCCACAGAAGGGATGGTTTTCAGTGGCGTACCCGCCAGGCCGGCATGGATCCGGTGATTGTGGGGGAGGAGGGAGGTACCTCGGAAGAGGACGGCTACGCCTCCGCTTGCTGGCTTTTGGACCATCATCCCGGCATTACAGCGATTTTCGCTGCCAATGACACCATGGCGCTGGGCGCCCTCGGCGCCATAAAGTCCCGCGGCCTGACGGTGCCGGAGGATATTTCGTTGGTCGGTTATGACAATTCGTCCTTGGCGAAGTCGCGCTTTTTGGAGCTGACGTCCGTGGACAACCGCAGCGACATGGTGGGCATGGCGGTGGCGCGGGCGCTACTGGATCGAATCCAAGGCAACCCGGCGGGTTCCCACAGGAAGTTGATCGAGCCAGCTTTGGTTATCCGGGGAACAACCGCTGTACCCGCGGCGGGCAGGCAATAAAACCAACGGCGGCTACGTCCAAACATACTAATGTCAGGACAAACTATTGACATTCGTGAGCCAAGTCACCATGATCAAACGTAGACGGTGCTCCGGAGGCTGCAAGGTGGCGGCCCGGGCCTGGGATCAAAGGAGATTATGGTGACTGGTTTTTCGTGGCGCAAAGCAGCACTGGTTGCGGCAGTTGTGCCGATGGTGGCTCTGAGTGCTTGTTCGAGTACCGGCGGGAGGGCTCCCGAGGCTGGCTCCGCCGGTGGGGGAGGCCAGGTGGCCACCACGGAGCGGATGAAGATTGCGTTGATTGCCCACGCACCCGCGGGTGACACCTTCTGGGACACCGTACGGAAAGGTGCTGAGGAAGCCGCGGCGAAGGACAATGTGGAGCTCCTGTACACCTCCGATCCGGAGGCCGGCCGGCAGGCGCAGCTCATTGAGCAGGCAGTGGATCAGAAGGTTGACGGCATCGCCGTAACGCTTGCCACCCCGGATGCATTAAAAGATGCCTTGAAGAAGGCAGCGGACGCCGGCATTCCGATCGTCAGCTTCAATGCGGGGGAGGCGGCCTCCGCGCAGCTTGGAGCGTTTACGCACTTTGGTTCAAATGAAAAGCTCGCCGGTGAGGCAGTGGGTTCGCGCCTGGCAGAGGGCGGATACAAGCACCCGGTATGCGTCATCCAGGCGCAAGGGCACGTAGGACTGGAAGCCCGGTGCGCAGGTGTTAAGGCAAAAGTCCCTGGGACGGAGATCCTCTACGTCAATGGAGCTGACATGACATCGGTGGAGTCAACGGCCACTGCAAAACTGCAGGCCTCCAAGGATGCCGACGTCATCATCGGCCTCGGTGCGCCCATCACCCTGACACTGTTGAAATCAGTCAGCACGGCCGGGAGTTCGGCAAAGGTCGCGAGCTTCGATCTCAATAAGGAACTCGCCCAAAAGGTTGCCGATGGCAGCGTCCTGTTCACTGTGGACCAGCAGCCGTGGCTCCAGGGTTACGGGGCCGTGGATGCGCTGTGGCAGAACAAGCGTGGCGGTTTCAAAGTCGGCGGCGGGCAGTCAGTGCTCACGGGACCTGCCATCGTTGATCAGTCCAACGCTGCCGACGTCCTGAAGTTCGCTGAACAGGGTATCCGCTAACAGCCAGCTGGCCGGGCCGGCCCAGCGGCCGGCCCGGCAACAAGGAGAATTATCATGACCATCACTCAAAAGCTCACTCCTCCCGCCCTTGATGAGCGGGTCGCCCGCCGCAGCCCACTGCAGAAGATGCTCGGCCGGCCCGAGGTGGGTGCCCTCGTCGGTGCCATCGTACTTTTTATCTTCTTTGCTTTGGTCTCCCCGACGTTCACCCAACCCAACGCCCTCGCCACCGTGCTGTACGGAAGCTCAACCATCGGAATCATGGCTGTTGGTGTCTCACTTCTGATGATCGGTGGAGAGTTCGACCTTTCCACAGGCGTCGCTGTGATCTCGTCGGCCCTGACTGCCTCGATGTTCAGCTGGTACTTCAGCACCAATGTCTGGGTCGGTGTGATCCTGGCCTTGGTGGTGTCACTGGCCATAGGTTTCATCAACGGGTGGATCCTCATGAAGACCAAGCTCCCCAGCTTCATCGTCACCCTCGCAACGTTCCTGATGCTGACCGGCTTGAATCTGGGTTTGACCCGGTTGATCGGTGGCTCTGTTTCCTCACCGTCCATCTCGAACATGGACGGCTTCGACACCGCACGCGGGGTCTTCGCTTCGTCGGTGAACATCGCGGGCATCGACGTCAAGATCACAGTGTTCATCTGGATCGCCCTCGTAGCGGTCGCCACCTGGGTTCTCATGCGGACCCGGGTTGGGAACTGGATCTTCGCAGTCGGAGGCGACGCGAATGCCGCCCGGGCTGTCGGCGTTCCGGTCAAGGCCACCAAGATTGGGCTGTTCATGGGCGTTGGCTTCTGCGGGTGGATCCTGGGCATGCACAACCTCTTCGCTTTCGACACGGTGCAGTCCGGCGAAGGCGTGGGCAATGAGTTTCTCTACATCATCGCCGCAGTCATCGGTGGGTGCCTTCTGACGGGTGGCTACGGTTCAGCGGTGGGCGGTGCTATCGGCGCGTTTATCTTCGGCATGGCCAACAAGGGCATTGTGTACGCGCAATGGAACCCCGACTGGTTCAAGTTCTTCCTGGGCCTGATGCTGTTGCTCGCCACCATCGTCAACCTCATCGTCAAGCGCCGCGCGGAACTCAAGTAAGGGGCCAAGGAAATGAATGCCAAAGCAATCGACCAGGAAACACTTCTTAAGAACGAAAGCGACCCCCTGACCCATACACCCGTGCACCTCCTATCCCTTGAGGGAGTGGGCAAACATTACGGCAATATCATCGCGCTGAGTGACGTCACCATGGCCGTGGACAACGGCCGTGTGACCTGTGTGTTGGGCGATAACGGGGCGGGCAAGTCAACCCTTATCAAAATCATCGCCGGCCTCCACCAGCACGACGAAGGCCTGCTCAACATCATGGGGGAGGAGCGAAAGTTCGGTTCGCCCCGTGATGCCCTGGACGCGGGTATCGCCACTGTGTACCAAGACCTTGCAGTGGTTCCGTTGATGCCGATCTGGCGGAACTTCTTCCTCGGCTCGGAGCTAACCAAGGGCTTCGGACCATTCAAGAGCATGGATGTTGAACAGATGAAGGCCATCACGCTCAAGGAATTGGCCGAGATGGGCATTGACCTGCGCGATGTCGAGCAACCCATTGGGCAGCTCTCCGGCGGTGAACGCCAGTGTGTCGCGATTGCCCGAGCCGTGTACTTTGGCGCGAAGGTCCTCATTCTGGACGAACCCACGGCGGCGTTGGGTGTCAAACAGTCAGGTGTAGTTCTCCGCTACATACTCCAAGCCCGCGACCGCGGCCTCGGCGTCATCTTCATCACGCACAACCCGCACCACGCCTTCCCCGTGGGTGATCGCTTCCTGCTGCTCAAACGCGGCAAATCGATTGGCTACTACGACAAGAAGGACATCACCCTGGACGAGCTTACGGCCCAGATGGCCGGGGGTGCAGAGCTTGCCGAACTTGCACACGAGTTGGAGCAGCTTGGGGGCCACGGCGATGTGGTGGAAGCGGTCAAGGCCGAGGTAGCCGACGTCGACGACACTGTGAACGCCGGCGGCCCGAAACACGCCTGACGCGAGCAGGAGGCGGGGTGTTCCGGAGCTTACTCCGGAACACCCCGCGTCGCTGTGCACTGCATCCAGACGGGTTTCACCTCATTTATCAGAAGGGAACACCATGCCGATCCGGGTAGGCGTCATCGGCGCCGGAATCATGGGCGCGGACCATATCAGGAACCTCGCCACCAGCATCGGCGGAGCGGAAGTCACTTTTGTGGCAGATCTCGACGCCGGACGCGCCGCCGCTGCGGCGCCCGCTTCCGCACGCGTCACTACGGACCCCTCAGAACTGATCAATTCCAGCGTGGTGGACGCCGTGGTGGTTGCTTCGCACGATTCCACGCACGCCGCCTTGGTTTTGGAGTGCTTCGAGGCGATGACCCCGGTGCTGTGCGAGAAGCCGCTTGCACCGACGCTTTTGGAAAGCCTGGAGGTTGTGGCAGCCGACGCTGACATGGTTGCCGCAACGGGAACCTCGCTTCTTTCGCTTGGCTTCATGCGACGCTTTGACCCGGGCTACGTGGCACTCCGGAAAACCGTGCATGAGAGGTTGCAGGGGGAGCCTCTGGTGGTTCATTGCATTAGTCGCAATGCTGCCGCAGCACCTGGAACCACCTCGGAATCCGCCATTACCAATTCAGCCATTCACGAGCTGGATATCATTCCCTGGCTCTTGGACTCGCCCAATGCGGAAGTGTCGTGGCAGGCAGGAAAAAGCACCCGAAATGCAGGAGGCGGGCTGCAGGATCCGTCGTTCATGACCCTTCGTACCGCAGATGGAACACTCACCACACTGGAGCTGTATCTCAATGCCCGGTTTGGCTACACCACCCGCTGTGAGGTGGTCTCCGAACTGGGAACCACGGCGTTGCAGGACACTTCCCTCCTCGGCATCGAACAGGACGGAACCAAGCAGCGGGTTATCCCGCCTGACTGGCGCCCCCGTTTCGCCGACGCGTACCGGATCCAGTTGCAGGCCTGGATCTCCGCACTTGCCAATGGAGAGAGTCCGCCACTGGCAGGCGCGCAGGAAGGGCTCAACGCAGCCCTCGTTGCGCAGGCAATGATCCAATCACTGCACAGCAACGGCGCCTCTACGAAAGTCAGCTACTCATGACGCCTGCTTTGCTCCCAGCGTCCCGCGTTCCGGACTCCAGGGATGCTCCGGCCCTTCGCTGGGGCATCATGGGACCGGGATGGATCGCCGAACGGTTCACGGAATCTGTCCAGGCGCATACCGGGCAGGTGATAACCGCCGTCGGATCCCGTTCGCTGAGCAGGTCAAAAGCCTTTGCGGAGGCATTCAACGTACCAGCCGCCTATGGCAGCTATGAGGAACTTGCCGCCGCTCCGGACGTCGACATTGTCTACGTCTGTACGCCCCACACCGCGCATCACACGTCAGCGGTGTTGGCGATCGACGCCGGTAAGCACGTACTGATCGAAAAGCCGCTTGGGCTCAGTGCCCACCAGGCCAGGGACATTGCTTCGCGGGCAAGAGCCGCGGAAGTGTTTGCCGCTGAAGCCATGTGGACCTTCTTCCTGCCTAAATTTGATGTGATCAGGCAACTCCTGGAGGCTGGAACGCTTGGTGCCATCACCACTGTTGTTGCCGAGTATGGTGAGCACTTCGATCCCTCCCACCGCATTTTCAATCCCGAACTGGCCGGAGGCCCGCTTCTTGACCTCGGCACGTACCCGCTGGCACTGGTCACAGCAGTGTTGGGCAGTCCACTCCGGCTTCATGCACTGGGGCAGCCCCACGAGACAGGGGTCAACGCCCAATTGTCAGCCATCATGACCTTCGACGGCGGGGCGCAGGCATCCGTGAACACACACCTGCACAATTTCACACCCACCGCAGCCACCATTGTGGGTACAAAGGCAGCTCTGGTGATTGAAGGCCCCTTCAACATGCCGGGAGCGTTCGAGGTCCGATTCCCGGAGGGTCGCCGACTTCGTTACGACGAAGCAGCAGGCGGACATTTCGAAGGCCTTCACTACGAGGCAGCAGCCGTGGCCCGCACCATTGCCGAAGGTGGCCTGCAGGCGAGCCAAAGAATGCTCGCTGATTCGATTCGCACACTTGAAGTCGCTGACGAGATCCGCCGCCAACTGGGAATCGTGTTCCCTGGCGAAGGCGACGTGACGGCTCAGCCCACCCCCGTCCTGTAGCAGTATTTTTCTGGAAGGAACATCATGAAAGACATCATTCTCGGCTTGGTCGGCGTGGGGCGCATCGGCGTCATGCACGCGAACAACATCACTGCGTTGAACCCGGGCCTTGGTAACAGGGCTGTCAAGGTGCGGCTTCGCCTCACTGACGTTGCCGCTGACCACGCGAGGACGGTGGCGGCGGACCTCGGTGCCGAATTTGCGCCGACGGTTGCGGACCTCATCGCCTCCGGAGTGGACGGCCTGGTCATAGCCACTGGTACAGGGACGCACCCCGAGCTCATTCGAGCAGGCGTGGACGCCGGCATCCCGGTCTTTTGCGAGAAACCGGTAGCCATGAACGTGGCTGACGCGCTTCCGGTGCTGGACTATGTCAGGGCCAACAACGGCGTGGTGCAAATCGGCCATCAACGCCGGTTCGACGCGGGCTACCTCGAAGCACGACGCGCCTACCAAGCCGGGGAACTGGGATGGATCCATTCGTTGCGTGCCGTTACCTGCGACATGACGCCGCCGCCCGTGGAGTTCCTGGCGACATCCGGCGGTCTGTTCCGCGACTGCTCGGTTCACGATTTCGACATCCTCCGCTGGCTGACAGGGCGGGAAATCGTTGAGGTGTATGCCAAGGGTTCCAACAACGGTGATCCCGCCATTGGTGCTGTGGGCGATGTGGACACGGCACTTGCCGTGGTTACCTTCGACGACGGCACCATGGGAACCGTCTCGGCAAGCCGCTACAACGGGGCGGGCCACGACGTCCGCTTGGAGATCCAGGGTTCCAACAAATCAGTCATGGTGGGCTTGGACGCGAAGACTGCCATGGTTTCGGCTGAACCGGGTGTCAACTTCCCGGCGGGGAATCCGCACCAGACTTTTGCCGAGCGCTTCGAGGCGGCATACCGCACCGAAATGGCGGCATTCGTTGAGTTGATTCTGGGGGAGCGGGAGAACCCGTGCACGCCTGAAGATGCCGTAGCAGCATCCCGGGTGGCAGACGCGGCCCAGGAATCGTTGGTCACCGGATCGCCGGTAAAGGTGGCCTTGACAGTCACGTTCTGACGAACGAAAAGCCTCCTCCAGGATCCAAAGGATTCTGGAGGAGGCTTTCTCTGTGCAGCGAAAGGCCACCGGCCGGATCAAACCCCGAACGGAAGCCGTGGGTCGATGTCCTGGCCGTCCCAGCTCTGCCGGACCCAGCCGTGGTGGGGGTCGTCGCTGATGAGCCATTCCCGGACCGGTCCGGGACCAGCCATCACGTTGAGGTAATACATGTCATAGCCAGGAGCCGCCATGGCGGGGCCATGCCAGCCGTAGGGAACCAGGACTACGTCACCCGTGCGGACCTCTGCCGAAACATCAATGGGGCGCTCATCAGAGGCATATACCCGCTGGTAGCCAATGGCATCCGCGTCGGAGGGAGCGCCGGAGCCAGCGGCAACCTGGGTCTCGAAATAGTAGATTTCCTCGAGGTGAGTTTCTCCGTCCTTCTCCTCATCATGCTTATGCGGGGGATAGGAGGACCAGTTGCCGGCAGGGGTGATGACCTCGCAGACAATAAAACGGTCTGCTTCCAGGGCAGCCGGTGTCCCGAAATTGTGGACTTGCCGTGAGCAATTGCCGGCTCCACGCAATTCAACCGGCGTCTCAGCAGCTGTTACCAGTCGCGTTGGGTGGGAGGCTTGTGCCGGGGCAGTGGCCACAGCGACGCGGCCGCCGTTGGACGAACTGATGGTAACTGCTTTGCCTATGCCTGAATACAAGACGTCAGTGGGCCCGCTGAAAACGGATGGTCGTCCCTCAAGGGTGTGTTCGACGCCGTCCACCGTGACAGTGAATGATCCATTGAGGGGAACCACAATCCGTTCCTCATTCACCGCTGAAAGTTCGACGGCGGTGCCCACGGCGAGGGTGGCGACCTTCAGGCCAGTATGGGCCCAGCCGTCCACCGCTGTTGCGGAGTCGGAGGTTCCGAGTGAAATATCCCAGTCGCCGTCGGCGGCAGTGCCCAGGGGGTAGACCCAATTGGTCATGGCAGGGGAGTCCTTTGCGTTTAGCGCTGTACGAGGGTCATTTCAAAGCTGTAGGAGTCGGCTCGGTAGACGTGATGGCCGGTTTCGACCCGTCGCCCGGTGTCGTCTACCGCCGTACGTTCCATGGTGACCAATGCAGAGTTGACGTCGGTTTCAAGAAGGGGTGCCTGATAGTCATTGGCAATCATTGCCCCGATGCGCTGCGTGGCCAGGCGGAAGTTCACGCCGCCTCTGCGCAGAATCGCATAGAGGCCCTCGGCCGCAAGCATGGCTTCGTCCATGGTGGCGATGTCGTCGCGGACCCAGTTCTCCATCAGCGCCAATGGCTTTCCGCCCACTTTGCGCAGGCGGGTGAAGTGGTAGACCTTGGAACCGGCCGGCAGTTGCAGGGTTGCCAGAGTCGGCGCGTCAGCCTCCATGTGGGAGAAGCTCAGTACTTCCGTAGTGGGCTTCTTGCCATTGTTGGTGAGGTCGTCAAACAGGCTTGAGAGCTCCAGCGGCCGGCGGACCTGACTGGAGACCACTTGGGTTCCGACACCGCGTTTGCGGACCAGAAGGCCGGAACGGACCAGTTCATCCATGGCTTTGCGCATGGTAGGCCGGGACAAGTTGAGCTGTGCTGCGAGGTCGATCTCGTTATCCAGCCGGCTTCCGGGCTCCAATAGGCCGCTGTGGATCGCGGCTTCGATGCCTTGGACAACCTGATGGTAGAGCGGTATGGGGGAGGAACGGTCGATGTTGAGACCAAGTTGATTCGCCACTGAAAGTTCCCCGCATTCCAGGTTAAGCTCCGCTACGCCACTCCGTACGACGTGCTGAGTATGTCACCCTTTGTTCTTTTGATAGGACATGCCTTCGCTTTTTCGATACTAGCAGGAGTGTGGCAAGGGTCAAGTGGGGTGAATACGGCTGGTTTCCATGACAAGGAACCGCAGAATGTCCTGACGTCAACCCAGCGCTGACCGCAACATCGGCCCGGCGCTGACTGCACTTTTGCGACGTTTGCTGCGCAATAGCGTGGTGCCAGGCAAGCCGCGAAGCGGTTGGTTTCGGGTCATTGGGGAGGACCTCATTTGCCTTACTTTACATAATGTAGATTATCGGCGTTTAAGTAACGGGAGTAGAAGTAGCTGCGAGAACTCCCGTCTATCAACGATTTCGACGTTTCCGCACCGCAGGTCAAACAGGATTCACTGGTCACGAACATGCTCGCGCCTTGAGTGTGAACTTGCGCCCGGATCCTCTTCCGTGCTGATGAACGGGTTTTTACGGCCATGCTGGATGGCTGGCGGGCGCAGATGCTTGCCCGTGGCCTCACGACGGACACCATCAAGCAGCGCTGCCAGCTGCTGGAGCGTTTTCAGCGGTTCACGGGTGAATTTCCGTGGCAATGGCGCCCCGCGGACATCGATGATTTCCTGGCCGATCTGCGTTCTGGCGAGAAGCCGATCAGCCTGAAGACGTTGCGCTCGTACAGCAACGCCGTGGCGATGTTCTGCTCTTACCTGACGCATCCCGGCTATGGGTGGGGCGAGTTCTGCGAACGGACATTCGGTGATATACCGAGCCAGATCTGCTTCGAGTGGAACACGCCACGGCACACCACCGATGATGCCGTCCCTGCGAAGAAGCGCTCGTTCACCAAGGCGGAACTGCAGCGGCTTTTCGACTACCTCGATGACCTTGTCGACCGTGAATACGCCGCCGGCAGCAAGCGCTGGCTGCCCCTGTTCCGGGACTCGGTGGCGTTCAAGGTCTGCTACGCCTACGGGCTTCGCCGACGCGAAATGACCATGCTGGACCTGGAGGACTTCGGCCCGAACCCACACACGTCAGCGACTACGGACGGTTCGGAGCAGTCCAGGTCCGATTCGCCAAAGGCACGGCAGGCTCAGGACCCAGAAGGCGGACCGTGTTGACCGTTCCGGAGTTCGACTGGGTCGTGGACCAGCTCAAGACCTGGACAGCCGGCGGCATGCGGCAACAGTTTCCGACCGCTGAACGGTCCTCGGCGCTGTGGCCCAGCGAGCGTGGCGCCCGGATGTCCCTGGGCTCGTTCGGTGATGCGTTCGCTGCCGCGCGGGATGCCGTCGGTCTGCCCCAAGAGCTGGGCCTGCATTGCCTCAGGCATTCCTACGTGACCCACCTGATCGAAGCCGGTTATGACGCGGCCTTCGTGCAGACGCAGGTTGGACACTCCTACGCCTCGACCACCGGGCTCTACACCTCGGTATCGTCGGACTTCAAGCAGAAAACCGTGCAGCAGATGATTGAACGCCGCATCGCGAACTTGGAGGACCCAGATGCCTGAACAGCGCCGGATCGGCTACCGCTGGAACCTGCGAGCCCTGACGGCAAAGCAGAACCTCTGGAAGACCACCGAACTTATGCCGCTCCTGAAATCCCGTGGCATCAACCTTTCCGAAAGCCAGGTCTACAGGCTGGTCACCTCCACGCCGGAGCGCATTCCGGCCAGGACATTCGCCGCGCTCTGCGACATCCTGGACTGCACACCAAACGACCTGTTCGAACCCTTCGTAGAAATGCGCGCCGCAGCGACAGCGAACGCCCCGAAACGCAGCGAAGACCTCGGCATCCAACCAGGAAACCCGATCGCACGACGCGTCCGGCTCGTCGCTCCCGAAGACGGTGAGTAGGCCACGCAAAGCAGAGGACCCCACCCGCTGGCCGGTCCCCTGCGGCCGCTGCGGCCAACACCACCAAACCGTCGCGCGCTGGCCCGACGGTGGAGTCTGCGGCTACTGCTACCAGCAGGCAAAACGCACCCGAGGAGTCTGCCCCTGCGGCCACGACGGCGTCCTGCCCGGAATCATCGATAAGCAGCCGGCATGCCGTAACTGCTCAGGCGTTCGGCTCAATATCGACTGCCAGAGCTGCGGCGCCGAAGACGAACTCTATACCGGTGCACGCTGCTGGGGCTGCGTCCTCGGCGACATCGTCGACGACCTGCTGACCAACCCGACTACGGGAATCATGGCAACGGAACTGATCCCGCTGGCAGCGGCCCTGAAGTCAATGAAACGGGCCAACAGCGGCATGACCTGGATCCGGCAAAAGCACGTCACAGACTTCCTTCGAAACCTCGCCGTCGCACCCAGAATCAGTCACGACACTTTTGACGAACTACCCGACTCGCGCACCCGCGAATACGTCCGGGGGCTCCTCATCGAACACGGCGTGCTCCCCCAACGAAATGCATTCCTGACGCGCTACGACAACTGGGCAGCACAGGCCCTGGAACGCGTCGGCGACCCTCAGCACCTTGACGTGATCCGCCGCTACATCCGCTGGCACCACCAACGGCCCATGAATGTCATGGACGAAGTTACGCGCGGCACTTTTCTTCGTGCCAAGCAGGAAGTCACCGTCGCCATCGACTTCCTGAACTGGCTCACCAGTCATGACATCAAGCTCCCCGACCTGCAGCAACCCCACCTGGACGTCTGGCAAGCCGAAGGACCCACAACCAGACGCATCGCTGAGCGCTTCCTCAAATGGGCCATCAAAACCAAAACCGCCCCCGCCGGGCCCACCATCATTCCGCACCGCCGCGGCACCAGCCCACGACTCCCCAAGGCTGGACAAGACCAAGCACTCCACCAAGTAATCCACACCAAAGAACTGGAAACCCGCGACCGCGCCGCGGCCATCCTGATCCTCGTCTTCGGACAACAAGCCGAAAACATCGCACGGCTCACCTGGGACGACGTCAGCGTCACTGATGATTTAGTCACCATTCAGCTCGGCAGCATACAGATCGCACTGCCAGACCCTCTAGCGCAGCCATGGCGGGAGCTCGCCGCGAACCCGGGCCACGAGCTGACCGCCGCGCACCCAAATACCAAATGGGTGTTCCGCGGAGCATCACCCGGACGCCACATCCACCCAGGACACCTCACGACCCGCCTCAGCAAACTCTTCAGCACCCGCGCCGCACGCCTGGGAACACTCCACGAACTCACCAAACTCGTCCCCGTGGCCATCATCGCCGAAACCCTCGGCTACTCCCCCACCACCATCGAACGCCACGCAACAGACTCAGCCGCCGCCTACGCCCAATACATCGCCGCCCGAAAGCAGGCAACCTGAATCTAAGGGGTTCGAAAATTCCAGGGCTTCCCGACGGAAGGAACCTCATGAAACATCAAAAACAAGTGCCCAAGAGGCTGACGATAGGACAAGGCATTCCGATACGGAACCGTGCCACCTGCGAAGCCCGCACTCTGGGCGCGCGCGCCATCAAGAAGTGACTGGAGCTCGTCAGTGTCAAGCTTTGTCAGCGTTGATCCTGAGAGAGCATCTTCCACCACACCGCGGATTCTTCGCTCGTAAGGGTCGGAAAGAGCCAGGCCTACGCGCCGGAGCCATGATTCCAGCGCATGTCGTGCGCCAGCCCGTTCATCGCCGTGCCAGCGGCGCGGCTCGATAGGGGTAACTTGGTCCCGCGGCGGAGACCGATGGCCGGCAGCCTTCTGCAGCCTACGAAGGTCGGCATACTCCGCGGCAATCCGGAGATGAATCGCTCGTTCTGCCTCCAACATATCCATCGCTGGCAACAAGAAGTCCGGCTCATACCAAGAAAGATTCAACTTCGCCTCAAGGTATGCCCAAGTGGGTTCAAAGCCGATCGGCTGCGCCTGCTGGATCCAGGAACCAAGGGACATAAAGCGATGGCTAAGCGGCAGCGACTCATCACGAACACGCCTCGACTCACGACCAAAACCCATTGGCTCAGCATAGGCGGTCAGGGAAAACTTCCACTTCGAAGGCGTTGCCAGCCACCCGGAATGGGCCTACTCCCGGCTCATGAATAACCGCGCACGCCAGTTTAGTAGGACGAGTAGAAGTAGCCGCTAGCTCGGCTTGAATCCGGCGACTCCTAAGTCCCTCCGGATTCAAGCCGACTATCAATGAGCTTCTCCCTGTGATGCTATCCGGACTGCGCGGCCATTGGGTGTTGGAGCGACGTTCCCGGCGCTGCAGAATGACCCAGGACTATGGGTGGCGTGGGCAATCCTAAGCTCGGTCTCGGCGTTGCTGCTTAGGGTCGGCACAAGTTCTTCGTCGACGTTCCATGCAAACGGGCCGCTGGTCGGGTTTTGTTTCTTCCATTCAGCCAGCCCCAAGGCCACCAGTCGCAGTCGTTGGTCGATGAAGCTGTGGTCCCAAGGACCTTCAGCGAGGATTTGCTCCGCCGGGCGGAATTCGTAGTAGATAGTCCGGCGTAGCGCATTCGCCAGTGTTGCCTCGGAGCCATGAACCAACATGACGTCGTGCACCAGTATGTCGCCTGGGTTCATCTCCGTCTGGATTACGCCCGGGGCATCCCAGCCGAATTCCTCTTCAAGCTGGCAAACGTCAACAACTTGCTTGTGGGAGCCCGGCGCGACCCGCAGCGCCCCGGCCCCTTTGCGGCTTGCATCCAAATAGACGTCAACGTTAAAAATGCGGTGGGTTCTCGGGTGCACTGCATCTTGGTGCCAATCGATCGGGGCTCCGTCGCCAGTGTTCTTGAAGACGAGCGACTCGTAGGTTGGCACGAAATTCGGGCCGGCAAGGCTTTCGGCGATTCCAAGCATTTCAGGGCTCCCAAGCAGTTCCAATGAAGCGGCCTCCTGCTTGCTGTGCAGATAGTTGATTCGAAAAAGTACTCTCCCTGATGGGCGGGTGGCGAAGTTGTAATCACCGCGGCCGTCTTCCTCAGTTTTCAGGGCGTGCCCGTCGGCAATCCATCGAGTTGAGGCGGCCTGCAGCTTTCTCAGCAGGTCGCCGCCAATCCGATTGCGCAAGATAACGTAACCGTTCTCGTCGAAGCTGGCGATCTCCTCGTCAGTCAGATGGTATTCGCGGGGGGCTCCGGCGAGTAGAGCAGCTGGTCCGGCCGCAGGGTGGATTTCTTGAGTCACGACTTATCTCCTTGAACTTGATCGAGACCACAATGCTACGGTTGGAGTTCTGGACCTGAGTCGCCTTCTCCCCCACAGAATTCCAAGAATCCACCATGTTAGATGTCCCTGAGCCTCGGCAAACCGACAACTCGTTCGGCTTCGTCGCGTGGCGCGGCAATTCAAGCCGCATGTCAGAAGCGCATGCTCACAATGACATTGAGGTGAACTTCAGTGCCGCCCCTGTGATCTACGACTCCGGCGGCCGCACTTCCGTCATCCCTGCAGGCATTCCGGCGGCGTTTTGGGGCGCCCAACCGCATCAATTGGTGGAGATGGATCCGGCAACGCCATTTGCTTTCGCCACGGTTCCGTTGGCCCGGTTCTTGTCTTGGTCAGTCCCCGCGAACGTTAAGGCCCGGCTGCTCCAGGGAGAGATCCTCCATGGACCATCAGACGGGGACTACTCCGGGTTGGAGGCGAGTTTCCATCGCTGGGCCTACGATCTCTACTTCCCGGGTCATCTTGGACAACACGCCGCGGAGCTGGAAATCCAAGGACTGCTGGTTCGGTTATCCCTTGGTGATTGGTCCGAAGCCGTGCCGGAACATGGCAAATCTTCTGTGAACATGCAACGAGCCGCCAGGATGGCGCTGTTCATCAAGGAAAACTCAGGATCACCAGTCCGTGCAACGGATGTAGCGGCTGCAATTCACCTTCATCCCAACCGGGCGGCTTCCATCTTTAGTGAGGTCTTTGGCATAGGCATCAACGCTTACCTGCGACAACACCGCGTCGCTCACGCTCAGCGTCTTCTTCTCACGACGGATCTTCCCACCGCGGTTGTGTCCGCGCGAGCGGGTTTTCAGTCGCTGAGCTCCTTTCATGAAACGTTCTCCGCCGTCTGTCACATGTCCCCTGGCACTTGGCGGCGTCAGCATCTGGGGATGGAACGGAAATTCAAGCTTCGCCAGTAGATTCGGTGGTGGTCGTTCCGAACTTTTTCGGAACGACCACCACCGGGGCCGTCAGCTATTCGCGACGTACGCAGCCAAGTGCTTGCCTGTCAGCGTCGATTTCCCGGCCACAAGCTCAGCCGGCGTTCCGGCGAAAACTATGGTGCCGCCGTCGTGTCCTGCGCCTGGTCCCAGGTCGATAATCCAGTCGGCGTGAGCCATAACTGCTTGGTGGTGTTCGATTACAATCACGGATTTGCCCGATTCCACCAGGCGATCCAACATTCCCAGCAAGTTCTGTACGTCGGCCAGGTGCAGGCCGGTGGTGGGCTCGTCCAGGATGTAGATCTCACCCTTCTCGGACATCTGGGTGGCCAGCTTCAGGCGTTGGCGCTCACCGCCGGACAGCGTGGTCAGCGGCTGGCCAAGGGTCAGATAGCCGAGGCCAACATCTGCCAAGCGGTCCAGAATTTTGTGCGCGGCCGGCGTTTTGGCTTCTCCTTCTTTGAAGAAGACTTCCGCCTCATCCACAGACATTGCAAGCACTTCTGCAATATTGCGATCCCCCAGCGTGTATTCAAGAACTGAGGCTTGAAAGCGCTTTCCATCGCATTCTTCACAGGTAGACTCCACGGTCGCCATGACTCCGAGATCAGTGTAAATGACACCGGCGCCATTACAGGTAGGGCATGCACCTTCCGAGTTGGAGCTGAACAGCGCCGGCTTCACACCGTTTGCCTTCGCGAAGGCTTTACGGACGGGTTCCAGAAGTCCGGTGTAGGTGGCGGGGTTGCTCCTGCGCGAGCCGCGGATGGCGCCTTGGTCGATCACCAGCACGCCTTCACGCGTCGCCACCGAGCCATGGATCAGTGAGCTTTTGCCGGAGCCTGCCACACCGGTCAGGACGCAGAGAACGCCCAGGGGGATATCGACGTCGACGTTTTTGAGGTTGTTGGTTGAGGCCCCCCGGATCTCCAGATGGCCGGAAGCGGAACGCACTGCATCCTTGATCGAAGCACGATCGTCCAGGTGGCGCCCAGTGATGGTGTCGCTCCCCCGCAAACCCTCCAGATCTCCCTCGTAGCAGACAGAGCCCCCGCCGGTTCCTGCGCCGGGTCCAAGGTCAACCACGTGGTCTGCGATCGCGATTGTTTCGGGCTTGTGCTCCACCACCAACACGGTGTTGCCCTTGTCCCGCAACTGCAGCAACAGCTGGTTCATTCGTTCGATGTCGTGCGGGTGGAGTCCGATGGTGGGTTCATCAAAAACATACGTCACGTCGGTGAGGGAGGATCCCAGGTGTCGGATCATCTTGGTACGCTGCGCCTCTCCCCCGGACAACGTGCCGGCAGGCCGGTCGAGCGAAAGATAGCCGAGGCCGATCTCCGCGAAGGAATCCAAAAGGTGCTGGAGTCCTTTCAGGAGGGGCGCCACTGAGGGCTCATGAAGTTCGCGGATCCAGCCGGCGAGGTCGCTGATCTGCATGGTGCAGACATCGGCAATGCTTTTGCCTTTAATCTTCGAAGACCGCGCTTCGGGGCTCAATCTGGTTCCTTCGCACTCCGGGCACGTAGTGAACGTGATGGCCCGCTCAACGAACGCGCGGATGTGGGGCTGCAAGGCGTCCACGTCCTTGCTGAGCATCGACTTCTGGATCTTGGGGATGACGCCTTCATAAGTGAGGTTGATTCCCTCGACCTTGATTTTGGTGGGCTCACGGTAAAGGAGATCGTGGAGTTCCTTCTTGGTGAACTTTGCGATTGGCTTGTCCATATTGAAGAACCCGGAACCGCTGAAGATCCGTCCATACCAACCATCCATGGTGTAACCGGGAATGGTGAGCGCGCCCTCGCTGAGCGACTTTGTGTCGTCGTAGAGTGCCGTGAGATCGAAGTCATTGACGGATCCCATGCCTTCACAGCGTGAACACATACCGCCCAAGCGGTTGAACGTAGCTTTCTCTGTCTTCGTTTTGCCCTCGCCGCGCTCTACTGTGATGGCTCCACTGGCCTTCACTGTGGGGACGTTGAACGAGTAGGCATTGGGTGAACCGATGTGCGGCTGGCCGAGACGGCTGAAAAGGATCCGCAGCATCGCGTTCGCGTCCGTGGCGGTGCCAACTGTTGAACGGGGATTGGAGCCCATGCGCTCCTGGTCCACGATGATCGCCGTCGTCAAGCCCTCCAGCATGTCCACGTCGGGGCGGGCCAGCGAGGGCATGAACCCTTGGACAAAAGCGCTGTACGTCTCGTTGATCATGCGCTGCGACTCTGCAGCGATCGTGGCGAAAACCAGGGAGCTTTTTCCTGAGCCCGAGACGCCCGTGAACACCGTCAGCCGGCGCTTGGGAATCTCGATGCTGACGTCCTTCAGGTTGTTCTCGCGCGCACCCTGGACCCTGATGAGATCGTGGGTGTCTGCGACATGGGACTTGGGAAACTCTGTGTCAGTGCTCGCGGCAATAGTCATCATTTCTCCATCTGTGGGGCGGCGCTGCCCAACAGTCCCCCGTCGGCGTCGCCTGGCTATCTGTGACCAACCTCGGTCAGTAAGTTCGATTCTGCCATTGTCTTCCCAGGTTTACTCGCTAAGAATGAAGCATGCCGGTATACGTGAGGTCCCTTGAAACCGCAGTTCCGCCAACAATCCTCGTCCAGCAGCAGGCACGCGAGGTCTTCGCCTCCCAACCAGGCCTGACACGACTGGGAACGCGCCTGGTGGCCACCTGTTTCGACTCGGCGGCAATCGACACCCGCTACACGGCCGTTGCTGAGCTCAGCCTTGACGCCCATCCGGAGAATCCCAAGTTCTTCGACCCCGAAACCAACAGGGTCCTCAGCCCCAGCACCAAGGTGCGCAACGAAATTTTCGCTACCGAAGCCACCAAGCTGTTTGTGGAGGCCGGAAAGACGGCGGTTGCCCAAGCCTCCGGCATCGACCTCGACGACATCACCCACGTCATCACCGTGTCGTGTACGGGCTTCTTCAACCCGGGCCCCGATTACAAGGTTGTCAGGGCCTTGGGCCTGAACCCTGCCGTCCAGCGCTACCACCTGGGTTTCATGGGCTGCTACGCCGCGTTCCCTGCCCTCAAGGCCGCCAAACAGTTCTGCGTTGCTGATCCGGAGGCCGTGGTCTTGGTCATCTGTGTTGAACTCTGTTCCCTTCACGTCCGCACGTCCAACGATCCCGACACCATCATGGGTTCGGCCATCTTCGGTGATGGCGCGGCGGCCGCCGTGGTGACGGCACGGGAACCGGAAGGACCGGAACCGGTCATCAGGCTGGACCACTTCGAAACAGTTCTCACGCCCGTGGGCGAGGAAGCCATGGCTTGGAATATCGGCGACGAAGGATTCGAAATGGTACTGGGTTCCTACGTCCCCCACATCATCGAGGAACACATCACGGGGGCATTGGAACCACTCCTCGCCAAGGAGCCACAGCTGGCCGGGCTCCCCTACCGGGACATCACCCATTGGGCCATTCATCCGGGCGGCCGCAGCATCCTGGACAAGGTGGAGTCCAAGCTGGAACTGACCCAGGAACAGTTGATTCCGGCTCGGGAGACTCTGCGCGAATACGGCAACATGAGCAGCGCCACGGTGCTCTTCGTCCTGAAGTACATGTTGGGCCAGGCCGCCACCGAACGCGAGGAACGGATCTGTTCCATGGCGTTCGGTCCAGGCCTGACGGTGGAGACGGGCCTCTTCACGCTGGTCTCCCCCGATCTGTGAGCCCTTGGGGGTCCCTCCAAAAGAGGGATCTGTCATCCGTGGAGGAGATGGACAGGGCTGACTGCGACCCCGATCGCCTCACCCGGACCTATGCCAGGTTTCCGGTGGTCAACAGTCTTCTGTCGGGTTGGCACGGTACCTACCGCCACAGGATCCGGCCAGTGCTGGCTGCCAAGGGCGCAGCGTCGCTTCTGGATATTGGATGCGGCAGCGGTGACGTGGCACGCAGCCTCGCACGGTGGGCCCGGAAGGATGGCTTCCGCCTCACGGTGACTGCGATCGATCCGGATGCCAGGGCCTTTGCCTTTGCTTCGAAGCTTCCCGCGATGGATGGTGTCACCTACCGTCAAGCCCATAGTTCCGAGCTCGTCGCAGAAGGGCTGGTGTTCGATTTCGTTATCTCCAACCACATCCTTCACCACCTCGATGCCGGGCAGATCGTCGGTGTCCTGCGCGACTCTGAGGCGCTCAGCCGTGGTCTCGTCCTCCACAACGACCTCAAACGCAGTAACCTCTCCTACCTGCTGTTCATGGTCGGCTTCTGGCCTTTGGGCCTGCGTTCCTTCATCTGGGGTGACGGCTTGGTGTCCATCAAGCGCAGCTACACAGCACCTGAACTGGCATCCACCGTTCCGGCGAGCTGGAGGGTCGAGGCAAACGGCCCTTGGCACCACCTGCTGGTCCATGAGGAGCTCCCGGATTCTGAACCAAGGGCAGAAAATGCTTGACGTTGTGATCGTCGGTGCCGGACCCGTGGGCCTTTTCATGGGAGCGCTATTGCTTCAACAAGGGCATCAGGTGCGGATACTGGAACGGAGGGTCAGCCGAAGTGACAGTTCGCGGGCCATCGGTATCCATCCGCCGGCGTTGGCGGAGCTGGCCAGGGCCGGGGTTGCCGACGAACTGGTCGCCGCCGGCGTCCACATTCACCAGGGTGTCGCCTACAGCCAGGGGCACGTGGTTGCCCGGCTGGCGTTCGACGGCGACCCCCACTTTCCGTTCATCCTTGCTGTACCGCAGACGGTTACCGAAAAGGTCCTGGAGAGGACAGTCCTGGATCTGGACTCCGCGGCGATCGTCCGCGGCGCGGATGTCCAGGAAGTGGTGGATGACTTCAGGTCCGTGCGCGTCGCGGCGGACTCAATCGGTGGCGGCCTTGAGTTCCGCACCCGGTTGGTGGTGGCCGCTGATGGGGCGCACTCAGCGATCCGCCAAAAGATTCTGCCGCATTTGCCGTCGCGGAGCTATCCGGACTGCTACATCATGGGCGATTTCGCTGACGCGACTCCTCATGGCACGGATGCCGTCCTCTATCTGGAACCGGCCGGGATTGTGGAGTCGTTTCCGTTGCCGGGCGGGGCACGCAGATGGGTGGTGAGGCTGGGGGCACCGGACAAGGGCACGACGGCGTCCGGGCTGGCTGAGCTGATCGGCGCCAGAACGGGCGAAGTGCCTGACGTCCGGAGCAACACGATGCTGAGTGCCTTCGAGGTGCGGTCCCGGCTTGCGGCGCGAATGGTCCACGGCCGGGTGGTCTTGCTCGGCGATGCCGCCCACGAAATCAGTCCGATCGGTGGGCAAGGCATGAACCTGGGCTGGTTGGACGCCGCCGCACTTGCACCCATCATGGACGCTTCGTTTGGTGGGGCCGACCTGGGGCGGCTGCTGGAGCAGTTCGAGAGGTCCCGTAGAAAGGCGGCCCAACGGGCTTCGCGCCAGGCCGGACTCAACATGGCGCTGGGCAGGCCGTTGCCACCGCCGGTCATGGAAGCCCGGAACAGGTTCTTCGCCGGCGTGCTCGGGCTTCCTTCGATAGCAGGGTTGGTGGAACGGCGCTTCACCATGCGTTAGCTACTCCGGCGTTGTGTAATAGCAGTCGTACGTATCCTGGCTGACTATCAGCCCGTCCCGCAGCTCAAAGACCGCTGTGCTCCTGGCCCTGATGGTATCGCCACGGTCCCAGTGCGGCAGGTCAAGGAGCAGCGTGGCCGACCAGTTCATCTCGAGTACCACGCGGTCGCCTTCGCTGGTGGTGCGGACCACCTCGAATCGTTGATCGGCAACAATGTCCTTGCTGTGGTCGGCGCCGGCCAGAGTGTCCTGCAGGTTCCTGGTGGAACCTGTTTTGGACAACGCATGGGGCCACTCAGTGAGTTGGAAGTCCTCAGCAAGGTATGGTCGCAGCTCAGCAGCTCCACCGCCGGCTTCAACAGTCCTGACGAAGCCCAGTACGCGGTCCAAAGAAGATGAATCGGTCATTTGTCGAGCCTAGCCCAACGCAACGGACAGCCGTGGCGATAGGCTCGTGCCATGAACCATCAACCTCATCACGAGGCCGCGAGCCCAGCCACGGACTTCAACCCCACCCAGATCCGGGACGCTGTCCGCAGGTTGCTTGATGCGGAAGAACTTCCCACGATCGTCCAGGCTGGACACCCCGTGCTGCGTCAACTCGCCGCCCCGTACGACGGCCAGCTGGACGACGTCGAACTGATGGCGTTGGTGGAGCGGATGCGCGAGGTGATGCACGACGCTCCCGGCGTCGGGTTGGCTGCACCCCAGCTGGGCATCCCCCTGCAGTTGGCCGTGCTGGAGGACCAGTACGACCTTGACCCCGCCTCCGCCGCGGTACGGCATCGGGAGCATCTGGAGTTTTTGGCCGTAGTGAACCCGCAGTGCCGTCCGCTGGGGGTGGAGACAGCCTCCTTCTATGAGGGCTGCCTATCCGTAAACGGCTACCAGGCAGTGGTGACCCGTCACCGGAATGTAGAGCTGAGCTACGTTACACCCGCGGGTGAGCCTGTTGAGGAATGGTTCTCAGGCTGGCAGGCGCGCATTGTGCAACATGAGACGGACCACCTTCTCGGCACGCTGTACCTGGACCGTGCCGAAATCAGATCGTTGTCCAGCAATGCAGAGCATTCTGCCCGCTGGGCTACTCCGGAGATCGAGGATGCACGGCGGAGCCTGGGCTTCCTGCGTTGACGGCCAAGGACAGGCTCAGTGGCCCGCCAGCTTAGTGCTGCTGGTCCTCCACCTGATTCGACGCAGTAGGCATGTACCGTGCCCACCAGCCAAGGATGTGGTCGAAGCGCTGCCTGCGGTGGTGCGGCGTCCCGGATCTGGACAACTCGTGGTCCTCGCCCGGGAAAACCAACAAAGCGGTATCAACTCCCTGGGCCTTCAGGTGTGAGTAGTAGCGCTGTCCTTGTTCGATGGGGCATCGAAGGTCGTTTTCGCTGTGCACCACCAGCGTTGGAGTTCGGACGGCACCCACAACTGCCATGGGGCTCTGGGCCGTCATCTGTTCAGGAGTGCCACCGGTGTACTCACCGCCGAAAAACCAGCCAATGTCCGAGGATCCCGCGAAGCTGACCGGGTCCAGGAAACCGCGTTCCACGATCGCTGCTTTGAAGCGGTGATCGTGGGCGATGGTCCAAGCAGTCAGGTAACCCCCGTAGGAACCGCCCATGATGCCCACCCGGTCCTTGTCCAGCACCCCGCCATGGGCGGTCAAGGAAGCATCCAGAAATGCCAGCACGTCCTGCATGTCCAAGGTTCCCATGCGCCCCTTGATGGCGCGGCCGTGCGTTTGGCCGTAACCGGCTGAGCCACGGGGATTGCACATCACCACTGCGTATCCGGCGGCAGCGTAAACCTGCGCTTCATCGAAGAAAGCTCCGGTGTACTGGGCGAACGGACCACCATGGATGGACAGCAACACAGGATGCGGTCCGGGTCCGTCCGGCAGGACCAGCCAACCATGCACCGGATGTCCATCAGAGGATTCGGCCTCGAAGTCCAAGGGCTCGCTGACCCGCGAGTTGTTCCTGAGCGCGGCGGAGAAGTCGGTCAACAAGCGCAGTTCCCCACGTACCAGGGAAGCGACGTCGCCCACGGTTGATGCGTCGACGAGACTTACCGCGATCTCGCCGTTGGCGGCAACCGTGGCGCCAACGACCACCCGGGCACCGTGGACCAGCGGCATGATCCCGCCATCGGCGGCAACGTCGAGCAGTTCAACGCTGCCCAGGGCCGTATTCAGGACAAGCACGCTGGCAGGTCCGCTTGGTTCCAGAGGCCCTGAAACGTCCAGGTGTTCTTCATCGGTCAGGGCTGCTGCTTCTCCCCCGCCGACTGGCATGACGTACAGGACGGCGTTCCGGGCAACGAAGTCCCTGCCTGTGGTTCCCAGGTCCTGGGCGGTATAGAACAGCCAGCGTCCATCCAAGGAGGCACGGACGCCGGTGACGGTTTGAGGGCCGGCATTGGATGGTTCAACGACGGACGGCTCACCTCCGCCGGAGTCCACCCTGTAAACCGAGGTGACAAGATCGTCGTCGTGCCCTTCATGCAGGGCCGCCACGAAGTAGAGATGCGAGCCGTCGGCAGAAAAGCACGGAGACTCGTGGTCTGAATCGCCAAACGTCAATTGCCTGGCCGTTGGAATCCCGGGCGCCGCAGGTGCTGGCTGTTCGTGGGCCGCGCGCCCACGGGGCGCTACCGCAGGCTCACCGCCTAATTCCGGTACTTCAACTACGAAGACCTGCTGGCGCTGATCGGAGGTGTATCCCACGCCGTTCATTCTGTACTGGTTCGCAGTGAGCAGTCGGGCATCCTCGCCGCCGGAGGTCACCCCCTCCACCGTTCCGTAACGCCCTTGTTCCGGGACGCGCGCCAGGAAAGCAATCCGGTGCGAATCGGGCGCCCACACGAATCCTGCCACTCCGGCGTGCTGATCTGTGATTCGTTGAGGTTCGCCGCCGGCAGCCTCCACGACGAATAGTTGCGGCTTGCCGTCGGGATCGCTCCGGAGGAAGGCCAGGACAAGGCCGTCGGGTGAGAAGGCAGGCGAGCTGTCCCTGAAACCGCGGGTAATGCGGCGCGGGTGCTTGGTGTTGTCCAAGGGGACTGTCCACAGCTGGCCGACATAACTGTCGGCGTCAAAATCCGGCCTGGTGACAGAAACCACCGCCTTTGTCCCATCGGGGTGGATGGCAGGGGCGGACACGGAGTTCAGCAGTGGCAGTTGCTCGGGTTTCACGAGGGTGAGCCTAGCCCGGGAGCCCGGCGCACGGCACCTGACACTCCGTCCAGCCGTAGGATTGGAGCCATGTTGTCCGACGCCGTTGCTGCCCTCCGTTGTCCGCTGTGCCAAGGGGTGCTCCAGCTGAAGGAAGATCCGCAGAGGGCGCTGGCCTGTGGAGCCGGACATCATTTCGATTCCGCCAAACAGGGATACTTCAACCTGTTGACAGGCAAGGGCACAGTCTTTGAATCCGACACTGCCGACATGGTGGCTGCACGGCAACGGTTCCTGGACGCAGGCCACTATGCTGCCTTGACCGCCGCAGTCGCGGAAGAAGCGGCAGGGGCGCTTCGCCTTCCCGACGCGGTGGTTCTGGATGCAGGTACCGGCACCGGGCACTACCTCCATGCAGTCATCGAAGAATCCGGTGCCGCCGCGATTGGCCTGGACATCTCCAAGTTCGCGCTCCGCAGGGCGGCCCGGCTCAACCCCCAGGCGGCAAACCTCGTGTGGGACATTTGGCGCCCTTTACCGGTGGCTGACAATTCGGTGGACGTGGTCATGGTGGTCTTTGCCCCGCGCAACCCAGCCGAGTTTGCGAGGGTCATCCGCCCCGGCGGGAAACTGATTGTGGTGACACCCAGGCCGGGCCATCTCGCCGAGGTTGCTGCCAGGACGGGAATGCTGGGCATCGAAGAGGGCAAGGAGGAACGTCTGGCGGACGCCATGAAGGAGTATTTCAGCCCCGCTGCGGTCTACGGCCTGGACGTGCCCTTGGAGCTGACCGGCCCGCAGATGGGCGACCTCGCATACATGGGTCCCGCCGGCCACCATCACCGGGACCAGGGACAGGTGGGCGAACCCCCCGCTTCTGTGTCCACCACCGCGAAATTCCGGATCAACGTCTTTACCGTGCCCTGACGTGGGACAGCGCATCGGGCTAGGATGGAAGAACAGCGACTGTGACCCCGCCCGCGGGGTCCGGGACCAAGGGGGAAATGATGTTTGAATGGCTCGGCGAGAATTGGTGGGCCCTCTGGCTCACGGTCTTCCTCGCGTTCGCAGTGGTGGAAATGCTCACCTTGGACCTCTTCTTCATCATGCTGGGCGGAGGAGCCTTGGCCGGGTTGGTGGCTGACTTTGCCGGCGCTGATTTCTGGCTTCAGATTGTCATCTTCTGCGTGGTTTCCCTCCTGATGATCGCCTTCGTGCGGCCCGTAGCGCTGAAGCACCTTCACAAAGGCCCCGAAGAGCAGCGATCCAACATCGACCGGCTGATCGGCCAGCCCGCTCTCGTCATTGAAGCCGTGAGCGGCACCAGCGGGCTCGTCAAAATTGGCGGTGACGTCTGGAGCGCCCGCAGCACTGCCGGGGTCATCGGCGCCGGCGCCACAGTCCAGGTCACCAAAATCGACGGCGCGACGGCGGTAGTCACCTCGCCGGCCGACAACAGCCCGCGCTGACAAAGCGCCCTAGATTTACGCGGCTCGGCAGCCTGGCCGGACCGCCGCATCAAACCACGCAATTGGGGAACGAAGGAGATGTATGGACGGCTTAGGAGGAACAGCAGCAGCGATTGTGCTGATTGTTCTCGTTATTTTTGTCATCATAGTGTTGGTCCGCTCGGTCAGGATCATCCCGCAGGCTCGTGCCGGCGTCGTTGAACGGCTCGGCAAGTACCAGCGCACGCTAAACCCGGGCCTTACCATCCTGATCCCGTTCGTCGACCGGCTCCTGCCGCTCCTCGACCTCCGCGAACAAGTGGTGTCCTTCCCGCCGCAGCCGGTTATCACTGAGGACAACCTGGTGGTCTCGATCGACACCGTGGTCTACTTCCAGGTCACTGATCCCCGGGCGGCTACGTATGAGATCGCCAACTACATCCAGGCAGTCGAGCAGCTGACAACCACCACGCTCCGCAACGTGGTGGGCGGGCTGAACCTCGAAGAAGCGCTCACATCGCGCGACCAGATCAATGGTCAGCTGCGCGGCGTCCTTGACGAAGCCACGGGTCGATGGGGAATCCGCGTGTCGCGCGTGGAGCTGAAGGCGATTGACCCGCCCCATTCCATCCAGGACTCGATGGAAAAGCAGATGCGCGCAGAGCGGGATCGTCGTGCGGCCATTTTGACCGCTGAAGGTACCAAGCAGTCGCAAATCCTCACTGCTGAAGGCCAGCGCCAAGCGGCCATCCTCGCCGCTGAGGGTGACGCCAAGGCAGCCATCCTCCGCGCCGACGGTGAAGCCCAGGCCATCCAGAAGGTCTTCGACGCCATCCACAAGGGCAACCCGGACCAGAAGCTTCTTGCCTACCAGTACTTGCAGACCCTCCCGAAGATCGCTGAAGGAAGCTCGAACAAACTCTGGATCATTCCCAGCGAAGTCGGCGAAGCCCTTAAGGGCATCGGCGGCGCCCTCGGCGGGAACAACGGGGACTCCCCCGGAGGTCTCTTCGGTGGCAATGACGACAGCAAGGCGGCCGCTCCCACAGCGTCCCCGGAGCATGCACGGCCAGCCGAATAACCAGAGGTCAAGGCACTGCGAGCGGCCAGCCACTCCGGCTGGCCGCTCGTTGCGCGTTGTGGCTTTTGAGTAGTAGGAGATGTTCCGCGTATAATGGGATATTTGTCCGGCTGGTTCAGCCTGGATGGAACATAAAAGCTTGGCCAGGCGTTGCAATTAGTGATGCAAGGTGTGCAGAAGTAGTCCGTAAGGATCGTGAAAACGGCTTACGGCCAGCGCGGGGTTCCTGCTCCGCGTACAGACAGAGGGAGTAATCATGAGCGATCGCAGCCTGCGGGGTATGCGTCTTGGCGCCCAAAGCATGGAAACCGAATCCGGCGTTGAACCGGCACCGCGCCAGCGGGTCGAGTACCGCTGCGAGGACGGCGAACAGGTCTTCGTGACCTTCTCCTCCGAGGCCGAGATTCCCCCGGTCTGGGTTTCCAAGACCGGCAAGGAAGCTCTTCTGGTTGATGGCGAGCGTCCTGTGGATGCCAACGAGAAAGCCGTCCGCACCCACTGGGACATGCTGCTGGAACGCCGCAGCCTTCCTGAGCTGGAGCAGATCCTTGAGGATCGCTTGAACATTCTGCGTGAGCGCCGTGGAGAGCGCCGCTCCGCTTAGTCTGCAACCCAGACAAAAGTAAGCCCAGACAAATAAGGCCGGGTCTGGTTCCTTTGGGAACCAGACCCGGCCTTATTGTTGGAGGGCTACTTTGCCGCGACGGGCGACTTGCGGGTGAGCTTTGCCCAGCGAGCGGCCAGTCCCCACTTGGTGACGTTGATCATGGCTTCCACCACAATGTTGCCGCTCATCTTGGAGGCACCTAGCTCCCGTTCCACAAAGGTAATGGGGCGTTCCTCGATGCGGAGGCCCAGCTTGGCCACCCGCCATGCGAGGTCCACCTGGAAGCCGTAGCCAACCGACTCAACCTCATCCAGCTTCAGGGCCTCCAGGGTGCTGCGCTTGAAGGCGCGGTAGCCGCCGGTGACGTCCTTGATCTTCACGCCGAGCATGATGCGGGCATAGGTGCTGCCGATACGTGAGATGGCCTGGCGGTAGAGCGGCCAGTTGACCACGCTGCCGCCGGGGACCCAGCGTGAGCCCATGGCGAGGTCGGCTCCGTCCTTGACGGCATCCAGGAGCAAAGGCAACTGTTCCGGCTTGTGCGAACCGTCGGCGTCCATTTCCACCAGGACGTCGTATCCTGCTGCGAGCCCCCACTTGAAGCCGGCGATGTAGGCTGCCCCGAGGCCTTCCTTGCCCTTTCGATGCAGCACGTGAACCTGGTGGTCTGCGGCAGCGAACTCGTCGGCAAGTTGTCCGGTACCATCAGGGCTGTTGTCGTCAACCACCAAAACATCGGACTCGGGAACTGCTGCGCGCAGCCGCCCCAGGGTTACGGGGAGCGATTCGAGCTCGTTGTAGGTGGGAATGATCGTCAGGACACGCAAGAAGAGGCCTTTCCTTGATGGAGCGGTCAGTGTGCCGGACCAGCCGTGGCGGCTGGCATTCTGGCGCAACTCTCCATTATAGGACGCCGCAGCGCACTCCCTTGGCGGTAGTGTCGTGGGACACAGTCGGGGGTGCCGGGGCGGCTTGCCGCGGGCAGGTCCACAAGCCCAGGTCCAGTGGCGCCGGGCAACTGAGTCCCGGACGAACTGTTTTCTGGGTCGCTGCGGACCTGCCCACCTGTTTGCCGCCACCATGACGTGCTCCGGCCGCGACCGGACCATCAAACCCCGGCTTTCGGCCCCGGGCTGATCATCCGTTGAGCCTCAATGCTACGGACTCACCACATACTGTCAACCGGCCGGTGACCTGCGGATCCTGGCGTCGGCCCAGTTCAGGGGGCCAACGGCGGGCTGGAAATTGGTACTGCTAAACGCGGAGCGACTCGTGGGCGAAGAGTTCCTGTCCTTCGCGGACGGTCTGCAAGCACCGGGGATCGCTGCCGGTATCCAGAGCGGGCAATAGCGGTGTCCGCGCCCGCGGATCCGTGCTCCACGACTGGACGCGGCTGTCTGCCACCTGGACCATCAGCTCCTCGACTTCCCACACGGCGAAACTGGCAGGTGCACCAGGCACCAGCTGGCCCATCAGGGGGTTGCGGTACTTCGCGGCACGCCAGCCAGCGCGTGTATGGCCCAGGAAGGCAGCCCTGGCGGATATCCGTTGCTCAGGGTTGCTGTGTTCCAAGCACGCGCGCACACTGGTCCACGGACGAAGAGGCGTGACAGGGCTGTCGCTGCCAAAGGCGATGGGGACACCACTCGCGTAGAAGGAAGCGAAGGGGTTCATGGCCTTGCTTCGACCTCCCAGGCGCTGCTCGTACAACCCGCCCGGAGCGCCCCACGCGGCGTCGAAGCCAGGTTGTACGCTGACAGTGATGGAGTATTTGGCCAGTTTGTCGATGGCGGACTGATCGGCCATTTCGACGTGCTCCAGCCGGTGGCCCGCGGCCCGGATCCGCTGCTCCCCTACCTCGGCTGCGGCAACGTCCAAGGCTTCAAGAACAGCTGCGAGGCCGGCATCGCCAATGACATGGAAGCCCGCCTGGACGCCAAGCTGGGAGGTTGCAGCAAGGTGTCGGGCCGCATCATCCACAGAGAGGTACAAGCTGCCTCGGTTCCCAGGCGCGTCGGCATAGTCATCCAGGAGCGCAGCTGTTCGGGAACCAAGCGACCCGTCTACGTTGAGGTCTCCGGCGAGGCCCAGGACCTTGGTCCCCAGGCCACCCAGAATGTTCCCGGCATGCTCCGCAGACGAGGCCAGCTCACCCCAGTATGGGAGCACTTCAGGGCTGCCACCGAGGTCGTTCCACGACGTTGCCAGGCGCAGGTCGTCCGGGCCGCAGATGTGCGGTGCCGACATTTCAGCCAATGCCACATAGCCATGGGACGCCGCTTCCTTGAGGGCGCGCTCCTGGAGGCCACGCCGCACCGCTTCGGGGAACTGACGGACTGTCATTCGCGCGGCGGTATGCGCTGCACGTACAACCTGTGCACCGCCGGAGAACCCGTCCACGCCTTTCAGGCCGGCAGCTGCGGCCAACGATGAAGAAACCAAGGCGGAGTGGACATCAATGCGGGAGAGGTAGACCTGCCGTCCAGCCCCTGCTCGGTCGAGTTCTTCGATGGTGGGCAGCGAGGAGTCGTTCCATGCTGTCTCATCCCAACCGTGCCCCACAATGGTGCCGTTGCCGCCGGCGGTGGCAACGGCGTCGAGCAATTCCTTGGCTGAACGCACTGTGGCAAGATCTACGCCGGATAGGGCAAGGCCCGTTTCGGTGAGATGCGCATGCGAGTCCACAAAGCCGGGGGCAAGGAGGGCGCCGCGGAGATCGATGATCTCCATGGACGAGTCTGCGATGGAGGTGGCGGCCTGCTCAGAGCCCACCCAGGCGACGGTATCGCCGTCCACCACCATGGCGGTGGCAAAGGGATCAGCGGCCGTATAAATGGACCCGTTGCGGTACATAGTGACCTTGCGGTCCCCTGCAGTCCGGTTGTGGCCGGCTGGCACGCCTGGCTGGTTCATGCGTTGTGCTCCTTGAGCGTTGGAAACAGTCAATCAGTGAAAGGGTGGTGCTAGGCCACCGTGGAATAGGCAACAACGCCGCGGCGGACCAGCTCAATGGCCTCACGGCAGATCCGTGCCACTCTGGCGTCGAGTTGGGGAATCTTGGCCAATTGGTCAAGCAGGTCCACCACCTGCTTGGCCCATCGGACAAAGTCGCCGGCAGCGAGGTCGGTTCCACTCAGGACATCTTGAAGGTGGCGGCCCTTGGCCCACTTATACATGGGCCGCATCAGTCCAAGTTCCGGCTCGCCGGTCAAAGGCAGTCTGTGGTGTTCCTCGGTGTCCTCCAGCTGGGACCATTCGCGAATGACGATATCGACGGCGGACTCCAACGAAACACTAGGCATCTTGGGCCGCAGGCCGCGGTCTTCACGTTTGGCTTGGTAGACCAGCGTGCTGGCCAAAGACGCCAGCTCGGCGGCATCGAGGTCGTTCAGGGCCCCGCGCCGGACCGACTGGGAAATGAGCAGATCCTTCTCGCCATAGATCCTGCGAAGCCGCTGCCCGTCGACGCTGATGGTGACATGGCCGGCGTCGTTCGTCTCCAGGTAGCCGTACGACGAGAGCAGATCACACACGCGGTCGAACGTTTTTGCGATGGTGTTGGTGCGGCTCTGGATCTGGCGCACCAGTCCGTCGGTTTCCTTTCGCAACTTCCACCAGCGCTCCGACCACCGGGCGTGGTCTTCACGCTCGCTGCAGCCGTGGCAGGGGTGGGCCCGAAGCGCACGCCTCAGGTCAGTGATCTTCTTTTCCTGGTCCGGCAGGCGGGCCCCCAGGCCGAAGTCTTCGTGCCTGCTGTGGCGGCGGCTGTGCGGTGCATCTTCACTAATGGCGTGGCGCATGGACGAGGCGAGGTCGCGGCGGGCCTTGGGCACTTTGGCATTGAACGATTTGGGTATGCGGATCCGCGTCACGGGCGAGACCGGTCCCTCAAGGTCGTGCACGCCGATCCGGCGAAGCTGGTTATCCGAGGTAAGCACCGAGGGCCGTGGTTCACGGGCGTTCGGATCCACCTCCAGAACAACTGCATGGCCGGCCAGCCTGCCGCTGAAGATGCTGATGACATCGCCGGGGATCAGCCGGGCCAGGGAATCGGCAACGTGGGACTTACGGGCGCGCTGATGGTCGCGGGCCGCGAAATTCTCGGCGTCGCTCAGCTCGCGCCGGAGTTTTGCGTACTCGGTAAAGTCACCCAGATGGCATTTCATGGATTTGGCGTAGCCAGCCAAAGACTCTTCGCGCCCCCGCACCTGCCGGGCAATACCCACCACGGAGCGGTCGGCCTGGAACTGAGCAAAAGAGGACTCCAGGATTTCACGGGCGCGAACACGGCCAAACTGGGCAATCAAGTTGATGCTCATGTTGTAGGTGGGCCGGAAGCTGGAGTTCAGGGGGTACGTGCGCCGTGAGGCCAGGCCTGCCACAGCGGCGGGGTCGGTCCCCGGCTGCCACAGCACCACGGCATGGCCTTCGACGTCGATGCCCCGGCGTCCTGCCCGGCCGGTCAGCTGGGTGTACTCCCCCGCCGTGATATTGACATGGGCTTCACCGTTGAACTTTTCCAGCTTTTCCAGCACCACGCAGCGGGCCGGCATGTTGACGCCCAGGGCCAGAGTTTCGGTGGCAAAGACGGCCTTGACCAGGCCGTCCGCGAAGAGCTTTTCCACCACTTCCTTGAAGGTGGGCAGCATGCCCGCGTGGTGGGCGGCAAAGCCCCTGACGAGTCCGTCTCGCCAGCCCCAGAAACCGAGCACGTCGAGATCGTCCGCAGGAATTTCGTGGCTGGCTTCGTCCACGCGCTGGGCGATGATCTGTTGTTCACGCTCCGTTGTCAGCCACAGCCCCGAGGCTGCACACTGGGCGACGGCAGCGTCACAGCCGGCCCTGGAGAAAATAAATGTGATGGCAGGCAGCAGATCCTGGCGCCTGAGGCTCTCAATGACCTGGGGGCGGCTTGCCTTGCGAACCGGGCTGCGCTGCTCGGACTGCTGGCGTTCGTCGCGGTGACGGTCCTGACGACGGCGGCTGCGTCCCCCGTGGCCAAAGCGGCCGCCCATGTTCATGCGGCTCTCGGAACGGGCCATGGCCAGCAGATCCGGATTGACCTCAAACTCAGGTCCGGTGACGGCCTGCTGGACTTTGGCTGAGGAGTATCGCTTGGCATGGACGTTCCGCCGGTCCGTGGTGACGGGTTCACTGGCTACCTCGGCGGCCTCGGAAATATCCGGCACCTCAGTCTCCGGTGCGCCGGTGGCCCGTGGCGCAATTTCATCGAAGGTTGTGTCGCCGGCGAAGAGATCAACTATTTCGCGGCCCACCATGACGTGCTGCCACAACGGCACCGGTCGGTGTTCGGAGACGATGACATCGGTATCACCACGGACAGTGTCCAACCACGCGCCAAACTCTTCAGCATTGGAAACGGTGGCACTGAGCGAAGCCACCTGGACCTCACTGGGCAAGTGGATGATGACTTCTTCCCAGACTGCACCGCGGAAGCGATCGGCCAGGTAATGGACCTCGTCCATCACCACAAACCCCAGGTCGCCCAAGGTCTCCGAGTCTGCATACAGCATGTTCCGCAGGACTTCGGTGGTCATGACCACCACGGGCGCGTCGCCGTTGATGGTGGTATCGCCTGTTAGCAAGCCAACGTTCGCAGCGCCGTATTTTGACGCCAGCTCCGAGAACTTCTGGTTGCTCAGCGCCTTGATGGGAGTGGTGTAGAAAGCCTTGAGGCCTCGTTCCAAGGCGAGGTAGATCGCGAACTCCCCCACGATCGTCTTGCCTGCGCCCGTGGGTGCTGCCACCAGGACGCCACGGCCCTCCTGGAGGGACCTGCATGCCTCGCGTTGAAAGTCGTCCAGCTCAAAATCCAAGGAACGGGCGAAAGCGCCCAGATAGGTTTTCGACTCAGAGGCCCGCTGCGCTGCAGCCTGGTAGCTCTCTGATGGTGATGGAGACCCGGATATGGAGGACATGCATCAAGCCTAGTGGCCCACGGTCTAGAGATTCTCCAGATCCGTTGCCGGGGTGGCGATGTCTGCCGTTGCCTCAGTCTCAGCCGCCCGCTTGATGGCACGGCGCTCACGGCGACGGTCGTTAAGGACGCAGACTCCAATGGCCGCAAAGAACAGGAGCAGCATGGGTGCTGCGAGATAGAACATGCTCATGGCGTCAGCGCCGGGAGCGGCCATCGCAGCGAACAAGCAGACCAGGAAGATGGTAATGCGCCAACTCTTGATGAGCTGCTTGCCTTTGACGATCCCGGCAAGGTTCAGCCCAACGAGCACCACGGGAACCAGGAAAGCGATGCCGAACGCCAGCAGGAGCCGCAGGACAAACGCCAGGTACACCTGGGCGGTGATGAAGTTGGAGGCACCCGACGGGGTGAAGTCCGTCAACACCCTGACTGCATTGGGGAGTACCAGCCAGGCAAGGAGTACCCCGCCGACGAAGAGAGGTACGGCCGCCGCCACGAAGGCCAGCGCCAAGCGCCGTTCCTTCTTGTGGAGCCCAGGCACAATGAAGGCCCAGAGCTGGTAAATCCACACCGGGCAGGCCAGGAGCACACCGAGGAACACCGAGACCTGCACCATGAGGTCAAAAGAGCTGGCCACTCCGTCAAAGTTCAGGGTGGCGGCGCGCCCCTCCTTCTCGTTGAGGTCCTTGATCGGTTTGATCAGGGCCTCCAGAAGCGGCTGGTAGACGATGAAGCCCACCACGGTGCCCAGGATGATGCCGATTGCAGCCTTGAAGAGCCGGTTCTTCAGCTCCTTGAGGTGGTCAAGGAGCGCCATCCGGGCTTCGGGGTTGGCCTTGCGCCCCTTCGTTTCTACCACTTCTCTTTAGACGCGGTTGGAGGGCGGAACGTCAGTCTCGCCGGTGTTCTTGGCCTTGGCGTCCGGGTGGCCTACTACCTTGCCTTCAACGGCATCGGAAGCGTCCTGGGAGTCCTTCGCTTCGGAAGAACCGTCCTTCTTCATTTCCCGGACTTCAGACTTGAAAATGCGCATCGACTGCCCAATGCTGCGCGCCATGGACGGCAGCTTCGGCGCTGCGAAGAGCACCAGAGCCAGGACGATGATGATGATGAGATGCCAGCCTTCGAGCCTCATGTGGGGAGGTCCTTTCCTTTTGGATACATCCTACGTCTATCTGAATTCAATGTCGTGCAGGGATTGGGGTTGACCCCGCCCTGCTTTGCGCTTGACGCGCCTCTGGCGACGAACTTCCTGGCGGAAGGCTTTGGCCGTCAGGTAATCATGACGCATCTGATCCGGTGAGGCAAAAATTGCGGACCCTGGTTCGGGGCGGATTTCCGAGGTTTCAACGTCGGAGGTTTCGGCGACAGGTGAAAGGTTGCTGAAACGTTTACCCGCGTCGCCCAGTTCATGAACAGTTGACATGAATTTTCTGAACAAGCGGTACCCCAGCGTCAGGTGAAGCAGCAACGACAGGGCTATGAGCGCGATCCACAACAGGATCCAGAACCACCAAGGCATCTGAGTAGTCTAGCCAGCCGCGCGGTCCGACGGAGAGTCGTACTGCTCCACGGCCACGTTAAGCCATGCCCTGGTTTGGTCGCGCAGGGCCCCAGGTTCCAAGATTCGGACGGAGCCACCGTGCTGGGAAACGAACATGGGCAGCCACTCCGCTGTGCCGAACCGCACTTCGGCGAGCAGGCCGCCGTCGGACAGTTGCGCCGTGCGCTCCGCGTAGTAGTCATCCGCCAGTCCCAAACCCTGCCTGGTCAGGTGCAGCACCACCAGGACGTCGTCGTCGCTTGGCGTAAACAAACGGGCGGGGAAGTCTTGCTCTGCAGTGGCCGTCCCGGAGGCAGGGAGCCCGTTCGGCTCGACGATTTCCACCCTGTCCAGGCGAAAGTTCCTGATGCCCGCCTTGCTGTGGCAATAGGCCTCGAAGTACCACGTGTTATCCAGCGAATAGAGCCTCAGGGGATCAACGTCGCGTTCGGTCAGCTCATCCCGCTGCCGGGAAAGATACTTCAAGTGGAGCTGGAGGCCGTCCCTGATCGCTTGCGTAATGACGGCGAACGCCTGGGACTGCTCAGGCTCAACTGATTGCCCGGCTACTGCGCCTGCCAAACGTCCCGCCTGCCCTGCAGCACCCGTCAGTTTGATGGTGACAGATTCCAAAGCACTCCCGGGCTCGTCTTCGGAGACGCCCGCCAACGCCGGAAGGTCTCCCAGCATGGCCAGGCCGGTCAGCAAGGCAGCGGCTTCATCCTCGCTGAAGCGTACCGGGCGGTTCAGGTCCAGGTGCTCGGAGATATACACATGATCGTTTTCCCATTGGATGTCCAGGAGGTCATCCGGATATCCCTCAGGGAGTCCCGAGCAGATGAGGATCTTCAGATCATCAATCAGCGCCTTGCGGGTAATGCCGAAGTGGTCTGCGACTTCCTGGATGTGGAGACCCTGATGATGGACCAGGAACGGGACCAACTGCAGCATCCTGGCTAGTTGGTCCTCCGAAGTGCGCTTTCGGGCACGCTGCGCCCGTGCGGCCTCCGGGAACGCCACCGGTACAGGCGGTTCACCGTCGAAGTCCAAGGCACCTTGGAGGCGGCGCACGACGGCGGCACGCAGTTCAGCAGGGCCGTCCACCTTTACGTGGGGACCGTATGAGGCCAGCTCTTCGGCGAGCACCTCGGGATCGCGGAACTCCACCATGACGCGGTCACGGGTGGAATCCACGGGGGCCGTTTCGACGGCTCTTTTGCGCAAGGCAAGCAGGCGGTCCTTGTCGACGGAGAGCGTGGCCCGCTGCACGGGCAGTTCATGGAGGGTGTCGAGCTCGGCCCTGGCATTGAAGCCGACCGGAGGCTCGAAGCTGCTCGCAGGCAGCACGGTTACCGCTGAAGTCATCCGTGAGAGCCGGAACAGTCTCTTGGCTCCTCTCGCCCGGTCAAAGCCCACGAGGTACCACTGGCCAAAGCGGCTGCCCAGTCCCCAGGGCTCAACCTCCCGGACCTCTTCACGACCGGTACTGACTGCCAGGTAGGCGAAGCGGACCGGATGGTTGCCATGCATGGCCGCCACGACGTCGTCGAAGGCCTGTCCGGCTGGCTTGATCCGGGGCTGGACCCCGGCGGGGAGGTCCACATCCGTGAAACCTCCTGCGGCTTGCAGCTTACGGACGGCGTTGGCTGCTGCGGAGCCAAGCGCTGCCCGCTCCCACAGCTGCGCAGCGAGAAGCAACACGGTGCATTCTGCGGGCGTGAGGCTCACATCGGGCAGCCGGTTGGAGTCCTTGCCGATGCGATAACGCGTTGACGCAGGGTCGTCGACACCGAAGTGGCGTGGATCCGTGAGTGTCTCGATCTCAAAGCCAAACTGTTTCAAATCCACCTTGTCGCGCTCGAACATGCGCCCGAAGGCAACGTCATTCTCTGCGGAATCGTGGTAGACCTTCTCGCGCAGGACGGAGCGTGGCAGGCCCACCCGGGTATTGAGCAAAGCCAGGAGAAGGTTCAAGAGTCGTTCAGTGCGGGATGCGGACACGGTTGCTACGTTACTAAAGTCCGGCGGGAAAGCAGCAAGGCGCGTCACCAACCGGTAAAACCGGAAAGTAACGCGCCCTGCCCTGAAAGGTGTCCTAGCGGACGGCCACGAGGTCTACAACGAAGATCAGTGCTTCGTTGGGCTTGATGGCTCCACCGGCGCCACGGGAACCGTAGGCGAGCTCCGAAGGAATCTCCAGGCGGCGGCGGCCGCCGACCTTCATGCCCAGGAGGCCCTGGTCCCAGCCCTGGATGACCTGGCCGACGCCAACGCGGAAGTCCAGCGGAGCGCCGCGGCCCCAGGAAGCGTCGAATTCTTCGCCGGTGGACCAGGCGACGCCAACGTAGTGGGTGGAGACGGTGTCTCCGGCTTTGGCTTCCGTGCCGGTGCCCTCAATGAGGTCCGTGATGACAAGGTCCGTGGGGACGTCGCCTTCCGGGAAGTCGATTTCGGGCTTGGTTCGGTCAAAGTCACGCTGACCAAATGACATGGTTGCTCCTTGGTGTGAGGGACGGATTGGTGTCAGGAACCAGCTTAAGCCAGTTCCTGGCAGTCTTGTCGACGATTCAGTGGTGGTTACTTGACGCCCAGAATGTCGACCACGAACACGAGGTCGCCCTTGGCTTCACCCTGGCCGGTTTCACCGTAGGCCAGGTCCTGCGGGATGACCAGCAGGACTCGTGAGCCAACAGTTTTGCCTTCAAGGCCCTGCGTCCAGCCCTTGATGACGCCGGTGAGGGGGAAGCTGGTGGGCTCTCCCCTGTCGAAGCTCGAATCGAACTTGGTGCCACCTACGAGGTTCACACCGACGTAGTTGACGGTCAGGGTGTCCGTGGCCTTGACGGCAGCTCCGGAGCCCTTGATCAGGTCCTGGGCGATGAGTTCCTTGGGTGCAGCGACGCCATCTACGGAAATCTGCGGAATGCCCTTGTCGTCTTCCTTCACGGTGGGCAGGCCGGCCGGAGGAGTCACTGCTTCACCCTCGGGCTTCTCCAGGACCGGAGCGGCATCCTTGGCGGAGATGATCTTGAAGACCACCAGCTGCGTGCCGGCAGGGGTGTCACCCGAGGAATTGCCGGGGGCGGCGATGGCAACGTGGCTGCCGACCTTGGCTCCGATGATGGCGTTGTAGATCAGTTCATTAGAGGACTTGATCTGGTCCGTCAGATCGATTGGCTGGGGACCGGTCGCGTAGCCGTCCTCAAGGGTCTTGCCATCGTTGCCGTCCACGGCGACGTAGGCCAGCTCAGCCGTCTGCCCCGCCTTCACGCGGGCTCCATCGCCTTCACTGACGACGTCAACCGTGGGCTCAGCGACGGTGAGGGGCTTGGAGAACTCAATGCCCGGCGCTTTGTCGTTGCCGTTGTCCGTAACTTTGACGGAGTCGAGCTTGGAGACGTCGCCTACGGACTTGCTGGTGGGCTCGGCGGCCGGCGTGCTCTCGCCGCCACAGGCGGTGATGAGCAGAAGGGCGGGCAGGAGGATTGCTAGGAGTCGGCGCACAAAAAAGACACTTTCGTCGGGGCAAGGGACACTCGGAAGGGCGCGTTGCGCCTCCAAGCAGGTTGGGTCCCGTGAAGAGACCACTATTCAGAATAGCCCGTGAAGCTGGGAGTCAGCTCATAGAGTCCAGGAGCGCATCCACCCGCTCGTCGACGCTCCGGAACGGGTCCTTGCAAAGAATTGTCTGGTGGGCGCGGTCGTTCAGCTTCAGGTGGACCCAATCCACGGTGTAGTCGCGGCCAAGTTCCTGGGCCCGGCGGACAAAGTCTCCGCGCAGCTTCGCCCGCGTTGTTTGCGGCGGTGCGTCCACGGCGTCCTTTACCTCTGTTTCCGTAACCAGCCGACGTGCTGCCCCCCGCGCCTGCAGCAGGAAGAAGATGCCGCGTTGCCGCGAGATGTCGTGGTAAGTGAGGTCAAGTTGGGCGATTCGTGGAGAGTCCAGGCTGAGATCGTGCCGG
This sequence comes from Paenarthrobacter sp. 4246, assembly GCF_040546855.1. Lineage (NCBI taxonomy): Bacteria > Bacillati > Actinomycetota > Actinomycetes > Micrococcales > Micrococcaceae > Paenarthrobacter > Paenarthrobacter sp. 4246. The sequence goes on from NZ_JBEPOP010000003.1 coordinate 280,469, forward strand.
CGCATGTACCCGTCCATCAACTTCTTCTTGATGGCCCAGTCCACCTCGGTGTCGATGGTGGACGTATCGCCGCTTTCGATGGCGTCCAGCGTGCGCTTCCAGAGGTCCAGGATGAGAGGTACGTGGGGATTGTGTGCCCCGTTGGAGGCGACAAACTCAGTGACCTTGGTGAGGTATTCGCGCTGGATATCCAAGGCGGTGAGCTGCCTGCCGTTGGCAAGCCTGACCAAGGCGCGGCCTGTGAGGTCATGTGAGATTTCGCGGATGCTGCGGATGGGGTTTTCCATCCGCATGTCGCGCATGATGACGCCCGACTCGATCATGCGGAGGATCAGGTCCACTGTTCCCACTTTGAGCAGGGCCGTGGTTTCGGACATATTGCTGTCCCCCACGATCACATGGAGGCGGCGGTAGAACTCGGCATCGGCATGGGGCTCATCGCGGGTATTGATGATGGGGCGGGACCTGGTGGTGGCTGAGGACACGCCCTCCCAGATGTGGTCCGCCCGTTGGGAGAACGCGAAGGTGGCCCCATGCGGTGTCTTGAGGACCTTGCCTGCACCGGCGATCAGCTGGCGCGTCACCAGGAAGGGAATGAGGATCTCAGCCAAGCGGGAAAATTCGCCGCGGCGCGGGATCAGGTAATTCTCGTGGCTGCCGTAGGAGTTTCCCGCGGAGTCGGTGTTGTTTTTGAACAGGTAGACAGTGCCGTTGAAGCCCTCTGCCGCCAGCCTTGACTGGGCCTCATCCACGAGGTCGTCCAGGATAAGCTCGCCCGCCCTGTCGTGGGCGATCAGCTGTGCAAGGTCATCGCACTCGGCCGTGGCATACTCCGGATGCGAACCCACATCCAGGTAAAGCCGCGAGCCGTTGGTCAGGAACACATTGGACGAACGGCCCCAACTGACTACCTTGCGGAAGAGGTAGCGGGCTACTTCCTCAGGAGCCAGGGGCCGTGAATCCGGGCTGGAATAAGAGATCCCGAATTCCGTTTCGATGCCAAATATTCTCTTGTCCATCTCAAGCCTCCTCTGTGAGCAGCCGGGTCATATCCTCCGGCAAAAGCCTCCGGAACGCCCTCCGGGAACCGCGGTGGCTTTCGGATGCGCGGTACAGCACTGCAGCTTCGACGGCGGTGGCCGGCAGAGCATCGGCGTCCTTGTCCGTGGACAGGGCGCGCAGGGCCAAACGCATGGCGCCGGCCAGGGTGAGCTCAGGATCCCAGGCTCCGCTGACGACGTCGGAAATTTGGTCGGCGAGTCCACCCATGACCACGAAGCCGTTCTCATCCGCGATGGAGCCATCAAACGTCAGCCGGTAGAGGTGGTCCTGCTCCTGCGCCAAGCCGACCTCAGCGACTGCCAGTTCCACTTCGAAGGGTTTCTGTTCGGCCGTGAACACGGCACCGAGGCTCTGGGCATACACACTGGCCAGTCCACGGGCAGTGACGTCCTCGCGGTCGTAGGAATAGCCGCGGACATCGGCGTAGCGGACGCCGGCCTGCCGGAGGCTTTCGAACTCGTTGTACTTGCCTACCGCCGCGAACGCGATTTTGTCGTAGATTTCACCAATTTTGTGCAAGGACGGCGAGGGGTTCTCCGCGATCAGCGCGATGCCGTCGGAGCAACTGATCACCACTACTGACCGGCCGCGTGCGATGCCTTTCCGTGCGAAGTCCGCACGGTCCTTCATGAGTTGCTCAGGCGAGACATAGAACTGCTGGGTCATCTCAGGCCTCCCGTCCAGCGATGGCGCGGGATTCGACGATGGCGCCCGCTATGGCCGCCAAATCCCGTTCCGGAACACGGCGGGTCCCGGCGCGGTTGACGGTGTAGATCACGGGCCACAGCTGGCGGACGGGATCGGGCCCGCCGGTAGCTGAATCGTCGTCGGCGGCGTCGTAGAGGGCCTCAACAGCCACCGCAACGGCGGCTTCCTCGGAGAGGTTCGGCTTCCACAATTTCTTCAGGGCTCCGCGGGCGAACACTGAACCCGAACCCACCGAGTGGTGTTCCTGCTCTTCATAGCGGCCACCGGTGACGTCATAGGAGAACAGCCTGCCTACGCCGGAGACGTGGTCAAACCCTGCAAACAGCGGAATGACCGCCATTCCCTGCATGGCCATTGGCAGGTTTCCACGGATCATGGCGCCGAGGCGGTTGGCCTTACCCACGAGGCTGAGCAAGGTGCCCTCGATCTTCTCGTAATGCTCCAGTTCAACCTGGAAAAGACGGGTGATGTCGATGGCCAGGCCGGCTGTTCCGGCAATACCCAAGACGGAGTACTCATCCGCAGGGAACACTTTCTCGATGTGCCTGCTGGCGATGATGTTGCCCATGGTGGCGCGTCGATCTCCCGCCATGAGCACGCCGCCCGGATACGTCAAAGCAACGATGGTGGTGGCGTGCGGCGAGGACGGGACGGTGCCGGCGGGTAAGGACTGATTGAACGGGAGGAGTTCGGGACGCGAGCGTTGGAGATGCTCCGTGAAAGAAGATGTTGCCTGGGTGGCCAGGGGGCCGGTTGATGGGTCCTGCATTGCTGCACTCCTTCGACTCTGCGTTCCGATGCCCGGCGGCCTCACGCCGGCCGGGCAGTACATCCTGTAGCGGGTCCGCTTACTGGCCACCCTTTTGGACAAACGCCCTGACGAATTCCTCAGCGTTGGATTCGAGAACTCCGTCGATTTCGTCGAGGAGGTCATCCACGCCCTGCGTTGCGTCCGAAGCCTGTGCCGCAGGTGCTGCGGGCGGGGCCTCGGGGACGTCCACCTCAGTTTCGGTGTCCCGTGACTGTGGTTGTTGCTGCTCCTGTGCTGCCATTTTCTTTCTCCCTACTGTCAGTCTCCTGATGACGGAGACTTCCTACTGCCATATTGCCACGCTGCGGGCTGCTGCGTATTGCTTTGACCAGGCCTGGATCTTCCCGTGGCGGAGCGCCGTCAGCTCTTCGCCGGGGGTACATTCCGGCCCATCAATTCAGACAGGAAGGCGCCTGCATCCTGGTGGCGCTCAAACAGCGCACCGGTCAACGCCTGAGTGCCCCGGAGGGGTTCGCGGGTGGGGACCCGCTGCAGTTTGCCCAACCCGGGAACGTCGAAAATAACCGAGTCCCAGCTTGCCCCGACCACGTCCTTGCCGAACTTCGAAACACAACGGCCGCGGAAGTATGCGCGGGTGTCCGACGGCGGTTCGGTCATCGCCCGGGCGATGTCGGCGTCGGCGACGATCCTCAGCATGCGGTCCCTGGACAGCAGCCTGTAGTAAAGACCCTTTTCCGGCCTGATATCGGACCATTGAAGATCAACCAGGCCCAGCCGGGCGTCGTCCCAGGACAGTCCGTCGCGCTTCCGGTACCCTTCCAGGAGTGACCTCTTGGCCACCCATTCAACAGAGGATGCGGCGGCATCGAGGTCGCTGCCCAGCGTTGTCAACGTTGATTCCCACCGCGATAGAACACCATGGGTGTGGCCGTCACCGGTCACGGAATCCGCTACTCCCGTTTCCTGGGAAAGTTTGGCGGCAGCCTCGTAGAACATCCACTGGATATCCAAGGCAGTCACCCTTCGGCCATCAAGCAACCTCACTGTCGCCGTCAGGGTTGTGTCATGGCTCACGGCCTGAAGCGCGTGGACGGGTTCGTGGACTTCGATCCTGGGCGCCTGGCCGGCCTCGATAAGGCTCAGGACCATGGCAGTAGTGCCGAATTTGAGGTAGTTCGAGGCCTGGCTGAGGTTGGCGTCGCCAATAATGACGTGAAGGCGGCGGTACTTGTCAGCTGTTGCGTGCGGCTCATCCCGGGTGTTGATGATGGGGCGCCGGATGGTTGTTTCCAGCCCCACCTCTGCCTCGAAGAAGTCGGCCCGTTGGCTGATCTGGTAACCGGGGGTAGAACTGTCCTGCCCCAGTCCAACGCGTCCGGCCCCACACATGACCTGGCGGGACACAAAGAACGGTGTCAGGCCGCGAATGATGTCACCGAAGGGAACCGAACGCGGCATGAGGTAGTTTTCATGCGAACCATAAGACACTGACTTGTTGTCCGTGTTGTTTTTGTAGAGATTGATGGGAGGGAGGCTGGCATCGGCCGCCACCTTGCGAACAGTGGCCAACGCAACCAAGTCCCCTGCGGCATCCCACGCAACAACATCCCGGGGGTTGGTGACCTCAGGGCTCGAATACTCCGGGTGCGCATGGTCCACATAAAGGCGTGCACCGTTACCCAGGACCATGTTCATCAGCAGGGAACCGGACTCATCCGCCCCATCAAGTTCCAACTCCTGGCGGCCATAGGCCAACGCGACTGCCTCGGCATCCAGCACTGGCGGCTGGTCCGTCAACTGGCTGGGGTCAGCCGCTGCCCGGTCCACGGTCCAGCCGCGGGCATCGTGCAACGGTTCCTCGTCGGTGTAGTCCCAGCGTGTTTCCGCTCCCCCGGCCGCCCGTTGCCGGGTGACTGCGGCATACGCCTGGATGATCCTCGCGGACATCATGGTGGCGTTCGCCCCGGGAGCCGATGGTGCATGGATGCCGTATTCAGTTTCCGAGCCCATGACGCGCATGGCACCGCCGGTGGGCAACTTCTCAGCGGGCGCACCCTCGGGTCTTGCTGTCACAGGTACTGGCCCGTGTTGGCAGTGGTTTCAATGGACTTGCCTGGTTCCTGGCCAGCCTTGCCCTGGACAATGGTGCGGATGTAGGTGATCCGCTCGCCCTTCTTGCCGGAGATCCGTGCCCAGTCGTCCGGGTTTGTGGTGTTGGGCATGTCCTCGTGCTCACGGAACTCGTCAACCACGGCCCGCAGCAGGTGCTCGATGCGCAGTCCTTTTTGATTGTTGGTCAGGAGGTCCTTGATGGCGTACTTCTTCGCACGGTCCACCACATTCTGCACCACTGCACCGGAGTTGAAGTCCTTGAAGTACAGCATCTCGGTGTCGCCGTTGGCGTAGGTCACCTCAAGGTACTCGTTGGACTTCTCCGTTGAGTACATGGCTTCCACGGTGCGCTGGACCATGGCGTCGACGGTCGCCTGGACGTCGCCGCCATATTCGGCCAGGTCCTGCGCGTGGAAGGGCAGGTCAGTGGTGATGTACTTCGCGAAAATATCAGCCGCTGCCTCGGCGTCGGGACGCTGGATCTTGACCTTCACGTCAAGGCGGCCCGGCCTGAGGATGGCGGGATCGATCATGTCCTCACGGTTGGAGGCGCCAATGACAATCACATTGTCCAAGCGTTCCACGCCATCGATCTCGCTGAGCAGCTGCGGAACAATGGTGGTTTCAACATCTGAGGAAACGCCGGTGCCGCGGGTCCGGAACAACGAGTCCATTTCATCGAAGAAAACAACTACCGGGCTGCCATCGGACGCCTTTTCCCGTGCGCGGGAGAAGATCAACCTGATGTGCCGTTCAGTCTCGCCAACGTACTTGTCCAGCAATTCCGGACCCTTGATATTCAGGAAGTAGCTCTTGAGGTCGGTGTTGCCGGCACGTTCCGCCGCACGTGCTGCAAGCGAATTCGCCACGGCTTTGGCGATGAGGGTTTTGCCGCACCCCGGAGGGCCGTAAAGGAGGATGCCTTTGGGGGCTTTCAGCCCGTGCTCACGGTAGAGGTCCGGGTGCAGGAACGGCAACTCCACGGCGTCGCGGATCTGTTCGATCTGGGGGCCGAGGCCACCGATGTCCTGATAGGTGATATCCGGTACTTCTTCGAGGACGAGGTTCTCCACCTCGGCCCGCGGCACCTTCTCAAGGGCGTAACCGGTGCGGGAATCCAGCGACAGAGCGTCGCCGACCTTTAAGTGAACACTTTGTAGTGCGCCCGAAAGCCGGACCACCCGTTCCTCATCGGCCCGTCCCACCACCAGTGCGCGGTCCTTGCCGAGCATTTCCTTGAGCGTCACCAGTTCGCCGGCGCGTTCGTAGCCGAGGCCGGCCACCACCAGCAATGCCTCGTTCAGGAGGACTTCCTGCCCCACTGCGAGCTGGTTCAGATTGACCAGTGGGCTGACACCCACCCGCATTTTCCGGCCGGAATTGAAGATGTCCACGGACTCTTCGGTGGCGGCCTGGCCGGAACTGCCGGCAGCCGGCTGCTTCCGCGGATTGATCTGCACCACGGTTCCGAAGCTGTAGGGGGGTTGGCCCTCCTGCTCCAGCGCACCCTTCAAACGGAGGATCTCGGCCTTCGCGGTCTCCAGCATGCCCACGAGCTTGCTGTTGTTCTGGGTAGCGGCTGCCAACTGGCGGTCAATGTGGCGAAGCTTGTCCCGGAGGATATTGATTTGCCGTTCGGCGACGGTCAGATCACTCGAGGGCTCGGGCGGTTGGACAGCGGAAAGCCCCCGGCTTGCTGCTTCTTCCGCTGCGGCGTGTGCTTCCTCCGGCGTTGGCCGTCCAAGGTCGTTGTTTGACGTATCCACGATTCATCAGCCCCTTCCTGCGCTTAACAAGACCTTAGTCCCGAAAAGCTCAGGGTGCTGGGTGACATTCGGAATGCGGACCCTATTGTGACCTTTGTCAGTTTGTGACTGCGGGATCGTCCTGGACGTTGGTGCCGGCGATGGCGTCACGGGCAGCCCGGCGGAGTTTCTTGTCCGAAACTGACCGCTCCCCCACTGCGCCGGGGGTCCACGCGTTGAGGTCCTCTTCGCTGAACTCCGTCTTGGACGGGCGGCGCTTGACGGAAATGCCGGTCACACCGTCGGCGAGGCGGCGGGTCACCAGGAGGAAGCCGGTGTGCGCCACCATGCGGTGGTCCGGACGGACGGCAAGGCCCTCAAGGTGCCACCCGCGGACCATCGATTCCCAAGCATCAGGCTCGGTAAAGCGTCCGTCAGCACGGATGGCCTCGGCCGTGCGGGACAACTGGGTGACGGTTGCCACGTAGTTGATCCAGACACCACCGGGTGCCAGGACGGTGGCCACAGCATCAAGGCACTCCCACGGAGCGAGCATGTCCAGGACCACGCGGTCCACGGAGCCTGGAGCCTCGGCCTTGACCACTTCTTCCTGGAAGTCGCCCAGGGAGATCTGCCATGCCGGATGCGGTCCACCGAAAATGGTCTCCACGTTGCCACGGGCGATGTCGGCGAATTCCTCGCGACGCTCAAACGAGTGGAGGTAACCACCGTCACCCACCGCGCGCAGCAGGGAGATGGAGAGGGCGCCGGAGCCGACGCCGGCTTCAACCACGCGTGCGCCCGGGAAGATGTCGGCCATGGTGACAATCTGGCCCGCGTCCTTCGGGTAGACCACAGCGGCGCCGCGGGGCATGGACAGGACGAAGTCGGAGAGCAGGGGACGCAGCGTCTGGTACTGCTGGCCAACGTTATTGCTGACCACGGAGCCATCCACCTTGCCGATGATTTCATCGTGGTTCAGGAAGCCGCGGTGGGTGTGGAAAGCACCACCAACCTCCAGGGTAATGGTGTTCATGCGACCGCGCTCGTCAGTGAGCTGGACCCGCTCACCGACACGGAAAGGCCCGCGGCGGCGAGCAGCGCCCGTCGGCTGCACAGCCTGGCCGGTCATTGCCGGGCTGGCGGACGCCTCGTCGGTGCCGGCGTTTGCTTCGGGGGCTGCGGTTTCGCTGCTCATGTACTGTTCCTCACTCCTGTACGGCTTGGCCGCAACATCGTGCTGGCGGATGGGCGCCAAAAATCAATGGGTTCTTCGGTAAAACCGCCGGCATGCAACTCTACCGGCAAGGATGTCAGGGGCGCCCGCTCCTGCGGGCCTCCTTGCCTGTTATGGCCGTCACTACTGCCTGTTGGCGGAGAAGCCCGGTGACGATTCCGTTGTGGTCCACCACAGCGTATTCGCCGCCCTCCAGCCGTGCCAAGTACTGGATCAGTTCCTGGCCTTTGGACCATTCCGGGACGTACGCCCCGGCGCCTAGCGCGTGCGCCACTGCCGTGACCGGCGTCGTCGTCGTCGACTGGGGAGGCACTGCGGCCGCTGCGCCGAAGTCCACTACCCCCTGCGGTTTGCCATCCGGTCCACAGATCACGACGGCGGGACTTCCGGTCGGTGATATGTCCAGGACGTCGGCCACGGTGGCTGAGTTCGGTACACCCACGGCGCGCTCTGCCAGGCCCGCGGCGCTCACCAGGTAGAGGCGGCTGCGGAGCTTGGCGTGGTGGATGGAACTCGACGCGCCCATCCAGAGGAAACCGCAGACGAGGACGGTGATCAGCATGAGGTTGATGTCCAGGGGTGAACCGCTGAGGAGCGGAAGGCCGATGAACCAGATGACCAAGGCGGCAACGATTATACGGCCGGACCAGCCGGCGGCGATGGTGCCCTTATCCTGGCTGCCCGTTGCTTTCCACACGGCCGACTCAACCAAGCGCCCGCCATCAAGGGGCAGGCCGGGGAGGACATTGAAGAGGCCGATCAGGAGGTTGGCCCACATCAGGATGTTGGCCAGGATGTCGGAGACGCCGTTGAGGACGCCTGTAGAGAGTACGGCCCACATCCCGGCCGCCAAGATGAAGTTGGAGGCAGGGCCGGCCAAGGCGACCACTACTGAACGACCGGGTGAAGCCGTGAAGTTCTCGAATTGTGTGTGGCCACCCCAGAGGTTCAGCACAATCTTTTCCGTGGGCCAGTTGAACACTTTGGCGCTCAAGGCGTGCGCCAGTTCATGGATAAGGACAGAGACGGCCAGCAGCAAGGCGTACCCCAAAGCAACGAAGTAGGCTCCGATGCCGAGATCCGGCATCCGTACCAGGAGCGCGGGTCCGTACACGATGACCGTGAAGCCGGCGATCACAAACCATGAGTAGGCGAGAAAGACAGGTATGCCGGCAATCTTTCCGAGGGGTATGCCGTCCTTCTTGCTGGCAACGTGATGCGGCGCGGGAGAGGAGGTCACCTAGTTGGCCCTTTCAAGCAGGTTCACTGCGGCAAGGCGGTCAACGATCAATTGCTGAACATCCGGCGCGGTCCTGCCCACCAAGGTGTCCCACCTGACCATGCGCGGGTCCTCGGGCAGGGGCACCTGGTGTGGAATCCCCACCGTCACCACCCCCGAAGCAATGGCCGCCGTGGCGCCGGGAATGGAGTCTTCCAAGGCGACACAGTGATGAATGGTGAGGGACGGGTCATCCAGCCGGAGCCGTTCAACCGCCGTGAGGTAGGCCTCCGGGTGCGGCTTTCCGTTGGCGACGGTATCGCCGGTGACCATGAACTCGAAGTAGGGCTTGGGCAAGCTCTCGACAACTACACCCGCCAGGGGCCCCTCGGACATTGTGACCAAGGCGCAACGGATGCCGGCTTCGTTGAGGTCGTCCAGCAGTTCGCGCGCACCGGGCCGCCATGGGACCTCCTTGCGGACCTGCTCAATGACCTGGGCGCTCAGGGTGTCGACGATGTCGCGGGCTTCAAGCCTGACACCGGCAGCCTGCAGGACAGCCGCAGAGTGGAGCAAAGACTGCCCCACCAGCTGCATGGCTTGCTGGTGCGACCAGCTTCCGCCATGGGACTCCACCAGCGCACGCTCGGCCGCGATCCAGTAGGGCTCGGTGTCCACAAGTGTGCCATCCATATCCCAGAGCACGGCTTTGAGGAGGGGCTGGCTGGGTGAGGAATGCATGGTTTCAAGTCTACGTGGAACCTGGCGGACGGCTGTGCGTGCATTGCGCTGTGGGCGAATCGGTGACACGCATTGACATGAAATGCCATGCATCCACGAGGGTCTTGGACGTAGGGTGAGTGGATGAACAGTGTGGACGGGACCCCCGAAGGGCAGGACATCACCGCGGAGCCCGAGCGTTTCCTCAAGGAACCCGCGGAAGGCCAGCGAGTCACCGTAATGCTCGCTGCGTTTGAGGGCTGGAACGACGCCGGTGAGGCCGCCAGCGATGCGCTGCACTACTTGAACAAGTTGTGGGACGGCAAGAAGGTTGCCACCGTGGATGCCGAGGAGTATTACGACTTCCAGTTCACCCGGCCCACCGTGAGGCGAACGTCGTCCGGGGCCCGCAAGGTGAAATGGCCATCAACCCGGATTTACAAGGCGTCCGTACCGGACAGCAACGTGGACGTGGTGTTCGTCCTCGGCACCGAACCTTCCTACCGCTGGCGGGCTTACACCACTGAGCTGTTGGTCCATGCCGAAGCACTCAAGGTTGATTCCGTGGTCCTGATTGGCGCATTGCTGGCTGACGTGCCCCACAGCCGTCCCATTCCGGTGAGCACCACCACCGAGGACAGCTCCCTGCGGGAGCGTCTCAACCTCGAGGCTTCCCAGTACGAAGGGCCGGTGGGCATCGTAGGCGTCCTGGCGGAGTTTGCCATGCTGGCGGGACTGCCGACGGTGTCCTTGTGGGCGGCAGTCCCGCACTACGTCGCCCAGCCGCCGTCGCCTAAAGCCCAGCTCGCGATCCTGCACAAGGTTGAGGACCTGCTCCAGGTTCCCTTGGACAGCCTGGCACTGGCCGAAGAATCCGAAGCCTGGGAGCGTGGAGTGGACGAGCTCGCCACCGAGGATCCTGAGATTGCCGCGTATGTGCGGCAACTGGAGGAGGCCAAGGACACCGCAGACCTCCCGGAAGCCTCGGGCGAATCCATTGCCCGCGAATTCGAGCGTTACCTCAAGCGTCGCGGCAAAGAGCGGCCGTAACCCCTACAACAATCAACGGCCCTGACGATATGTCAGGGCCGTTGCTTGTGCAGTCGCTTTTCGTGCCGTTGCTTATTCCTAGAGTTCCACGCCCAGCAAAGCGTCGATGCCATCGGTAACCAAGGCACTGTCCTGTGCGGACTTTGCGGCACCGGAGGCAAGGGACTCCCGGGCCCACCGATCGACGGCGGCAAGGGCTCCGGGGGCGTTGAGGTCGTTGGCCAATTCCGTGCGCATGGCGGCTACCAGTGATCCCGCGGAGCCCTCCGGAGCGTGTTCTGCAGCTTCACGCCACTGAGCCAACCGCGTCTTGGCGGCAGCGAACCCTTCGTCGGTCCACGACCAGTCTGAACGGTAGTGGTTGGCAAGAATGGCCAGGCGGATGGCTGCGGGTTCTTCGCCCGCTGCGCGCAGCTTGGAGACCAGCACCAGGTTGCCCTTGGACTTGCTCATCTTCTCTCCGTCCAGGCCCACCATGCCCGCGTGGGAATAGTGCTTGGCCAACGGGACGCCGGACAGCGAGTAGGCGTGGCCGGCGCCCATTTCGTGGTGCGGGAAAACGAGGTCGGATCCGCCGCCCTGAACCGTGAAGGGCGCCGGAAGGTACTTCTGTGCAATGACCGTACACTCGATGTGCCAACCGGGTCGGCCGTTTCCGAGGGATGCCCCGGGCCAGCTCGGTTCGCCGTCGCGGGCAACCCGCCAGAGCAACGGGTCCAGGGCGTGGCGCTTTCCTGCCCTGCCAGGATCTCCGCCGCGTTCGGCGAACAGGGCCAGCATCTCGGTTTCGCCGAGTCCCGACACGTCACCCAGAGTCCAGGCATCGGTGGCGTCCGAGCGCTTGCCCGCCATTTCTACGTCGTAATAGACATCACCGTCGGGCTCACCGTCAGAACCGTGAACCCGGTAGGCAACGCCGTCGGCAATGAGGCGCTCGATGGCGGGAACAATATCCGGGATGGCCTCAACGGCGCCGATGTAGTGATTGGGTGCAAGGACATTGAGTGCGTCCATGTCGGTCTGGAAAAGCTCGATCTGGCTCTGGGCCAGTTCGCGCCAGTCCACTCCTGTGGCGGTGGCGCGCTCCAGCAGGGGGTCATCGATGTCCGTGACATTTTGGACATAGGAGACGCGGAGGCCAGCGTCGCGCCAGGCCCGGTTCAGTAGATCAAAGGCCACGTAGCTTGCCGCGTGCCCCATGTGCGTCGCGTCGTACGGCGTGATGCCGCAGACATACATGGACTGTTCCGGTTGCCGTTCAACCTCCACTACACGGCCTAGGGCTGTGTCGAACAGCCGTAATTGCGGCATGCTGCCGGGCAGCTCAGGAACAGGGCGGGAGGTCCACGATTTCACGATTCAACCTTAGTGCTAGGCACTGATGACATTGAAATACAGCAAGACATACAAGGCCAGGCCCAAGAGGATCCGATACCAGACGAACAGCCGGTAACTGCGGGTGGAGACGAACTTCAGGAACCAGCCAATGATGATGTAGCCCACCACGAAAGCGATGACCGTAGCCATCGCAGTCTCCGCCAAACCGTAAGGACCGGCCAGTCCGTCGTTGGAAACCGTCTTGTACAACTGGTACAGGCCACTGCCGAATACAGCCGGGATGGCCAGCAGGAACGAATACCGGGCAGCGGCTTCACGGGTGTATCCCATGAGCAGTCCTGCGGTGATGGTTCCACCGGAGCGGGAGACGCCCGGAATCAACGCCATTGCCTGGGCGAACCCGTACAGGATGCCGTGCTTGTAGGTCAGTTGTGTGAGATCCCTCTCCTGCCGCCCGATCGCATCCGCAACAGCCAGGATCATACCGAAAACGATCAGCATGGTGGCGACGATCCACATGCTGCGCAACACCGACTCAATCTGGTCCTGGAACAACAGGCCCAGGACAATGATCGGAAGGCTGCCCAGGATGACGAGCCAGCCCATGCGGGCATCGGGATTATTGCGTTCCACTTTGCCGGTGAGGGACCCGAACCATGCGCGGATGATCCTGACGATGTCCCGCCAGAAATAAACGATGACGGCGGTTTCGGTTCCCAGCTGCGTGATGGCAGTAAACGCTGCACCGGGATCGGACGCATTCGGAAGGAATGAGCCGACAATCCGCAGGTGTGCGCTTGAGGAGATCGGGAGGAATTCGGTGAGGCCCTGCACGAGGCCCAGCAAGGCTGCTTCTATCCAGTTCACGTGAATAGACCCTACGTCATGAAGACTGGGAACTCCCCGTAAGCTAGCAGCTATGCAGCAGCGTTATGTCGGGAACAGTGGGTTCCGCGTGTCCTCTTTGTCCCTTGGAACCATGTCCTGGGCGCAGGAGACAGATGAACAGGACGCTGCCGAGGTTCTCCACGCATTTGTCGCCGCCGGCGGCACGGTGGTTGATACGGCGGCCTCCTATGCGCAGGGCCAGGCCGAGGCGATGCTGGGATCCATGCTGGGCGACGTTGTGGCGCGTTCCGAGGTAGTGATCTCCACGAAGGCCGGCGTGTCGTCGTCGGACTCCCGGCGCAGCGTCAACGCTTCACGAGGTGCGATGCTGTCCGCGCTCGATGCCAGTCTTGCCAGGCTGGGCACCGATTACATCGACATCTGGTTCGCCCACGAATGGGACCCCAACGTACCCCTTGATGAAACCCTCTCCGCGCTTGAGCTGGCCCAGCGGACCGGCCGTGCCCGTTACGTGGGTATTTCGAATTACAACGGCTGGCAGACGGCCAAGGCAGCTGCCGTGGCCGGATTCACCCTGGTGGCCAACCAGTCGGAGTACTCCTTGGTTCAGCGAAAGGCGGAGGATGAACTGATCCCTGCCGTCGAAGACGCTGGACTGGGACTCATGGCGTGGGCACCGCTGGGCAGGGGCGTCCTGAGCGGCAAATACCGTGGTCAGATCCCGGCCGATTCCCGTGCCGCCCAAAGCCGGCTGGCTGCCTATGTGGAGCCCTACCTGGAGCCAAGGGCCTCCCGCGTGGTGGAGGCCCTGGCAATGGCTGCCCGCGGTCTGGGGCGCTCCCCCATGGATGTTGCCTTGAGCTGGTTGCTGTCCAGGCCCGGCGTTTCGACAGCGATCGTCGGGGCAAGGAACGCCGTGCAGCTCAAGGAATTGCTGGACGCACAATTGACGGTTCTGCCTGCGGAGATAGGACGCGCCCTGGAGGACGTTTCGGCACTGTAGACGGGTCTATTGCCGGTCCAGGATGTCGAGCAGATAGCTGCCGTACCCGCTCTTGGCCAGCTTTGCGGCCTGCTGTCGAAGTCCGTCGTCATCCAGGTAACCCATCCGCCACGCCACTTCTTCCGGAGCGCCGATTTTCAAGCCCTGCCGGTTCTCAGTGGTGCGGACATAGTTGGAGGCATCGTTCAGGTCGCTGAAGGTGCCTGTGTCCAACCATGCGGTGCCACGGGGGAACTTCTGGACGTGCAATCGTCCCATTTCCATGTATTTCCTGTTGATGTCCGTGATTTCCAACTCTCCCCGTGGGGAAGGTCTAAGGTCCTTCGCCATGGCGACCACGGTGTTGTCATAGAAGTACAGTCCGGGGACGGCATAGTTGCTCTTGGGCTCGGACGGTTTCTCCTCGATCGAAACCGCCAGGCCATCGTCGTCGAACTCCACCACACCGTAGGCGGACGGGTCCTTGACCCAATACCCGAAGATGGCGCCGCCGTCGACGTCCACATAATGCCGCAGCTGGTTGCCCATGCCGGGCCCATTGAAAATATTGTCGCCGAGGATGAGGGCCACCTTGCCGCTCCCGATGTGCTCCTCCCCCAGGATGAACGCTTGGGCGAGTCCGTCCGGCGTCGGCTGCTCCGCGTAGGTGAGGTTGATGCCGAACTGTGAACCATCGCCCAGGAGCCGCTGGAACTGGCTGGCATCGCCGGGCGTGGTGATGATGAGGACATCGCGGATCCCGGCGAGCATCAGTGTGCACAACGGGTAATAGATCATTGGCTTGTCGAACACGGGAACCAACTGTTTACTGATTCCGAGCGTGATGGGATGGAGCCTTGAACCCGTCCCACCTGCAAGAATAATTCCTCGCAAACCTGCCGTCCTCACCTGTGCCCTGTCCCGCCGCGGACGGCTACTCTAGGGCCATGCAGAGAATCCTTGTCACCGGCGGGGCCGGATTCATCGGATGCAACTTTGTCCACTACATCATGGGGCACACCGGCCTTCATGTCACGGTCCTGGATAAATTGACCTATGCAGGCAATATCGAATCGCTGGCCGGGTTGCCCCCGGAACGCTTCGAATTTGTCCAGGGTGACATTTGTGATGCCGCAGTGGTGGATCCGCTGACTGCCGCCGTGGATGCCGTGGTGCATTTCGCCGCCGAGTCCCACAATGACAACTCCTTGGAAGAGCCCCGGCCCTTCCTCGACACCAACCTGTTGGGAACATTCACCCTGATCGAAGCCGCGCGAAAGCACGGGACCCGTTTCCATCACATCTCCACGGACGAGGTTTACGGCGATCTTGCCCTGGATGAACCGGGCCGGTTCACCGAAGACTCCGTCTACCGGCCCACAAGTCCATACTCCGCCACGAAAGCAGGCTCGGACCTGCTGGTGCGGGCATGGGTCAGGTCCTTCGGCCTCAAGGCGACCATCAGCAATTGCTCCAACAACTACGGTCCGTACCAGCACGTTGAGAAGTTCATCCCCCGGCAGATCACCAACATCCTGGAAGGTACGCGGCCTCGTCTCTACGGCAATGGCCGAAACGTGCGCGACTGGATTCACGTCGAAGACCATTCCTCTGCGGTCGTGGCCATTCTTGAAGGGGGCCGCTTGGGCGAAACCTACCTGATCGGAGCCGACGGAGAACGGTCCAACAGGGAGGTGGTGGAAAAGCTGCTGTCCCTCGCCAACCAGCCCAGCGACGCCTACGACCTGGTGACCGACCGTCCAGGCCATGACCTGCGCTACGCCATCGATTCAAGCAAGCTCCGCCGGGAACTTGGGTGGTCGCCCCGGTTTTCGGATTTCGACGCCGGCCTCGCCGCCACAGTCCAGTGGTACCGGGACAACGAAGCGTGGTGGCGGCCACAGAAGGCGTCGACGGAATCCAAATACGCCGGTCAAGGCCACTGATCCGTGGAACCGCTGCAGCAGTTGCGCTCAAGGACCACGACGATTCCCGGGCTGGTCCTGTTTGAGTTGCCCGTTCATGGCGATGCCAGGGGATGGTTCAAGGAAAACTGGCATCGGCAGAAGATGCTGGATGTGGGGCTCCCGGACTTCGGACCGGTGCAAAACAACATATCCTTCAACGCTGCGCGCGGAACTACCCGGGGAATCCATGCCGAACCGTGGGACAAGTTCATTTCTGTGGCGTCGGGGAGGATCTTCGGTGCATGGGTGGACCTGCGCGAAGGGCCCGGCTTCGGCACCATGTTCTGTGCGGAAATGACGGCCAAGGATGCGGTGTACGTTCCCCGCGGTGTTGGAAACGCCTTCCAGACCCTGGAAGACGACACGGCCTACACGTACTTGGTTAATGATCACTGGAGTGTTGAAGCGCAGAAGGACTATACCTTTCTCAATGCGGCCGACGAAGACGTAGCCGTTCCCTGGCCCATTCCGTTGGACCGGGCTGTGCTGTCGACCCAGGACAAGAACCACCCACGATTGCCGGACGTCAAGCCCATGCAGCCACGGCGAACGCTGGTCCTCGGAGCGGACGGACAACTAGGCAAGGCCCTACGGGACGAGTATGCCGGAGAGGCCAGCGTGGAATTCGCCGGCCGGGCAGACTTCGATCTCACGTCGTGGGAATCGTATGCGGCACGGGACTGGCGGAAATACGGCACCATCATCAATGCGGCAGCTTTTACGGGTGTTGACGCCGCCGAAACCGCGGATGGCCGTGCAGCCGCCTGGGCCATCAACGCAACTGCCGTGGCCCGCCTGGCGAGGACCGCCGTCGAGCATTCACTAACGCTGGTTCATGTCTCCAGCGACTATGTCTTCGACGGAACTGTCGACGTTCACCGCGAGGACGAAAACCCGACACCCTTGGGGGTGTACGGGCAAAGCAAAGCAGCTGGAGAGGTAGCCGCAGCGTCGGTCCCGCGGCATTACATCGTGCGGACCAGTTGGGTAGTGGGTGAGGGTCGAAACTTTGTTCGAACCATGGCTGCCCTGGCCGCCCAGGGGGTTTCGCCGTCCGTGGTTGATGACCAATGGGGCAGGCTGAGCTTCGCCGTCGACGTCGCTGCGGCCATCCGTCACCTGGTGGACCGTCAGGCCCCCTACGGCACGTACAACGTCAGCAACAGCGGCGAGCGGGCATCCTGGGCAGGCGTTGCCCGGGATGTCTTCCGGCACTGCGGGGCCGATCCTGTCCGGGTGAAGCCTGTCAGCACTGCAGACTATGCCAGGCCCGGTACAGCGCCGCGCCCCCGCAGCAGCGTTCTGGACCTGGCGAAAATCCGGGCCACCGGATTCGACCCGGCTCCAGCGCCGATGCGCCTGACGGAGTATCTGGAGGGCTTGGAACCCTAGCGGCGTCCGGAAAAAGGGCTTACAGTGGCCGTACGGCAGCCAGCCTGAGGCAGGCCGGGAGACAACTCAAGTGAACACGTTGGATGGGCAGCCTTGGCTGTCCGCGGCGATCCAGGCAGTGCAGCAGCATGGATCGCCGGCTCAATTGTTGTGTCCTGAGCTGGACCTGAAGCCTGGAGAGCCGAGAATGCTGCTGCCGAAGATCGCGCCCCGACAAGACGCACTCCCCCACGCCGCCGTGCTCCCACGCGCCGCCACGCAGGGCGCCAGGGGATCGTGGCTCCTGACCCCACTGCGGGGCCCGTCTTCCGCAAGCCAGCCCGGCCCCACCGAGCCGGAGGCTGCACAGTGGGTCACCTTGGGGGGTGCGCCCGTCAAGCTCATGGACTTCGACGGTGCAATGCGCCAGATTCTTGACCATACACAGGCCATGGACGCGAAGCCGCTGGCGGTCTGTTCAGCCAATCTTGACCACCTCCGCCATTTCGGCTCGGGTGGCAGATGGAACGGCACTTTGAGCCAGCCTGGTCCGCTGGAGTGGCTGACCTTGGTGGACGGGGCACCGCTGGTTGCAGAAGCCGCGCGGATCACCGGCCGGACGTGGCCCAGGCTGGCAGGCAGCGACCTCATTGGACCACTGCTGGAGGAGGCCGAACACCGTGGTCTCCGTGTGGGTTTCCTGGGCGGAAGCCCCCAGGCGCAGGAGCTCATCCGACATAGATTTGCTGCGGAACGTCCCGGTCTAAGCGTTGCCGGCTGGTGGGCACCCGAACGTTCGGTCCTCGCAGACGCGAAGGCCTCCTCGATGTTGGCGAAGAACATAGCTGCCACCTGTCCGGACATCATGGTGGTGGGCTTGGGGAAGCCACGGCAAGAGCTGTGGATTGAGGAATACGGGCAGCTGACAGGAGCTAGGGTGTTGCTCGCCTTCGGCGCGGTGGTGGATTTCCTGGCGGGCCGGATCAGGCGCGCCCCGGGCTGGGTGAGTGACCACGGGATGGAGTGGGCGTGGCGGCTGGCGTTGGAACCGCGAAGACTCGCCCGGCGATACTTGGTGGACGGGCCAGAGGCCTACATGACGTTGCGGCGTCAAAGTGCCGCAGACCCGTCCGATCCGCCAACCGTCTCTGAGGCGGCAGTGCCCTCCAACGCCGTTGAATCTGCCCCGGAGTGCGGGCCCAGCCGTGCTCCGGGACAGTTCGTCGCGGGTGACGTCAAAGCCAACGTCGCCGTGATCGTGGTGACCTACAACAACGCAGACGACGTGGGGCCGTTGGTAGCTGGGCTCCGGGCGGAGGCCACCGCACAAACCATCAGGGTTGTTGTGGCTGATAACTCCCCCGACGACAAGACCATGGCCGAATTGGCCCGGTTTCCAGACGTCCTGGCACTACGCACGGGTGGGAATCTTGGGTATGCCGGCGGAATCAACGCTGCCATGCGGGTGGCTGGCGACGCGGACGCCTACCTCATCCTCAACCCGGACCTGCGGGTGGAGCCTGGCGCGATCGCGGTCATGCGGCGACGGATGGCAGTGTCAGGGGCAGGCATGGTGGTGCCGGTCCTGCTCGACGACGACGGCAGCGTTTATCCATCGCTGAGGCGGGAGCCGGGGGTCCTGCGAGCGCTGGGTGACGCGGCCTTGGGCGGACACCTCCAGGGCAGGCCGGGTTGGTTGTCTGAGATGGACTTTGATCCGGAGAGTTACGTGTATGCCCACCGGGTTGATTGGGCGACGGGTGCGGCGCTCTTGATCAGCGCTGATGCTGTGAGTGAGGTGGGCAGCTGGGATGAGCAGTTCTTCCTGTACTCCGAGGAGACAGACTTTTGCCGAAGGGTGCGGGCCGCGGGCCTTTCCATCTGGTTTGAGCCCCTGGCGCGGATGTGGCATGAACGTGGGGGGTCGGGTACATCGCCGCAGTTGACCGCGCTGATGTCCGTGAACCGTTTGCGCTATGCGGACAAGTATCACGGCAGGGGCACTGTGGCAGCGTTCACTTTGGTGGTCATGGCTGCGGAGCTTGTCCGGCTCCATAAGCCTGGGCATCGTCAGGCTGCCCTTGCCGTGGTTGACCGCAGGCGGTGGGATGCGCTGCCGCACGCTACCCGCGCAGAGCTTTCCCCGATGATGGGCGCGGCGCCACCATCGGGCGCTGTGATCATCCCGGCTCACAATGAAGAAGCTGTCATCGCCAGGACCCTGGAATCGTTGCAGGGTGTCATTGCCTGGGGCAGTGTTGAGGTCATTGTCGCGTGCAATGGCTGTACGGATGGCACGGAGGCCATTGCGTCGGGGTTTGAAGACGTGCGGGTCCTGCGAGTGGATGCTGCTTCCAAGACCTCGGCGTTGAACGCGGCAGACCAGGCTGCGGTGCGTTGGCCCCGTCTTTACCTTGATGCGGACATTGAAGTCAGTGCGGATGCCGTGCACGCGGTCCTGAAGGCTCTTTCGGACGGCCCGTTGCTGGCGGCCCGTCCGGCGTTCCGCTACAACACTGATGGTGCCTCTGCTTTGGTTAGGTCCTATTACCGGGCGAGGGGCCGGATTCCTTCCACCGCCCAGGGACTTTGGGGTGCGGGGGTCTATGCGCTCAGTGAGGCCGGGCACGATCGGCTCGGAGCCTTTCCGTCGCTGACAGGTGATGACTATTACGTTGACCGGCTCTTCAGTGGAGAGGAGAAAGCCGTGCTGCCTACTGAGCCTGTGGTGGTTCGGACGCCCCGGAGCTGTGCTGCGTTGCTGGCTGTTCTTCGGCGGAGCTATCGCGGCAATGCGCAGCAGGACAGGATGGGGGCCGAAGCTGCGACGTCACGGACTGTCCGGGAATTGTTGTCCTCCGTGAGGGGGCCGTTCTCCGCTGTTGACGCCGCTGTTTACGCTGCCTTCGCCGTTGGTGGCCGCCGTCGTCCGTTCCGGGGAGGAAAGCCTGCATCCGCCTGGGAGCGGGACGACAGCAGCCGTTAGTCAAAAGCCGCAGCTTCCCCCGCCTTCAATGCGGTAGAGGTGGACGGCGTTTCCGTCAGCGAATGTGTCGGTGAAAGTGCCGTCCACCACCGGAATGGTCCGGTTTTCGTCAAGTACGACGGCGGTACTGCCGCCACACCGGACTTTGAAGCTAGCATCGCCGCCCGCCTTTTTGTTGGCTCCGGCGAAGACGTAGGTCTTTCCGTCATGGAGTTTGGTGGTGAAGTCTACGGGCCCGGTTGCTGTGGTGGCATTGTCGAGGAACGGTGCGTTGAGAACCGGAGCAAGACCCGTGATTTGCTTGTTGACGGCGGTGAGGGTGGGAACGATGTCCTTCCCACAGTCCCTGATGACGTGCTGGGTGAGGCATTCGCCGCCAAAGTTGTGGTTGAAATAGATGATCCCCCGGGCGCCATGAATGAGGCTGCTCCACACGGCGGCACGGAGTTCGGGACCGGTAATGGTGGAGGTGTTGGGGACGTCGCCGGATGGATGACCGTTTTCCACGAATGCCCAGACGGGAATTCTGGCGGCAGGGTCCTGCAGATTCCGTAGCCTGTCGATGGTCCAGCCATAGTTGGCAGCCAGCCGGCATTCCTCCTTTGTCAGATCCCTTGCGTAACCTACGATGGCGCCGCCCTCGCCTTGGCCGCAGATGTTGGGATCGGTGAACCAGTAGTTATCTGCGGACACCACATCCTGAAGGCCTGTGAAGAACTCGCGTGCTTCCTCGTCCGATTCCCAGAAGGTTACGCCCTTGCCATAGTTGGAGTAGAGCAGTGCACCTTGTGGGGCCACCGCCCGACGGTCCTTCTGGATGGTGTACCCGCACGGAGTTCCCTCCGGGGAACAGGGAGGGCCCTCGCCGGGATAGTTTCCCGTCCAGGTTGCATTACCGGGGCCTGCCCACATGTCCACCTCGTCGCTCAGCGTGAATCCGGCCGCGGCTTCATGGACGAAGGCGGGCAGGGCGTACATGCCTGAATCGTGGATCAGTTGGACGTCTGAGTTGGCGGTCAATTCCACATAGGTGTTGAGTCCCGCCGCGGCGTCCATGGCGACATTTCCCTTGTCGAGGACACTTTCCAGCCACACTCCAATAGGAAAGAAGGTGGGCTCGGCGGGGAGACTGTTCCTGAACCTGGCATAGTAGTCCGCTCCCCCGTCAACAGGCCGGAGGGTGACCGCCGTCGTGTTCGGTCCGGCCGCGGCCCCAGCTGCGGGTTGCGACGCAGGCTCCCGCTGTCCGGCGGTCGGTGTCAGCCCGTTGGCTGCTGCCACGCCAATCAGTGCCACGGCGAGCGCAGCGCCGGTCCACAGTCCCACGGTTTTTGCACTCACGGTTTCTCCTGGTGTTTTTGTCAGTTCGGACAGGACATGAGTTCGGACAGGGCAGAAGCGCTTTGGCGTACGTCAAAAGTGGATTCGAGCCTGATTCTGCCGTGGGCGCCCATCTCGGCAGCTTTGGCAGGGTTTCGCAGAATGTGGACCATTGCGGTGGCCAACTTTGCCGGTTGCCGGGGTTCCACCAGGAGGCCGCTGAGGCCCTCTGTGACGAGCTGGGGAACTCCGCCGGCAGCGGTAGCGACTACCGGGACACCCATGGCCATGGCTTCCATGATGGCGACTCCCAGCGGTTCCTGGAGACTGGCCAGGGCAAAAAGGTGTGTCCGCTCCAGTTCCCTGCGGACCCGGTCTTCGGGGATTGCGCCGAGCAGTGTTACGCGTCGTGTCAGTCCCAAGTCGGTAATGGCTTGTTGCAGGACCGTCCGGTAGCCCGTGCCGCCGTGTTCGTCTTCACCTGCGATGGTCAGGGCGGCATCCACCCCGGAGTCAACAACTCTCCGCAGGGCCCTGAGCAAGTCCATATGACCCTTGCTGGGGTTGAGTCGTCCGCAGCTGAAGATTTGGGCTTGGGTGCCTTGGGTCCACGGCTTGTAGGGGCTCAGGCGGGCGAAGGCGGAGAGTTCGACGCCCATGGGGGCGACCTTCACGGTGGTGGGCAGGCTTCCGTTGAGGTGCTCCTGTGCTTCGGCAAGGAGTTGTTCTGTGATGATGATGGCGAACTCGGCGTTGCGCCATTTTTCGCTTTGGTTGGGTCCATAGTCGCTGAGGGGGCCATGGAGGGTCAGGCTGTAGGGAATGCCTGAGAGTATGTGGGCGAAGAGCGCCACCTGGGCTGCGTCTGCGCAGGAGTGGACGTGGATGTGAGTCCACCCTCTGGTTCGTGCATGCCTGGCCAGTGCGGCTCCGGCCAGGAACAGGGCGGCCTTCCGTGGAAGGTCTTGGATCAGTTTCCTTGGAGGGAGGGGACTGCCTTGCAGGCCGGAGGCTGCTCGGAGCTCATCAAGGTGCCGCAGTCCGGAGAGCGCAGTCAAGGCAGTCCCTGCAATCTGCAGCGCGTTCGGTGGTACGAGGTAGTGGATTTCCGGTATCCGGCCATGCGCCCAGGAAGGGATGGGACCGGCCTGTCCTGGATGGCGCGTGGAGACTGGTTCTGGCTGGTGTCCGAGCTCCGTCAGTGCTTTCAGTTCACGCCAGAAAAAGGCGTGTGTTTGACCCGGGAATTCCGGCACCAAGTACCCAAACCGGTTCATGGCCGCACCTTTCCCGAGCCTACCGGCTGTTGGTTGGCTGAACAGCCGGTGGGCTGGTGACCGTCTTGTTGCCCTGGCTTTGTCGACGGGTATCGCCTCCAAGAAGGACTTCCATGGGTGGTAACGAGGTGTCGTTGACCGTTAGGCCTGTGCCGGGAAGGTCCAGGGTTGACGTTTTGGTTTCGCGTTCCATCGGTGACCCTCGCTTGCCGGACCTGGTCTTTGTGGACTTCCCACGCTTCCGGGTTGTCTCGACGGCACGGGCCAGGGAGACCGCGCCAAGGGTGAGGACGAGACCGGCCACCACAACGACGATCACGGACCTCAGCCTGCTGGAGAACTGCTCCGTGGCCTTATCGGGCGAGGCTACCGCCAGCGCGGTGAAAAGATACCTGTCGGAGGCTCCGTTAATTGTTTGAATGGTTCGAAGGTCCTCTTCCAGGCGCTCCCCCAATGCTTTGGCAGTGGCAATGGCCTGTGACTTGTCGTCCGAGATGCCGGAGATGTCAATGAGGAACGCATCGGAGGGACGCTCTACTTTGTAATCAGTGCTGAGCCCCTGCTCCGCAAGGATGTCGCCAGTGGCCACGTCGTTCAGGCGGGTCACGGCAACTTGGGCTACAAGGGACGAGTCGGCAGACCGCAGGTAGGGGTTATCCGGATTAAGCAGACCCAAGGCAGGATCTTTTTCGATTTGCTCCGCTGTAGGGGTCTGCGGGTTGACGATTGCATAGGTGGTCCGGGCCTCATAGGTTCGTGGAGCGAAAGAGAACATGTACACAGCGGCCACCGCCGTCAGCAGCAGAACGGGCACTACGAATACCTTGTAACGCCAAAGAGTCTTGAGAACGGCTACGGGGTCCATGTTCCCTCCTTGGGGACTAGTTGCGTGGTGCTTTGGGTCGGCCCGGATGGGTGGTCGGATGGGGTACGCACTTTTTGGAGTTCAAGTTCCCGCCGGACCATGTTCCAGGTCCCTCCGGACAATCCGACGATGAAGGGGTAGGTGAGGGCGAACACTGGGAAGGACATGGAGTCGAAGGTGAGCGAGCAGATGGCGGCAACAATTCCTGCTGCGGCTACGGCGCCTGCCAGGCAGCGCAGGGGCGCAAGGCGGGAAGCGCGAGCGGCGAGGAGTGTCGTCAGGCCGGGAAAGGTCAGGTAGGCAATCAACCCGACAAGCCCGACCAAACCTATGGTGACCGTTGCGTTCAGGTACTGGTTGTCCAGGATGTGTATCGCGTTGCTTGGCATGTAGTTGCCTGGACCAACTCCGAAGAACGGATGTTCTTCTACCATGGCAGCGACGCGGGGGTAGTTGTTGGTCCGTGTGGTAATCGAAGGATCGCTTTCCCCGGCAGTCAATGACGCAGTGAGGGTCCCGATCAGGCCCGGCACTCCGAGGAACAGTGCGGCTACGGTGACGGGAGCTGCGACGTAGGCCCATTGCCTGGCCAGGCGGGGAAGGAAAGGCAGGAAGACTGCCATGCCCGCCAAGAGGCCAAGGATGCCTGAGCGTGAGACCGTCGAGGCGATGGCAAAGACCAACAGCGCCGTGATGGTCCAATGGACCCACTTTCTGCCTTTAGGGTCGTAGAGGCTCCGCCAGATGGAGAGGGGAAGAAGCATTGCACAGATCACGGCCATTTCGATGGAATGAAATGTGCTCCCTGAGACGCGCATCAACGACCCGCGTATCTGGAATGTTGTATTTCCCCCGTTATTGGTGAAGCCCGGCATTGCCATTTGCAACCACTGCATGGGATCAATCCGGAAGAAAAATTGAACGGCGGCAACAAGGCAGCAGAAGGCCGCACCGGCCAACAAGGCACGGGTCAGTTCCATGGCAGTCTTCAGCGTCCTCACGGCCTCCGCCGTAACGAGGATGATACCGGCACTGGCCAACAGGAGAATCAGCCACCTGTCAGCTGCAGCGCGTGCAGGACTTTCGCTTCCCCCGGTGTAGCCGGAGTACATCGCCGCATAGGAAGCGCAAGTTCCCACCCAGAGGAGAACGAAGCCCATGCGGCCGGGGTGCCTGGTATCCAACGGGTTGGTCAACCCAAAGAGTACGGAACACAGCCAGACAGCCAAGAGCAGCAATGCAAAAATCAGGGGCAACGTACCCACCGCGCCCAGCGGTTTCAGCACCATATTGGAGGGAAAGAAGAAGATTCCGAAAGCGGCAAACTTCAAAAGCAAGGGCACCCGTGGGCTGGCCGATCGGTCGCTCACGGTGAGGTCGTCCAGCTCTGGAGCTTGCACCGGTTGCCGAAGGCTAGGGAAACTACGCGCAGTACTCATGGCAGCCCCGGGCTTCCTGGTTCTTTGGCACAGACGGATTCGAGCACTGCGGCAAAGCTTTCCCGGGAGGTCGACCAGTCCAGTCGCTTGCGTTGCGCGATCCTAGCCGCACGCCCGGAGACATCAGGGGCCTCAACCGCTTCCGCCAGCGTTTCGGCCAGCCGGCGTGGGATGGCAGGTGACCACAGGACGTCCGGGTCGCTCAAGACCTGTGCAGCGAACGGCGACTCATTCAGTACGGGCACGTTGCCGGCAGCCAACAGTTCTTCCGGGACGAGGGAGATGTTGGTGAAAGAGATGGCAAGCCCCGCGATGGTGCGGTTATAGAGCTCGTTCAAAGCAGCAGGACTGAGATTGCCGTGGTTGTGCACGGGAATGGACCAACCGCTGATCCTGTCGCCGTAGACGTGTATTTCCTGCTCCGGATGCATAGCGTGGAATTGCTCCAAGGCCAGTTTGGCAAGGAGGTAACCGCGTCGATCCACCGCCCGCTTCGCGTAATAGACCACGCCTTGGCGGGAACCCTGTCTGTCTTTGTCCTCCAGCAGGCGGTAGGTCGAAGTGTCGCAGGCGAAGGGTACTGAAGCGGCGGGCTCCTGACCTGTTTCTGCCTTCATCACGGCGGTGATCATCTCTCCGAGGCCGATGTTGGTGAACCCCAGGCGGTAGCTGTTCTCTGCGAGCCAATACAGCGTGCCCCGGGGGTAAAAGTATGGCTCGTAGTCCTGGATGAAGTAGAAGCTGTGAATGTCCGGACCCCGCCGTGCCGCGGCCGCGTACGCGGTTGGCCACGAACTGGCAACCACGGCGTCCATTCCCTCGAACCCCTCGGTAACACTTCTCACGTGGGCATCGAGATCCGGCCAGTATTGCCTGATGGTGGAAGTGTGCCGGGAAACGTCATCGCTGTTGCGGTCGTAGAGGAAAAGCGTGCAACGGTGCCCGCGGTCCGCCATGCCCTGAACCATGCGGAAGAAGGTGGTATGTCCGCCTGAGCCGGGTCCAGGAGGCGTACAGACCCACCCGACATCGAGGCTCCCCGTTCTGGGGCGAGGGCTGCCTGCGGCACATAGAACATCAAAATCCACGATGTCCTCAGGCCGAACCGGCAGCGTGGGCTCGGTGAAAGCCAGGTTTTCCAGTGCTTTGCCAGCAGTCCTCTGCAGCACTTTAGCGGCAACCGAACCCCAACCATCCTTCCTGGCTTGGCCCAGAATCCGCCCCATCACGTTGATCACTGGATACCACCCCGTTCCGAACCGGGGGCGGTCTGCAGGAACGACCGTAGGGCACGCCTCCGCACATCCAGGGGTATGCCGGCCTTGGCGGAAAGCATCACAACATGTTTGCCTGGGGCCGCCCCGTGGAGCAGCCGTTCGATGTCCGCCTGGTCCAAGGGCACCTCGTCGGAGTGGACAATTCCGCACATCTCACTGACGCTGGCGGCAGGGCCGCCGGTGACTTCGTCAACATACAGGCCGTACAGCATCATCTCGGAGAAATGCAGCTCCGCTCCGACCGCTGTGTGCCAGTCCCGGCCCGTAACGTTCTGGATGTGGTGGAGCAGGTCTCTCACCACGGCCGGTTCCCAGAGGCACGGCCAGCAGATGTAGTCAGCCAGGTCACCTTCGGGAGGAGGTGCCAGCCCCAAGAGCCGACGGCCCGAAACGTGCCACTGCCTGTGCCCGGGAAGGGACGCATCAACAGCCCCTGGAGCGCGGTACAGGGCGATCCTGCCGTCCTTCCGGAATGTATCAAGGTTGGTATCGCGGATGAGAAGGCTGTCGGAGTCAAGGAGCAAGGCACCGTCAACATGAAGTGCCGCAACCACGGCGAGTTTAAGTATCTGTTGGGCGATCCACCCACGAACCGGCGGCCAGGGATGGGCTGCATTGATCCAGACGTTGAACCCCGAAAGCCTGATAAACGAAGACGGCAGGAATTCGCTGGCTGCGTGCACCTCTGTCCTGGGCCCCCGGAGGCCAGCGAAGACCCCCACGTCCCGGTCCGGGACGATGATGTGATGTACCACGCCGGGGCCGGTCATTTCGAGGACCGACCGGTTCAGGTCAATGCACAACTCACGGTCGGGCACATAGCTTGGTGTGACCACCGCAAGGTCGCTGATCGGAGAGGAACTGGCACCATTCACCGGCAGGTTTGTCGTCATGATTCCCCCGCACCCGTATGTCCGCCTGCAGGGAGGGAAGTCCTCTCGCGGAGCAGCCCCCGCACAGTTTGCAGCAGCAGCCTCCCCCGCCGGTACGTCAGCGCTACGTACACCGCGCCCCCCAGGAAGCCCCCCAGCAGAAGAGCCATCAGAGGCTCCGTCACGCTGACGCTTGCAAGCCATGCCGCTGATCCGGCGATAATGGCAGCCGCTAGAGGGACAAGACTTCCACGCACCAATTCCCAGGCGCCAACATCCAGCACGGATTTGAGCACCACCACATACAAAGGGATGACCACCAAACAGGCCACTGCAGCATGCGCGATTCCCGCCCCGGCGATCCCCCACCATTGAATCCCAACGATGAGTGCCGGCGTGAGGCTCACCAGCCAAGCCACCTGCAACCAGAAAAGCCACACGGTTCGACCTGCACCCACGCACAGGTCAGCGAAAACTTCCACCAGGATCCGAGTAGCGCCGAAGACTCCCAGTGTTGCCAGCGCTGTCCCGGCCGGCGCCCATGCGTCCCCGTAGGCCACCACCATCAAAGGGTGCGAAAGAGCTATCACCATGGCCGAGATCGGGAATGCGCAGTAGGAAATACCGGCCACAAACCTGCCCGCCACCGCCCCCAGGGTGCCCTCCGCGAACAGCCGGCCAAAGGTGGGCACCGCAGTGGCCCGTATGACCGCAGTGATCACGGAACTTGGCAACCCGGCCAGATTGAACGCCAACAGGTACAAGCCCAATGCCGTTGGATCGAGCATCCTGCCTATCAGAAGATAGTCCACGTTCAGGGTCACGAACACTACCAGGTTGGCCAGGGCCAACGGCATGCCCAGACGCAGGATCTCCGCTGCCACGGCACGGTCAAAGCCAAGGGCGTACCTCTTGGGAGTGATGATCCAATATCCAGTCATGGCCACCAACTGCCCACCCACCCGGGACCAAGCGAGCGCCATCGCTCCCCAACCGTCCAACGCCATCGGCACCACCAGTACCAAGACGGTGACCAGGCCGCAGAGGTCGACGACGACCCGCGGCTTCTGCATGAATTCCCGCCACACCATGGTGGAAGGGACGGCGCCAGCCCCCTGGAGCAGGATGGTGAGCGAGAGCACCTGGATCACGGGCGTCGCGGCCGGGTCATCAAACGCCGCGGCCAAGGCAGGTGCCAGAGCGATGGCTGCCGCGGTCATGACGGCGCTGGTGACCAGTGCAATGGAGAAGACAGTAGGGGCGATCTTGTCCGGATCCCCGGTGCCGCGCGCCAAGGCGGCTGTTGCACCGAGCTCGGCCATGTTGGTGGCGATGGTCTGCACCACAATTGCTACTGCCAGCGCCCCGAAGTGCTCCGGAGCAATCATCCGGGCCACGATGATGGTGGTGGCAAACTGGACGATCCGGCCCAGGGCCATGTTGACGCCACCCCAGAGGGTGGCGCTCGCAGCCCGGTTGCCCAGTGTGCGGTCTTGGCCGCTGACGGTGGTCACGAGATTCCCGTCATGGCCCATAGCCGCCAGCGGACCCGGTCCAGCTGGCTCCGCACAAAACCAGCGGCGAGCCTCCCTGCCCTTGGTTTCCGGCCGCGGGCTGCCCGGGTGATCCTGGCATGCAACGCGTTGGCCCGGTGGATATTTCCGGGAACCTCGTGCAGGCCCTCGATGAATTTCCGCAGCTCGATTGCGGCCTCCACCGATCCGCCCTGGTTGATTTCCCTGAACCCCAACTGGGCGGCTTCCTTGCTGAGGGCGCACTTGGCCCGCTGCACCTGCCGTGCCCGATTCTTCGGATTGCCCGGAAACCGTGAGTCTTCAAGGACCCGGAAGGCCTCCAGCCGGTGCCTAAGATCCACGGCGGCCGCTGCGAACTCCGTCTGATGCATGTTGGCACCATGGACCCGGTAGTACGCCTGCACCGGTCCGTTGATCCTGCCCACATCCCAGGAGCCCGCGGCCCGCAGCCAGTACTCCAGGTCCCCGGAGTGCGGCAGCGTGGTGCTGTAAGCACCCACGCTGAGCACTGCCGCGGTCCTCATGACTACTTCGGGTGAGAGGATGAAGTTCCTCCCGCGGGCGCACGCCAGGGAAATCCATGCCCGGCCTTCCCACACAGTCCATGTGCTGTGGTCATGGGAGGAAGGGACCGGAGGCTTGTCAGTGAAGTCCCGCGGAAGGCCGTACACCATTCCCACCCGGGGGTGGGCTTCCATCAGCGCGGCAGCCCGGGCCAGCGCACCGGGGGCTAAGACATCATCCGCGGAGAGAAGCGTCACGTAGCGGCCCCGCGCCCTGGAGAGGCCGTCGTTGTATGTGGCAATGTGCCCCTTATTGCTGTCGTGGAGGACAACGCTGATGCGCTGGTCCTCGGAAGCCAGCCGCCAGGCCACGGCGGCGCTGCCATCCGTGGACGCATCATCGACCACGATGACCTCGACGTCCACGCCCTCCTGCTCCAAAGCACTGGCAACAGCCTCAGGCAGGAAGTGTCCGTAGTTGTAGCACGGCACCACCACCGAAACACTCACCGGGTGCCGTAGGGGAACGGGACGCATCAGTTTCATTTGATGCCCTCCAGCGCGGGGGAATTTCCCCGCCTGATGACCCGCGCCGGGACCCCGGCCCAGGTTTCCTCCGCAGGTACGTCGGTGAGGACCGCCGCGCCCATCCCGATCGTGGCGTTTGCACCGATGGACGTGCGCTCGCGGACACTGGCATTCATCCCGACATAGGCGGCACGCCCAATGTGAACGTTGCCCCCGAGCGAAACCCCTGAGGCGAAGGTCGCAAAGTCACTGACGTCGTCGTCGTGGGTGAAGGTCACGCCAGGCATGGCAACCACGTGGTTGCCGATCGTCACGGACGCCGTCATGCTCACGTGGGCAAGAAGGATGCTGCCCCTGCCGATCATGCAGCCTTCGGGTACTTGCACGGAGGGATCTATGGCCGTGGCATATCGGCCTTCATCGAGTCCCAGGGTCCTGAGCCGCATGACAACGGCTTCCCGCCCCGATCCGGATCCGATGCACACCAGCAACAAGGCATGGGGGAAATTCAGGGCGTCCCGGATGGGGCCAAGGACGTGGGCGCCGTCCACCACCCGCCCGAGTTTGTCTTCGTCGTCGTCGAGTATCCCGATCACGTCAAAGGGCCCGTTGCTGCGGACCATGGCCAGTACCTCCCTGGCCAGGCCGCTGGCTGCGATGAGGAGAAGTTCACTCATGTCAGTCGACCTGCTGCCCGTAGAACGGAATCAATGACCCGGACCTGGTCGTGCAGGGAAAGCTGGTGGTACAGGGGCAGGATGAGCGTGTGGTCAGTCAGCCATTCGGTGGCATCCAAGCCTGCCTTACCGCTGTCCTTGCCGGCGTAGGCCGGTTGGCGGTGTGCTGCCATAATCCCCCGACGGGCGGAGATTCCATCCTCGGCCAAAACAGACATCAACCCGTCCCGTCCCACGGGAAACCCAGGCCCGACTTCCAGCCAGCAGGACTGGAAGTTGCTGGTTCCATAACCCGGGTCGTTGACCAGCCGGAGGCCCTCAATTCCCGCGAAGGCGTTTGCATAGGTGGCCGCCAGTTCCCGCCGCCGCTGAATGACTTCCCGGAGCCGACCCAATTGGATGATTCCGACGGCGGCCTGAAGATCAGTCATGCGGTAGTTGAACCCGGTCTCGAGGTACTCCTCCGGGGGAGCCAGGATGCTTGCGTGCCGGTCAGCAGCCGAGACACTCATGGCGTGTTCACGGAGTCGCCTTGATCTATCAGCAAAGTCCTGCCGTGAGGTGGAGAGCATGCCACCCTCCCCTGTGGTGAGGACCTTGCGCGGGTGGAAGGACCAGGCGGCGACTTCCGCCCCTGCCCCCACCGGCCGGCTGTGGTAGCGGGAACCAATGGCGCAGGCAGCATCTTCCACCACGGTGATGCCCAAGGGATCGCACAACGCACGGATTGGATCCAGATCAACGGGCATCCCGCCTTGGTCTACAGCGATCACGGCCTTGGTGGCCGGAGTCAGGGCGGCCCGCAAAGTTTGAGCGGTGACACAGCCGGTAGTGATGTCGACGTCGGCAAACACCGGACGCGCTCCCACATACGTTGCGGCGTTCGCTGTGGCAATGAAAGAGAACGACGGCACCACCACGTCATCCCCCGGGCCCACCCCGGCCACTACAAGGGCCAAGTGCAGGGCGGTAGTGCAGTTGGACGTCGCCACGGCGAAGTCTGACTGTTGCAGCAGGCAGAACGCTTCTTCGAACTGGCGGACTTTAGGACCTTGTGCCACCCAACCTGAGGCGATCACTTCGGCCAGTGCCTGGGCCTCCTCCTCGCCCAGCCATGGCTTCATGACGTCGATGCGTGCCAGGTGGAGCCCGGAGGCGGTCATCTCGCACCCACTACCGGAGCGTCAGGGCGGTTGGTGCTTCGTCCTTCGGCAATCTCATCGCGCAGTGGCCGCCACCAGGCAACCAGCGAGCGCAGTCCATCCTCCAAGCCGACGGCAGCCTCGAAACCGAGGTCTTCCCGTGCGGCCGAGGTATCGGCCAGGCGTCGCGCCACGCCGTTGACGGCCCGTTCCGGTCCATGCTCAAGGTGCAGCGGTGACTCCATGACCCCCAGCAGCGTTTGGGCTAGCCCGGCGAGGCTGGTTTCGGTTCCGCTGGCTACGTTGTAGACGCCCTCGGTGACATTGCTGAGTGCTGCCAGGACATTGGCGCGGGCCACGTCGGCTGTATGGATGAAGTCCATGGTTTGCTGACCGCTGCCGAAGATGAGCGGCGGAAGGCCGTCGGCGATCCGCTCCATCCAACGGACCAGCACCTCGGTGTACAGCCCGTGCACGTCCATCCGGGGCCCATAAACGTTGAAGTACCTCAGCGCCACATAGTTCAAGCCTGACATCGCCCGGAAGCTTCTTGCCATTCCCTCGTTGAAGGACTTGGCTGCGCCGTAGAAGGTGTCGTTGTTGTGATGATGGTGGCGTTCGGTGGTGGGGAATTCTTCGGCCATGCCGTAGACAGAAGCGCTGGAGGCCAGGATGAGCTTGTCCACGGAGTGTTGGGCGGTGGCCTCGATCACGTTGAACGTTCCGTCCACCAGCACTTCAAGTGCCAGCCGTGGTTCCTCGGCACATTGGGTGATGCGGATGGCGGCCTGGTGGAACACCAGGTCCTTGCCTCGGGTGAGGTCATGCACCAGGTCGCGTTCCCGCAGGTCACCTTCCACCAGGTCCACCCGTTCACTGGCCAAGGCGGCGTCCAGGTTTGCGAGGCGTCCCCGCACCAGGTTGTCCAGGACGTCCACGTGCGCCGCACCGGCGTCGAGCAGTTGGTCAACCAGCGTGGAGCCTATGGTTCCGGCTCCACCGGTGACCAGGACGTTGGCACCGAGGAGCCTTTTCACCGTGCAACCTGGAGATTGACCTCGTTGCCGGCCACCACTGTGGACTGCCCATCGGTGCTCAGGCTTTGGGTGACGGCCTCCAGGACAGACAGGACGCGAAGCCCGGATTCACCGCTGGTTCGCGGCATGGTGTGGTTGCGGATGGAAGCTGCGAGTTCGGCCACCACCTGGCCCAGGGGCTCGCGTTCCTGCAGCGCAGGTGACCACGTGTCGCCGAGGCGGTAGGAAATGGCGGAGGTCCGTTTGTCTGCCGCTGACCGGGGCTGGTGTTCCAGGCTGACCCCACGATCGTAGACGCTGAGGCGTTGTTGCGGGTTCAGGTCATCCCACACGAGGGTCCTCTTCGATCCCCCGATGATCATCTGCCGGATCTTGGTGGGGCTGAGCCAGTTCACGTGGATGTGCACCATGGCGTCGTTGGGAAGGCCGAACGTCAAATGTCCAACGCAGTCACGGCCGGTGCCCAGCGGATCTGCCCCATGGGCTGCAATCTCTGTGGGATGCAAGCCGCCCGGCAGGACGAAGTCCAGGATGGAAAGATCGTGGGGAGCCAGGTCCCAGAAGACATTGACGTCCGGTTGGACCAGGCCCAGGTTGATGCGAACCGAATCGACGTAAAGGATGTCGCCCAACGCGCCGGTGGCTACGAGCTCCTGGATTTTCAAGACTGCCGGGGTGAAACAGTAGGTATGGTCTGCCATCAGCACCAAACCCCTGGCTTTGGCTTCTTCCACCATCTCCAATCCTTTTGCCCGGCTGTCCGCCAAGGGTTTTTCCACCAGCACATGCTTCCCGGCGCGCAGCGCGGTCATCACCACTCCGTGATGGGTATGTGCCGGTGTCGCCACTGCGACGGCATCGAGGTTGTATGTGTCCAGCAGTTCGTCCAAGGACTCGACGACGGCCACGCCACCTACCGTTTCGGCGAGCCTGAGCCCGCGTTCTACGTCGAGGTCGCAAATGGCCACAAGGTCCCAGTCAGGGCTGGCTTTCAAGTTCCTGGCGAGATTGGGACCCCAATAGCCCGCTCCGACCACTGCTATGCGAAGCTTGGGCCGCAGTGCGTGACCGTTGAGTTGTCCTGATGGAATTGTTCGTATGCTCATTTCCCACTCGACTTCTGTGTTGAAAGCGCGGTTCTTGTCAGGTACTTCATGGTGTTGTCTAGTAGGCGCCGGATGGCCGGGTCATTGCCCGGAAGGTCCGCCACATAATGATGAGGTCCCCCGCTATTGACCAGTTCTCCACGTAATAGAGGTCCAGCCGGACTGCCTCGTCCCACGGAAGGTCCGAGCGTCCGTTGATTTGCCACAACCCCGTGATTCCGGGTTTGATCAACAGCCGGCGGTGCGTATGGCGCTCGTAGCCGCTGACTTCCCGTGAGAGTGGCGGCCTGGGCCCTACCAGGCTCATGTTCCCCACCAGGACGTTCCAGAATTGCGGAAGTTCATCCAGTGAGTACTTCCGCATCCAGCGGCCGCACCGGGTAACGCGGGGGTCTCCGCGGATCTTGAACAGGACACCGGCGCCCTCATCCTGGCTGCTGAGGGCTTCCAGGTGTGCTTCGGCGTCCACCACCATGGAACGGAACTTCAGCATCCGGAAGGTAGTGCCCTGCTTTCCGATCCTCTCCTGCTTGAACAGGACAGGCCCGGGGCTGTCGGCCCGGACGATTGCGGCCAGGACGATCAGGACAGGAGCCAGAACGAGCAAAGCCGCTGCTGATACTGCGATATCCATGAGCCGCTTGAGCGTGTGCTTCCCGCCGGAATAGTGCGGAATGTCCACGTGCATCAGGGGAAGTCCCTCAACAGGCCGCCAGTGTATGCGCGGGCCTGCCACGTTGGTCAGGGTCGCGGCCAGAACCAGCTCAGCGGAATTTTCCTCAAGCCGCCATCCAAGTTCCCGGATGAACTGGTTTCCACCAGGAACCGGGCCGGCGACGATCACGGCGTTGGCACCGGTCTGCCGGACGGTGTGCGCCACACCGTAGATGGAAGACAGGACCGGTACGCGCAGGTGGTCCACCGCCAGGACAGTACCGCGGCGGGCACCTGGGAGGCAGGCACCCAGGATGTCGTAGGCGGCGCCGGACTTTCGGTTGATCTGCTTGATGACGTATCTGACGTCCTGCGGTTCGCCCACAACGATCGCGCGGGATAGGCAACGGCCCCTCGACTTTTCGTGGCTCAGCCAGCGGCGGAAGCCCCATCTGCTTCCGGTCAGGGCCACCAGGCCCAGCGGCAAGGAGACAAGGACAAAGGAACTGACATCCTCCAAACGGAACACCACCGCAACGATGCCCAGGAACCCGAAAACCCGGAAACTGGCGGAAAGTACCCGTTTGTACTCCTCCGGGCCTACGCCGAGGACTTTCGGGTCGCGGGTCCTGTACACCTCCAGCGCCGCCAACCAGACCACTCCAAGGGTCAACCCCATGGCCAGGTGTTGGGCCTGCGCCGGCCCTCCGGGCGATGTTCCCATTCCATGGGTGTTCAGCGCTGTCCCGGCGATGACTGCTACGGCAACCAACGCCGTGTCAGCCAGTCGGAGGCTGTACGTCAGGAATCGCGTCCAGGTCAAACGGTCTTTGAACGGTACCTTGACCCGCTTGTGACGGTGGGTGACTGGCGGCAGCACGGGGTCCAGGGTGACATCCGACCTCGGCGCCGCCAGTCCCGCCTTTTCAGTCCGCTGTGCAGCAGCGGGCTTGCCAATCCAAGGAGACGCCGGCGGATTGACGTTGGCGGCGGCAGAGTCAGCACGGAAGGTTGACCCTGTGGGGGCATGAGCCGCACCCTGGGGTGCCGCTGCCTTGCCGGATCGCAAGACTTGAACTCTCACCATGTCAGCCTTCTTTGCAGACCTGCCGTTGCCTAACTATCAGTGAAGCCGCGGCGTTCCGAAGGCGCACCAGTAGTCGATACTCAACTTTGCGCAGGATTACCTATGACCCCTACGTGCAAGTACCTATCCAGGGGTGCCGGGACTACGTGGCCTAACTACTGAAAACCCTGGAAATCCGGGCGTGAAAGGCTACAAACATGTCATCAAGGCAACAAAAAACCGGCCGCCCACAGGCGGCCGGTCGATGGGGTTCTTAGTCCTCGACGATTTCGAGGTCTTCGTCGGGCACTTGGTCGTCTTCGTCTTCCTCGTCATCGAAGACCTGAAGCGGAGTAACCTCGGAATACGCCTCGTAGAGTGCGTCCTCATACACTTCGAAGGCGTCGGCAACAGCGAAGAATGCGGCCTCGACGGTGGGGTCGCCCTCACCGCGGCGGGCGGATGACGCAGCCAGGTGCTCTTCGAGGGCGGCGGTCAATGATTGAAGCGCGACACGCGGATCGATGCTCATGCCTTCACGTTAGCCGGAAAAGGACGAAAATGGAGAGGGATGAGAGAACAATTTCCGGGTAGCTCCGTAGAGCGCCAACGAGACTATGCACGTCAGTACGAGTACCTCGTCCTGACGGTGGGACCTGACGATTCGCTGCCGGACGCCCGGCGCCGGCTCGCGGAACATTCCGAGTATGGCAAGTGGGAGCTCGAACGCAGCGTGCTCTACCTCGGCGGTGGCCGCCGTTTTTGGTTGCGCCGCAAGGTGTATTCGGTGCAGCGGACCGTCTAGGCTCCTAACCGTCCAGCGGCCCCAACCAGGCGTTGGCCACCGTGTTGTGCGCAGATTCGTCGTTGGACGGATGGAAAATGCCCGCCAGGACGTCCCGGTAGAGGCGTTCCATCTCTGAGCCCCTGAAATAGCTGGAGCCTCCTGTGACACGGATGGCAAGATCCACCACGTAGCGCGCGTTTTCCGTAGCCCGGGATTTGAGTCCCACCAGTTGGGGGAACCACTGGGCTCCGTGGTCCACCAGGTTGTCCACGTCGCGGGCAATGCTGGATATTTGAGGTGCGATGCCATCCATGGCCAATGCGGCGTCGGCCACCTTCCACCGGATATCAGGGTCCTGGGCGAGGCTGCGGCCACCGTGCTTGGCCGACACCCGGCGTTTGACGTTCTCTACTCCAAGAGTGAAAGCACGCTGGGCCACCCCCGTATAGACCGCGGCGAGAAGCGTTTCAAAGCACGCAAAAATGGCGAAGATCAGCAGGTCCTTGTTGGGCCCAACCGGGAGCTTGCGGAAGATCCGCTCCGCCGGAACCACGGCGCCATGCAGGAGCGTGGTGTTTGAAGCGCTGGCCCGCATGCCCAGCGTGTCCCAGTCGCTAAGGGTTTCGTGTCCGGGCTCGTCGCGGCGCAGAAAACCGAAAACCAGCTCCCCCTCACCGGCCCTGGCATCGGAGTCTTTTCCGAAAGTGCCCAGCCGGGTCCAGCCTCGGGAAAGACTCGTGAAGATCTTCCGGCCCGTGAACTTGTACCCACCATCGGGCAGCGGCTCGGCAACGGTGCCCGAGTCGAACAACATGGAGTCGTTGCCCGCTTCGGAAATACCGAAAGCAAAAACTTCCCCTTGACCCGCTTCCTTGAGGACGAATTCCAACGAGGTGTCGTTGCGGGCAGCCATGACCTGCGCGACGCCGGTCCACACCAGGTGCATGTTGACGGCCAACGCTGTGGCCGGGGCAGCCGTGGCGAGCCGTTGCTGCAAGGCAGCTACCGCTTCGAGACCGAGCCCGAATCCGCCGTCGGACTCCGGTACGAAAAGCTTCAAGTAGCCGGCCTCGGCCAGCTCCTCCAGGTCCTCGTGGAAGAATCCGTTGTTTTGGTCGTAGCCGGCAGCGCGGCCGCGCAGCCGCTCAAGCAGGGCGTCGGGGAGGATTTCCTCGGGAGCCATCACCAGGCCTCTTTCTTGTTGATTGCGGTCTAGTAGTTGCTGAGCAACCTGTTCAGAACGCGGGCGCCGAATTGGAGGGACTCGGCCGGGACCCGCTCATCTACGCCATGGAACATGCCGGTGAAGTCAAGCTCATCAGGAAGCATCAACGGGGCAAAACCGTAACCGGTGATGCCGATCTTGCTCAAGGATTTGTTGTCCGTGCCACCGGAAAGCGTGTAGGGAAGCACCTTGGCGCCGGGATCCTCGGAGTGCAGGGCGTCGATCATTGAATCCACCAGGTTGCCGGCGAACGGCACTTCCAAGGACACATCCTTGTTGACATAGCTGATGTCGATGCCCTCGCCCGCAAGCTCCTTGATGGTCTCGAACACCAGTTCCTGTTGGCCGGGCAACGTCCGGCAGTCCACGAATGCCTCGGCCGACTCCGGTATGACGTTGTGCTTGTATCCCGAACGCAGCAGCGTGGGGTTGGACGTGTTTTGCAGCGTCGCACCCACAAAGCGGGCTACTGTGCCGAGTTCCTTCAGGATGATGTCGGGGTTGTCGGCATCGAACTCGACTCCGGTCAGTTCGGTGACGCCGTCCAGGAACTGGCGGGTGGTAGGGGTCAGCTCCACCGGCCACTTGTATTCGCCGATCCTGGTAACGGCAGCGGCCAGGCGGGTGACGGCGTTGTCGGTGTTGATCTGAGATCCGTGGCCGGCGCGGCCGTGTGCCACCAGCCGGAGCCAGGAGAGCCCCTTCTCGGCTGTTTGGAGCAGATAGGTCCGTTGGCCGCCGATGGTGGCGGAGAAGCCACCCACTTCGGAGATCGCCTCGGTGGCACCATCAAAGAGCTCGCGCCGGTGTTCGATGGCGTAGCGGGCGCCGTAGGTGCCGCCGGCTTCCTCGTCGGCAAAGAACGCGAAAATGATGTCGCGCTTGGGTTTGCGACCGGTCCTGGCGAAGTCGCGCATGACCGAAAGGATCATGGCGTCCATGTCCTTCATATCCACGGCTCCACGGCCCCAGACCAGCCCGTCCTTCAATTCGCCGCTGAACGGGTCAACGCTCCACTGGTCTTTCAGGGCAGGAACAACATCCAGGTGTCCATGAACCACCAAGGCGTCGGCAGACGGGTCTTCGCCCGCCATCCGGGTCACCACGTTGGCCCGACCGGGGGCGGATTCGAAGATCTCTGCCTCGAGCCCCACCTCAGTAATGAGGCCCGCCGTGTATTCGGCCGCCGCACGCTCCCCCGGCCCGGTGTCGTCGCCGAAGTTGGAGGAGTCGATACGGATCAGCTCCTGGCAGATCCGGACAACTTCATCTTCGGGGCGGATGACAGACATGGAAACTCTCCTAGCGTGGCTGGGCTGCAGGTTTCGGCGACGTGCTCTGCGGCTTCCGCGGATTGAACGTCCCCTATCCCATCAGCCTACTCACCGGACGCGGCCCTCGTCAGGAATGCATGGCGCCGGAAGTCTCCGGGTGTCCCTCGAAGCCATCCTGGCCCGCGCCGATTTTTTCGCCACCGGAAACCGTGTTAGAGTTTTTCTCGCTGCTTCGGAGGAAAGCGAAGCACCGGAAGGTGCAAACGACTCCATCGAACACCACCTGCGCGGGTGGCGGAATGGCAGACGCGCTAGCTTGAGGTGCTAGTCCTCGAAAGGGGGTGGGGGTTCAAGTCCCCCTCCGCGCACCATCGCAAGGCCTGGAATCTACGGATTCCGGGCCTTGTTTTGTTTTACGGCCCTTGTCGCGTCGCTGTGGTGCCTTATGGTCGGCCCCCGCGGTTCCGGAACAGCAGACAAGGGATTTAAGGGATTAACGACGGCGGCGGTCACCATATGGCGACCGCCGCCCTTCGGTCAACAACGGGACCTTGCTCAGCCCAACGCAGCCACACTGCCAGTGAAATGACGCCGGCCGCTGCGGGCATTCCACGCTGCATAATCCGAACGTTCCCAACTCCCTGAACCCGACTGAACCGTCGAAATATCCACGGCGACCCTTGCCGGGAGGAACACCGGTGCCTCAAAGGCAACGTCCCACGTGAACGCATCGGCTTTGACGGCCCCCACGTCAGCCAGCGCACGGGAGGCAAGGTACATTCCGTGGGCAATGGACCCACGCAAGCCCAATGCTTTGGCAGAAAGGACGCTGAGGTGGATCGGGTTGAAGTCGCCGGAGACCGTTGCGTAGCTCCGTCCGGTATCCAGGCCAAGTTGCCACAGCGCGGTGGGGTTTGGAGGAGAGAAGTCGCTGGGTGCTGATGCTCCGTTCGCGCTTCCGTGTTTGTCGATGCCCGGCAGGAAGATGCCCTTTGCCAAGTAGGTGGAGACGCCACGCCAGAGCAGTTCGCCACTGGAAGCCGAACGGACCTCCGCCACAACGTCCACCTGGGTTCCGGCTTTGTGGCCCGCAAGGTTCTCAGCCCAGGACCTGATATCCAAGGCCTCGGAGAAGGCAATGGGAATCCGTTGCTCCACATGGTTCTTCAGGTGGATCATGCCCAGGAGCGGCAACGGGAAATCATCCCGGTTCATGACGCTCAAGGACACTGGGAAGGCCAAGGCATGGACATAACCGGCCGGCAGGGTGTCGCTGGCCGTCTCCCCCACCAGATGTTGGTATGCGGTCAGGTTTTCCACGTCTGCCTTGACGTTCCTCACTTCGTGGCTGACTGGGGGCAAGGTGTGCTGGCCTGTTGCCGACCCCAACACCCGACGGCGGGCGGCGGTTGTTGCCGCGTTGACGTAGAGCTTGGAAAGTGAGGGCAGCTCCCCGAGGATCACTGGCTGGGGGTTGGTCATGCTCCCACCAATTGCTGACCGCAGACCCTCAGGACCTGGCCGGAAATTCCACCGGCGGCGTCACTGGCCAGGAAGGAAATGGTCTCGGCGACGTCCCGCGGCTGTCCGCCCTGCTTGAGTGAGTTAAGCCTGCGGGCAGCCTCACGGATGGCAAAGGGCATCCGGGCGGTCATTTCGGTTTCAATGAACCCGGGGGCCACCGCGTTGATGGTTCCATCGAAGGGTTCCATCAACGGGGCCGTGGACCTCACCATGCCGATCACCCCGCCCTTGGAGGCGCCGTAATTGGTCTGTCCCCTGTTGCCCGCGATACCACTGGTGGAAGCCACCGACACGATGCGCGGTGTGTCCTTGAAGTGTTCGGAGGCGAGAAGGACCTCGTTGATGCTCAGTTGGGCTGCGATGTTGACGGCGATCACCGACTGCCACCGGCTTTCGTCCATGTTCGCCAGCAGCCTGTCGCGGGTGATTCCAGCGTTGTGGACCACGATGTCGAGACGGCCGTGGCGTTCCACTGCGTGCTCGATGATCCGGTGACCGGCGTCGTCTCGACTGATATCGAGCTGGAGAGCGGTGCCCCGTACCTCGTTGGCCACCGCAGCCAGGTGGTCTCCAGCCGCCGGGATATCCACTGCAACCACTTTGGCGCCGTCGCGGTGCAGCGTCCGGGCTATGGCAGCCCCAATACCCCGGGCCGCACCGGTGACTACTGCGACCTTGCCGACCAACGGCCTGTCCGGGTCGCTGGGCAAGGTGCCCGACGTCGAGCTGACCGTAAGGAACTGTCCGTCCACGTAGGCAGAACGCCCGGAGAGGAAGAACCTGAGTGCGCCCAATGCCGAGGGGCTGGTGGTGGCGAGGTCGTCGTCGAGCAGTATGCCGTTCGCGGTGGAGCCTGCGCGGAGTTCCTTGGCCAAGGAACGCACCAGCCCGTCAATGCCCTGGCGCGCGGCAGCCGCGGCAGGGTTTTGGGCTGACTGGGATGTCCGGGAGATAGTGACTACCCGTGCGTTGGTGCCCAGATCGCGGAGCGAAGTGCCTGCGGTCAGCACGGGTTTGGCCAGGTCTCCGGGGTGCTGGACAGCATCGAGGACCACAATGATGGCACCCAGTTTTTCCTTGGGCAACGCGTTCCGACGAACGTCAAGACCCCATCCGAGGAGTGTGGTGGCAATATCATCCGCACCTGGACTGTCTCCGTTGACAAGGACCGGGCCGGTTACCAGTGGGCTGCCGGGTTGGTAGCGGCGAAGCTCCACCGGCTGCGGCAATCCGAGCCGTTTGGCAACGTCCCTTCCCAGTCCGTGGCTCACCAGTTGTGTGTATTTGTCCGTCATGGAGTTCCCCCTATGCTGCTTCGAGAAGGGCAACGACGCCCTGGCCGCCTGCGGCGCAAACGGAGATCAGGCCGCGGGCCGGACGCCCGTCCACGGAGCCCTTCTCATGCAGCATTTTCGCAAGGGATGCCACAATCCTGCCACCGGTAGCGGCGAACGGGTGCCCGGCAGCCAACGACGATCCGTTAACGTTGAGCTTGGCCCGGTCAACCTTTCCGAGCGCTCCATCGAGTCCGAGCCTGGTGCGGCCAAAGTCTTCGTCCTCCCAAGCGGCGAGTGTGCTCAGGACCGTGCCGGCGAATGCTTCGTGGATTTCGAAGAAGTCGATGTCCTCGAACGTCAAACCGTGACGGGCCAACAGGCGCGGAACCGCAAAAACGGGTGCCATGAGCAGGCCATCCTTGCCGTGCACGAAGTCCACTGCAGCGGCTTCGCCGTCCAGGACCGTTGCGAGCTTGGGCAGGCCGTGGGCGTCAGCCCACTCCCCCGTTGCGAGCAGGACGGTGGATGCGCCGTCGGTGAGCGGTGTCGAGTTGCCCGCCGTCATGGTCGCTTCCGAGCCGAGGTTCTTGCCGAAGACCGGCTTCAGTGATCCGAGTTTCTCCAAAGATGTATCTGCGCGCAGGTTGGAGTCGCGGTTGAGGCCGCGGTACGGAGTGATGAGGTCATCAAAGAAGCCGCGCTCATAGGCGGCAGCAAGATTGCGGTGGCTGTTGAAGGCAAGCTCATCCTGGGCTTCGCGGGTGATTTTCCACTGCGCCGTAGTGAGTGCTTGGTGCTCCCCCATGGACAGGCCGGTGCGTGGCTCACCCGTGTTCGGTGCGTCCGGGGCCAGGTCCTTGGGGCGGATGCGGCCAATGATCTTGAGCTTCTGGACAGGGGTTTTGGCACGGTTGAGGTCCAGCAGGATCTCACGCAGTCCCTCGCTCACGGCAATCGGGGCGTCGGATGCCGAATCCACCCCGCCGGCAATGGCTGACTCAATTTGCCCCAGCTTGATCTTGTTGGACAAACCGATCACTGTCTCGAGCCCGGTTGCGCATGCTTGCTGCAGATCATATGCGGGGGTTTCCGGTGACAGCGCTGAGCCGAGGACAGCTTCCCGAGTGAGGTTGAAATCCCTTGAGTGCTTGAGCACTGCTCCGGCGGCTACCTCGCCGATGCGTTCGTCCTGCAGCCCGAACCTCGCGATCAAGCCTTCCAGCGCCGCAGTGAGCATGTCCTGGTTGGAGGACTTGACGTACGCGCCTCCCGTGCGGGCAAAGGGGATGCGGTTGCCGCCCACGATGACCGCCTTGCGTGGTGCTTGGGGGGTGGAATCCGGTTCGCGGGTCCCGCCCGTGGTGACGTCTGCTGCAGCCATGCTGGTCTCCTTCGATCAATGCCAGTTACTGATACCCAGCGTACCTGATACGCTGGGTATCGTGAACAGTCGCCACGAAGAATTCGTCAGTGCCGCAGCGGATGCGCA
Organism: Paenarthrobacter sp. 4246; assembly: GCF_040546855.1. Lineage (NCBI taxonomy): Bacteria > Bacillati > Actinomycetota > Actinomycetes > Micrococcales > Micrococcaceae > Paenarthrobacter > Paenarthrobacter sp. 4246. The sequence goes on from NZ_JBEPOP010000003.1 coordinate 323,461, forward strand.
AAGTACCGCGGTCGACGGCCGGGCTGCCCGTTGGCAGTCCCACCGCGAGGAGCGGCGTGCCGAACTCATCCGGCAGGCGCGCAAAGCCGTTCACAGGCTCGGTAGTGACGCGTCCATGGAGGACATAGCGGGAGCCGCCGGTACATCGAAGTCTGTCTTCTACCGCTATTTCGGTGACAAAGCCGGACTACAGCAAGCCATGGGTGAGGTAGTGCTGGGGCAGATGCAGCGCCGCATGCAGGAAGCCGCCCAGCTGGCCCAGACTCCCCGGGAAGGGTTGTTCGCCATGGTCTCCGCCTACCTGCAGATGGCCGAATCAAGCCCTCACGTGTATGCGTTCATTACCCGGCTCACTCCAGGGGAAGCGTCGGCGCAGGACGCCATTGCGGCGTCGGGAGCGCTGGGAAACTTCTTCGAGCAGATCACGGTAATGATCGCCACCCCCATGCGGGATTATCTGGGCGAAGAGAAGGAAGCTGTGCTCGTGTATTGGCCCACCGCCGCCATCGGCCTCGTCAGGAACGCCGGAGAGATGTGGCTGGGGAGTCCGGCAAGCGGCGCCAAGCCGGACCAGGAAACCATGGCGGCTCAAATCACCGACTGGCTGTGCCTCGGCATTGCTCCAGCGCTCAAGACATCCACCTGACACCAGCAATGACTCATCAGTTGTCGGAACCAAAGAAGGAAGCAACATGACTGAAGTAGTGGACCGGACCGCCTCCGCCCAGCGCCCCACAGGCAGCAAGGATGACGCCACTGGCGCCGAGCCTGTGGTGGACGTCGCCGCGCTTGGAGAGCAACTCCTCGGCAAGTGGGCGCACATCCGCCACGAGGCCCGCAAGGTGGCAGGCAATCCGGCGGTACAAAAGATCGAAGGGCTGCACCACACCGAGCACCGCGCCCGCGTGTTTGAGCAATTGAAGTTCCTGGTGGACAACAACACAGTCCATCGTGCCTTCCCCACCCGCTTGGGTGGCTCCGACGATCACGGCGGCAACATCGCCGGCTTCGAAGAGATCGTCACCGCCGATCCGTCGCTTCAGATCAAGGCCGGCGTCCAGTGGGGTCTGTTTGGCTCTGCCGTGATGCACCTCGGCACGATGGAACATCAGGACAAGTGGCTCCCCGGCATCATGAGCCTGGAGATTCCCGGATGCTTCGCCATGACCGAGACCGGCCACGGCTCTGACGTTGCCAGCATCGCCACCACGGCGACCTACGACGAAGCCAGCCAGGAATTCGTCATCAATACACCTTTCCGTGCGGCGTGGAAGGACTACATTGGCAATGCTGCCAATGACGGCCTCGCTGCTGTGGTGTTCGCCCAGTTGATCACCAGGAACGTCAATCACGGCGTCCATGCGTTCTATGTTGAACTCCGTGATCCAACCACCAAGGAGTTCCTTGCGGGCATCGGCGGTGAAGACGACGGCATCAAGGGCGGACTCAACGGCATCGACAACGGCCGGTTGCACTTCACCGATGTACGTATCCCGCGCACCAACCTGCTGAACCGCTACGGCGATGTGGCTGTGGACGGCACCTACTCCTCCAGCATCGAGAGCCCGGGGCGCCGCTTCTTCACGATGCTTGGCACCCTCGTCCAAGGACGTGTTTCCCTGGACGGAGCAGCGGTTGCTGCCAGCAAAGTGGCTTTGAAGACTGCCATCCAGTACGCCACTGAACGCCGTCAGTTCAACGCCTCCTCGGCAACCGATGAGGAAGTCCTCCTGGACTACCAGCGACACCAGCGCCGGCTGTTCACCCGGCTGGCCACTACCTACGCGGCCAGCTTCGCGCACGAGCAGCTACTGCAGAAATTCGACGACGTCTTCTCCGGCGCGCACGACACCGACGCCGACCGTCAGGACTTGGAAACGCTGGCGGCCGCGCTCAAGCCGCTCAGTACATGGCATGCCCTGGACACTTTGCAGGAGTGCCGCGAAGCATGTGGCGGTGCGGGTTTCCTGATTGAGAACCGTTTTGCTTCGCTGCGTGCGGACCTTGATGTCTATGTGACCTTTGAAGGCGACAACACCGTCCTGTTGCAGCTGGTCGCCAAGCGGCTGCTTGCCGACTACGCCAAGGAATTCCGCAGCGCTGACTTTGGTGTCCTTGCGCGCTACGTGGTGGACCAGGCTGCAGGTGTGGCCCTTCACCGGACGGGCCTTCGCCAGGTAGCCCAGTTTGTGGCCGACACCGGGTCGGTTCAGAAGGCGGCTTTGGCTTTGCGGGACGAGGAAGGCCAGCGCACCCTCCTGGCTGACCGCGTGCAGTCCATGGTCGCCGAGGTCGGTTCTGCACTGAAGGGAGCCAACAAACTCCCCCAGCACCAGGCCGCAGCGCTGTTCAACCAGCACCAGCACGAACTCATAGAGGCGGCCCAGGCACACGCTGAACTGCTCCAGTGGGAAGCTTTTACCGAGGCCCTGACCCATGTCACGGATGAGGGAACCAAGCGCGTGCTGACCTGGCTGCGCGACCTGTTCGGTTTGTCCCTGATTGAGAAGCACCTTTCCTGGTACTTGATGAACGGCAGGCTCTCGATGCAGCGTGGCCGTACGGTGGGCACGTACATCAACCGGTTGCTGGTCAAGATCCGCCCGCACGCTGTGGACCTCGTCGATGCTTTCGGCTACGGTCCTGAGCACCTGCGGGCCTCGATCGCGACCGGCGCAGAATCCAACCGTCAGGACGAGGCACGCAAGCACTTCCGTGAGCAGCGGGCCAGCGGCAGTGCACCCGCCGACGAGAAAGCCCTTCTTGCACTGAAAGCGTCCAAAACCCGCTAGCAGAGCCAAGCAGCTACGCGGTTAAGAGTTGCGGAACTGTTAAACAGCACGACGACGCCGTACCCACCGAAGGGGGCGGCGTCGTCGTGCTTTCATTGTCTGCTGTTGGAGCGCTGCTGGTTCAGCGCAAGACCGACCGGTAGACCTCCAGCGTCGTCTCCGTAATGGATTCCCAGGAGAAGTGCTCTTCTGCCCGGCGGCGCCCCGCAATGCCCATCTCGCGGGCACGAGCAGGATCTGCCACCACCTCGTTTAAGGCAGCCGCGAAGTCGCTGACGAATTTCTCCGGGTCCAGGGGCGTCCCGGTTCCGTCGGTGACTTGTTCCAGTTGCACCAGCAGCCCGGTTTCGCCGTGCTGGACCACCTCTGGAATGCCGCCCGTGGCACTGGCCACTACCGCCGCACCGCATGCCATGGCTTCGAGGTTCACGATGCCCAGGGGCTCGTAGATCGAAGGGCAGGCGAACGCCGTGGCATGGCTGAGCACCTGGATGAGTTCCTTCCGGGGCAGCATCCGCTCGATGAGGACCACCCCTTGGCGCTTGGTCTGCAGTTCCTCGATGAGCCGTGCAGTTTCGGCGGCAAGCTCGGGTGTGTCGGCGGCTCCGAGGCACAGCACCAACTGGACGTCGTCAGGAAGGCTGGACGCCGCGCGAAGCAGGTACGGTACCCCCTTCTGGCGGGTGTTGCGTCCCACGAAGACCACGCTGGGCTTGGCGGGATCGATGCCCAGGGCACGGATTGCGTCGTCCTCTTCATCGCGTTCCCAGAGGGAAACATCGATGCCGTTGTGGACAACGCGGACCTTGTCCGGATCAACGTTGGGGTAGCTGCGCAGGATGTCCTGACGCATGCCGTCGGAGACGGCGATGATCGCGGCCGCTGCCTCATAAGCCGTTTTCTCCACCCATGAGGACAACGCGTAGCCGCCCCCCAGCTGCTCAGCCTTCCAGGGGCGGAGAGGCTCAAGGCTATGGGCGCTGAGCACATGGGGAATTCCGTGCAGCAGCGACGCGAGGTGGCCCGCCATGTTGGCATACCAGGTGTGCGAGTGGACTAAGTCCGCTCCCGCAATATCCGGAACGATCCTCAGGTCCACGCCCAGGGTTTGAAGGGCTGCGTTGGCATCGCCGAGGTCTTCAGGGGTGGCGTAGGAAGCCACCGAAGCCCCGTGATAGTCGGTATCACGCGGCGCGCCGAAGGCCCGCACGTGAAGATCGACGTGCTTTGCCAGCACCCGGCTGAGCTCGGCAACGTGGACACCGGCACCGCCATAAATTTCCGGAGGGAATTCTTTAGTCACAATGTCTATTCGCACGCTAACCAACGTAGTCGTTCCGGCGTATGTGTTCTAGTGTGAAAGAGTCCGGAAAATCGGACTTTTGGGGGATACGAAGACGTACGGGGAGCTGTGACCATGGCGTTGAAGAAAGTTCTGGCAATCGTATTGGCAGGCGGAGAAGGCAACCGACTCATGCCGCTGACGGCGGATCGGGCCAAGCCCGCGGTTCCGTTCGCAGGCGGCTACAGGTTAATTGACTTTGCACTATCCAATCTCGTTAATTCGGGATATTTGAAAATCGTCGTACTGACGCAGTACAAATCGCACAGCCTTGACCGGCACATCTCGGAGACCTGGCGTATGTCAACGCAGCTGGGCCGGTATGTAGCTTCTGTGCCCGCGCAGCAACGCGTGGGCAAGAGCTGGTTCCTTGGCAGTGCCAACGCAATCTACCAATCGCTGAACCTCATCCATGACGACGCCCCGGACATCGTGGTTGTGGTCGGCGCAGACCACGTGTACCGCATGGACTTCTCCCAAATGGTGGAGCAGCACATTGCCAGTGGCGCAAAAGCGACGGTGGCTGCTGTGCGGCAGCCCCTGAACATGGCCAACCAATTCGGTGTGATCGAGGTAGACCAGAACGATCCCCAGAAAATCGCCGCCTTCGTGGAAAAACCGGCCAGCACCCCCGGGCTGGCAGCAGATCCCACGCAGTTCCTGGCCTCCATGGGCAACTACGTCTTCAACGCAGACGCCCTGGTTGAAGCCCTGCACGTGGATGCAGAGCGCCTTGATACCAAGCACGACATGGGCGGGGACATCATTCCGTATTTCGTGGACCAGGGCGAAGCAGGCGTATACGACTTCACGCTCAATGACATCCCGGGAGCCACGGATCGGGACCGCACTTACTGGCGGGACGTCGGTACCATCGACTCGTTCTATGACGCCCATATGGACCTCATCTCCCCCGTGCCGATCTTCAACCTTTATAACTCCGAGTGGCCGATCTACACGCGCCAGAGCATCTCGCCCCCTGCAAAATTTGTCCGGGGCGAGAACAACACGGTGGGTACGGCCCTCGATTCCATTGTTGCCAGCGGTGTGGTGGTTTCCGGTGGAATCGTTGAAGGTTCCGTGATCTCCAACGACGCCTACGTGGCCGCCGGAAGCCGTGTCCAGGACTCCGTTCTTATGGACAAGGTCCGGGTAGGCGAAGGCGCCGTGATTAAGCGGGCCATCCTGGACAAGAACGTCAAGGTTCCTGCAGGTGCGGCCATCGGCCTGGACCCAGCACTGGATAAGGCGCGGGGGTACAAGGTGACGGAGTCAGGCATCACCGTGCTGGCAAAGGGCCAGGTTGTGCCCGAGCCCGGCGAGGCCGAGCTCGCACTGTCCGCGCAACACCGCCGTGGATTGCCAGAGGCTGTCAAGGCTGCCACCCATGATGATCCGGACATCCGCGACTCTGCCGAAAAGGTAGCAGCGGGAATCCAATCGCGCGTAGCGGACGCCGCAGCGCAGGGTGCCTCGCACTAAGCGCTGGGCGCCCGGCTGACGCCGACAGAACCCGAGGCAGGCCACTGGCTCCCAAGGCTGTAAAATCAGGTCAATGAGCTCCACCGATCTGACGCCTGAAGAGATCCAGGCCTGCCTCAAGGTTCTGACCACGATCCACGTCTATGACGAGGAGCACCCGGACTACGTTGCAGTCCGCCGTGCCACCGGCAAGATGTTCAAAGCCGTCAAGCGACACCGCCGGGTCACCAAGCGCGACTCCATTGCCGAGGCTGACCGGGCCGTCATAGCCCTGACTGCCACCGCCGCCCCGGACCGCATTGACGACGAAACCCGCGGCAACAAGCTGGCACCCTCCGCTACTGGTGAGATTGCCGGCCACCTCATCCGCTCGCGTCCCTGCTACATCTGCAAGAAGCACTACACGCAGGTTGATGCCTTCTACCACCAGCTCTGCCCTGAGTGCGCGGCCTTCAGCCACAGCAAGCGCGATGCCCGCACCGATCTCACGGGACGCAGGGCCCTATTGACCGGCGGACGTGCCAAGATCGGCATGTACATCGCGCTGCGCCTGCTCAGGGATGGCGCCCATACCACCATCACCACCCGCTTCCCCAAGGACGCGGCCCGTCGTTTTGCTGCCATGGAAGACAGCAGCGAGTGGCTGCACCGGCTACGGATCGTGGGCATCGACCTCCGCGACCCGGCACAGGTCATGGCTCTGACGGACTCCCTTAACGAGGCTGGCCCGCTGGACATCATCATCAACAACGCAGCCCAGACCGTTCGGCGCTCCGGCAATGCATACAAGCCCCTGGTCGACGCAGAGGACGAGCCGTTGCCTGCCGCCCTTGACGCTGCCAATGGTGGCCCGGAGTTGGTCACGTTCGGCCATGCCCATGACAAACATCCCTTGGCCCTTGCCAGCAGCGTCACCGAGCACCCTGTCCTGGCGGGCGATGCGATCACCTCTCTGGCGCTCTCCACCGGGTCCGCGTCCCTGGAACGGATCGAGTCTGGAACAGCGATCGATGCCGGCGGCTTGGTCCCCGACCTCGCCTCGATCAACAGCTGGACCCAAGTGGTGGACGAGGTGGATCCCTTGGAGATGCTCGAGGTCCAGCTGTGCAACGTCACTGCGCCATTCTTGCTGGTCAGTCGCCTTCGGGATGCCATGAAGCGGTCGACGGCCCACAGGAAGTACATCGTGAACGTCTCCGCCATGGAGGGACAGTTCTCCCGCGCCTACAAGGGCCCCGGACACCCCCACACCAACATGGCCAAGGCCGCGTTGAATATGATGACCCGGACCAGCGCCCAGGAAATGCTGGACTCCGATGGCATCCTCATGACGGCGGTGGATACGGGATGGATCACTGACGAACGACCGCACTACACCAAAGTCAGGCTCATGGAAGAAGGATTCCATGCACCGTTGGATCTGGTGGATGGCGCCGCTAGAGTCTACGACCCCATCGTGATGGGCGAAAAGGGCGAGGACCAGTACGGTGTCTTCTTGAAGGACTACAAACCGTCACCTTGGTAAACAGGCTACGGACGAGCATGGATAAGGCCCCTGAGAGCGACTCTTGGGGGCCTTGTCCATGCCTGATCTCTTACGCGAGGCGCGTGATCTCCACCGAAACGGAGAGTCCCGAGCCGCCGCCACCGGACAGGATGCCCTTCAGCGGGGGAACATCGCGGTAGTCACGACCCCGCGCCACCGTGACGTGGTAATCGCCTGCCGGCTTGTGGTTGGTGGGGTCCCAGCTGCGCCATTCCCCATCCCACCATTCCAGCCACGCGTGGGATTGGCCCGCAACGGTTTCGCCGATGTCGGCCGAGGACCTCGGGTGGATGTACCCCGAAACATAGCGGGCAGGGATGCCGCTGCAGCGCAATGCTCCAATGGCCAAGTGGGCCAGGTCCTGGCACACGCCTTGGCGCTGGGACCACGCCTGCTCGGCATTCGTCGTCACCCCGGTGGTGCCCTTCATATAAGTCATCTCACCGGCCATCCAGGCGAACACCGCCAAGGCTGCCTCGTGGGGATTCTTCCCCTCTACAATGCCGGGGACAATGCCCAGAACTTCCTCGCCCGGTCCGCTGAGCCTGGACTGGGGCAACCAGTCGCTGAACTCGTCCTGCACCTTGTCCGAAGCAATGATGTCCCATCCGACGATGTCGTCCTCGACTGCCACGCGTTCGGTGCGGTGCACTTCCACAGTGGCCGTGGCGAGGACCTCAAGGCTCTCATGCGGCATTTGCATATCGAATGCCGTGACCCTGGTGCCCCAGTAGTCACGGTAGGTGCTGACGGACGCCTGGTTGGGTGAGACCTTCAGCGAGGACTCGAGGACCACCTGCTGGCCGTCGGTGAGGGGCGTCATCCGGGCCTCGTTATAGGACAACGTCACGCGGCGGTTGTACTTGTAAGCCGTCTTGTGGACGATGCTCAGCCGGGTCATGAAACTTCTCCCACCCAGGCGTGCTCATCAGCCTGATTGAAGTACTTACGGGAAATCGCATCGGACGCCTGCGTCACGGCCTTCTGCACACGTTCCATGTGCTCGGGCAGCTCGGACATGAGGTCGTCTGTGCGGTGGAACTCGAGGAACGTGCGGGCCTGGCCCACAATGCGCCGGGCATCGTTGATGAAGCCCACACGCTGGGCTGATGGGTCCAGTTTCGCGAGGCATTCATCGGCATCGCGCAGGGCATAGACGATGGACCGCGGAAACAAACGGTCCAACAGCAGGAATTCCGCGGCGTGCTGGTCTCCGAAGGCAGCCCTGCGCGTACGGATGAACGACTCATAGGCGCCGGCGCATCGGAGCATGTTGACCCACGACATTCCTGCAGACTGGACATCGCGCGTTGAGAGCATGCGGGCAGTCATGTCCGCCCGTTCCAGGGAACGACCCAACACCATGAACAACCAGCTCTCGTCATGGCTGACGGTGGTGTCCGCAAGACCACGGACCATCGCTGTCCGTTCGAGGACCCAGTTGCAGAAACGGTAGGTTCCCACCACGTCCTTGCGATGCTGGTTGAGGCCGTAATAGGTGGTGTTGAGGCTTTCCCAGAGGGACTGCGAGACAGTTTCCCGGGCACGCCGTGCATTCTCGCGGGCAGCCCCCAGGGAACCGGCAATGGAGGACGCACTCTGCTTGTCATAAGCAAGTGCATGCAGGAGTTCAGGGAGTCCGAAGTCCTCGCTCTGGGGCTTGGCACCCATCACGGCCAGGAGTTCCCGGGCTACGCTCTGCTGCTCCTCCAGGGGCAGGTGGTTCAGTCGTTCGAGGTGCACATCCAGGATCCTGGACGTACCGTCGGCGCGTTCTACGTAGCGTCCGATCCAAAAAAGAGACTCAGCAATACGGCTCAGCATGGAACTGCCTCCTTCGAGTGGTGCAGGTCGAAGTTCAAGTGGTGGTGGAGCGGGGTCACTGTTGCTGCTCCGTTTGGCGGTCACGCCAATTGCTTTCCACGGGCCACACAGATACCTGTTCACGGACGGTGACGGACTGGCGAGGGATGACCTCGGCGGGGAGCTTCGGCGAGTCGGCCAGGACCCAGGTGTCCTTGGAACCGCCGCCCTGGCTGGAGTTCACGATCAAGGAACCTTCCTTGAGTGCCACCCTGGTCAGTCCGCCGGGGAGGACCCAGACGTCGTCGCCGTCGTTGACTGCGAAGGGCCGGAGGTCAACGTGGCGGGGTCCGAATTTGTCCCCGGAAAGCGTCGGCACGGTCGACAGCTGCAGGACAGGTTGCGCGATCCATCCGCGGGGATCGGCAATAACCCGCTTGCGCAGGGCATCGAGCTCGTCCTTCGTGGCATCAGGTCCAATAACCAGTCCCTTGCCGCCTGAGCCGTCCACGGGCTTCACCACCAGTTCGTCAAGGCGGTCCAGCACATGCTCCCTGGCTTCCTTTTCCTCTAGCCGGAAAGTGTCAACGTTGGCGATGATCGGCTCTTCGTGAAGGTAGTACCGGATCAGGTCAGGCACGTAACTGTACACGAGCTTGTCATCAGCTACGCCGTTGCCTACTGCGTTGGCTATGGTCACTCCCCCGGCACGTGCAGCATTGACCAGGCCCGGACAACCCAGCATGGAATCGGAACGGAACTGGAGCGGATCCAGGAAGTCGTCATCGATGCGCTTGTAGATGACGTCCACGCGCTGTTCGCCCGCAGTGGTCCGCATGTAGACGCGGTTGCCGCGGCAAATGAGGTCGCGGCCTTCCACCAGTTCCACACCCATGAGGCCGGCAAGGAGCGTGTGTTCAAAGTAGGCGCTGTTGAACACGCCGGGCGTCAGGACAACCACCGTGGGATCGTCCACGCCCGCCGGAGCAGTCTTACGGAGTGCTGAGAGAAGGCGCCGGGGATATTCCTCCACGGGGCGGATGTGTTGCTGGCCGAAAGCCTCTGGAAGGCCCTTGGCCATCGCCCGGCGATTCTCCAAAACGTAGCTGACGCCGGAGGGAACGCGGACGTTGTCCTCAAGCACCCTGAAGGTCCCGGCAGCATCACGGACGACGTCGATGCCCGAGACATGGACACGTACACCGCCGGATGGCTCGAATCCATGGACTGCCCGGTGGAAGTGTGCGCTGGTGGTGACGAGTTGCCGGGGGATCACGCCGTCGGTGACTACCGCCATGCGTCCGTAGACGTCGTTGAGGAAAGCCTCCAGTGCTTTGACCCGCTGGGCTACCCCGCGTTCCAGGACATTCCATTCGTCGGCAGGGATAACGCGGGGAACGATGTCCAGCGGGAACGGGCGCTCCTCCCCCGCGTAGTCGAAGGTGACACCGCGGTCCAGGAACGTGCGCGCCATGGAGTCGGCCCGGGCTGTCACATCGGCCAGCGACAGCTCCCGCAAGGCGCCGGAAACCTGACCGTAGGATTTTCTGGCAACGTGGCCGGGGGCAAACATCTCGTCATAGGCGCCGCTGCGGGCAGCGGCCTCGGAGTAATCCTGGAATAGGTCAGACATGGGAATTAGACAATCACCTTTTTGAGTCGAGCGCATTACGCACTGATTGTGTCGCGGTTTCCGGATGTTCCCGGTTCGCCTTTCCGTGCCCCCATCCGGCAGGGTTATGGCATGCCCTTCAATAGTCTTGCGCCCCAGCTGTCCCGGCTGGGGCCCGGGTTGGTCCTGAGCATCGCCGCTACGGGTCTTGCCTTCGCAATCCACGCCGTGTTTCCGGCGGTTCCGGCCATGACGCTCGCTGTTGCCTTGGGCTTGCTCTCAGCAAATATACCGGGGACGGCTGTCCTCACGGCGGGGCGCGCCCGCCCGGGGCTGGACTTCGCGGGGAAACACCTCATGCGTGCAGGCATTGTCCTGCTGGGACTCAAGGTCAGCATGGGCGATGTCCTTGGACTTGGGTGGGTGGCACTGCTGCTGATCGCCGGGGTGGTCCTGGTGAGCTTCGCAGGAACCTATGGCCTGGCCCGCTTGTTGCGCCTCCCCCGCGAGGCTGCGTTGTTGATTGCCACAGGCTTTTCCATCTGCGGCGCTTCGGCGATCGGGGCCATGGCTGCAGTGCGGCGGATCAGGCACCAGGACACGGTCCTGCCAGTAGCGCTGGTAACCCTCTGCGGCACGTTGGCCATTGGGGTTCTTCCCCTGCTCATGCACCCCTTGGGCCTCAGCCCCGGGCAGTTCGGTGCATGGACAGGCGCCTCCGTCCATGACGTCGGCCAGGTGGTGGCCACCGCCCAAACCGCCGGGACCTCGGCGTTGGCAATTGCCGTCGTCGTGAAATTGACCAGGGTTGTCCTGCTGGCACCGATAGCAGCCACCGCGGGGCTTCATCAGCGGGTCCTCCATGTCCGGGAACGCGCCAATGGAGCGGCCGGAATGGAGAGTAGGTTTCCGCCGATTGTCCCTTTGTTCGTGGTGGGTTTCCTCGCATTGGTGGCCGTACGGTCGTTGGGCTGGGCGCCGCCGGTGGCCTTGGAGATCGCGGCAGCGGTCCAGGACATTCTGCTCGCGACGGCGCTCTTTGGACTGGGCTCTGCCGTGCGCATACGGACCCTGATCCACACCGGAGGGCGTGCTGTTCTGGTGGCTCTGGGATCCTGGCTGCTCATCGCATCGCTGGGCCTGGGCGCCGCCTTGATCATGATTAGATAGCTGTGTGTCGAATCACAATCTATCGCGCGATGAAGCCGCTACCCGTTCAGCCCTGATCACCACCCACAGCTACGACGTCACCCTCGATGTCCGCGACGCGGAAGATCCCGCCGTTTCCGGTTACACGAGTACCAGCACCATCACTTTCTCCGCTGAGCCAGGCTCTGCCACCTTCCTGGATTTCATCCATGGCGGCGTGCAGTCCGTGGTGCTGAACGGTCAGGCGTTGGACGTCGGGTCGGTGGTGGACCGCGACAGGATCATCCTGGCCGGACTGGGGGCCGAGAACACGGTCACCGTGACCGGGACAGCGCTTTACAGCCGCTCAGGCGAGGGCATGCACCGATTTGTTGATCCTGCCGATGGCCAGTGCTACCTCTACACCCAGTACGAACCTGCCGACAGCCGCCGGGTCTTCGCCAACTTCGAACAGCCCGACCTCAAGGCCGAATTTACGTTCCATGTGATCGCTCCGGCAGGCTGGGAAGTCGCGTCCAACGGCGTTGAGGAACTGCGGACACCGGAGGCCGGTGACACCCGCGCCGCGCGCTGGGATTTTGCCAGGACCCAACGCATGTCCACATACATCACCACCGTGCTCGCGGGGCCCTACTTCAAGGCAACTGACCACTGGGGCGTAACGCTCGACGACGACACCCGCCTTGACGTGCCGCTGGCACTCTTCTGCCGGGCCTCGTTGGCGGACTCCTTCGATGCCGATGAACTGTTCCGGTTGACCAAGAGCGGGCTGGCCTTTTTCAACGACCTCTTCGACTACCCCTACCCGTGGGGTAAGTATGACCAGGCCTTCGTGCCCGAATACAACCTCGGCGCCATGGAAAATCCCGGGCTGGTCACATTCACGGAAAAGTATGTCTACGCCTCCCGCGCAACCGATGCCCAGTACCAGGCCCGTGCCAACACCTTGATGCACGAGATGGCCCACATGTGGTTCGGCGACCTCGTGACCATGAACTGGTGGGACGATCTCTGGCTCAAGGAGTCGTTCGCCGACTACATGGGGACACTTGGCGTGGACCGTGCCACCGATTGGGACACCGCATGGGTGAACTTCGCCAATAAGCGTAAAGCCTGGGCCTATGTCCAGGACCAGCTGCCCACCACGCACCCGATTGTGGCCGACATCCCGGACCTTGAAGCAGCCAAGCAGAACTTTGACGGGATCACCTATGCCAAGGGCGCTTCGGTACTGAAACAACTGGTGGCCTACGTAGGCTTTGATGCCTTCATTGCCGGCTCCCGTCAGTACTTCCGGGACCATGCGTTCGGCAATACCTCTCTCCAGGACCTCCTCCGCGCGCTCAGCACCGCATCAGGAAGGGACCTTGGAGACTGGGCCCGTCAATGGCTTCAGACGTCCGGAATTTCCACCATCGCGGCAGAAATCGTGGACGACAACGGCGTCTTTGGCGCCGTGACGCTTCGGCAGGATGCCATTGACCCCATCACCGGACATCAGGAACTCCGACCGCACCGGTTGCGGTTGGGTCTGTACGACGCCGATGCTTCGGGCCGGCTGGTCCGCTCCGAAAGCCATGAGGTGGACGTAACAGGGCCCAGCACCTTGGTGCCGCAGCTGAACGGCAAGCGCCGTCCTGCCCTGCTTCTGGTCAACGATGACGACCTGAGCTACGCCAAGGTCCGCCTGGATCCGGATTCCGAACACACTGTCCGGACGTCGCTCGACAAAATCACCGATCCCATGGCCCGCGCCCTGTGCTGGACCGCATTGTGGGATTCTGCCCGCGACGGTGTAACGCCCGCCGTACGCTACGTGGCCGCAGTGGAGCAGTTTGCCTCCTCGGAGACCGGCATCGGGGTCCTGTTGAACGTGCTTGGCAATGCTTCCGGCGCCATTGAACGCTACGTTCCGGTGGCAGCCCGTGAAGGGGTACGCAAAGACTTCCTCGCAGTATTGGCGGCCAGGATGAAGGCAGCGGCCCCCGGCTCCGACCATCAGCTGGCATGGGCGAGGACATTGGCGGACGTGTCCCGGCACGGGGACACAGAACTTCCTTTGCTGCGCGGAATCCTGGAAGGCAGCATTGTCATTGACGGACTTGCGGTGGACGCAGAACTGCGGTGGAGCTTCTGGCAGGCCCTGTCCGCCCAAGGCCAGGCGTCACGTGCCGAATTGGACCGGGAACTGCAGGCCGATAAGACAGCGTCCGGCAGGGAGGGCCATGCCCTGGCATCGGCCGCCGTGCCGGATGCCTCAGTCAAGGCAGCCGCTTGGGATTCCACGGTTAACAGCCCTGGGCTGTCCAACGAGATCCTGAGCGCAACAATAGCGGGCTTCTCCACGGCCCCGGGGTTCCTGCTGGAACCGTATGTGGAACGCTACTTCGACTGCCTCGAGCAGGTATGGGCGGAACGCAGCATCGAGATTGCCGGCAGGATTGTGCGCGGATTGTTCCCGGGCGCACAGGACCTGACCGAGGGCATGCAGCCCGCCGAACATCCGGTGCTGGTGCGGACAGATGATTGGCTGAAGACGCACGCTGATGCTCCCCGCGCACTTCGCCGGATAGTCATAGAGCAGCGAAGCCACTTGCTGCGGGCACTCACGGCACAGGCCGCCGTGGGGTAGATCCCGCCGAAAAGCTACGGAACCCGGTTCAACCATTCGTCGGTGCCGAACTTGCCCTCCACGCGTTTCCTGGCCTCACCGAGCTCGGCCTCGGTGAGGCGGGACTCTTCAGCGCCATAGCGTTCCACGAAGACCTCTTGCATGGCCGCGAGGATGGCCGCTCGGGCGAGCCCCGTTTGGCGTCGAAGCGGATCAACACGCTTCTTGGCGCTGCGTGTCCCTTTGTCCGAGAGCTTTTCCTTGCCGATGCGAAGAACATCCACCATTTTGTCGGCATCGATGTCGTAGCTCATGGTGACGTGGTGCAGCATGCCACCGTTCGCCAGGCGCTTCTGGGCTGCGCCCCCGATCTTGCCTTGTTCGGTAGCGATGTCATTGAGGGGAACGTAGAAAGCGGTGATGCCCAGTTTCTCCAAGGCTGCCATCACCCAGGCATCCAGGAAAGCATAGGAGTCGGCAAAACTGATGCCGTCCACCAAGGTCTGGGGCAGGTAGAGCGAATAGGTGATGCAGTTGCCGGCTTCCATGAACATGGCGCCGCCACCGCTGATGCGTCGCACCACCGTTATGCCGTGGCGGGCTACACCCTCCGGGTCCACCTCGTTGCGTACCGACTGGAAGCTGCCGATCACCACGGATGGCTCCTCCCAATCCCAGAAGCGCAACGTAGGATTGCGCAATCCGGCACCTACCTCCTCAGTGAGGACCTCGTCCAAGGCGACATTCATCTGGGTGGGCAGCACGGTCGGCGGGATGACGTCCCACTGGTGGTCCGCCCAGCTGGTGGCTTTGGCCAGTGCACGGCGGACGGTGACAGCCACGGCTTCCGCGGAGAACCCAAACAGGACGGCATCCTTGGGCAGCCCGGCCGTGACGGCTGCGGCGATGTCTGCTGCCGTTGAGCTGTCCGGAAGTCCGGTGAGTGAGGCGTTGATGGCCTGCAGGGCTTCGTCCGGTTCAAGGAAGAAGTCACCGCTCAGCGAGACGTTGGCGAACCTCCCTGCAACGACGTTCAGGTCAACCACCACCAGTTTGCCGCCGGGAACTTTATATTCGCCGTGAAGGCGGTTGTCGGCGTCGTCGAGGGTGGGTCGCTGCTCAGGGCTGGAAGTCATGCTGTCCATCTTGCCGGAAAACGCAAAAGCCCGCATTGCCGGGAATCCGGCAATGCGGGCTTTGAAAGCCTTGGGGTGAAGTAGATTACTTCTTGCCGCCGAAGCCCTTGAAGCGGGCGTTGAAGCGCTCGACGCGGCCAGCGGAGTCCATGATGCGCTGCTTGCCCGTGTAGAACGGGTGGGACTCCGAAGAGATTTCGACGTCGATAACCGGGTAGGTGTTTCCGTCTTCCCACTCGATGGTCTTCGAAGAAGACACGGTGGACTTGGTCAGGAACTGCGTACCGGAAGCCAGGTCGTTGAAAACAACAGCTTCGTACTTCGGGTGGATATCAGACTTCATAATGGGACCTTTTGTTCACGCAACTGGATTTTGCCAGTTGCCAGGTATGAATGGAGGTGGTCCGGTTGTTGCAGGATGAATAATCCAGCTGCCGGGCCAACAACCAATCATAGCGGA
The DNA here is from genome assembly GCF_040546855.1 of Paenarthrobacter sp. 4246. Classification (NCBI taxonomy): domain Bacteria; kingdom Bacillati; phylum Actinomycetota; class Actinomycetes; order Micrococcales; family Micrococcaceae; genus Paenarthrobacter; species Paenarthrobacter sp. 4246. The sequence goes on from NZ_JBEPOP010000003.1 coordinate 339,394, forward strand.
AAGCGCCCCGTCAGACGAAACCGCGATCAGTCCCGTGGACGGAGTTCCCAGAAGGCCACCGCCGAGGCAGCCGCGACGTTGAGCGAGTCAACGCCGGCACGCATGGGAATCTTGACTGCGAGGTCAGCCGCGGCCAACGTGTCCTGGCTCATGCCGGGACCCTCTGTACCAAGCACCAAGGCCAGTTTGGCATACTGCTTTGCCGCAAGATCGTCCAGGTCCAACGCGTCCTCGGTCAACTCCATTGCTGCCACGGTGAAGCCCTGCTCCTTGAGGCGGAACAAGTCGTCGGGCCAGCTTTCCAGGCGGGCCCAGGGAACCTGGAAGACCGTGCCCATGCTGACCCGGACACTGCGCCTGTAGAGCGGATCTCCACAGCGTGGAGAGACCAGGACAGCGTCCACGCCAAGTGCGGCGGCGGACCTGAAGATGGCCCCCACGTTGGTGTGGTCAACGATGTCCTCGAGCACGGCCACGCGCCGCGCGTTGGCCAGCAGCACTTCCAATGGAACAGGGGCAGGCCGGTGCATCGCTGCCATGGCACCGCGGTGCAGATGAAAACCGGTGATTTCTTCCAGCAGGGACGCCTTGCCGATAAACACCGGAACGTCCGGATATGCCTGGAAAACGTCGGCGAGGTCTTCCAGCCACTTCTCCGCCAGGAAAAAGGAGCGGGGCTGGTGCCCGGCTGCCAATGCCCTGCGCAGGACCCTGGAGGATTCGGCGATGTACATGCCCTCTTCAGGCTCGCGTAACTTCCGCAGATGCACATCGGTGAGGGTGGTGTAGTCCGTCACGCGTGGATCATCCGCGGACTCAAGGTAGTGGAATGTCACCGGGTGATTATTTCAGCAGGTTGGCGATCATGAAGCCCAGGGCCACTATCCCCAGGGTGAAGATGACGGCCCTGAGGACGCGCGGGGACAACTTCCGGCCAACCTTTGATCCCACCAAGCCGCCGATGGTGGAGCTCACGGCAATGAGGAGGACCACCAGCCATTCGATCCGGTCGAAAGCAAAAATCAGGTAGGAGATTGCTGCCACCATGTTGACACCGAGCACCAGGATGTTCTTCATGGCGTTGGCATTTTGCATGGTTCCCGTGAGGAACACGCCGAGGATGCCTACCAGCAAGATCCCTTGCGCCGCCACGAAATAGCCACCGTAGACGCCGGCGAGGTAGACAAGCACCACCAGGAGGATGCCGTGGCTGCGGTCCCGGATGGCATGTTCGGGGTTTTGTTCCCTGCTGCGCACCCAGGCCTGCAGCTTGGGCTGGAACAGCACCATCAGGAGCGCCAGGACAAGCAGGACGGGCGCTACGTAGTGGAAGACTTTCTCCGGCAGATGCAGCAACAGCCAAGCACCGGTGATGCCGCCCAGCAGTGAGGCCGGCAGCAGCTTCATCAGCTGCCGTCCCCTGCCGGCCAACTCGCGGCGGTAACCCCAGGCCCCTGCTGCTGTGCCAGCCACCAGGCCCATGGCGTTGCTCATGGACGCAACCACGGGTGTGATGCCGATGGCGATGAGCACGGGGAAGGTCACCAGCGTGCCGGAGCCGACGACCGCGTTGATGGTGCCGGCCCACAAGCCGGCAAAAAAGACCAGGATGCTGCTAAGAATCTCCACTGTTGGCTACCGGACCGCTCTAGCGGCGGGCGGTGGCAGTGTAACGGCCACCGTTTTCCGAGACATCCAGGGCAAGGCCGAACGTGGTGCTCAGGTGTTCGTCGGTGAGGACTTCCTTGATGGGGCCGGCAGCGACCACTCCACCTTCGCGAAGCAGCATGGCGTGGGTGAATCCTGGAGGCACTTCTTCAAGGTGGTGGGTGACCAGCACCATGGCGGGTGCGGCTTCGTCGCCGGCCAACTCGCTGAGCTTGTGGACCAGTTCCTCCCGGCCGCCGAGGTCCAGGCCCGCAGCCGGTTCATCCAAGAGCAACAGTTCGGGGTCCGTCATGAGGGCGCGGGCAATCTGCACACGCTTGCGCTCCCCTTCGGACAACGTGGCAAAGGTCCGGTTGAGCAGCGGGCCCATCCCCCAGTCGTTCAGCAGCCCAAAGGCGCGACGTTCGTCGTCGCGCTCGTAGCCCTCACGCCACCGTCCGGTAACACCGTAGGCGGCGGTAACCACCACGTTCAGGACGTTCTCGTGCTCGGGAATCTGGGTAGCAAGTGCGGCCGAGGAGAGTCCGATCCGGGGGCGGAGTTCAAAGACGTCAACGCGACCCAGGACCTCATCCAGGATCCCGGCCTTGCCGCTGCTGGGGTGGAGCCGGGCTGCGGCAATTTGGAGAAGGGTGGTCTTGCCTGCGCCGTTCGGTCCCAGAATGACCCAGCGCTCCCCTTCGTTGACCTGCCAGTCAACCTTGTCCAGCAGGGTCTTCTTGCCTCGGACAACGCTGACGGAAGCCAATTCCAGAACATCACTCATAGCAGTAGACACTAGGACAAAAATCCATATGACTGATAACCGGTCACGTAGCAGTGTTTGCCAGTCGAAATGAATTCGGGCGGACAGGAAGTGCTCAGTAGGATTGACGCCATGACTTCGAACTTGGCTGCAGTCAGCTATGGCGTGCATTTGTCCCCCGAATCCCTCGTTGGCCTTCGGAGGGTACTTGCTGACGCCGGCGTCGAGGTGTCATCGGAATCACAGGGTGGCGATCATCGCTTCAGTGTCATGACGGCCGGTCTTGCTGCGGGCACGGAGACGTTGGCGGATCTTGCAACCGTTCGGCGGCACGTTGCTGCGGCAGCCAGTGACGGCATCGATACAGCCATTGTTCCCGAGGGCCTGCGCCAGGCCTCCCGGAAGCTCCTCATCATGGATGTCGATTCCACGCTGATCCAGCAGGAAGTCATTGAATTGCTGGCAGCCCACGCGGGCAAGCGCGAGGAAGTCGCTGCTGTCACCGAGGCCGCCATGCGCGGTGAGTTGGACTTCGCCCAGAGTCTCCATGCCCGGGTTGCCGTGCTAGCAGGGTTGCCCGTGGCGGTCGTCGAGTCAGTCCGGCAAGAGGTGCGCCTCAGTCTTGGTGCTGCAGAACTCGTGGCGGCCTTCAAGGAAGCGGGCCATGTTGTGGCCGTAGTGTCCGGTGGCTTCAACCAGATCCTCCGTCCCATTGCCGCGGAACTTGGGCTGGACCATTGGATAGCCAATGAGCTCGAAATCGTCGACGGCGTGTTGACCGGCAAGGTGCTTGGCGCTGTCATCGACCGCGCGGCCAAAGAGAAGTATTTGCGTGAGTGGGCAGCCGCGGAGGGCATCAGCCTCGAGCACACCATCGCGGTCGGCGACGGCGCCAATGACCTGGACATGCTCAGTGCGGCAGGAATTGGGATTGCGTTCAATGCCAAGCCGGCTGTTCGTGCGGCAGCGGACGCTGCAATCAACATGCCCTACCTTGACGCTGTCCGGCACATCGCCAACGTCTGACCCCTGCTCTGCCTACGCCGCGGTGACCCACGGCCAACCCGCACTTGCTGCGGGTCGCATTAGCGCGCCCAAAAACAACTGGTGCCGAACCTGCCCGGCCCTGTTGCCTGCGGCGTGAAACAACAATGTGTATTTCGTGACGCGATTATTCTGACTATTTATCAAATTGTCATTAATGGTGCATTCTTTGCCGCGGATTCCCCGGGAAATGAACACTCTTTCTGTTTGCCGGTAATTGATGTGTAGAGTGAAAAACTCGACGAAGAAATCCGTAGGACATGCGGCAGTCTGAATGACGGAAGTGCAGGGTCAGTAAGTGAACCGTTCGGAGCGTACGTGGAAATGGTGGAAACGCAGCGAAGGATTTGAACCCCTTCCAACACCTCTCCATGAGATCATTCGCGAGCGGCACCCTGACGCGGTGGCAACGGGCATGGTCCCCAACCAATGGGATTCCGGTCCTGGCGCCCCTGCCTACCATGAAGTTCCGTCCGTCTATTTCATGGCTGCCAGTGATGAAACCACAGAACAGGAAGAACTGATCATGAGCTCACTTGACGAAGCTACGAAGCAACTGCTCTCCATCGAAGGCGCCACTGGTGCGGCCATTGTTGACTACACCAGCGGAATGGCACTGGCGCAGGGCGGCAACCCAGGCTTTGATCTGGGAGCAGCTGCTGCCGGAAACTCCAATGTTGTCAGTTCCAAGCTACGAACCATGGCCGACCTCGGACTGGACAGCTCCATTGAAGACGTCCTCATCACTCTGGATTCGCAGTACCATCTCATCAACGTCCTGAACTCGGCGGGGTCCAAGGGGCTCTTTGTCTACCTCGTGCTGGATCGGACCTATGCCAACCTGGCCTTGGCGCGGCACAAGCTCAATAACATCGCCAAGGCCATCGCCATCTGACCTCCGGGTGTTAAGTGTGAGGGGCGGCTGCGAATATCGCAGCCGCCCTTCATCCGCCGGTGATGCAGGGCGCGTCAGACTTTCGCGCGGCGGGCTGCGCTGCCCCCCGATTCGAACTTGACGCCCAGCATATGGTGCACCAGAACATCCTCATTGGTATTGGCGTTGGCCTCAATGGTGACAAGTTCCCCGTCCCGCATGACACCAATCCGGTGGCACCAGTTGACCATCTCCGAGAGGTCTGAGGACAGGAGAATGATGGAGACGCCGGTCTTGCTGAGTTGCGTCAGCATCTTGTACACAATCTCTTTGGCCCCAATGTCAATGCCGCGGCTGGGATGACTGAGGATCAGGACGTCACAGTCGCTGGAGATCCATCGGGCCAGTTCCACCTTCTGGCGGTCGCCGCCGGAAAGAGTGGAGAGGGCGCCCTGGATGTTGGTGGTGTTAATGCGCATGCGGTGCACTACCTCAGCCACACCCCTGAGGTGGGTGATCTCATCCTGCAGGCTTTCAGCGCCTGCCCCGGCGCCCTGGTAAAGCCCCCCCGCGATGCTGGTCGCAGGCCCAAGGGTATCGGCCGCATCCGGGGAGTAACCGATCTTCAACCGCTGTGCATCCTGGGGCCCTCGGATGTGGACGTGGGTTCCGTTCACGTAGATCTTTCCCGAGGTGCATGGGCGGATACCCGCCAGTGCTGATATCAGTTGATAAACGCCCGATCTGTGGGTACCTACCAGACCGAAGATTTCGCCTTTGGCCACACTGAAGCTCACATCGCGGACTTTCTCCCCCACGCTGAGGTTGGAGATCCGCAGGGCCTCTCCGCCCGTCACCGGGCCGGAAGGCCGGGAAATCCGTTCCAGTTCCTGCTGTAGCAGGAGGAATCCAAGTTCGTCGACGTCGGTCTTGCTGGCTTCCACGATCTTGTGCACCTTGCCGTCGCGCATAACAGCGATGCGGTGGGCTATGGAACGGACCTCATCAAGGCGGTGGGTGATGTAAATAATGGCCCGTCCTTGCCGTGTCAGCATTCTCAGTACCTGATGCAAAACCGCGACATCGTGGTCCGGAAGTGACGCGGCCACTTCGTCCATGATCACCAGTTGGGCTTCTTCAGCCACCATTCGGAGTACCTCCACCAAGGCCTGCTCGGCTCGAATCAGCGTCCCGACCTTCGCGTCAGGGTCCATGGTGATGCCAATGTCCCGGATCAGCTTGCCCGCTTGATTGCGGAGTTCCGCGTGCGACCGGCCCGACTGGAAGGTCCCGCGAAAGATGGCTTCGGTGATGGTCAGTTCCGGGTTTATGTGGAAGTTCTGGGGAATAAGGCCCACTCCGCAGGCCTGCGCTTCTGCGATGGAATCAGGCACGTACTTTTCACCGGCCAGGGTAATCCGTCCATGGTCGTGCTTGACGGATCCGGCCAGGACGCCCATCAGGGTGGTCTTGCCGGCGCCGTTGGTCCCAATCAGCCCCAGAATCTCGCCGCGATGCAACGAAAGCCCTACACCTTTGAGGATACGCCGCTGATCGTACGATGCGTGAATATCATCAGCATGTAATAACAGGTCCAAAGAAGCTCCTAAGGCATGCACAACCCTCTCATCGTGGTTTATGCAACGTGCTGACAACTACGTGCGAGGCTGCCTTGGAGAGTCAACCAGAAGGATTCTCATAATGCAAAACCAATTCTGCAAAACAATGATTTCCATTTCGTGACGCGAGAATCCGGAATATTTATCAAACCGACACTTCAAAGCATGGGAGCCTGTTCCTCCACTATGGAGTTAAACACTTGTGGCCCGGGAACAGGGTCCCGGGCCACAGCTGTGTGCTGGTATTTGCTACTCGGCAGTCTTGCCGAAGTAATCGGCTCCGCCAACGTATTCCGTGTGTCCGGATTCGACGTCCGCCGTGACCATCTTGGCAACCTCGGCTGCGAATTCCTCCACGGAGTAAAGCTTGCCGGCCTCGGCACGCCGCGCTTCGATGGCTCCTGGGTTGGACCGATCCAGCAGGGTCGCAGTCACTGTACCCTCGATCATGTCACCGGAAACCACCACCAGCGAGATGCCCTTGTCCGCGAGGTGGGGAATCAGGTCACGCAGTGCGTCCTCCCCTGCGCGCTTGCTCTTCGCGACGGGTTCGTACTCCGGCATGGTGGGAACAGTCTCCACAAAATGCGCCTGGTGGCTGGTCACGAAAACGACGCGCGAACCCTCGGGCATGAGAGGAACGGCTGCGTTGAGCATATTGACCTGGGCATCGCGGTTCAGTTTGAGGGCGTAACCCTCTTCCATGCCCGATTCCATCCCGCCGGACGCGTTCAGCACCAGGACGTCCAGGGATCCGAACTCCTCCATTGCTTTGCTCGCAAGGGCGTGCACGCCTTCGTCGGTGGTGAGGTCTGCGCCCACGGCAGCCGCACGGCCGCCTGCTTCCTGGATGCTCGCCACTACTTTATTGGCCCGGGGCGCCTTCTGCCGGTAATTAACGACGACGGCGGCACCCTCGCCCGCGAGGATCTTGGCAACTTCGGCGCCAATTCCGCGGGAAGATCCCGTGACGATGGCGGTCTTGTTATCCAGCGTTCCCATTCATGCTCCTTTTGTTCACTTCATCCAAATTCCGTGGCCTCGCCTTCCATCATGCCAGCGGCAAGGACGAAATCGCTTGTGGGCCCCGGACAAAAAACCGCGCTTCAGGCTAGTGGCCCATACCCAGTCCACCATCCACCGGAATCACTGCCCCTGAGATGTACGCTGCTTCGTCGCTGGCAACCCAGCGCACCACGTCAGCCACTTCGGAGGCCTCGGCAAAACGACCTGCCGGAACGCTGGCCAGATAGGCCTTCTGGGTGTCCTCGGGCAGTTCAGCCGTCATGTCGGTGTTGATAAAGCCGGGCGCCACCACGTTGGCCGTGATGCCCCGGCTGCCGAGCTCGCGGGTCAGGGAACGTGCAATGCCCACCATGCCTGCCTTGGACGCGGAGTAGTTGATCTGGCCGGGTGCACCATAGAGGCCGGAGACGGAAGAGATGAGGACTACGCGGCCCTTCCGGAGCCGGATCATTCCCTTGGACGCCCGCTTGATCACACGGAATGCTCCGGTGAGGTTGGTGTCGAGGACCGACGTGAAGTCGTGTTCGCTCATGCGGAGCAGGAGCGTGTCCTTGGTGATGCCGGCATTGGCAACCAGTACTTCAACCGGTCCATGGGCTTCTTCGACGATTTTGAACGCAGCGTCAATGGAGGCCTCGTCCGTGACATCGGCCTGAACGCCCAGGATACCTTCAGGCAGCTTTGCTTCACTTCGGTAGGTCACCGCCACCTTGTCGCCGTTGGCGAGGAACGATTCCGCAATGGCCAGGCCAATGCCGCGGTTGCCGCCGGTGATCAAGACGCTGCGGCCGGTTGTGACTGCTTCAGACATGCTGTGGCTCCAGGTTCCGCGGCATCGAAGTGCCGCATTGAAGGGGGATTTTCCTGTGACGATCTTATCTGTCGCCCATCCCAACCCGTGGGTAACCGGCATCCTGCGCGGTTTGGGCCGCTACGGCCTTGGTGAGAGAATTGGGAGAGGCCTTTGGAGCGTGATGATTCAGTTGTGACACGAGAAAACAGTCCCCTGCAGCAAGTGCCCGGGGAGCCGGACGCTTTTTCCGGCGACCCCGAGGTCCACAGCATCACGGATGCCGCCGCTGCCCACTCCGAGGACATGCGTGAGCGCATGATCAAGTACGCGGTGGCCATGGGTATCCGCATGGTCTGCATCATCCTCATTTTCGTGGTTGATGGGTGGTTCAAGATCATTGCGATCGCCGGCGCTGTTTTCCTCCCATGGATCGCGGTTGTCATCGCCAACGGCAACGACAAAGCTGAGGACCACAGCGAGTCATTGTTGGACTACGTGGCTGTCCCCGAAATCGAGCGCTCCTCCCAGCCGGAAGAAGCCACTGCCGATGGACCCACGGTGCTCCAGGGCGAGCTGGTGGACGACGAACCAACAAGCAATCCAGCCGGCCCTTCAACGGGGCCTGCAGGCGAGGCCGGACACCCCGGCGAGGAACGGGCGGCTTCATGAACATCTTTAACCTCGGCGGTCCAGGCGCAGCCGGCCAGGAATCCGAACGTGCCGCGGCTCCGGCTGTGTGCTCCCGGAAGGGGTGCCGGTCCGCTGCCCAGTGGCAACTCCTGTGGAACAACCCGCGTATCCACACTCCGGAACGGCGCAAAGTGTGGCTTTCCTGCGGAGACCACCGGGAATGGTTGGAGGAGTATCTGACCACCCGGGGATTGTGGAAAGAAACGATCGCCTTCACGGCGGGCGAAGCTGCAGTGAACGAGGCCGGCTGAATGTACCGCTTCCTCTTCTCCAGCAAGTGGCTGGGGTACTTTGTCCTGGCTGTCATTTTTGCCACCGCGTGTGTTTTCCTGGGCCGCTGGCAGATGGACCGCCGCGCCGAGACTTTGGCGGAAATCAATCGCGTGGTGAGCAACTACTCGGCCACGCCTGTCCCCTACACGGAAATCAAGGACCAGTTCAACACCCTGGATCCTGAACGGGAATGGACCCAGGTCCAACTGCGCGGCAGCTACGACCTGGAGGGCCAGCGGGTTGTCCGAAACCGCCCGCTGAACGGCCAGCCAGGTTACGACGTCGTGGTTCCCTTCCGCCTCACCACTGGCGAAGCGGTGGTCATTGACCGTGGATGGTTGCCCATCGGCAACAACACTCCCGGCCGCCCCGATGTTGTACCGGACCCACCCACGGGGCAAGTTACCGTAGTGGCGCGCCTCAAGCCTGCTGAACCCAAGTTGGACCGTGGAGCGGTGGACGGGCAGTTGGCCTCCATTGACCTGGCCAGTTTCGCCAGCGAGCTTCCCTACCCCATCGCTACTGGGGCCTACGGGCAGCTGGCCAGTGAAGATCCTGCAGTTCAACCAATGCCGACGCCCTTCCCTAAACCGGTAACCGAGGAGGGGACGCACCTCTCCTACTCCCTGCAGTGGTTTGCCTTTGGTGTCCTCATGTTTATCGGGTTCGGCTACGCGGCGCGGCAACAGGCCCGCAACGCCGCCATCGATGCCGAAGAGGAAGAGGAAGAGAACATCATCGCTGCTGGTGGCACGCCGAAGAAGCGGGCTCCGGCTCCCCGGAAGAACAAGCGCGCTACGTCCGAAGAAGAGGAAGACGCCATCCTGGATGCACAAGGCTACTGATTCAATCCCCGTTTCCGTGCTCAACGTGAAGTCAGCGCTGACGACTGCCGGTGCCCAGGACACCGTCCGGATTTTTGAAGATAAAGTCCCGACGGCGGCTGCCGCAGCTTCTGTTCTGGGATGCGGTGTCGCAGCCATCACCAACAGCCTCATCTTCGAGGTCAGCGGCGAACCCCTGCTCATCCTCGCTAGTGGAGCGGGGAAGGTGGACACCGCGATGGTGGCCGATCGACTGGGCATCGGCAAGATCCGCCGTGCCACACCGGACTTCGTGCTGGAACACACTGGCCAGGAAGTAGGCGGAGTGGCACCGGTCGGCCACCCCAGGAAGATCAGGACACTTCTGGACACGTCCCTGCAGGAACACCCACTGCTCTGGGCCGGAGCCGGAGACCACAACTCCATGTTCTCCATCGCCTACGAGGAACTAGCGCGCATCACCGCCGCGGAAGAACTCCAAGTCCGCTAGCTGCGTCAGCCTGCGGGGTGACCTAACCGCCAGCGAAGCGACGCGGTTGATCTGCGTAGCGTGCGTCTAAGCGAGGAACGAGCGAGCACGCGGCAGATCAGGCGCGCCGCGCAGCGGAACGCAACACACGCAGCGGACGGACAAGCGAGGCTTACGCCAGCGTAATCAAGTCCAGGTAGTCCTCGTTCCAGTGATCCTCCACGCCATCCGGGAGCAACACCACACGTTCGGGGTTCAACGCGGACACAGCGCCTTCGTCGTGGCTGACCATGACGACGGCGCCGCTGTAGTTCTTGAGTGCACCCAGGATTTCCGCACGGCTGGCGGGGTCCAGGTTGTTGGTGGGTTCATCGAGGAGGAGGACGTTGGCGCTGGAAGCCACGATGGTGGCCAGGGCCAAGCGGGTCTTCTCACCACCGGAGAGAACACCCGCCGGCTTGTCGACGTCGTCCCCGGAGAAGAGGAATGAACCCAGGATGCCGCGGACTTCGGCATCTTTCATGTCCGGCGCGGATGAACGCATATTTTCCAGGACGGTACGGTCGACGTCGAGCGTCTCATGTTCCTGGGCGTAGTAGCCCACTTTGAGGCCATGACCGGGAATGATGTCGCCCGTATCCGGCTTGTCGACGCCTGCCAGCATGCGCAGCAGAGTGGTCTTGCCGGCACCGTTGAGACCAAGGATGACTACCTTGGAACCGCGGTCGATGGCGAGGTCCACGTCCGTGAAGATTTCCAGCGAACCGTAAGACTTGCTGAGCCCTTCCGCGGTGAGGGGAGTCTTGCCGCATGGAGAGGGATCCGGGAAGCGCAGTGCGGCCACGCGGTCGTTCTCGCGTACAGCCTCCAGTCCGCTCAGCAGCCGCTCAGCACGCTTGGCCATGTTTTGGGCGGCGACAGCCTTGGTGGCCTTTGCACGCATCTTGTTGGCCTGGTCAATCAGTACCTGGGCCTTCTTTTCAGCGTTGGCACGTTCGCGCTTCCTGGCGCGCTCGTCCGTTTCGCGCTGGAGCAGGTAGCGCTTCCAGTCCATGTTGTAGTAGTCGATCTGGGCGCGGTTGGCATCCAGCAGATAGACCTTGTTGACCGTTGCTTCCAGCAGTTCGGTGTCGTGGCTGATCACGATCAGGCCACCCTGGTGGTTCTTCAGGAAGTCGCGCAGCCACGTGATGGAGTCGGCATCAAGGTGGTTGGTTGGTTCGTCGAGGAGCAGGGTCTCGGCATCGGAGTACAGGATGCGCGCCAATTCCACGCGTCGTCGCTGGCCACCGGAAAGAGTCTTCAGCGGCTGGTTCAGGAGACGGTCCGGCAGCGCGAGGTTGGAGGAGATCGCCGCGGCCTCAGCCTCGGCAGCATAGCCGCCACCGGCCAGGAATTCAGCTTCCAGACGGTCATAGCGGTTCATGGCTTTGCGCTGGACGGACGCGTCGTCGCTGGCCATGTCATCGTGGGCCTTTTTGAGTTTGCCCACCACGACGTCCAAGCCACGTGCGGAGAGGATGCGGTCGCGGGCGAGCTGCTCCATGTCCGGGGTCCGCGGGTCCTGCGGAAGGTAGCCAATTTCACCGGTGCGGGTGACCTTGCCGCCTGCGGGAAGGCCTTCGCCGGCGAGGACCCTGGTGAGGGTGGTCTTGCCGGCACCGTTGCGTCCGACGAGGCCGATCTTGTCCCCTTTGTCCACCCTGAAGTTGACCTGGTCCATGAGCAGGCGTGCGCCAGCGCGGAGTTCGAGGTCCTGGACGGTAATCAATTCGGGTGATGCCTTTCAATGGGGAACGCTCGCGGGGACCGGTGGGTCCGATAAGTGCGGCGGGATGCGGCTGTGAGAACAGCCTGTTCAAGTCTACCGGTACCCCGGCCGCGCGGTGACATCGGGCCCCGCAAGAACTAACTGTGCCAACGGCCAAACAATTCCTGGCCAGCTTTGTGGGAAGGCTCCAAAATTCCACTTCAGCGGCATCCGTATCCTCATGAACAGGGGAGAAAGCTCCGCATTCATCACATCGCATCACACCTGATTGGACCTGTCATGAGCCAGACCAACGCTGCCACCGCGCAGCACAAGCCAATGTCCCGTAAACGGTGGACTGCCACCGACCTCGGTCTCGTCGCGGTTTTCGCGGCCCTCGTGGCAGCCTCCGCGATCGTTCCCGGCATCCCGGTAGGCGCCCTGGGCGTGCCCATCACCCTGGTGACCCTGACAGTGATGCTCAGCGGACTGGTGCTGGGCGCCGGGCGCGGCTTTGCCGCCGTCGGGCTGTATGTATTGCTGGGTTTGGCAGGGCTGCCGATCTTCAGCGGCGGCCGCAGCGGACTGGGTATCCTGGCGACTCCCTCCGCGGGCTACATCATTGCGTTCCCTTTGGCTGCAGCAGCCACTGGGTACCTCGCGGCCATCGTCATCCGCCGGACCGTCAAGTTCCGGGCCCTCTGGTTGTTCGCCGCCACCATGGTGAGCAGCATCGTCATCATCCACGGGCTGGGTGTTGTGGGCATGATGGTCAACGCCAGGTTGGACTTCGCCAAGGCCTTCCTCGCCGACCTTCCCTTTGTCCCCGGAGATATCCTTAAGAACGTCCTGGCCGTGATCATCGCCATGGCAATCCACAAAGCCTTCCCGGACGTCCTGGTGCGTCGGGTCAAGTAAAGCGGGAACAGTCACTCCATGAATTCCATCAGTTTCAGCAGGGTTTCGGTGCGTGTCGCTGTCGATGGCAGCGACACGCCCAAGACCCTGCTGCACGATTTTTCCCTTGAACTGACCGAACGCCGGATCGGAGTGATCGGTGCCAACGGATCGGGCAAGTCCACCCTGCTACGGCTGGTGAATGGCTTGGTTGAGCCGTCCGAAGGCAGCGTAGAGGTCCACGGCGATGACACTGTTGCCGCCGTGCGCCGTGTCCGGGGAAATGTGGGTTTTGTCTTTACCGATCCCTTGTCCCAACTGGTGATGCCGACAGGGCGCGAAGATGTTGAGCTTTCCTTGCGTCGTTCCATCAAGAACTCCAAAGAGCGGGCGGCCCGGGCAGAAACAGTCCTGGAACGTTTCGGCCTGCTGCACTTGGCCGATCAAAGCATCTACGAACTGTCCGGTGGTGAACGGCAGTTGCTGGCCTTGGCCGTAGTCCTGGCCGTCGATCCCACAGTGCTGGTCCTCGACGAACCGTCCACGCTTCTGGACCTGAGGAACCGTGAACTCCTGCGGCGTACCGTTGCCGGCCTGGACCAACAGGTGATCATGTCCACTCATGATCTGGAGCTTGCGCTCGACATGGACAGGGTCCTGGTGGTGGAATCCGGACGCATCGTGTTCGACGGCGGTGCTGCCGAAGGCGTCGCCCGTTACCGTGCGCTGTGCGCAACTCCCCTGCCCAGTCCCCGCTTGGGTGGTGTGTCCAGGTGAGAGGCCACGGCTTCCTGATCGCCAACTACGTTCGCGGCAATTCGATCATCCACCGCACGCCCCTGTGGCTGAAGTTCCTGGTGGTGGCGGTCTGTGGTGCGGCATCGTTCCTCATTGTCGACTGGGCCGTTTCGGTGGCGATCTTTGCCATCATGTGTGGTTTGTTCATGCTGACCGGCGCCGGGTTCCGTCGCCTCGTGCGGGCTATCTGGATGGTGATGCCCATCCTCTTGGTCGTCGGCCTCTTCCAGTGGTGGCAACTTGGCGCGCCCACCGGTGCCCGCATCGTGTTGAACGTGCTGGTGTGCGTGGTGGCAGCTTCAGTGTTGACAGCCACCACCCCCGTGCAGGACTTGTTGGATGGTGTGGTGGCACTGGCAAAGCCCTTCCGGCGCTTCGGTGCCGACCCTGAGCGCTTCGCCTTGACCATCGCGGTGATGCTCAGGAGCATTCCCTTTATTGCCGGCGCATTCTCGGATGTACGGGACTCAGCGCGGGCACGCGGGCTTGAACGCAATCCCCGGGCGCTGGTTCTTCCGGTCTTCATCACCACCGTGGCGTATGCCCGGCAAACCGGTGATGCACTGGCGGCCCGCGGATTGGGCGAACCGGAGAAGGACTAGAGCCTTGAGTACCGCAGGAGCGCTGCGGTTCCCATGCCGCCTGCGCTGCTGATCATGGCCAACCCCAGCGGGCCCTTTCCCTTAGCGGAATACATGCTGCGTGCCTGAGCCAACAAGCGGGTCACCAGGACAGCCCCCGAGGCACCATAGCCGTGTCCCAGTGCCAAGGCACCGCCCTGGAGGTTGGCCCTCACCGGATCGATGCCCACGTATTCCAGGCATGCAATGGTTTGGGATGCGAAGGCCTCGTTGAATTCCACTAGATCAATATCAGCTGCCGCAATAGAGTGGCTGTCCAGAAGACGTTCGGCCGCATGCGCCGCGCCAATACCGGGGAACTGCGGATCAACCCCGGTGGTGTCGCACCCCAGCACCACCAATCCGTCGGTGGCCCCCATGGTGCGGGCACGCTGCAGTGACGTGATGACGACGGCGGATGCTGCGTCCGCGTCGCAGCAAGAGTTCCCTGCCGTGACCGTTCCGCCGGGCACGAACGCCGCAGGGAACCTGGCCATCAGCGGCGCCCGGAGGGAAGCCCGGGGACCGTCGTCGGAATCCACCATCTTTTCGTTGTAGCTCAGCGGAACGATTTCCGCAGAGAAACAGCCTGTCCTGGCCGCTTCAACGGCACGGCGATGGCTCCGGAGGGCGTATTCATCCTGGCGCTCACGCGTAACGCCAAACCCCCGGGCAACGTTCTCGGCGGCAACGCCCATGTCAGGGTCGCCAAACTGTGGTGGCACAAAGATGGCCCTCGAGTAGAAGTCGAGTTCGCCGTCGTCGTTCCTGTTGGCCCTTGCCGGGGCGGTACTGATGCTTTCAACGCCGCCCGCCAGGAACAGCGGGTCACCTCCGGCCGCCACCAGACGGGACGCCAGCGCAATGGCGTCCAGGCCCGAACCGCATTGCCGGTCAACGGTGATCCCGGGAACGGTGATGGGCAGGCCCGCCTGGAGCGCTGCGAAGCGCGCCACGTTCCCGCCGCCGCCCACGGCGTTGCCCATGATGACGTCGTCAACGTCGGCCGGGTCCACACCTGCTGTTTCCACCAGGGCGGTCAGCACAGGTGCCAGGAGGTCCGGGGCACGGAGATGCTTCAGCTGGCCGTTGGCGCGACAAATCGGAGATCGAAGCGCGGCGATGATGACGGGTTGCCGGGACTCGTGGATCTCTCGGGCGGAGTCGTCGTCGCTATCCAAGAAGCTGCGCCCGGGGGTCGTGGTTCTTGATCCAGTCCAGGAGGACTTTTCTGCTGACTTTGCCCCGGTCGGTCAGGGGCAACTCCGCCAACAAGTAGTACTGAAGGGGCCATTTGTCCCGTGCCAGCAGACCATCCAGTCCCGTGCGGAGCTGGGTGGCAGTGACCTCACCGCAGGCAGGCACAACGCCGGCGATCACCTTTTGGCCGCGGATATCGTCGGGCGCTCCGGCCGCAACAGCACCGTCTACGCCGGGCACGGAGGCGACGGCAAGCTCCACCTCATGCGGATAGACGTTCTTTCCCGAGGTAATGATCATGTCTGACCTGCGGCCCAGGATGTGAAGGGTGCCGTTCTCCAGGAACCCCTGATCCCCTACGGTGTACCAACCGTCGAGGCACCTCAGGGCTTGGCCATCGTCTCCCCACAGGTAGCCATTGCTGACCATTCCGCTGCGAACGCTGATGTTTCCATGCCCGCCGTCCGGCAGTGGATTGCCGGCGTCGTCAAGGATGTTCAGTTCAACACCCGGGAAGGGCGAGCCAATGCCGGTACCACCGGCGTCCATTGGTTCCCCGGCAGCCAGGCGGGTGCCCGAAACAAAGCTCAATTCGGAAGCGCCGTAATACTCGTAGATGGCCGCCCTGGGCGCCCACCGCCGGGCCGCCTCCAAGGTTCTGGCGTCCAACTTGGAACCGGCACAGATGATGCTGCGGATTCCCGAGGCGTCCACGTCTCCTGCCAGTCCCCGTTCGCTGAGCAATCGCAGAGCAGTGGGTGCGAGGACCAAGCGGGTAATACCGTCGTGGCTGATGGCAGCGTGGGCGTCTCCCACGTCGAAGGATTCGAGCGTGTGAAACGCGGCACCCGCGTACAGGCACTCCGAGAGCGCATAGAGATTCAGGCTGGCTGACAAAGGGCCGGGCGCAAGCGTCCGGTCGTCCTGTGAGAGGCCGAAGAACTCGATGGATGCCTCGAAGGACACTTGCCAGGAACGGCGGGACCTGGTGAAGGCTTTGGGGACGGAGGTAGTGCCCGATGTAAGGCCGATGAGGAACGTACTGGACGGCTCCCCGTCCAACAACCCGGTCTCGACCGGACTGGTGCTCCCGCCGATTCGCGACGTGACTTCTTCGATCATCGGAATTGGCCATTCGGGGTCGAGCACAGCGCAGCTCCGCTCCCCCGCCACCGCTGCCGTGTAGCGTTCCACGAAGCGAACGGAATTGGGCTCGGCAAGAACAGTAGTGGTGGTCGCATCGTCCAGCAGCCCTGCTGCGGCGTCGCGGAGTCCCACCCAGGTGAGCCGGCTGCTGCCCACAACGACTGCGGTGTCGTGGGGGCGCTCATCGGCCCAGAGCTGAAGTTTGTCCAGGAAAGGCATCCAGACGATTTTACGGCAGTGTCAGCAGCCGGGCACCAATAGTGACGTCTATTCTGACTGTATGAGTTTCAATGACGGCGCACAGCTTGACCCCTCCCAAGTGGAGGACCGACGTGGCAGTGGAATGGGCCGCGGGACCAAGATCGGCGGTGGCATTGGTGGCGGGATCGTGGTGCTGCTGCTGGCTCTCTTCGGCATAAACCCGAACATCCTGGGCGACCTGACAGGCAGCGGAACCCAGCCGCCCGCCGTCGAAGGTGGCGGCGCCGGAGGTGTCCAGGAATGCCAGACAGGTGCTGACGCGGACAAACGCTTGGACTGCCGGATCACCGGAACGGTGAACAGCCTGAACGCTTTCTGGCCTGACTACCTTGCCGACTACAACGTCCAGTATCCACGGCCCAAGACCGTCATTTTCAGCGAAGCCACCAACACCGGCTGCGGTGCAGCTACCAGTGCCGTGGGCCCCTTCTACTGCCCGGCCGACACCACGGCCTACTTTGACCCGGGCTTCTTTGATGAACTGGTGACCCGCTTTGGTTCCTCCGGAGGACCGCTGGCACAAGAGTACGTCGTGGCTCACGAGTTCGGACACCATGTCCAGAATGTCCTCGGAAACCTGGATCAGGCACAGCAGGATCCCCAAGGTCCGCAGTCGGGTGCCGTCAGGGTGGAACTGCAGGCTGATTGCTATGCGGGTTTGTGGGTCAGGCATGCGACGACGCAAACGGACGCCAGCGGCAAACCCTTCCTTGATCCCCTGACCCAACAGGATCTGCAGGATGCGCTCTCCGCTGCTTCCGCGGTTGGCGATGACCGCATCCAGGAGGCTGCTACGGGCCGCGTCTCTCCTGAGTCATGGACCCACGGCTCCAGTGAGCAGCGGCAGAAATGGTTCTATCAGGGGTACACCACGGGCGACATCAACAAATGCGACACGTTTGGTGTAGCTGCGCCCTAGTGCAGTGGGCTAACGACAAAGGAAGGGTTCCGGGCCAGTGGCCCGGAACCCTTCCTTTTACCCGCTGCAAGCGAGCGTAAAACTGCTGATCAGATGTTGAAGCCGAGGGCCCGCATCTGGTCCTTGCCGTCATCGGTGATCCGCTCAGGACCCCATGGCGGCATCCATACCCAGTTCAGGCGCCAATCATCAACCACGCCGTCAAGGGACTTGCCTACCTGCTCTTCAAGCACGTCCGTCAGCGGGCAAGCCGCAGTGGTCAGTGTCATGTCGATCAGGAGTGCGCCGTCGTCGTCGGAGTACTTCAGTCCGTAAAGAAGGCCCAAGTCCACAATGTTGACCCCAAGTTCGGGGTCAATGACGTCCTTGAGCGCTTCCTCGACGTCCTCGAGGCTGGTGCGCGCCGTGTTGATTTCGGTCATGGAACGATCCTAACTAGGCCTGTACGGCAGGAGCAACGGCAACGCCGGCGCCTGGGGCGTAGCGGTCGTAGCCCTCGTCTTCAAGACGGTCGGCGAGCTCGGGGCCGCCCTCTTCGACAACCTTGCCGTCGACGAACACGTGAACGAAGTCCGGCTTGATATAGCGCAGGATGCGGGTGTAGTGCGTAATGAGCAGGGTGCCCATGTTGCCCTCTTCATGAGCGCGGTTAACGCCCTCGGAGACAACCTTCAAGGCGTCAACGTCAAGGCCGGAGTCGGTCTCGTCAAGAATGGCGAACTTCGGCTTGAAGAGTTCGAGCTGAAGGATCTCAACACGCTTCTTCTCACCACCGGAGAAGCCTTCGTTGACGTTGCGCTGTGCGAAGTCGGCGTCGATACGGAGCTGCTGCATGGCAGCCTTGACGTCCTTGGTCCACGTGCGCAGGGCCGGTGCTTCGCCGTCGATTGCAGTCTTGGCGGTCCGCAGGAAGTTGGTCATGGTGACACCGGGAACCTCTACCGGGTATTGCATGGCCAGGAAGACGCCTGCGCGGGCGCGCTCGTCGACGCTCATTTCCAACACATTTTCGCCATCCAGCGTGATGGTGCCGCTGGTGACGTTGTAGCGCGGGTGCCCGGCGATGGTGGAGGCGAGAGTGGACTTGCCCGAGCCGTTGGGGCCCATGATGGCGTGCGTCTCACCGGTCTTAATGGTGAGGCTGACGCCCTTAAGGATCTCCTTGGTGCCCTGCTCCGTCTCGATGCTGACGTGCAGGTCCTTGATTTCAAGAGTTGACATGCTCTTCTTTCTTTTCCGTTCGTAAGTCTGGCGGTACTGGGCGCTCAGTAGTGATCTACCGAGGCGCCGTTCACAACGTTGGTCACGTCCACATACACGTCGTCTCCGTCGATGGTGACGGCGAAAACAGGGACGGGGTCATAAGCAGGCAGCTGGAGCGGCTGTCCGCTGCGGAGGTCAAACTGGGATCCGTGGCCCCAGCACTCGATCGCGCAGCCTTCAACCTCACCCTCGGACAACGAGATGTCCGCGTGCGAGCAAGTATCGGCGATGGCGTGGATCTCGCCCATCGAGTCCTTGACGATGGCTACGGGGTAGTCATCAATCAGGACGCGCAGCGCTTGCTTGACCTGGATGTCATTGGCGTTGCATACCAGTTCGCCCTTGGTTTCTTCACTCATTGTTGCTCTGCCTGGCCTGTCTTAGTTGTCGGTCGCGGCGAGTTCGCGCTCAACAGCTGCGGTCAGGCGATCTTCGATTGCCGGAACCTTGATCTGCTGGATGATCTCGTTGAGGAAGCCTCGGACCACCAGTCGGCGGGCAACCTTCTCAGGGATGCCGCGGGCCATGAGGTAGAACAGGTGTTCGTCGTCGAAACGGCCGGTGGCACTGGCGTGGCCGGCACCCTCGATCAACCCGGTTTCGATTTCGAGGTTGGGGACGGAATCGGCGCGGGCACCGTCCGTGAGGACCAGGTTGCGGTTGGCCTCGTACGTGTCCGTGCCTTCTGCTTCCTTGCGGATCAGGACATCGCCAACCCACACGCTGTGGGCGTTGCGGCCCTGGAGGGCGCCCTTGTAGAGAACGCGCGACTTGCAGTTGGCCACCGCGTGGTCAACGAACAGGCGCTGCTCAAGGTGCTGTCCGGCGTCGGCGAAGTACAAGCCGAACATTTCGACGTCGGCACCGGGAGCCGTGAAGCGCGTGGACGGCGTGACGCGAACGAGGTCGCCGCCAAGGCTGACCACGATGTGCTTGAACTTGGCATCGCGGCCGATCTCTGCCTGCTGCGACGACGCGTGCACAGCGTTGTCTGCCCATTCCTGCAAGGAGACAACGGTCAGTTCAGCACCGTCTTCAACGATGATCTCCACGTTCTCGGAGACAATCGCGGTGCCCTGGTGGTCCAGGACCACAACGGCTTTGGAGAAGCGTTCCGCCACAATCACGATGTGCTGGGCAGACGGTTCCTCGCCGGCGCCGGTGATCAGGACCGAAACTTCACTCTCGGCCTGCAGCTCGGCGGGCACGGTGATGACGGTTGCCTCGGCGAAGTTCTCCCAGGCGTTGGCGGACACAAGGTCCTCCGGGATGGCTGCCTGGCCGATGCGCTGGTCATCGCGGCCAACGGTTTCAACAACGACGCCGGCGGGCGCGGTAACGCTGACAGCCGGGGCTGCGCCGTTGAGGACGTCGGTGTGAAGGCCACGAAGCCGCTTCAGCGGGGTGAAGCGCCAGTCTTCCTCAAGTCCGTTAAGCGGCTTGAAGTCTGCCAGCTTGTAGGACGTGAGGCGGCCGGCACGCGAGCTGTCCGGGATGCCTACGCCGCCACCATGCGAGTGGCTCTTGGCCGAAGCGCCGGCCAGCGGACCAGCGGAAGGCTGCTCCGACGTCGTGCTGGTGTTCGTACCGGTGTTCACGGGCGAAAGGTTCTCGCCTTCCTCGGTGAAGCCGTTGATAAACGGCTGGGCCGAGGGCGCGCCGATGCGCGCCTTTTCAGTAGTGATATCAGTCATTGTTAACCGACGGACCCTTCCATCTGCAGTTCAATCAAGCGGTTCAGCTCAAGGGCGTATTCCATGGGCAGTTCACGGGCAATCGGCTCAATGAAGCCGCGCACGATCATGGCCATGGCCTCGTCTTCAGGCATGCCGCGGGACATCAGATAGAAGAGCTGCTCTTCGCTGACGCGGGAAACGGTGGCCTCGTGGCCCATGACAACGTCATCCTCACGGATGTCGATGTACGGGTACGTGTCCGAGCGGGAAATGGTGTCCACCAGGAGGGCGTCACAACGGACCGTGTTGGCCGAGTGCTTGGCGCCCTCGCGAACCTGGACCAAGCCGCGGTATGCAGCACGGCCACCGCCGCGGGCCACGGATTTGGAAATGATCGAGCTCTTGGTGTTCGGTGCGATGTGCACCATCTTGGAGCCGGTGTCCTGGTGCTGGCCTTCGCCGGCGAAAGCGATGGAGAGGGTTTCACCCTTGGCATGCTCGCCCACGAGGTAAACGGCCGGGTACTTCATGGTCACCTTGGAACCGATGTTGCCATCGATCCACTCCATGGTGGCGCCCTCTTCGCAGATGGCGCGCTTGGTGACGAGGTTGTACACGTTGGTGGACCAGTTCTGGATGGTCGTGTAGCGGACGCGGGCGCCCTTCTTCACGATGATCTCCACAACGGCCGAGTGCAGGGAATCCGAGGTGTAGATCGGAGCCGTGCAGCCCTCGATGTAGTGAACGTAAGAGTCCTCATCGGCGATGATCAGCGTGCGCTCGAACTGGCCCATGTTTTCGGTGTTGATACGGAAGTAGGCCTGGAGCGGGATGTCCACGTGCACGCCCTTGGGCACATACACGAAGGAACCGCCGGACCATACGGCCGTGTTCAGCGATGCGAACTTGTTGTCGCCCACCGGAATGATGGTGCCGAAGTATTCCTGGAAGATCTCCGGGTGCTCGCGCAGTGCGGTGTCCGTGTCCAGGAAGATGACGCCTTGGGCTTCAAGGTCCTCACGGATCTGGTGGTAGACCACCTCTGACTCGTACTGGGCAGCGACGCCCGAGACGAGGCGGCTGCGCTCAGCTTCCGGAATGCCCAGCTTCTCGTAGGTGTTCCGGATGTCTTCCGGAAGATCTTCCCACGTTGCTGCCTGCTTCTCGGTGGAACGCACAAAATACTTGATGTTGTCGAAGTCGATGCCGGAGAGGTCTGCACCCCAGGTAGGCATGGGCTTGCGGTCGAAGTACTTCAGGCCCTTAAGCCGCAGATCGAGCATCCATTCGGGCTCGTTCTTCTTCGAGGAGATGTCGCGGACAACCTCCTCGTTGAGGCCACGACGGGCGTTTGCGCCTACGTCGTTCTTGTCGGCCCAGCCGTACTCGTAGTTTCCGATACCGTGCAGTTCGGGATTCTTCTCCAGAATCTCCGAGATCACAGTGCCGTCAGCTACCGCTTTCTCTGCTATTTGGTCCGTCATCACGGCCTTTCTTGCTGGTTGTTTGATTCCTGGTACGGGTTCCCGGACTGCTCTGCGGCATCTGGGGATGCCGTGGCAACCGGGCGCCCGGTAGGTATATGGGTGGTGCAGACGTGGCCGCCTTGCGCGAGCGTGGAGAGGCGCCGGACATCGACGCCCACCAAACGCGAGAAGACGTTGGTCTCGGTGTCGCAAAACACTGGAAACTCCGCGGCGAGCCGCTGGATGGGGCAATGACCCTGGCACAACTGAACACTGGATAGCGCAGCAGGCAACGGGGCCTTGGCCTCAATGGAGTGCGCCGAAGCAACGAAGCGGTCGCGGCTGAGGGCTTTGGAGAGTGCCATGGCCCGGGCGGTGATGTCATCTCCGGCGGCGTCGACCTCGGGGGCGTAGCGCCGTTCCATGTCGGAGAAGCGCTCCTCCGCGTACTCACGGACTGCGTCTTCGCCGGCGAGTTCCTGGAGGCGGCGGAGCGCCGAACTGGCGATGTTCAGGTAGTCGTCGCCGAGGGTGGACTGCCCTTGGGAACTTAGGACGTAGCGGCGTGCGGGACGTCCAGCTCCGGAGCCGGCCTTGGCCACGCGCTTGACCTCTATGACGCCGCTTCGCTCCAAATGGTCAAGGTGGCGGCGGACCGCAGCCGGTGTGAAGCCGAGGAGGTCGCCGAGTTCCGCGGCGCTCACCGGACCGTTCTCAAGGACTGCGCTCAGCACCCGGTCCCTTGTGCGGTCATCCGCGTCCGGCAGCGCAGGCGGGGCAACGAATGCCCCTGCCGCTGCAGCATGCCGTGGTGAGGGCATGGAAGTTGGACTGCTCATGGAATACACAACACAATCATGTCGTAATTTGTTTCATGCATCCAGTAAGGCAAGACTGACCTCAGTCGCCCGCCAAGTGTGACCGTACTACTTCACGTAGAATACTCTGGTGCGCTCACCCGAATCCCCTGTCCTCACCATAGACGGACTCATTAAGGATGTAGGCCCTCTGGCTTCCCTTGACGGCAAAATGCTCCGGGTGGTCAGCGGACTGTCCCTTGTGGCGGAGCGCGGCCAGGTGACCGCCCTCCTCGGCGCCAATGGTGCCGGCAAGACCACCACCCTTGAATGCGCGCAAGGACTGCAGAAGAGGACCGGTGGGAGTATCTCTCTCCTTGGTGCGGACCCTGATGCGGCAGGCGCCGACTTGAGGTCCCGCGTAGGCGTCATGCTCCAGGACGGCGGGCTGCCGCCGTCGGCCCGTCCCATCCCACTGTTGCGGCACGTTGCCGGCATGTACCAAAACCCCATGGATGTTGACGCGCTGGTGGAACGGCTGGGAATCGGCCAATTCAGCAGGACCAGCGTGCGCAGGTTGTCCGGCGGCCAAAAGCAACGCCTCGCTCTGGCGGCTGCCTTGGTGGGAAACCCGGAGATCCTGTTCCTCGATGAGCCCAGCGCGGGGCTGGATCCGCAATCGCGCCAGATGGTTTTTGACCTGATCGCCGAACTTCGGGACGCCGGCATGGGTATCGTCCTGACCACCCACCTGATGGACGACGCCGAGCGCCTGGCCGACTACGTCTACATCATCGACGGCGGCCACAACGTGGTGGAGGGAACCGTCGCGGAACTGCTTCGACATGACCACGCCACGGATTCTGCCATCACGGACCGCACGCTCTACTTCGATGCGCCGGGCGGACTCGACTTTGCCGGCGCCTTGGGGCCGGGTCTCCAGCTGACCGAGACACGCTCGGGAAGCTACTCCATCACCGGTGCGATCACACCGAAAGACCTTGCGGCGCTGACTGCCTGGTGGGCGGAACGAAACATCATGCCGGCCTCACTTCGGCTGGAAGCCCGTAGCCTTGAAGACGTGTTCCTGGACATTTCCGGAAGGGACCTCCGATGAGCAAGCTCCTCTCTCCCAACGCAGGACCCGCATCGCTGCCGCGCCGTATCATGCAGCAGGGACGCTATGAGACCATCGCCATGCTGCGGAACGGCGAACAGTTGATCCTTGCCATCGTCCTGCCATTGATGGCTTTGGTTGGGCTCGTAGTGACTCCCCTCCTGGATGGCCTGGGGGGATCACGTGTGGACGTTGCCACGCCGGGCATCCTTGCTCTTTGCGCGATGTCCACCGCCTTCACCGGGCAAGGCATTGCTACTGGATTCGACCGTCGCTATGGAGTCCTCCGGTTCCTGTCCACCACACCCCTGGGCAGGGGTGGGCTCATTGCCGGCAAGATCCTTGCCGTGCTGGTGGTTCTTTTCCTGCAGGTAGTGGTGGTCGGCACCATTGCAGCCTTCCTGGGGTGGCAGCCCCGGCCCGAGGCCTGGCTCCCCGGGTTCGGACTGCTGGTTCTTGGCGCCGCTGCCTTCACTGCCCTGGGGCTGCTGGTAGCGGGCACGGTCCGTCCGGAGGCAACGCTGGCCATCACCAACCTGCTGTGGATCCTGCTGGGTGCGCTGGGCGGAATCGTGGTCCCGTCCGAACGACTTCCCGGCTTGCTCCAGGGCATCGTCCATTTCCTGCCGTCGGGTGCGCTGGGCCAAGCGCTCCGCGACGCTTTCCTCACGGGTGCCGTTCCATTTACAGCGGTCCTTGTCCTTTTGCTGTGGACGGTACTTGCCGGCGCTGCAGCCATCCGCTGGTTCAAGTGGAACTAATCCAACCGGGCACCAACAACAATGCAGAACTGAGAAGTGAGAAAACTGTGAGCACGGCATCGCGCCTTCCCAAAACCATTCAGCGGTTCGCCTCCAAGTTGCCTACCGAGGTAAACAAGGCCGTTCGCCGTCTGGCTTTGTTTTCACTCATTGGGCAGACGGTCCTCGTGGTGACCGGAGGTGCCGTCCGCCTTACCGCTTCCGGGCTGGGCTGCCCCACGTGGCCGCGATGCACCGATGACTCGCTGGTCAATACACCGGAAATGGGCATCCATGGGTTCATCGAATTCGGGAACCGCCTGCTGACCTTCGCCCTGGCAGCCGTTGCCGCACTCATGCTGGTGTACTTGTGGAACCTCCGCAAGGAACGCCGCGATCTTTTCCTGCTGGCACTGGGTCTTTTGGCGAGCATCCCGGCCCAGGCCATCATCGGAGGAATCACGGTTCTCTCCGGCCTTAACCCTTGGGTTGTTGGCCTTCACTTCCTTGTTTCCATGGCTCTGGTGGTCTTCGCCACACTGTTGGTCAACCGGGCTTACGGCCGCACCGGCAAGTTCATGAACCGCATCTTGCCTGTACTTCCTGCTGTTACCCGGCCGCTCACCATTGCCGTTGCAGTCTTCTCGGCGCTGTCCGTCATGCTCGGGGTAGTGGTCACGGGGGCCGGTCCGCACGCAGGTGATGCCGATGCCCCCCGCAACAACCTTGACTGGGACCTCTTCTCCCACATCCACGCCGTTCCCGCGTACCTGATCACGGCCGGCACTCTGTTCGCCCTCTACCTGGTGTTCCGTCACAAGATTGGCGGTCCGTTCCGGACGGCGACGTTCCTTCTCCTGGGGGTGACGCTGCTGCAGGCCGTCATCGGCTTTACCCAGTACTACAACGGCATTCCGGCTCTCCTGGTCGGTGCGCACATGTTCGGGGCAGCCGTCCTCATGAGTGCCGCCA
Organism: Paenarthrobacter sp. 4246; assembly: GCF_040546855.1. Classification (NCBI taxonomy): domain Bacteria; kingdom Bacillati; phylum Actinomycetota; class Actinomycetes; order Micrococcales; family Micrococcaceae; genus Paenarthrobacter; species Paenarthrobacter sp. 4246. Next base: position 365,041 of record NZ_JBEPOP010000003.1, read on the forward strand.
CCAATGCCGCCGACCTTGCGAAGCACAGCCCGGTCCAATAACCGTTCTCCTGCGCCTCTCCTAGGCCCGGATCAGGTGCGCCGGGTTGGACCGCATGGCCAGTATTGCCGGATATACGGCCGACAGCGTACCGCTGGCAAGTCCAGCCCCCATGCCCCACATCGATGCGTACCAAGGAATCACTGCAGCCCAGCCTTCACTGGATGCGTAAGCCAGGACGGCGCCCATTCCGGCGGCTGCGCCTGCTGCCCCGCCCAATGCTCCCACCACGGCACCTTCGGTGAGGAACATCGAGGCCAGCACTCCGCGTCGCATGCCCAGGGCCAGTCGCAGTGCAATCTCGCTTGATCGAGCCAGCACGCCCAAGTACATGGTGGTTCCGGCGCTGAGGCAGGCCATGGCGAGCAGGATGACGGAGACAATGGCCACCAGCCTGCCGAGGTCCGTATTGATCCCCTGTTTGAGCTCCCGAAGGTCGGCCACCGTCTGTACTTCCACGGTCCCGGGTTCGGCAGGGTTGAGTGCTTTTGGCAGGGCCTCTGCTATGGCTGCCGGCATCCCCGGACTCGTCCGAAGGACCAGGCTGGCTGACACGTTGCTGGTCAAAGCGTAAGACCCAACACCCACCATCACCGCTGATGGCAGTACTGGGTCACGGCCCGGCTCGTCAACGATCCCCACCACCGGGACCGCCTGGCCATACAGCCACACCACGACGCCGGGACCTGGCTTGGCGATTCCCAACTCTTGGGCGGCACCCTGGCCCAGGATGGCGACAGGCCCTCCAAATGAGTGATCCAGCAAGGCAGCGTCACCATAGGACACGGTTGCCCCTTGGAGTCGAAGGTACGCTGAGTCGATGATCCGGACGGCTCCGTTGAAAGCGGGTTGTTCAGGAAAGGATGCGGGCCGGAAGGTTGATGGCTGCACCACCGACGACGAGAGCTCGGCGACGACTCCGGCATCGTGCACGCCGGAGAGTCTCACGGATGCCTTGAGATCGCTGGTGACGGCTTCCCATGATGAATAACCAGCCTCGCGTGTCACCCTGACTTCATCGCTGGCGGCTGTGTCGATCCGGGCGGACACCTTCACGGAAGCGCTCTCGCTCAGTCCAATGGCCGCTACCAACCCTCCACTGCCAAGGAGGAATGCCATGATCAGCAAAAGGGCCTTGGACGGACGAACCGTCAGCGCAGAAAGCGCGTCGGCAACGACGTCAATGGCTTCGTGGCGCCGGCGCCGAGCGAAGGTGGGCTCATTGCTTCCCGGACCTGCAACTGATGTTTCGGGAAGGGTATTGGCGCCCCCGCTGTGGCCTGAGTCCTTGACGATCGCTCCGTCGCGCATCGTGATAATCCGGTCCGCGGCGGCCGCAATGTCCGGATCGTGGGTCACCATGGCCACCGTGGTACCGGCATCACTCAGTCCACGCAGATGGCGGATGACGATTTTTCCATTCTCTGTGTCCAAGCTGCCTGTGGGCTCGTCCGCGAGGACTACCTTCGGTGCTCCGATCACTGCCCTGGCGATGGCCAGGCGTTGCCGTTCTCCCCCGGACAAGACTGACGCTGGGGTCGCTGCCCTATGCCCAAGCCCAAACTTGTGAAGAGCAGGCATGGCCAGTTGTTTTTGAACCGCAAACCCGATGCCTCGTGCACGTAGCCCCAACACAGCGTTGCGGGCGGCGGCGTCCCGGCCCACCATATGTGATTCCTGGAAGACGAGGCCAAATACTTCGGCCCGTCGATCGGCCCGCTGCCTCTCGTCAAACTGGGCGACGTCCGTACCCCTGATGCGATATGTGCCTGATGTTGGTGTGTCCAGCAGGCCCAGGACGTTGAGGAGCGTGGACTTTCCCGAACCGGAGGGACCCACTATCGCGACGAACTCCCCCTCGTGAATATCGAGATCCACGTCCACCAGTGCCTTCGTTCCGGGAAATCCCCGGTTTACGCCTCGCAGGCTAAGGACAGGCATGGGCCGTTCAGGCCCTGCTGATTCGTGCGTGTGCACCAGTGCGCTCATTGGAGCTTCACCTGATCCCCAACAACCAGGCCGTCCACATCAGCGATCGCCGCCCAACCATCGGCCTGTGCGGTGACCTTCACCTCAAGGCGGCGAGGCTCGTCGTTCCCCTCAATCAAGAGGTACGGTGTTCCACGATCCTGGCGAATCGCTATCAGCGGAACGGCGAGGGACTCTTCAGTAGCGCTGCCTGCAGTTACAGTGACTGATTGTTCTGCGGGGAATCCCGGCGACCCTGGGGGGATTGCCACCGTGATGTCTTTTCCAGGGATTTCGTTCGTGCTTGAGTCACCCTCCAGAAAGCCGCTGATATTCGCCACTGTAGTGTCCAGGACCGTTGAGCCGGCCCTGACCTTGACGGGCGTGCCCACCGCAAAACTCTCGGACTGGACAACGTCAGCCCGCGCAACTATCGAATCGTCGGCAACTCTTATGCGGGCTACGATCCCATCCTCTGCCAGCAGGGCCCCTGGGCCAGCCAGGGATGCAATTGTCCCAGTGTCGCCGGGGACCTGCACGAATTCCCGCCAACGGAACATGACGTCGGACGAGGCAGCCTTTGGTGCTGCCTTTCCAGCGTCCTCCTGAGGCAGTTGAGCGGGCGCGGTGGGGGCTTTGAACCCTGCGGCTTTGTACCACGATCGCAGTGCCTGTTGAGTATCCAGGTCAAAGGTTCCTGTTGTGGTGCATGCAAAACCAAACGTCGACAAAGCCGCTTGAAGGGCTATGACGTCAGGTCCCGACTCCCCATGGATGATGTCACGGTACAACGGCACACTGCTGGGCAGTATCAGCAAGGGCCTGCCGGAGACGACCGCCAGCAGTTCACCGGGCACGACGATGCTCCCAGCCTCTTTGGCCACCGCCGTCACCACCAGCCTGTCCACACCTTCGGCCGGGCTTGCCTGCAGTGCGGACTGGGCTCCTGCTATGACTTTTCCTGAAAGAACCACCTGTTTGGCCACCGCGCGGCGCTCCACCGTTGCCGAAACAGGAACCACCCCGGGCGCGGGTGGTACTGACTCCATCTCGGCCGTGCTGGAAGCCCCGGCCCAATAGGTAATGCCCAAACCTCCAAGGACAATGAGCACGGCGACAGGCATCAGCCACCATCGCGGAACACGCCGCATGCCGCGGCGAATCAGCATTGACTCAGGGTCTTGCATCAGCCACGCCATGGTCCCGCAGTATTTGTTTGGCTCGCTCCACGGCGGCCGTCTTCTCTTCTGCCAAGGCGTTCAGTTCGGCTTGGTGGTCCTTCATCTGTGCTGCCTGGTACTCAGCGAGAATGTCATAGGGTTTCCTGGCCCCGCCGCTGGCCTCTTTACAATCAAGGTCCAGCAAGGCGACTCGGATCTCGTCTTCCTTGGAGCCGCTCGATGACAGATTCCAGGAACCCTCCTCCGCGACCTTCAGGCCCTTGCCGGCCACACAGTCCTCCCAGCTCTTCCGGAAAGCAACGTAGTCGGAATCGTGTTCCGTCAGCGCCACGGCGTTACGGGTGATCCGGTGTGGGAGGGATGTGTCTCCGGCCAGCCCCTCCAGGAGTTCGGGCAAGCCTGCCCGCCCCACAGAGGTGGCGCACTTCGCTTCTTGCGCCTGGTGCCTGGCGCTGAGGGGTGGGCGCTCCGGTTGCTCGTCGAGCACCCCTGGCACCTCACGTATCTCCGGCATGGCACCGTTCCTGGCTGCCAAAGGACGGGACCATTGGCCAAACCTGTAGTCCTGCAGGGCCTTGCCTCCGCCGCCCCACGGCGCCACCGTGAACCCGGCGTCTTCCACACAGTCGTAGATGAGGAAGGCGACCGCCGAGTTTACGATCACGTTCTCACGGTCCGAGTACCAGTAGGAACTCATGGGAAGAATCACCTCGCCGCTCGCTTCGTTGAGGGACGCCTTGGCCCCGGTGCCGGCAGAGCGATCGATGGCGGGCAGGCTGGCGGCCATGGATTCAATGGGCGACGATGCCGGCGGGCCGGAACAAGCCGCGCCGGCCATCGCGATCCCTGCAAGCAACGCGGCGACCTTCACGGTGGAACGAAGAACGGGAGATTGCAAGGCTAACCCCAAATGCTTGAGATCTCGTCGTCCCAGTTCACACCGGCATACATTGACACACCCCGAAGATCGTTAACTGCGTTGCCACCACGGAAGATCACTGCATGCCCGGAGTAATTGAGGTCCCTGTAGAGATACACGTACGGCGATTGAACGTTCGCAGCCGGGCCTATGACGATGGAGCTGGCTTTATCGTTTGCCGCGTCGCCCACATACGATGCGACCCAGTTGTAGGTCCGCTGCGTTCCGGTGAACCAGTAGTTGTCGTAGAGGCAGACCCTGGCTGTGGAGCAGGCCGGCGCTGCTTGCGCCGCTGTCACTCCGGTCAAAACTGAAGCCGACGCGATGGTCACGATTCCTGCAGTACGGAGGAGCGCTTTCATTGTTTTCCCCAATGTTCGTGCGGTGTGGAACGGCTCTGTTCCATCTCGAACACTAGGGTGCGCACGGCACCACCTAGACGACTTTTCCGCAAACTAGGTGGCATTTGGGTAAGAAATAGGTGCCCGGAAGGGCGAAACTAGGTGCTGCCGTGAGAACTCTAGGTATAGAAGCGCGTCAAAGCCCTCCACTACCTCGAGCGCTACGGCCCGAAAGGAGCCGACCACCGATTACTTGGGCTTTGTGATGCAGGCGAGTCCAAAGTCATTGCCAGGGCACTCATGCGTGCTGGCATGGGATCCGGGCCACTGGAAGAGCGGGGATTCCAGGTTTGTGATGCCGACCTGGAGGATGAACTCATCCAATGCCTGGGAATCGACGCAGTCCTCGAGGTCATCGAGGCCCAGGGCGACTTGGCCTCGTTCAAGCTGCTCCAGCGCCAGCCCTCACTGCGGGACCGGTCCGTGGAAGGCCAATTACGGCGGTTCTTCGGGGGCCGGAGTGGCAACAAGATTCGCTACGCTCCCCTGCTGGTCTCTGCGCTGCCCGCTGACAAGGCACCTCCCCCGTTGGCTCACTTGGTTGCGTCTTTTGGGATGTGAGCGAGCGTCAGTGGTGTGAGGGAAAAGCGCGACGCCGGCACCCTGGCGGGCACCGGCGTCGAACGCTTTTGCTTGACGAGCTGTGGACCTAGCCGCCGACGATCGCTGAGCCAATGAACGGGTCAACGGCCAGTGCGATGAAGAGCAGCGTCAGGTAGCTGATGGATCCGTGGAAGACCTTCATGGCGCCCTTGTTGGACACGTCACCACCCTGTGCGCGCTTGTACAGGGCGTGGCTCTCGTAGAGGAACCAAGCGCCGGCGGCAACAGCGACGATCGTGTAAACCCAGCCTGCACCGCCAACGGGCACCATCAAGAGTGAGCAGGCGACCATGGCCCAGGCGTAGAGGACAACCTGTACCGATACCACCTTGGCGCCGGCGATGGCACCGAGCATGGGCACCTTGGCGTTGCGGTAATCCTCGCCGTAGCGCATGGACAGGGGCCAGTAGTGCGGGGGCGTCCACAGGAAGATCACCATGAAGAGCACGATTGCCGGCCACTCCACTGTGTTGGTGACAGCAGCCCAGGCGATCAGCACGGGGAAGCATCCGGCCGCTCCGCCCCACACGATGTTCTGGGCCGTGCGGCGCTTCAGGATCATGGTGTAAATGACCACATAAAAGACGATGGCACCGAGCCCGAGCCAGGCGGACAGAGGATTGGCGCCGAACCACAGGATGGCGATTGACGCTGCACCCAGGATCCAGGCGAAGACCAGGGCCTCGCGCGGCGTCACCTCACCCGTGACCAAGGGGCGCTTCTCGGTGCGGTGCATCAGTTTGTCGATGTCGCGGTCGATGTAGCAGTTGAAGACGCCGGCGCTGCCGGCTGCAAACGCTCCGCCGACGAGGGTGGCCAGGATCAGGCCGATGGAGGGGAAGCCGCGCTGGGCGAAGATCATGGTGGGCAGGGTGCTGACCAGGAGGAGTTCGATGACCCGGGGTTTGGTGAGTGCCAGATACGCCTTGAACTTACGGGAAATTCCGATGCTTCCCCGGGCCGGGGACGCGTTGAGGGGCGTATCAGTTGTGCTCACGGCGGCAGTCACTCTGTTCTATGCTCTGGGGTTCTCGCAACGGCTGCCGTCCCGGTCTTCGAAAGCTGACACGGGCGCATGAACCGCTGGTGGCCTCCAAATATCATACCGTGGCCGGAAGTGGCCCAATGTCCGCAAAATTCGCCAATGTTTCCGAATCTTCACTCCGCTTCCGGGCCATCGTGATTCATATAAGGGAATTTCTGTCCAGTTAGTGGGATTCCCTGAGTTCCTTGACACGTTTAGGGCTAAGCTGTTGAGCAGATCAGCACACGTTGACGATCCGGGAAACCGTATTCTCGGGAATCCGTGCGTCTGGATGAGAGATCAACGTTTCAATGGTGAACGGCTGGTAGACACATTGCAGCGGGCGCCATCCTGTGCTTCCTGCGTGCCGTGTCCATACGCCTGCCGTCAGCACAGAGAGGGGCTCGGTTTTCGTGCCACATTTGGAAGAGCAAGAACTGTCATGGACCGATCTGGACAAGAAGGCAGTTGACACCGTTCGCGTGTTGGCCGCAGACGCCGTCGAGAAGGTCGGCAACGGCCACCCGGGTACGGCGATGAGCTTGGCTCCGGCAGCATACTTGCTGTTCCAGAAGCTGATGCGTCATGACCCCAAGAACCCGGACTGGCTTGGCCGCGACCGGTTTGTCCTGTCCCCCGGCCACACGTCGTTGACCCTTTACATCCAGTTGTTCCTGTCCGGATACGGCCTGGAACTGAAGGACCTTGAGGCGCTCCGCACATGGGGTTCACTGACCCCCGGCCACCCCGAGTACAAGCACACCGCCGGCGTGGAAATCACCACCGGCCCGCTGGGCCAGGGCTTGGCCTCGGCTGTTGGTTTCGCGTACTCCCAGCGTCGCCAGCGCGGCCTGTTCGACGCCGATGCTCCCGCCGGCGAATCGCCGTTCGACCACACCATCTGGGTCATCGCCTCCGATGGCGATCTCCAGGAAGGCGTGACCTCCGAGGCGTCCTCGCTGGCCGGCCACCAGGAACTTGGCAACCTCGTAGTGATCTACGACGAGAACCACATCTCCATCGAAGACGACACCGACATCGCCTTCACCGAGGACGTCCTCAAGCGCTACGAGGCCTACGGCTGGCACACCCAGCGCGTTGACTGGACCAAGACCGGAGACTACGTCGAAGACGTCCAGGAACTCTACGCAGCACTGCTCGCTGCGAAGGCAGAGACGAACAAGCCGTCCATCATCTCGCTGCGCACCATCATCGGGTACCCGGCTCCGAAGAAGCAGAACACCGGCAAGATCCACGGTTCCGCCCTGGGTGCCGAGGAAGTCGCGGCTCTGAAGACCGTGCTCGGCTTCGATCCCGCCAAGTCCTTCGATGTTGACGAAGAAGTCCTGGCACACGCCCGCAAGGTCCTGGACCGCGGTGCAGAGGCCCGCGCTGCCTGGCAGCGCTCGTTCGAGGCATGGCAGTCCGCCAACCCGGACGCCGCTGCCCTGCTGGAACGCGTTGAAGCGAAGAAGCTCCCCGTGGGCATCGATGCTGCGCTTCCCGTGTTCGAAGCAGGCAAGGACGTTTCCACCCGCGCGGCTTCGGGCAAGGTCCTGAACGCCATCGGCCCGGTCCTGCCGGAGCTGTGGGGCGGTTCGGCCGACCTCGCGGAGTCCAACAACACCACCATCGAAGGCTCGCCGTCGTTCATCCCGACCTCACGCTCCACGGACGCCTGGAAGGGCAACCCCTACGGACGTGTACTGCACTTCGGTATCCGTGAGCACGCTGCCGCGTCGATCGTGAACGGCATTTCCCTGCACGGCCGCACCCGCGCTTTCTCCGGAACGTTCTTGATCTTCAGCGACTACCAGCGCCCGGCCATCCGCCTCGGGGCGCTGATGGGTGTTCCGTCCCTGTACGTATGGACGCACGACTCCATCGGCCTGGGCGAAGACGGCCCCACCCACCAGCCGGTGGAGCAGCTCGCCTCACTGCGCGCCATCCCGGGCCTGGACGTTGTCCGCCCCGGCGACGCGAACGAGGTCTCCGCGGCATGGAAGGTCATGCTGGAGAACCACGAGAACCCGGCCGGAATCGTCCTGACCCGTCAAAACATCCCCACCTACGCCCGCGGCGAAGGTGAAGCAACCGGTGACACGTTCGGTTCCACCGCAGGTGTTGCCAAGGGCGGCTACGTGCTGGCAGAAGCGTCCAAGGACGGCGAAACCGTTGATGCGCAGGTCATCCTGATCGGCACCGGCTCGGAAGTCCAGCTCGCCGTGCAGGCCCGCGAAGCCCTCCAGGCTGAAGGAATCGCCGCCCGTGTTGTGTCCATGCCCTGCGTTGAGTGGTTCAACAAGCAGGACGAGGCCTACCGCGAGTCGGTTCTCCCGGCATCCGTGAAGGCCCGCGTTTCCGTTGAAGCAGGCCTGGCTCTGGGCTGGCGCGAACTCGTCGGTGACGCCGGCCGCTCCATCTCCCTGGAACACTTCGGCGCCTCGGCAGACTACAAGCGGCTCTTCAACGAATTCGGCATCACCGCCGAAGCCGTCGCGGCCGCAGCCAAAGACTCCCTCGCAGACTCCAACGCATAACAGTCTGCTTCCCTCTCACAAGGAGAAAAAACACATGACCAGCACTCCCACGCAGCAGCTCTCCGACGCCGGCGTCTCCATCTGGCTCGATGACCTCTCCCGCACCCGCTTGGACACAGGCACCCTGCAGAAGCTCATCGACGAAAAGAACGTGGTTGGTGTGACCACCAACCCGTCCATCTTCCACGCCGCGATCACCGCCGGGACGGACTACGACGCCACCATCGCAGCGCAGGCTGCGGCTGGCGCCAGCGTCGAAGAGACCATCTTTGAAATCACCACAACTGATGTCGCAGACGCCTGCGATCTCTTTGCACCGGTAGCTGCCGCCACCAACGGCGTGGACGGCCGTGTTTCCATCGAGGTGGATCCCCGCCTTGCCTGGGACACCGCCGGCACCATCGCCGAGGCCAAGCACCTGTACGCCAAAGTCAACAAGGACAACGTCCACATCAAGATCCCCGCAACCCTGGAAGGCCTCGAAGCCATCACGGCTACCCTGGCCGAGGGCATCAGCGTCAACGTGACCCTGATCTTCTCCCTGGAGCGTTACCGCGCGGTCATCAACGCTTTCCAGTCCGGCCTTGAGCAGGCCAAGGAGAACGGCCACGACCTCTCCAAGATCCACTCCGTAGCTTCGTTCTTCGTGTCCCGCGTTGACTCCGAGATCGACAAGCGCCTCGACTCCGTCGGCACCGATGAAGCCAAGGCGCTCAAGGGCAAGGCCGGCGTCGCCAATGCACGCTTGGCCTACCAGGTCTACGAAGAGCTCTTCTCCACCGAGCGCTGGGCAGTGCTGGCAGAAGCCGGCGCGCTCCCGCAGCGTCCGCTGTGGGCCTCCACCGGCGTCAAGGACCCGGCCTACCCGGACACCCTCTACGTGACCGAACTCGTGGCAGCCGGAGTGGTCAACACCATGCCGGAGAAAACGCTGGATGCCACGTTTGACCACGGCGTCGTCACTGGTGACACCATCACCGGCACTTACGACGAGGCAAACGAAATCCTCAATGCTCTCGAAGCCCTCGGCGTTTCCTACAACGACGTTGTGACGTTGCTTGAGACCGAAGGCCTTGAGAAGTTCGTGGGCTCCTGGAAGGAACTCCTCGCCGACGTCGAAGGCGCCCTCGCCACCGCACGGAAGGCTTCCTAACCCACCATGAGCACAATCAGCTACGACGCCAGCGGTGCCGCGCAGCAGGCCATCGCCCAGCACATTGACAGCCTGGTCGAGGACAGGATCGCCACCCGGATTTTCGCCAAGGACCACACTCTGTGGGGTCCTGATGCGGAGTCCGAGTCCGCGATCCGTCTCGGCTGGGTAGAGGCCGCCACAGTGTCCCAGGCCTTGGTCGGCGACATTCTGGAACTTCGTGACGCCCTTCGCGCCGAAGGAGTTACCCGCATCGTCCTGTGTGGCATGGGTGGGTCTTCGCTGGCTCCCGAGGTCATTGCCGGCACTGCCGGCGTCGAGCTGACTGTGCTGGACAGCACTGATCCTGAACAGGTCAGTGCTGCCCTGGCGGAGCGGCTGGCGGAAACGGCAATCGTGGTTTCCTCCAAGTCCGGCTCCACCGTCGAGACCGACTCCCAGCGCCGTGTATTCGAGAAGGCGTTCAACGACGCCGGAATCGACGCTGAGAGCCGCATCATCATCGTTACCGATCCGGGCTCGCCCCTGGATAAGGCTTCGCGCGAGGCAGGCTATCGTGCGGTATTCAACGCCGACCCCAACGTGGGAGGCCGTTTCTCGGCACTGACTGCGTTCGGCCTGGTCCCTTGTGGGCTTGCCGGTGTGGACATCCAGGCCTTCCTGGATGAGGCAGAGGAAGCTGCGGAGATCCTCAACGAGGACTCCGCTGACAATATCGGCCTGGCACTGGGCATAGCTTTGGGTGGTACCAGCCCGCTGCGCAACAAGGTCGTCATCGCCGAAGACGGCTCAGGCATTGTTGGTTTCGCTGATTGGGCCGAACAGCTCATTGCGGAATCCACGGGCAAACTGGGCACGGGTGTCCTGCCTGTCGTTGCCGGCCCGGATTCTCCTGAGGCCCTGAACGGTGCCGACGACGTACTGGTGGTCCGGCTGGTCGGTGCGGATGCCGACGTCGAGCTTCGTGAGAACGAGGTAGCCATCGCCGGTGGCCTGGCCTCGCAGATGTTTGTCTGGGAGTTCGCAACCGCGGTGGCGGGTCGACTGCTGGGCATCAACCCGTTTGACCAGCCCGACGTCGAGGCCGCCAAGGTGGCAGCGCGCGGCCTGCTGGACGCCCGTCCCGAACCCACACCCGCCGCCTTCACGGACGGTGCTGTGGAAGTACGCGGAGGCGAATGGCTCGGTAACGCCTCAACGGTAAGCGAAGCTGTGCAGGCACTGCTCAGCCAGCTCGGCACGGATGGCTACTTGAGCGTCCAGGCCTACCTCGACCGTATTTCCCACGCACCCCTTGAAGGTATCCGCGATGAACTCGCAGCCGTCAGCGGGCGTCCCGTGACGTTCGGTTGGGGTCCGCGGTTCCTTCACTCCACGGGCCAGTTCCACAAGGGTGGACCGGCAATCGGAGTGTTCCTGCAGGTCACTGCAGCATCCTCGACCGATCTGGACATCCCGGAGCGGCCCTTCACTTTCGGCCAGCTCATTGCCGCCCAAGCCTCGGGCGACGCCCAGGTCCTTGAAGGCCATGGCCGCCCTGTATTGCGCCTGCACCTCACCGAACGTGCTGCCGGCGTGGCCCAACTCCAGGAAGTCGTCGCTGCGTTGGCCGACCAGGCCAGCGCACTCGAAAGCTAAGGCACAGAACCAAACATGCCAGAAACTGAAAACGGCAGGAAGAACGCTGGTCTGCGGAACCCTTTGCGGGATCCGAGGGACCGGCGCCTGAACCGCATCGCCGGGCCGTCGTCGTTGGTGTTCTTCGGAGTCACCGGCGACCTCGCCCGTAAGAAACTCATGCCGGCGGTCTATGACCTCGCCAACCGTGGTTTGTTGCCTCCCAGCTTCGCGCTGGTCGGTTTCGGCCGCCGTGACTGGGACAACGCTGACTTCGCGGCCGAGGTCAAGGAAAACGTCAAGGCCCATGCCCGGACCAAGTTCGATGAAGCGGTATGGGAGCAGTTGGCTTCGGGTATTCGCTTTGTCCGGGGTGAGTTCGACGACGACGACGCTTTTGAGCGCCTCGGCGATGTCCTTGATGAGCTGGATGAGACCCGCGGTACCCGCGGGAACCACGGATTCTACTTGTCGATCCCGCCCAAGGCCTTTGAGCAGGTCTGCCGCCAGCTGTCCAAGCACGGCCTCGCCCAGGCCAAGCCTGGCCAATGGCGCCGTGTGGTGATCGAGAAGCCGTTTGGGCATGACCTTGAGTCCGCCCGGCAGCTGAACGACATCGTCGAATCGGTGTTCCCGGCCGATGCCGTGTTCCGGATCGACCACTACCTTGGCAAGGAGACGGTGCAAAACATCCTGGCGTTGCGTTTCGCGAACCAGTTGTTCGAACCGCTCTGGAACGCCAACTACGTGGACCACGTCCAGATCACCATGGCCGAGGACATCGGCACTGGTGGGCGTGCAGGGTATTACGACGGCGTGGGTGCTGCCCGCGACGTCATCCAGAACCACCTGCTCCAGTTGCTGGCGTTGACGGCCATGGAGGAGCCCATTTCCTTCAATGCCGATGATTTGCGGGCGGAGAAGGAGAAGGTCCTCGCGGCAGTCAAGCTGCCCGATGACCTGTCCACCCATTCGGCGCGTGGTCAGTTCACCGGTGGTTGGCAGGGCGGCGAGGAAGTCCTCGGATATTTGGACGAGGACGGCATCCCTGCCGATTCGAAGACCGAAACGTTCGCTGCGATCCGGGTGGACATTAACACCCGCCGCTGGAATGGTGTGCCGTTCTACCTGCGCGCCGGTAAGCGCCTGGGCCGCCGCGTCACCGAAATTGCCGTGGTGTTCAAGCGTGCTCCGAACCTGTTGTTCCGCGACCATGGTGAGGACGACTTCGGTCAGAACGCCGTAGTGATCCGCGTCCAGCCCGACGAGGGCGCCACCATCCGTTTCGGTTCCAAGGTCCCGGGCACCCAGATGGAAGTCCGCGACGTCACCATGGACTTTGGCTACGGTCACTCCTTTACGGAGTCCAGCCCCGAAGCCTACGAACGACTCATCCTGGACGTACTCCTGGGCGAACCGCCGCTCTTCCCGCGCCACCAGGAAGTGGAGTTGTCCTGGAAGATCCTGGACCCCTTCGAGGAATACTGGGCCGGCCTGGACGAGCAACCGCAACCCTACGCACCCGGCAGTTGGGGGCCGGCGTCGGCCGCTGACCTGCTTGCCCGTGACGGACGAACCTGGAGAAGGCCATGATTGTAGATCTTCCCGATACCACCACCTCCAAAATCTCCAAGAAGATCATGTCGCTGCGTGAACAAGGCGGCGTCATCGCCTTGGGCCGTGTCCTGACCCTGGTGGTGGTGACCAAGTCCGGGCAGGAAGAAGAAGCCATTGAGGCCGCCAATGAAGCCAGCAGGGAACACCCCTGCCGGATCATTGTCCTGGCCGATGCCGGCGTTGAGGGTCCGGACCGTCTTGACGCGCAGATCAGGGTGGGCGGCGACGCCGGCGCGTCCGAAGTCATCGTCCTGCGCGGGCATGGGCACATGGCCCACGAATCCGAATCTCTCGTGGCCGCCCTGCTCCTGCCGGATGCCCCGATTGTGGCCTGGTGGCCACACGGAGCCCCGGAGAGTGCGTGCGAGACCTCGATTGGCCGCATCGCGCACCGGCGCATCACGGACTCGGCCAATGAACCTGACCCCCGCCTGGCGCTGGAGAACATCCGGGCAACGTACAAAGCCGGCGACACCGACCTCGCCTGGACGCGACTGACCAACTGGCGCATGCAACTCGCCGCTGTCTTCGACCAAGTTGACAGCGACCCCGTCTCGGCAGTGGCCGTAGAAGGTGCATCGGACTCTCCCAGCACCCTGCTGCTGGCCGCCTGGCTGAGCCTGGCGCTGGAGGCGCCCGTGACGATTGTGGCGGACCCCGCAGGTACCGGCATTCGGCGGGTCCGGCTGACCCGTGCAAGCGGCGACGTCCAGCTCTTCCGTCCCGGACTGTCCGTGGCGGAACTGACCCAGCCCGGACAGCCGGCACAGCGTATCACCCTCCCCCGGCGCAGCCTGAAAGATTGCCTCGCCGAAGAGCTCCGACGGCTCGACCCCGACGAAGTCTTCGGAGAAGTGATTACGATGGGACTGCCACTTACCAGCCAGAGGAGAGTCCAGACAAGTGCACGCTGAGCCAAGAGTTAGCATCCATCCCGACTCCAAGGTGTTGATGGCCGCCATCGCGGCACGCCTCATTACCAAGCTTGTGGATGTCCAGGACAAGCACGGCGAGGCCACGGTGGTCCTGACCGGCGGCACTGTCGGTATCGGAACCCTGAAGGCCGTGGCCGATTCAGCTGCAGCACCGGCCGTCGACTGGTCGAAAGTTAACTTTTGGTGGGGTGATGAACGCTTCGTTGCCGCCGACAGCGAGGACAGGAATACCCGTCAAGCGCACCAGGCCCTGCTGGCCCACCTGGATGTAGATCCTGCCAGGATCCACGAGCCTGGTTCGACGGACCAGTTTGCCACAGCTGACGAGGCCGCCTCTGCCTATGCCGAGGAACTCAAGGCAGCAGCCGAAGCCGAGCATGCAGCAGATATGTCTGATAAACGCTCCGACGAACCTGGCATCCTGCCACGCTTCGATGTCCTGCTTCTCGGTGTGGGCCCGGACGCCCACGTGGCGTCGCTCTTTCCCGAGCAGGCCGCCGTCCGTGAGAAGAAACGCACGGTGGTGGGAGTCGAGAACTCGCCCAAGCCGCCGTCGTCGCGCATATCCTTGACGTTGCCCGCCATAAACACCGCCCAGGAGATCTGGATGGTTGTTGCCGGCGAGGACAAGGCAGGAGCTGTTGGCCTGGCCTTGGCGGGTGCCAACCCTGTCCAGGTGCCCGCATCCGGCCCCGTTGGCCGTGCGCGGACCCTGTGGCTTATCGACGAGAATGCAGCGTCACGCGTCCCCCAGCAACTGGTCCGGAAGGACCCCGCGGGCGCGTAGCCGCTCCAACGCTCCAGTCAGGACAATTTCTGCGTCTTGGCTGGAGCGTCTCTCTTTAACGTAATCGAGATGGGACTTGAAGAGCTCATCCCCTGGCCGGGCCGTGGCCGGATGGCCAGGATCCCGTGAGGCCGGAAGACCGCACTTGGGGCAGTCCCAGTTACTGGGAATTTGATCGTCCGGCAGTTTAAGAAAAACAAGCCGCGTTTCGTGGCCCTTGGCGCACCAATAAGGAACCCGAATTCGCGGCAGCTGCACTCCCTCGCCATGGTCGCTTTGGTTTCTCGGAGTAGAACCCTGGGCCACACCAACGCGGGTGCCCCGATATCCTGGCGTGCCATGAACCATTTTCGAACCCCTAGCGACTCGGTGGTCGGCCGTCACGGCCTGTGGGCCTTTCGGCCAACACGGACATTCTAATGCGAAGTGCTCGAGGACGGCACTGGGATGGGTAACCGACAAAAAGAGGAGTGGTCCCTTGGCAGGAACCACTCCCCTAGTGACAGATCCGTTGAGGTGGAGACTACGAATCGCCGCCTGAGGTGAAGCGCATGATCAGGCCAAGGCCGATGATGACAGCTCCCCACGTGATACCGAGAATGATGGTGAAGCGGTTCAGGTTGCGCTCGGCTACACCGGACGAACTCAATCCGGAGCTCATTCCGCCACCGAACATGTCGGACAAACCGCCTCCACGTCCCTTGTGCAGGAGGATGAGCAGCGTCAGCAGAAGGCTGGTGATTCCCAGCAAGATCTGCAGAATGACTTGAAGAACGTCCACGACGGCCTTTCGAAGAAGCGGAAAACGGGAGCCGGACTAGTCCGTGACGAGGTGGCTCTCGAACCTGACAATGTTAGCAAACTCAGCGGGGTCCAGGCTCGCGCCACCCACAAGCAATCCGTCAACGTCACTTTCGGCCATGATGGCGGCAGCATTGTTGGCCTTGACGGAGCCGCCATATAGGAGGCGGGTCTTTGCTGCGACGGATTCGTCGAAGAGTTCGGCAAGTTCGGCTCGGATGGCTGCACACATTTCCTGTGCATCCTCCGGACCGGCAACTTCACCCGTGCCGATGGCCCAGACGGGTTCGTAGGCAACCACGAGTTCCGCAGCCTGCTCAGCCGTGAGTCCTTCAACACCGGCGCGCAGTTGGGCAAGAGTGTGCTCCACATGCGTTCCTGCCTGGCGGATCTCAAGGCCTTCGCCGACGCAGAGGACGGGGATGACGCCATGGCGGAACGCAGCTTTTACCTTGGCGTTCAAAATGTCGTCGGACTCGTTGTGGACAGTGCGGCGCTCACTGTGGCCCACCAGGACGTAGGCGCAGCCCAACTTGCTGAGGAACTGACCGGAGATGTCACCGGTGTAGGCTCCGGAGTCGAACTGCGAGAGGTCCTGGCCACCGTAGACGACTTCGAGGTCGTCACCTTGGACCAGCGTCTGGACGCCACGGAGGTCCGTGAACGGCGGGAAGACAGCGACCTCGGCCCGGTTGTAGTCGTGCTTGGCGTCGGACAGCGTCCAAGCGAGCTTCTGCAGCAAGGTGATGCCCTGGACATGGTCCATGTTCATCTTCCAGTTGCCGGCGATGAAAGGTTTGCGGACAAAGTTGCCGTTGGCAGAGGTAGTCACATGAACTCCAAAGAATGCGTTGAAATGTGGAACGGCCGGCAGAACGCGATGGCGTCCTGCCGGCCGGGTGGTACTTAGCGGTCCAGGACGCTCAGGCCGGGAAGTTCCTTGCCTTCAAGGTATTCCAGGCTTGCGCCACCTCCAGTGGAGATGTGTCCGAACTGCGAGTCCTCGAACCCTAGGGTCCGAACGGCTGCGGCGGAATCGCCACCCCCCACGACGGTGAAGGCAACCGTATCCGTCAGCGCCTGGGCAATGGCCCGCGTGCCGCTGGAGAAGGCTTCGAACTCGAAGACACCCATGGGGCCGTTCCAGAAGACGGTCTTGGCGCCTTCGATCTGGGCTGCAAACGCGGAAGCGGACTCCGGTCCGATGTCCAGGCCGATACCGGAAGCTCCGAAAGCGCTGTCCTCGATGGCGTCAGCCCTGACGACCTCGTGGTCTGCATCAGCTGCAAAGCGGCTGGCGACCACTACGTCGGTGGGGATCACGAAGGAGGTACCGGCAGCTGAAGCGCGCTGGAGGTAGTCCTGGACTACGGGGATCTGGTCCTCTTCGAGAAGGCTTCCCGCTACCTTATGGCCTGCTGCAGCCAAGAAGGTGAAGAGCATGCCGCCGCCAACAAGGATGGTGTCCGCTTTGCCCAGGAGGTTCTCGATCACCGCCAGCTTGTCCGAGACCTTGGAGCCACCAAGAACTACGACATATGGGCGCTGCGTGTCCGTGGTGAGCTTCCGGAGAACCTCTACCTCGGTGTGGACGAGGTCCCCCAGATAGGACGGCAAGCGGGTAGCCACGTCATAAACGCTGGCGTGCTTGCGGTGGACCGCTCCAAAGGCATCATCCACAAAAGCGCCGTTGCTTCCCGTGAGGGCGACCAGCTCGTCCGCAAAGGCGCCGCGCTGGGCGTCGTCCTTGCTGGTTTCGCGGGCATCGAAACGAACGTTTTCCAGGATGAGTACGTCACCGTCGTTGAGGCCGGATGAGAGCTCCTTGGCGGAGTCCCCCACCGTATCTGCGGCGAGCTGTACCGGGAAGTCCGCAAGCTCCGCAAGGCGGGCTGCAGCGGGCTTCAGGGAGTACTTGTCTTCAGGAGCGCCCTTGGGGCGTCCCAGGTGTGCGGTAACGAGCACACGGGCACCGGCGTCCGAGAGCTTCTTGAGGACCGGCAGTGAGGCCTTGATGCGGCCGTCGTCGGTCACTGTAGAGCCGTCGAGCGGCACATTCAGGTCACTTCTGACCAGAATGTACCGCCCGCGGACACCTTCAGCGATGAGTTCGTTGAGGGTGTGAGATGTCATGTGTCTACCCTAGCCCAGCTTGGATGCGACGAGCTCCGTGAGGTCTACGAGGCGGTTGGAGTAACCCCACTCGTTGTCGTACCAGGAAACAACCTTGACCTGGTTGCCAATGACCTTGGTGAGGCCGGAGTCGAAGATGGAAGATGCCGGGTCCCCGACGATGTCCGAAGACACGATGGGAGCATCGGTGTAGCTGAGGATGCCAGCGAATTGTTCGGACTCCGCGGCGGCCTTGACTGCTGCGTTGACTTCTTCAACCGTTACTTCGCGGGAAACGGTAACCGTGAGGTCCGTAGCGGAACCCGTGGGGACCGGAACGCGGATTGCGTAGCCGTCCAGCTTGCCCTTGAGCTCCGGCAGGACCAGGCCGATTGCCTTGGCTGCGCCGGTGGACGTAGGAACCATGTTGATGGCGGCGGCGCGGGCGCGGCGGAGATCGCCGTGCGGTCCGTCCTGCAGGTTCTGGTCGGCCGTGTAGGCGTGGACCGTGGTCATGAGGCCACGCTCGATACCGAAGGCGTCGTTCACTACCTTGGCCAGCGGGCCGAGGCAGTTGGTGGTGCAGGAGGCGTTGGAGATGATGTTGTGCGCTGCGGGATCGTAAAGCTCGTGGTTGACGCCCATGACGATGGTGATGTCTTCGTCACTGGCAGGTGCCGAGATCAGGACCTTCTTGGCGCCGGCATCAATGTGCTTCTGGGCTGCTGCGGCCTTGGTGAAGAAGCCGGTGGACTCGATCACGATGTCAACGCCCAAATCGCCCCACGGAAGGTTGGCGGGATCGCGCTCAGCCAGGACCTTGATGGACTTGCCATCGACTACCAGGTTTCCATCGACAACTTCCACGGTCTGGGCGAGGCGTCCACCGACGGAGTCGTACTTCAGGAGGTGGGCGAGAGTTTCGGGGCTGGTGAGGTCGTTGACGGCGACGATCTCCAGGTCTGCGCCCTGGGCCAGTGCTGCGCGGAAGTAGTTACGGCCGATGCGGCCGAAGCCGTTGATACCAATACGGGTGGTCACTATGTGTCAATCTCCTTGGTGCTCTTGCAAGCACGCCTAGTGAGTCGGATTTTTTATTTCCAACTAACAGACCCCGCACGTCTTTGGGCAGAGGTGATTATCAGATCGGAGGGCGACCAGCCACGTTGCTGAAGGCTAACCGCCTTCCGTGATCCATCTTACGTTTAACTAAGCCTGCCCCCGCAACTGCGGAGGCAGGCTTTCCAGCATTTGGCCCCAATTCACGCAAAAAGTGACTTTTGTTACATCGGCGTGAACCGGGGCTCACCAACTAAAGGACGATGAGGCCCGTGGCGTTGGCGCGCGCGGCTTCGAAGCGCTTCGCAACGTCCGCCCAGTTGACGATGTTCCAGAAGGCCTTGACGTAGTCAGCCTTGACGTTGACGTAGTCCAGGTAGAAGGCGTGCTCCCACATGTCCAGCATCAGCAGCGGCGTGGTGCCTACTGCAACGTTGCCCTGCTGATCGTAAAGCTGCTCGATGAGCAGGTTGCCCCCGATGGGCTCGTACGCCAGGAAAGCCCATCCGGAACCCTGCAAACCAAGTGCGGCAGCGCTGAACTGTGCACGGAAAGCGTCGAACGAACCAAAAGCGTCGTCGATGGCTGCTGCGAGCTCATCTTCGGGCTTGTCGCCGCCGTCCGGGGAGATGTTGTTCCAGAAAACGGAGTGGTTGATGTGTCCGCCGGTGTGGAACGCGAGGTCCTTGGAGAGACGGTTGATGTTGGCGTAGTCACCCTTCTCGCGGGCATCGGCCAGCTGGGACAGGGCATTGTTGGCGCCTGCGACGTAAGCAGCATGGTGCTTGCTGTGGTGCAGCTCCATGATCTTTGCCGAAATGTGCGGCTCGAGTGCTGCATAGTCATAGCCGAGCTCGGGCAGAACGTACTCTGTCACGAAATCCTCCAATGTAATGGACTGACGTCCGGGTTGGTAACTCTCGTTAATATCATCCGGCCAGCACGCTGGCCGGAAATCCTTGGCGAAGAAGCCTGCTCTTGCCTCCATCGGGAACAACCCCGGGGGGCCTTGCAGTATTTCCTTCCCGCATTTTTGATTCTATGGGTGCGGACTACTCGTCCATCATTTCCGGAGTCACATTTGCCTCAGTACCCGGGATGCCCAGGTCAAGGGCACGTTTATCCGCCATGGCGAGCAGGCGGCGGATGCGACCCGCAATTGCGTCCTTGGTCA
The DNA here is from genome assembly GCF_040546855.1 of Paenarthrobacter sp. 4246. Lineage (NCBI taxonomy): Bacteria > Bacillati > Actinomycetota > Actinomycetes > Micrococcales > Micrococcaceae > Paenarthrobacter > Paenarthrobacter sp. 4246. The sequence continues at coordinate 384,971 of NZ_JBEPOP010000003.1, forward strand.
TGGGCGGATCCGCGAGGCGTCCGAGTTCGTCCAGGCTGGCCTGCTTGTGGGCAACACGGAGCTCTCCGGCGTATTTGAGGTGGTCCGGTACGTCGTCCCCGAGGATTTCGAGGGCACGGTCCACCCTGGCACCCGCGGCCACTGCCGCCTGGGCAGAGCGGCGCAGGTTGGCGTCGTCAAAGTTGGCAAGCCTGTTGGCCGTCGCACGGACTTCCTTGCGCATGCGCCGCTCTTCCCAAACCATCAGGGCGTCATGGGCCCCCATGCGGGTCAGGAGGGCAGCAATCGTGTCTCCGTCACGGATGACCACACGGTCCACTCCGCGCACCTCACGGGCCTTGGCCTGGATGCCGAGCCGCCTGGCAGCTCCTACGAGCGCCAGCGCTGACTCGGGGCCGGGGCAAGTAACTTCCAGCGAGGAAGAACGTCCCGGCTCGGTGAGGGAACCGTGGGCAAGGAACGCTCCCCGCCAGACAGCCTCGGCGTCTGCAGCCGAGCCGTTGACCACCACCGAGGGCAGTCCCCGCACCGGGCGTCCGCGTCCGTCCAGCAGGCCCGTTTGGCGGGCGAGTGCTTCACCGTCCCGGACCACACGGACAACGTAGCGGCTTCCCCGGCGCAGGCCGCCGCCGGAAACGACGATGATTTCGCTCTGGTGGCCGTACACTTCGGCGATCGCTGCCCGGAGGCGGCGTGCCGTGGAAGCGAGATCGACTTCAGCTTCGATGACGATCCTGCCTGAAATGATGTGCAGGCCGCCCGCGAAGCGCAGCATTGCCGAAACTTCAGCCTTCCGGACCGAAGATTTTTTGATGTCCAGCCGGGACAGTTCGTCCTTGACCGACGCAGTAAGTGCCATCGCGTATTCCTAACTGTTCCCGAAAATATCGTGGTACGCCGCTGCCAGCAGCAGTGGATCATGGACGGGGCGGCGCCTCGACGCCCCTACTCTACCCAACACCACTTCGGCCCCGATCATCCCCGCGGCCTTCTCAAAGGCTTTGAGATCCTGGATTGCAGCAGGATCCGCAAGGACCACATCGACGCTGAACTCAGGTGCATAGCGGCGCAGGACGTCCAGATGGTCTGCGGCTGTCATACCTGAGGTTTCCTTGGTTTCGACGTCAAGGTTCATGGTGAGGCAACGCTTCGCAGCGGTGTCGCCCAGGGCTTGGCGCAGCTCAGGCAGCAGCAGATGCGGCAGGACCGAGGTGTACCAGGAGCCGGGTCCAAGAATGACCCAGTCAGCCAGTTCGATGGCCGTCAGGGCTTCTGTGCAGGCAGGGGCATCCTCAGGCAGCAGCCTGACGTCTTCAAGCTTGCCCGCCACAGCGCATTTGGCCTGGCCCCGGACGGTACGCAGTTCCTGGCCGCCCCCCGGAAGGTCAATGTGGGCCTGTCCCTCAATGGTGAGCGGAACACTGGACATGGGAAGTACCTGGCCCCGGGCTCCCAGCAGGGCGCCGGCCCACTTCAGGCCGGCAACCGTATCTCCCAAGAGCTCCCACAGGGTCACGATCAGCAGATTGCCCATGGCGTGATGGTCCAGTGAGCCGCCTTTGGCGGACCCGGCATTGAAACGGTGCTGCATGACGTCCCGCCAGGTCCGGCCCCAGTCGGTATCGTCGCACAGGGCGCTGAGCGCCATCCGCAGGTCCCCGGGCGGAAGGACGCCGTACTCCTCGCGGAGACGCCCGGACGAGCCGCCGTCGTCCGCTACTGTGACGATTGCCGTCAGCTCGGAGGTGAGCAAGCGCAGTGCCGACAGCGACGCCGCCAGTCCGTGGCCGCCACCCAAAGCAACCACTGACGGACTTTTCTTCTGCTGGCTGCCGGGGACGCCTTTGGGCGGAATCAAGGGCAGCGGGCCAGTGAGGACGCCCACTACTCGCGTCCCAGGTCACGGTGGGTGGTGGTGACGGTGACGCGGGGATACTGCGCCAATCGCTTGGAAAGTTCGACGGCGACCGCCACTGAACGGTGCTTGCCTCCGGTGCAGCCAACAGCCAAGGTGGCATAGTGCTTGTTCTCCTGGCGGTAGCCGTCCAGGACAGGCTCCAAAGCCCGGACGTACCTGTCCACGAACTCGTGCACGCCGTCGGCCGCAAGCACGTAATTGCTGACGTCCTCATCCAGCCCTGTATGGGGCCGAAGCTTGGGAACCCAATGCGGGTTGGGAATGAAGCGGGCATCGGCCACGAAGTTGGCATCCACGGGAAGCCCATACTTGAATCCAAAGCTCATGACGTTCAGGCGCAGGGTCACCGGGCCTGTGTCGCTGAACAGTTCGGTGATGGCTGTTGCCAGGCCGTGGACATTGAAGTCGGACGTGTCCAGCACGACGTCGGCATGCTCGCGCAGTTCCCGCAGGACTTCGCGCTCGACCCCGATGCCATCAAGGATCCTGCCGCCGCCCTGCAGGGGATGCGGACGGCGTCCCTGCTCAAAACGGCGGACCAGGACGTCGTCATTGGCATCCAGGAAGAGCACCCGGAAGGTGATGCCGCTGGCGCTGAGCGCGCCCAGCGCCGTCTGGATGTCAGTGAAGAGGTCCTTGCTGCGGACGTCCACCACCACTGCCAGCTTGGGAATTGATTTCGGAGCATGCGAGACGATTTCGGCCAGGGTTCCCAGCATCTGCGGCGGGAGGTTGTCCACCACATACCAGCCGTGGTCTTCCAAGGCATCCGAGGCCGTACTGCGTCCTGCCCCGGACATGCCGGTGACTACCAGCAGTTCCGCCTCCGGGGGCTTGACGGGCGTGAGGCCGTCCTGCTCCGTTCCGGACCCTGCCGTTGCCTCATCCATGAGTTGTTCCCCGTTTCGTCCGAAGTGGTGTTTACAGCCTGAGGTGCCCTCCCGTTGGGTCAGTGCACCCTCGATATGTTCAATGGCCGGTGACCGCTGACGCGGCCATCGGCCAAGTTCTAACCCTAGCTAAGATTCAAGGATTTCGCCGGTGGTCATGTTGATCGCCGGGACTGCCCCGGCGGAGTCTTCCGTGGAACCCAGGTGTTGAACCACGGCAGCTGCCAACGCAGGGCCAATGCCTTTGGCAGACGTGAGCTCTTCGACGGAAGCCGCCTTGATCTTTTTAAGCGAGCCGAAGTGTGCCACTAAAGCCTTGCGCTTGGCTTCACCCAGGCCCGGAACGCCGTCAAGGACCGATACCGTCATGGCCTTCCCGCGCTTCTGCCGATGGAAAGTGATGGCGAACCTATGGGCTTCGTCACGGATCCGTTGAAGCAGATACAGTCCCTGCGACGTCCTCGGCAGGATGACCGGGAAGTCGCTGTCCGGCAGCCAGACTTCTTCCAGGCGCTTGGCAAGGCCCACGACGTAGACGTCGTCGATGCCGAGCTCCGCCAACGCCCGCTTGGCAGCGTTGACCTGCGGCTGGCCGCCGTCCACCACCACCAGGTTGGGCGGGTAGGCGAACTTGGCCTTGGGGGCCGGCATAGTGGGGTCCGACGGCGGGGCTTCGGTGTTGCTCTTGGCTCCCGCACGCGTCGGGTTAACGATCTCGCCGGACACCACGGGGACCTGGGCAGCCTTGTCCGTCAGATAATGCCGGAACCGCCGGGTCAGGACGTCGTGCATGGCCGCGGTATCGTCAGCTGCCGCTGCGCCCGTGATGGAGAACTTGCGGTAGTCCGCCTTCTTGGGCAGGCCGTCCTCCACCACCACCATGGAGGCCACCACGTTGGTGCCCTGCACATGCGAGATATCGAAGCACTCTATCCGCAGCAAGGGAACCGGGATATCCAGGGCTTCCTGCAATTCCTGAAGTGCCACGGAGCGGACAGTGATGTCGCCGGCCCTGCGGGTCTTGTGCAGTTTGAGGGCCTGTTCGGCGTTCTCGCGCACTGTGGACATCAGGGCGGCCTTGTCACCACGCTGGGGCACGCGGATGTCCACCTTGGCACGACGCAGCCCGCCCAGCCACTCAGTGAGTTCGGCATGGTTGCTGGGCGCTTCCGGCACCAGGACTTCCCGGGGAATCCGGCCCTGGACCTCGCTGTCCTCTCCGTAGACCTGCTGCAGCAAATGTTCGATCAACTCAGGGGTCGTGGCGTCCTCGACCTTCTCGACTACCCAGCCACGCTGTCCGCGGACCCGGCCACCGCGGACGTGGAAGACCTGCACGGAAGCCTCCAGTTCGTCGTCGTGGAGGGCGAAAACGTCAGCGTCGGTATCTTCGGCGAGGACCACGGCATTGCGCTCAAAAACTTTCCGGAGCGCGATGATGTCGTCCCTGAGCCCGGCAGCCCGCTCATAGTCGAGTTCGGCGACGGCTGCTGCCATGTCCTTTTCCAAGCGGCCTATAAAGCGTTTCGCTTCGCCGCCCATGAAGGCACAGAAGTCCTCGGCGAGGTTGCGGTGTTCGTCCGGACTCACACGGCCGACGCAAGGGGCCGAACATTTGTCGATGTAACCGAGCAGGCAAGGACGTCCGCTGGATTCCGCGCGCTTGAAGACGCCCGCGCTGCAGCTGCGGACCGGGAAAACCCTCAAGAGGGTGTCCATCGTTTCGCGGATGGCGCCCGCGGTGTAGGGGCCGAAGTACCTGGTGCCCTTCCTGCGCTCGCCCCGCATGACCTGCACCCGCGGGTACTTCTCCCCCATGGTGACGGCAAGGTAGGGATAGGTTTTGTCGTCGCGGAAGACTACGTTGAAGCGCGGCTTGAATTCTTTGATCCACGTGTATTCCAGCTGCAACGATTCCAGCTCGCTGCCCACTACGGTCCATTCGACGCTGCTGGCCGCATGCACCATGGCATAGGTCTTGGGAAGCAGCCCTGCAGGGTTGGCAAAGTAGGAATTAAGCCTGGACCTGAGGTTCTTTGCCTTGCCTACGTAGATGACCCGGCCATGGGGGTCGCGGAATCGATAGACGCCCGGGGTGGTAGGAATCTCACCTGTTTGGGGCCGGTAACTTGCTGGATCTGCCACGTTTCCAGTCTAGTGAACCGGAACGACAACCAATGCCACGTCTTCGCGGCGGCAGCTGCTAGTCGACGGATTTGCTCTGGTTGTAGCTTGCAGAGCGTTCCTGGCCGCTCAGCACGGCGATGGCGTCCATGATTCTATCGGTGACTTCACGCCGTGCCGGAAGCGAGTGGTCCGGCCCGGTCTTCTCGAAATAGAGCGGTTCGCCAACCTTCATGGTGAAGTGCTGCGGCCTTACTGCGTTCTTGTCCGCAGGCTGGAGCTTTTCGGTTCCGATCAGGCCCACGGGAATGACGGGCGCGCCTGTGGTCAGGGCAAGCCATCCCACGCCCGTACGTCCACGGTAAAGGATCCCATCGCGGGACCTGGTGCCCTCGGGGTAGATGCCGATGCCCTTGCCTGACTCGAGGATGTCCAGCAAGGTCTTGAGCGCCTGCACGCTGGCAGCCTGCTCGCCGCGCTCCACCGGAATGGATCCCACAGCTTCGAAGAAGGACTTCATCACGGCGCCTTTGACGCCCTTGGTGGTGAAGTACTCGGCCTTGGCGAAAAAGGCGACCGGACGCGGCATCAGAGCCTGGACGATCACGCTGTCAAGGAAGGAAAGGTGGTTGGGTGCCACAATGAAGGGCCCCTCTTTGGGAACGTTCTCCAAACCAATGACAGTAGGCCGGCACGTGGATGAAATCAGTCCACGGGTAGTCCACCGGATCGCATCAAAGACTGCCATCGTTTTGTACCTCGCTCAGGGCTGCCGCACGGACAGCGTCAAGTTCTTCAATTTTGGTCCGCAACTCGGCCGCGGTTTGCACTACGGCCACAGCGCCGGCTTCTTCGAGTTCTCCGTCCGGGGCGAATCCCCAAGCCACCCCGATGCAATCCAGGCCGTTTGCCATGGCCCCTGCAACGTCCTGATGTCTGTCTCCCACCATCACCGCCGGCTGTGAATGCAGGTCAGCCAGGGCTGCCCCAACAATTTCGACCTTGCCGGATGCCGTATTCGCTTCCAAGGACTCGTCGTCCGCCGCCCCGCGAATGGACACGAAGAAATCGGCAATCTTATGGTGCTCGAGGACGAGCCTCGCAATGGAGTTCGGCTTTTGAGTAGCCACTGCTACAGTCCGGCCGGATTCAGCAAAGTACTCAAGAAGTTCCAAGATTCCGGGGTAAAGCCTGCTCTGCCCGATACCCGTTTCCTTGTAATGGCGCCGGTAACGCTCAATGGTTTCATTGACCAGAGCTTCCGGGACATTGGCCAAATGCAGCAGGGAATCGCTGAGCTTGGGACCCACCATGGAATTCAGCACGGCCTGTTCAGGAACGGGAAGGTTCAATTCACGGAGGGCCGCGGAGATTCCTCCCGTGATACCGCCGGCTGGATCGACAAGGGTGCCGTCCAGATCGAAAATTACGGGCACCGTTGTTTGAGTCACCGGGTTAGTTTCTCACGAGTAGCGGCATGCCTGAAACTCGCATGCCGCTACCGGAATACTTCTGGCGATTATCCGAGAATCTCGGCCAGGAAGGTGGCCGTGTGGCTGTCCGTGGATTTCGCCACCTGTTCGGGTGTTCCCGTGGCAACAATCTTTCCGCCACCCGAGCCACCATTGGGGCCCAGATCCACAATCCAGTCCGCGGACTTGATGACGTCGAGGTTGTGCTCAATGGTGATGACCGTATTGCCTTTGTCCACCAAGCCCTGAAGCACCATAAGGAGCTTTCGGATGTCCTCGAAGTGCAGGCCCGTGGTGGGTTCGTCCAAAACATAGATGCTGCGCCCATTGGAGCGCTTCTGCAGCTCTGCTGCAAGCTTCACGCGCTGGGCCTCGCCACCGGACAACGTGGTTGCCGGCTGTCCCAGACGTACGTAGCCAAGGCCAACGTCCACCAGAGTAGTCAAGTGGCGGGCAATCGGGGTGAAGGCAGCAAAGAACTCCGCACCCTCCTCAATGGGCATGTTGAGGACATCGGCAATGGTTTTGCCCTTGTAGTGAACTTCAAGGGTTTCCCGGTTGTACCGGGCACCATGGCACACCTCGCAAGGAACATAGACGTCCGGCAGGAAGTTCATCTCGATCTTCAAGGTGCCGTCGCCTGAACACGCCTCGCAGCGACCGCCCTTGACGTTGAATGAGAACCGTCCGGGCTGATATCCACGAACCTTGGCTTCGATGGTCTCGGCGAAGAGCTTGCGGATGTTATCGAACACCCCGGTGTACGTCGCGGGGTTGGAGCGGGGAGTACGGCCGATGGGGCTTTGATCGACGTGGACCACCTTGTCCAGGTGTTCCAGGCCGGCCACAGTCCGGTGCCGTCCTGCCACTTGCTTGGCGCCATTGAGCTTATTGGCGAGGACCTTGTAGAGGATCTCGTTGACCAGTGTGGACTTGCCGGAACCGCTGACGCCGGTCACCGCAGTAAAGAGCCCCAGCGGGAACGTGGCATCGACATTGTTGAGGTTGTTCTCACGGGCACCAACAACCTTGAGCTCACGCTTCTTGTCATACTTACGGCGTTTGGTGGGAACGTCGATCTTCCGGCGTCCCGACAGGTAGTCACCCGTCAGGGAATCCGTGTTCTCCAGCAGCTCCTTGTAGGTGCCTGAATGCACCACCTGGCCTCCGTGCTCACCAGCGCCTGGTCCGATGTCCACCACCCAGTCGGCCTCGTGGATGGTGTCTTCGTCATGCTCCACCACAATCAGCGTGTTGCCGAGGTCCCGGAGGCGGGTGAGGGTTTCGATGAGTCGCCGGTTGTCACGCTGGTGGAGGCCGATGGACGGCTCGTCAAGGACATACAGGACGCCCACCAGGCCCGAACCGATCTGGGTTGCCAGCCGGATGCGCTGGGCCTCTCCACCGGACAGGGTTCCTGACGGCCGCTCGAGGTTGAGGTATTCCAACCCCACGTCCAGAAGGAAGGTCAGGCGGGCCTGGATCTCCTTCAGCACCTGGTTGGCGATTTGCGCTTCCCTGCTGGTGAGGGTCAGGCTGCCGAGGAACTCTGCGCACTCGCGCATCGGCATGGCAGCAACGGCTGCGATCGACTTGCCGTTGATCAGCACGGACAACGATGCCGGGTTGAGGCGTGCACCATTGCACTCAGGGCAGGGAATCTGGCGCATGTACTCTTCGTACCGGTCACGGGCCCAGTCGGAGTCGGTTTCACCGTGCTTTCGGTGAACGTACTGAATGGCGCCTTCAAAGCCCGTGCTGTACTTGCGTTCACGGCCAAAACGGTTCTTGTACTGGACAACAACCTTGTGGTCCTTGCCATGCAGCACGGTGTTCCGGACTTCTTTGGAGAGCTTCTCCCAAGGTGTCTTCATGGAGAAACCGAGCTCATGGGCCAGGCCCTCAAGGAGGCGGTTCCAGTACTCAGTGGTTGCCGTTCCCAAGGACCACGGGGCAATGGCGCCTTCGCCCAAGGAGAGCTCAGGATTGGGGACGATGAGTTCTTCGTCCACTTCGAGCTTGGTTCCGATGCCGCTGCAGGCCGAGCAGGCACCAAAGGGGTTGTTGAAGGAGAACGAGCGGGGCTCAATCTCATCGATCGCCAAAGGATGCTCGTTGGGGCAGGCGAGATTCTCGGAGAAAGCCCGGATACGACCGGGATCCGCGGCGTCAAGATCCACGAACTCCACCAGGACACGGCCCTCCGCCAGGCCCAGGGCGGTCTCCACGGAATCTGTGAGCCGCTGGCTGATCTCTTCCTTGACCACCAAGCGGTCAACCACCACTTCGATGGTGTGCTTGAACTGCTTCCCCAGCTTGGGAGGATCGCTCAGTTGGACAAGCTCGCCGTCAACGCGTGCCCGGGAATAGCCCTTGGCGGTCAGTTCCTTGAACAGGTCAACGAACTCGCCCTTGCGTCCGCGGACCACCGGGGCGAGGACCTGGAAACGGGTGCCCGTCTCAAGCTCCAGAAGCTGGTCGACGATCTGCTGCGGTGTCTGGCGCGCGATGGGTTCGCCACAGACAGGGCAGTGCGGGCGGCCGACGCGGGCCCACAGCAACCGCATGTAGTCGTAGATCTCGGTGATGGTGCCCACGGTGGAACGCGGGTTCTTGCTGGTGGATTTCTGGTCGATGGAGACCGCAGGCGACAATCCCTCGATGAAGTCGACATCAGGCTTGTCTACCTGGCCAAGGAACTGGCGCGCGTAAGCGGACAGCGACTCTACGTAGCGGCGCTGCCCCTCGGCGAAGATGGTGTCGAAAGCCAACGATGACTTACCGGAACCCGAGAGTCCCGTGAACACGATCATGGCATCGCGCGGAAGGTCGAGGTCCACGTTGCGCAGGTTGTGCTCCCGGGCACCCTTGACCACCAGCCGCGAGAGGTCTGGCCTCGCGGGTTTGGAGTCAGGAACCACAGGGATGCTGTTCGGGGATTCGATGGCGGTATCTTCAGCTAAGGCTTTGGGCACTTACCAATGCTAATCGAAAACTTCTTCGAATTTCCATGTCGTGCCTCACATGCTACCGATCGGTATCAATCCGCGTCATACGCTGCGGCGAGAAGCTGGACTGCCTCGGCGAAAGAGGCGCCCTGTGCCTTCGCAGCGGACGCATACTGCCCGGCCACCTCGGCCAGCGCTCCCCAGCGATCGTCCCGTGCACAGACCACGGTGCCGTTCCGACCGCGGGTTGCCACGACGCCCGCGGCTTCCAGTTCTTTGTAGGCCCGGGCGACGGTGTGGGGTGCGACGTCCAGTACGCCGGCCAGATTGCGCACGGGTGGAAGTTTCGCTCCAACCGCCAGGACTCCCGAGTCAGCGAGCTCGATGATCCGCAACCTTAACTGTTCAAAGAGGGCGACAGCGCTGGTGGTGTTGGGCCGCCAGGTGCCCGGGAAATCGCCGGTGGGAGTCACAACGATCTCCGCCTTGGTGCCGGCATGTAGCGGGGCGTTTGATGTCGGAAGCGTCCTTGGTCCATGCCGAGAATTAGACCAGCGACGACGGCAGTGGACAAGCCATGACGACAGGCACATCCACATCGAGGACCAGGCAGATCACCACGCAGCTCACGGCGCAAGAAGGTCGCTGCCTCCCCTCCCGGGGAATCCAACGGCGTCACGCGTTCTTCCGTGCCACGGCAAAAATGCGTCGAAACGGATAGACGGTTCCATGGCTTGTTGCGGGATAGGCCTCGCGCAGCATTGCGGCGTACTCCGTCTCGAAGTCGGCAGCTTCTTCAGAGGACAATGCCGCCAACACAGGACGGAGCCCTGTGCCGCGGACCCATTGCAGGACCGGGTCACTGCCCGGCAGTACCTGCTGGTAGGTGGTCTCCCAAGCGTCAGCCGAGCATCCGGCGTCGAGCATTATTTCCAAGTAGTCCGCCGGACTGCCGACTGCACCCTCATGTCGGAGAACGCCGCCCAGCCGGGCCGACCACCGGGGCGATTCCGCGAGGTGCCGCATCAGCGTGTGGGAGGACGACGTGAAATTGCCGGGAACCTGCAGGGCAAACCATGCACCGGGCTGCAGGGCCCGCAGCCAGCCGGCCAACAATTCCAGATGGCCGGGGACCCATTGAAGGGCTGCATTGCTGATAACAACATCTGTCTCGGCGTCGGGCGACCACTTCGCGATATCGCCCTGTGTAAATTCCAGATGCTTGAACCGCTGCGTAAGGGCGTCTGCTTGACCGAGCATCTCCGCAGAGGAGTCCAGGCCAACAATGCGGGCGCCGGGCCAGCGCTCGGTGAGCGTAGCAGTAAGGTTTCCCGGGCCACAGCCGAGGTCCACTACCGTGCGGGGTTCACTGGCCTGGACCCTCGCGACGAGGTCGTGGAATGGACGGTCCCTATGGTTTCCGAATTCCACATACTTGGACGGATCCCACTTCATCAAAGCCTCCTCGCATCTGCCACCATTGCTGGGCCGAGCCTAAACCGTGCGGGCACTAAGCTGGAAACCAATGAAACTTCTTGAGCAGCTTCCCGGTTCCACCGCCACCGGTCCCCTGGACCCGGACGAAATCTACACACGGTTCGTGGAGTGGACCGAAACCCGCGGGCTGCAGCTGTACCCGGCCCAGGACGAAGCGATCATGGAGCTTGCCTCCGGCGCCAACGTCATCCTCGCCACCCCCACGGGCTCCGGAAAATCGTTGGTGGCCATCGCGGCACACTTCGAGGCGATGGCACGGGGCCAGCGGAGCTACTACACGGCTCCGATCAAGGCACTGGTGTCCGAAAAGTTCTTTGCCCTCTGTGACATCTTTGGCGCGGAAAACGTGGGAATGATTACCGGCGATTCCGGCGTCAACCAGGACGCCCCGATCATCTGCTGCACCGCTGAAATCCTGGCCAACATTGCCCTCCGTGAAGGCTCGACGGCGGAGCTCGGCTCGGTGGTCATGGACGAATTCCATTTCTACTCCGATCCTCAGCGCGGTTGGGCGTGGCAGGTACCCCTGCTGGAACTTCCCCAGGCCCAGTTCCTCCTCATGTCCGCAACCCTGGGCGACGTCACACGCTTCGAAACCGGGTTGACCGAACTCACTGGCCGGCCCACCACCACAGTGAGCTCAGCGGAACGTCCCATTCCGCTGCACTACTACTACCACCTGACACCGGTCCACGAGAGCCTGGAAGAACTGCTCTCCACCAAGCAGGTTCCGGTGTACGTGGTCCACTTCAGCCAGGCCGAAGCCATTGAGCGTGCCCAGAACCTTATGAGCATCAACATGTGCAGCCGCGCGGAGAAGGACCGGATCGCTGAGCTCATCGCTGGATTCCGGTTCGCCGCCGGCTTCGGAAAAACCCTCAACCGGCTGGTCCGTCACGGCATCGGTGTCCACCATGCCGGCATGCTCCCTAAATACCGCCGGCTGGTGGAGCAACTGGCCCAGGCCGGCCTGCTGAAGGTCATCTGCGGTACCGACACCTTGGGGGTGGGCATCAACGTGCCCATCCGGACCGTGTTGTTGACTGCTTTGAGTAAGTACGACGGCGTACGCACCAGATCGCTTAACTCACGTGAGTTCCACCAGATTGCCGGACGCGCCGGTCGCGCGGGGTACGACACCGCCGGCACAGTGGTAGTCCAGGCCCCGGACCATGTGGTGGAGAACACCAAAGCGATGGCCAAGGCAACTGCCAAGTTTGGCGATGACCAGAAAAAGTTGCGCCAGGTGGTGAAGAAGAAACCTCCTGAAGGATTCGTCTCCTGGGGTGAACCCACGTTCAAACGGCTGGTGGAGTCCGTGCCTGAGCCACTCACGTCCAGCTTCACCGTGACGCACGCAATGCTCCTGAACCTCATGGAACGCCCGGGTGACCCGTTCCAGGCAACCCGGCGCTTGCTCAGCGAGAACCACGAGAACCGCGCAGCCCAGCTCAAACTCATGAAGAAGGCTTTGGGGATTTACCGCGAACTGCTGGCCGCAGGTGTGGTTGAACGGATCCCGGAGGAGGAGCAGGAAGTTGAGGGGCGCTCCGTACGCCTGACAGTGCACCTGCAAGCAAACTTCGCCCTGAACCAGCCGCTCTCCCCCTTCGCTCTGGCCGCCTTGGAGTTGCTCGATCCCGAGTCGCCGTCCTACGCCCTGGACGTGGTCTCCGTGATCGAGTCAACCTTGGAGAAGCCCCGCCAGATTCTTTCGGCGCAGCAGAAAAAGGCACGCGGCGAGGCAGTTGCGGCCATGAAAGCCGATGGCATCGAGTACGACCAGCGGATGGCCATGCTTGACGAAGTTACGTACCCCATGCCTTTGGCGGAGATCCTCGGCGAAGCCTTTGAGGTATACCGCAAGGCCGCGCCGTGGGTGGGTGACTTTGAGCTGGCGCCGAAATCGATCATCCGGGACATGTACGAGCGCGCCATGAATTTTGGGGAGTTCGTTCAGTTCTATGGCTTGGCACGCTCGGAGGGCATCGTCCTGCGCTACCTGGCGGACGGGTTCCGGGCGCTCCGGCAGACCGTTCCCCAGGATTCGCTGCGTGAGGACCTGGAAGACCTGATTGCGTGGCTGGGAGAACTGGTCCGCCAGGTTGATTCCAGTCTGCTGGACGAATGGGAAGAGCTCACTTCGGGGCTTGCCCCCACACCACACGACGCTCCCCCTCCTCCGCCGCCGCTCCTGACGACCAACATCCGGGCTTTCCGTGTGATGGTCAGGAACGAAATGTTCCGCCGGGTTGAACTTTTTGCGGACGAAGACTCTACGACACTGGGTGAGCTGGATGGCGATGCCGGCTGGGACGCAGAACGCTGGGAAGAAGTCCTGGATGACTACTTCGATGAACACGACGACATCGGCACGGGTCCTGATGCCCGTGGCCCGGGACTGCTCATCATCACCGAGGAACCCGGCACGTGGAAAGTGCGGCAGATCTTCGATGATCCCGCCGGCAACCATGACTGGGGAATCTCGGCCGAAGTGGACCTGGCCGCATCCGACGAGACCGGTACCGCAGTGGTCCGGGTGACAGACGCCAACAGGCTCTAGGCCAACCGCTGTGGAACCGGTCCCGGACCTGACTGGCAGCCTGCGGTTGCTGGACGCCTTCAGTACTGCAGAGCCGGCAGCCTGCATCGGTCCACGCTGGTGGTGGGGTGGCAGCCTGGACGTCGAAGGGCTCGCGTTGGGGTCCGTCCAGGCAGCAGCCACTGCCCTCGAATTCCTGACGGGCTCTACGGGACGATACGCGGTGTCGTCAGAACTGACGGCAGCCTCTTTTGATTCGTTGGGGCACCTGAGGATCTCGGGCCGGAAACCCGAAGGTTTTGCTCCGATGTCCGGGTTCCGTCCCACCGCAGATGGTTGGATCCGTCTGCATGCCAACTACCCGCACCATGCGGCGCGGCTGATGGAAACGCTCCGGACTACGACGCCCGATGGGCTTGACCGGGCGTTGCGTTCCATGACCGCACTGGAGGCAGAGATGGCCATCACCGCCGGGAGGGGTGTTGCTGCGGCCGTCCGTACCCGGGAGGAGTGGACTGCCACACCAATGCATGTCGCGGCAAGCACGGGTCCGTGGATCGGATTCACCTGTCCTGCATCGCAGGATGAGACTCCGCGGCCGTCGTCGTGGATTCCCTCAACGGACCCGTTCCGGCCCTTGTCAGGACTCAAGGTCCTGGACTTGACCCGTGTCATAGCCGGACCCACGGCCACGCGACTTCTGGGCGCCCTGGGTGCGGATGTCCTGCGGATCGATCCGCCGGGTCTTCCTGAGCTCACTGATGCCTTTGTTGACTCCGGGTTCGATAAGCGCAGCGCCGAAGCCGACCTCAACAATGCCGGGGCCTTGGAAGTGGTGCACCGTCTGCTTTCGGCGGCCGACGTCGTAGTGACCGGCTACCGCTACGGTGGACTGGACAGATTCGGCTTGAACCCGGACGCGATGCTGGCCGCCAGGCCTGATCTGGTGGTGGTGACATTGAGCGCCTGGGGCAGCTCAGGACCGTGGAATGGCCGGCGCGGCTTCGACAGCCTGGTCCAGGCAGCCTGCGGAATCGCTGAGCGATACGGATATGAGGACGACGGGTGGACACCCGGCGCGCTGCCCGTCCAGGCACTGGATCACGCAACGGGGTATGGGATCGCTGCAGCCGCCCTGGCTCTCCTGTCCGAACGACTCCACACAGGACAAGGAGGATCGGCGCACGTTTCCCTGGCCCGCACGGCGGAAGTGCTCTTCAGCCTGCCTTTGCGCGAGCCCGCCAGCAGCGTCGGCGGAGTGCCCATTCCGGACTTTCATCTGATGGACAGCCCTTATGGGCCACTTCGCTTCGTAGGGCCGCCCCTGACCATGGACGGTGTTCCCCTCCAGTACGGCAAGGCGCCGGTGAAGTATGGAACGTCCGCCTTGGCTTGGCAGTAAGAACCGGGAGCGGCAGGTACGGCTCGCCTAGTAAGCTCGAAGCCATGAGTGTAATCCGCCCAGCTACTGTAGACGACGTCCCTGCCATCCTCCGGATGATCCATGATCTTGCGATCTACGAGAAGGAGCCGGACGCGGTCAAAAATACCCCGGCCATGCTCACCGACGTACTCTTCGGCGAGAACCCCCGTGTCTACGCCACCATCGCCGAAAACAGTAACGGCACAGTTCAAGGGTTCGCCCTCTGGTTCCTGAACTACTCCACCTGGGAGGGCGTCCACGGCATCTACTTGGAGGACCTCTACGTAATCCCCGACGCACGTGGCGAGGGCCATGGCAAGGCGCTGTTGCAGCATCTGGCGGCCACCGCCGTCGAACGTGGCTACGCCCGTGTTGAGTGGAGCGTCCTTGACTGGAACGAACCATCGATCGAGTTCTACAAGAATCTGGGCGCTTTCCCCATGGAAGAGTGGTCCACGTTCCGCCTGACGGGCGAGGCACTTGAGGCGTTCGGCGCGAAAGCGGGCCATGCCAACGAAGCTCTCGCCCGTGGCTGACCAGTACCCCGGCCGTAGCACTGCCGGCGTGCACAGTGTCCACGCGCGCCACGAGTTCCGTGGCTTGCGAACGGCGGAGCATTACTTCACCGTTCCCCTGGTGCACGCACCGGATGAATCAGTTTCTGCCGGCGAGACCATCACGGTTTTCGCCAGGGAATACTCATCCACCGACCACACGGCCGAGGAAGCCGCCAGGCTGCCCTGGTTGTTGTTCCTGCAAGGCGGCCCGGGCGGCCGCGGCAACCGGGTCACATCATTGTCGGGTTGGATGAAGGCGGCCGCGAAGGACTTCCGCATCCTGATGCTCGACCAACGCGGCACAGGCTTGTCCACACCCGTTGAACAACAGTCACTCGAACTCCGGGGCGACCCTTCAGCACAAGCCGAATACCTGACCCACTTCCGTGCCGACTCGATCGTGGCTGACGCTGAGTACATCCGCCGTGTGCTCGGTTCCGGTCCATGGTCTGTCCTCGGCCAGAGTTTCGGCGGCTTCTGCGCGTTGACGTACCTGTCCTTCGCACCGGAGGGCCTCCGCGAGGTCCTTATCACCGGTGGGCTGGCGCCGCTCCACGGTCCGGCGGACCGCGTGTACCAGGCCACGTTCCACCGTGTCGCTTTGCGGAACGCGGAATACTTCTCCTGGTACCCGGAAGACCGGGACATCGTCACCCGGATCGCCCGCCACCTGGACCAGCATGCTGAGTTCCTCGCCAGCGGCGAAAGGCTCACGACCGAGCGTTTCCAGATGGTCGGGTCCTTCCTCGGGGGCAACACCCGGGTGGATGCGCTGCACTACCTCCTGGAGGATGCATTTATTGACACTCCTTCCGGTCCACGCCTGTCCGATGCGTTCCTTGAACAAGTGCGGGGCCTCGTAAGTCGCGCGGCCAATCCTCTGTACGCCGTCATGCACGAGTCGATTTACGGACAGGGTGAGGCAACCGACTGGGCCGCGTGGCGGGTGCTGGAGGACCATCCGGAATTCAAACCCGACGCGAACGAGCCACTGCTCACCGGTGAGATGGTCTACCCCTGGTATTTCGAACAGGATCCAGCCTTGGTGCCCCTGCGGGACGTGGCTGTGCTGTTGGCCGCCAAGAAGGACTGGAAGCCCCTGTACAGTCCCGAACGCCTGGCGGCAAACACCGTCCCCGTGGCGGCCGCCGTCTACAAGGATGATATCTACGTAGATCATGATCTGTCCCTGGAAACGGCTGCGGCAGTGCGTGGGCTTCAACCATGGGTCACCGCAGACTTCCACCACGATGGTATTGGGGAAGATGGCGAGGGAATCTTCGCACGTCTCCTTGGGATGGTTCGGGCAGTCCGCTAGGCCGGTGGCTGGAGCGCCGGCGCGTTGCGGGCCCTTGCTGACCGTACGGCCATGACGAGCGTCAAGGCCAGCACCACAGCGGCCAGAACGCTGGACGCCATGTTCAAGCCCTGGTAACCGATCCACGCGAGCAGCAGACCGGAGGTGGCGCCACCGATGGCGCCGGCGCCACCCATGAGTGTGTCAGAGACGCCCTGAACGGTAACTCGCGCATCGGGGGCAACGCTTTCAGCCAGCAACGTTGAACCTGCGATGGTGGCCGCAGACCAGCCCAAACCCAGGAGGATAAGGCCAGCGGTGACAAGACCAGGCTCATGCTGGCCAAACCCGGCAATGAACACGGCGACCAGCAACAGGCCGTGTCCCATGGCGATGGTTTGCAGGCGCCCTGCTTTGTCAGTCAGCCACCCCCATAGAGGCGACAACGCAAACATTCCGGCAATGTGAAGCGAAATCGTGAGGCCGATGATTACCAAGGCATCCGCGCTGTCGGAGGTTCCGCCATGATGGCCTGCGTGTGAACCGCCGACGAGTTGCTGAAGGTGGAGGGGCGTCATGGACATGACGGCCACCATGACGCCGTGCGCAGCCACAACGGCGGCCAAGGCCAGCATCGCCGACGGTGATGAGCGAACGGCACTCAATCCTGAACGGATGGTCCCCCTGACAGGCAGCGCGCCTTCCCCTGCGTCGCCGTTTGCCTGGGATGCCAGCCGCCGGGACAGCAACAGGGGGTCCGGGCGGAGGCCTGCGAACAACAGGACAGCTGCCAGGAACAGGCCGGCCGCAGAAAATACGAAGGGACCGGCAATGGGCGGCAGCCCGAGTGCCTCCCCAACCACTGCACCGGGCTGGATCAGGTTGGGGCCCGCGACAGCACCAATAGTGATGGCCCAGACCACGGTGGACAATGACCGGCCGCGGTGCTCCGGGTCAGCGAGGTCGACGGCGGCGAACCTCGCCTGCAGGTTCGCGGCGGTTCCAAGACCCAGGAAAGCTGCGCCCAACAAGAGCAGCACGAAGGACTGCCCCACCACGGACGCGATAATCAACAGCGCCCCCATCATCGCGGCCACCAGTCCTGTAACCAGACCTGTCCGGCGTCCCCGCGTTTCGGCCAGCCGCGCCAGGGGCAGGGCCGCGATCGCTGCGGCCAGTGTCAGCACTGTGGTGATGGAGCCTGCCCAGGCTTCTGAACCTGATAGGTCCACTGCCAGCAACGATCCGATGGAGAGCGTTGCTCCGTTGCCGACTCCGCTGAGAAGTTGTGCGGAACTGAGCAGGAAAACAGTACGGCGCTGAACCCGTTGTGGGTCCAGCGCCGTAGTTGAAGTGGTAGTCACTTCACGAGACTACAACTTTCCGAGGAGAGTTACTCTGCCTCGCTCATGCTCTTTCGTGCGTCTTCTTCCAAACGGGCATCGATCTTGGCCTGGCGTGCTGCCGGGCTCAGGAGGCTGGCTACAACCGCAACTACGATCGTTCCAACGATGACCGCCAAGGAAACGTAGGTGGGGATTTCCGGTGCCCATTCGATGTGCTGTCCGCCGTTGATGAACGGAAGCTCGTTGACGTGCATGGCGTGCAGGACGAGCTTGACGCCAATGAACGCCAGGATGACGGACAGTGCGTGCTTGAGGTACACCAGGCGGGTCATGAGACCACCGAGGAGGAAGTACAGCTGGCGCAGGCCCATCAGCGCGAAGATGTTCGCAGTGAACACGATGAACGCGCTCTGCGTCAGGCCGAAGATCGCCGGGATGGAGTCCACTGCGAAGAGGAGGTCTGTCAGGCCGATCGTGATGAAGACGATCAGCATGGGGGTGAAGACCTTCTTGCCGTCCACAGTGGTGCGGATCTTGTTGCCGTCGAACTTTTCGGACATCGGCAGGACCTTGCGGAGGCGGGCAATGAGAGGGTTCTCGGTGTCTTCCTCGTCTTCGCCGGAGTCCTTCGCCTGCTTCCAGGCAGTCCACAGCAGGAAGGCGCCGAAGATGTAGAAGACCCAGCTGAACTGCTCGATGACCACGGCACCCAGCGCGATGAAGATACCGCGGAGGATCAGCGCGATGATGATGCCCACCATCAGCACTTCCTGCTGGTACTTACGGGGCACCGAGAAACGGGCCATGATGATGATGAAAACGAAGAGGTTATCGATGCTCAGGCTGTACTCAGTGACCCAGCCGGCGACGAACTGGCCGCCATACTCTGCACCGGCAAAGATGAACATGGCCACGGCAAAGAGCAGTGCCAGTCCTACATAGAAGGCGACCCACAGGCCGGCTTCTTTCATGGAAGGTTCATGGGGACGCTTGACGACCAACAGGAGGTCGATCAGCAGGATGATTCCGAGAACGACAAACGAGCCGATCTCAAACCAGACGGGAAGCTGCATTAAAGGTGCCTTTCGCAGGGTACGGGAAAGCGGTGTAAGTCTCTCCGGCCTGCCAGGGTGCGGTGAATGCAAAAATTGGCGGCCCGCTAGATCCGGCGAGGCATCTGTGCCTTGCGTGCTGACGGACGTAGCGCTTGGGATACTCCCCTACGTGACCTAAACCTTACCTTAGGCGTGCCCGGCGGACTGCATCTGGCGTAATTCGCGCTTCAACTCCTTGACTTCGTCACGGATGCGGGCGGCGACTTCGAACTGCAGTTCAGCAGCCGCCCCGTGCATCTGTTCGGTGAGTTGCTCAATGAGTCCCACCAAGTCCTCGGCGGGAGCGGCGGCAAGGCCGTCCTGCCGAACTGTCGCCGCACCCTTGGCTGCCGACTTGCCGCGTTTGCCGCCCTTGGCGAGTCGGTTGTTGTTGAGCAGTTCCTGGGTGTCTGCGTCTTCCTTGGCCAACTGGTCCGTGATATCAGCAATTTTCTTCCGCAACGGCTGCGGATCAATGCCATGGTCCGTGTTGTACTGCACCTGGATGGCACGGCGCCGGTTGGTTTCTTCAATGGCGTGGGCCATGGAGTCGGTAATCCGGTCCGCGTACATGTGGACTTGGCCCGACACGTTACGCGCTGCGCGGCCGATGGTCTGGATGAGCGAGGTGGAAGAACGCAGGAAACCTTCCTTGTCAGCGTCGAGGATGCTCACGAGGGAAACCTCAGGCAGGTCAAGGCCTTCGCGGAGGAGGTTGATGCCTACGAGGACATCGAACACGCCCATCCGCAGCTCACGGAGCAGTTCCACGCGCCGGAGGGTGTCGACGTCGGAGTGCAAGTACTCCACCTTGACGCCGTGGCCCACCAGGTAATCTGTGAGATCCTCCGCCATGCGCTTGGTCAACGTGGTGACCAGAACGCGTTCATTCTTTTCCGTGCGGGTCCTGATTTCACCGAGGAGGTCGTCGATCTGTCCCTTGGTGGGCTTGACCACTACCTCGGGATCGATGAGGCCGGTGGGACGAATGATCTGCTGCACATAGCCATCAGCTTTTCCGAGCTCATACTTACCGGGCGTTGCGGACAGGTAAACCGTCTGGCCGATGCGTTCGAGGAACTCATCCCACTTCAGCGGCCGGTTGTCCATGGCGGACGGGAGGCGGAAGCCGAAGTCCACGAGGTTCCGCTTGCGTGACATGTCGCCCTCATACATGGCACCGATCTGCGGGATGGTGACGTGTGATTCGTCTACGACCAGCAGGAAGTCGTCCGGGAAGTAGTCGATGAGGCAATGCGGGGCGGTCCCGGGATTACGGCCGTCAATATGCACGGAGTAGTTCTCAATGCCGTTGCAGAAACCCATCTGCTGCATCATCTCGAGATCGTACGTGGTGCGCATCCGGAGGCGCTGGGCCTCCACCAGCTTGTTCTGGCCTTCGAGGACCTTCAAACGGTCGGCGAGTTCGTCCTCGATGCGCTTGATGGCACGGGCCATGCGCTCCGGACCGGCAACATAGTGCGACGCCGGGAAAACGTACATCTCCTCTTCGTCGCGGAGAACCTCTCCGGTCAGGGGGTGGAGGGTCTGGATGTTCTCGATCTCGTCACCGAAGAATTCGATCCTGATCGCCAGTTCCTCGTACATGGGGATAATCTCCACGGTGTCACCGCGGACGCGGAACGTTCCCCGGTGGAAGTCCATGTCGTTGCGGGCGTACTGCATGGAAACGAACTTGCGCAGGAGGTGGTCCCGATTCATTTCCGCACCCTTGCGGAGCGTCACCATGCCGGCGATGTACTCTTCGGGCGTGCCCAGACCGTAGATGCAGGACACCGTGGCCACCACAATGACGTCGCGACGGGTCAGCAGGGCGTTGGTGGCAGAGTGCCGGAGGCGTTCGACTTCCTCATTAATGGAGGAATCTTTCTCAATGAAGGTATCCGTCTGTGCTACATATGCTTCGGGTTGGTAGTAGTCGTAGTAGGAGACAAAGTACTCGACTGCGTTGTTGGGCAGCAGCTCCCTGAACTCATTGGCCAGCTGCGCGGCGAGTGTTTTGTTCTGGACCATCACCAAGGTGGGTCGCTGGACCTGCTCGATGAGCCACGCCGTGGTGGCACTTTTACCCGTACCAGTGGCGCCGAGGAGGACTACGTCTTTTTCACCGTTGTTGATTCGTTCCGTCAGTTCTGCAATGGCTGTCGGCTGATCACCGGCGGGTTTAAACTCACTGATTACTTCGAAAGGTGCGACGACACGGTTGATTTCCTGGGCAAGGCTCATAAAACCAATCTACCCCTGCCCTAGGACAGCTACTGTCCGCGTTTGCCTTCAGCTGAAGACATATACGACGGCGGCTGCCACCCTGTGCGCTTGGCCCACTCATCCATGAGTGGCCAGGCAACATCGGTAAACCATGGCTCTTTGGCATCGGCATAGGCGGACGTGCCCCCATCGGCCGCAAAGGTGGTGGCCAACTTGCGCTTATACGCCTCGTACATCTCGGCGGCGGAGGGCTCAGAGCGCAACCAGTCACGGAACAGCAATGCGTACCGCCACCCTGGCGACCCGGCCACGCGGACATGCAGATTCACCGGCCGGCCGGGATCGGCGCTGGCGTGGAACCGCTTCTGCCATTCTGCAGGATCAGGCTGAATGGATTTTGGAGTGTCCCGGTTGGCTCCCGGGACAGCCGGGAATCCGGCTGCTGCGAGCTGATCCGCGATCAGATCAGCGACCCCGAGGTCGGAAACCGCCACCTGAAGGTCGATCACATCCTTGGCTGCCAGTCCAGGCACCGATGTAGAGCCGATGTGGTCCACCGCCAGGATGTGGTGGGGGGCAGCAACGGTAATACGGGCGGCGAGGCGATCAGCCTGCCTGCTCCAGTCACTGTTGTATGGCGTCATGACCGGCCCAACGTGCCGTTCAGCCCTGGCTCCCTGGCTGAGATTCTTGGCAAAAGGCAACAACCTGTCCGTCCATAATGCCTCAACCTTGGCAAGGAGCTCTTCGCGGTCACCGTCGTTGGCCAGGACAACGTCGGCAGCAGAATTGCGTTCCTCCCGCGTGGCCTGGGCTGCTATACGGGCACGGGCATCGTCGGGAGTCATCGCCCGGGAATGCACCATTCGTTGGATGCGAACCGTCTCCGGCGCATCCACCACCACCACCAAGTGGAAGTTGCTGCCCTGCCCGGTCTCGACCAGCAGCGGAATGTCCTGGACCACGATGTCGCCAGGGCCGGCACCTGAAACAATCGTGCCCGCTGCTTCGCGGACAAGCGGGTGAACGATGCCATTGAGCACTTCGCGCTGGGTGGGATCCTGGAACACGATAGCTCCGAGCTTGGGCCGATCAAGCCTTCCATCAGAGTCGAGAATTCCAGGGCCGAACGCTTCCACAACGCGGGTCAGCCCAGGAGTTCCAGGCTCCACCACTTGCCGCGCAAGGACGTCCGCGTCCACGAGGATGGCACCCAATTCCCGCAATCTGGACGCCACCAGCGATTTCCCCGAGGCGATGCCGCCCGTCAACCCAATCTTCAGCACCCTCCAACACTAGACTGAAGCGGTGGAAAATGAGGATGACAGCCGCGCGACAACGTATACGACAATCGCGGCTGGTTCGGATTTCCGACACGAACTGGAGATCCGGCGGTCCCGCTTCATCACAGTCCTTCGGCGCTCACCCGATGAGGAAACCGCGCGTTCACTGGTCAGTGACCTTCGGCGTGAATTCCACGACGCCCGACATCACTGCTCAGCCTTCGTCATAGGTCCGGATCGGATGATTCAACGTTCCAGCGACGACGGCGAACCGTCGGGTACGGCAGGCATACCCATGCTGGAGGCACTCGTCAAACGTGAGACCTCACCACGGGTGACGGACCTCAGCGACGTCAGTGTCGTCGTCGTGCGCTATTTTGGCGGGATTCTCCTGGGCGCGGGCGGACTGGTCCGTGCATACTCCGAATCGGTGTCCGCTGGTTTGGACCAGGCTCCGTTGGTTCATCGGCGAAGATTGCGCCTGTGCGCCATTGATGTCCCCCATGCCGAGGCGGGCCGCTTGGAAAACGAGCTTCGCGGCGCCGGGTACGTCATGGCGGACACCGGATACGAACCCCAGCACGCGGTTCTTCAACTCGCCTTGCCCGACGAAGCAACGGCAATCTCCGAGGCACGCGCGCGGTTGGCTTCACTGACGGCTGGACATCTTGAGCTGCGGCCGCAGGGAACCGAATGGGTAGACGTCCACCGCTGAGCAGTTCCCACATCGCGAAGGTTTAAAGCAGAAGGACCCCCGCCCGGAGGCAGGGGTCCTTCTTTGGCTATTCAGCACATCCCGTGAGGGAGGCGGAATTAGTTGCCGGTCAGCTTCTCACGCAGTGCGGCGAGTGCTTCGTCGGACGCCAGGGTACCGCCGCCGGTGTTGGACTCAGCAGCAGCCGGCTCCGAGGAGTAGCTCGTGGTGCCGGAATCGCTCTCACCGGACGTTGCAGCAGCAGCGTCGTCAGCAGCGTGCTGGGCAACCTGCTTCTTGTGGGCTTCCCAACGGGTCTGGGCGTCAGCGTACTGCTGCTCCCAAGCTGCACGCTGGGTCTCGTAGCCTTCGAGCCATTCGTTCGACTCGGGGTCGAAGCCCTCAGGGTACTTGTAGTTGCCCTCTTCGTCGTACTCAGCGGCCATGCCGTACAGAGCGGGATCGAACTCGGTGCTGTCAGCGTCAACGCCCTCGTTAGCCTGCTTGAGGGAGAGGGAGATGCGGCGACGCTCGAGGTCGATGTCGATGACCTTGACGAACAGTTCGTCGCCAACGGAGACAACCTGCTCGGCGAGCTCCACGTGGCGGACAGCCAGCTCGGAGATGTGCACGAGGCCTTCGATGCCGTCTTCGACGCGAACGAACGCACCGAACGGAACCAGCTTGGTGACCTTACCCGGAACAACCTGGCCGAGGGCGTGGGTGCGGGCGAAGGTCTGCCACGGATCTTCCTGCGTAGCCTTGAGCGACAGGGAGACACGCTCGCGGTCCAGATCCACTTCGAGGACCTCGACGGTGACTTCCTGGCCAACCTCGACAACCTCGGAGGGGTGGTCGATGTGCTTCCAGGACAGCTCGGAAACGTGAACGAGGCCGTCTACGCCGCCCAGGTCCACGAAGGCACCGAAGTTGACGATGGAGGAAACAACGCCCGGACGAACCTGGCCCTTTTCCAGCTTGTTGAGGAACGTGGAGCGAACCTCGGACTGGGTCTGCTCGAGCCATGCACGGCGGGACAGCACAACGTTGTTGCGGTTCTTGTCCAGCTCGATGATCTTGGCTTCGATCTGCTGACCGATGTACGGAGCGAGGTCGCGGACGCGGCGCATCTCGACGAGGGATGCGGGCAGGAAGCCACGCAGGCCGATGTCCAGGATGAGGCCACCCTTGACAACCTCGATGACGGTACCGGTGACGACACCGTCTTCTTCCTTGACCTTCTCGATGTCGCCCCAGGCGCGCTCGTACTGAGCACGCTTCTTGGAGAGGATCAGACGGCCTTCTTTGTCTTCCTTGGTGAGAACCAAAGCTTCGACCTGATCGCCAACGGCGACAACGTCACCGGGATCGACATCGTGCTTGATGGAAAGCTCGCGGGAAGGGATGACACCTTCGGTCTTGTAACCGATGTCGAGCAGAACTTCGTCGCGGTCGACCTTGACGACGGTACCTTCGACGAGGTCTCCGTCGTTGAAGTACTTGATGGTGGCGTCGACAGCTGCGAGGAAGTCCTCAGCGGTACCGATGTCGTTAATAGCGACTACGGGGGTACCGGGCTTCTCGGTGGAGGTGATGGTCATGTAGTAGGGGCTCCGTTGTGGATAGTGAGTCGGTCAGGCAAACCGCTGCCGTCCGGGTCCGGACGGCAGAACACGGCAAAATACCGGGTCATCCTGATTTGTGGATTAATACAAAATGGATGCATGCACGTAGTACACGCCCGTTTATTCTAGTCGCATTGGCAAAGCAGGGTCAAAAGGAGTGTCACGTGGTCAGTACGTCTCCCAGACGGGTAAACGTGGCACCCCTGTCCAGCATTCCCGGCAAAGCCCGGGCGTAGCCTTCGGCAGTGCCCGCGGCAGGCCTGTTGAAGTGCGATATCACAATGTCGCCGGCAGCGGCGCGGGCCACCTCGGCTGCGACGGTGGCCGCCGGGTAGGTGGCCCCACCGTCACCGTTGATGGTGAAGTTGACCGGCAGCATGCCAAGCCTGCGCGTCATCTCCACAGCGACGTCGTCGTAGAAGGCAGTTCCCGGCCGGAAGAACCTGGGAGCGGAGCCGTCGAGCTCCTGCATCAGCGCCTGGTTTCCCATCAACTCGTCGTAGGCAGCAGCAGTGTCGGCTGTCCCAGGGATCCCGTAGGCAGACCTTCCGTTGACGGACAGGGGCTGATGCAGGGTGCCATGGTTGGCCAGTTCGAACAGTGGGTCGGCGGCCAGCTCGGCGGCCAGCGATGGGTTGGCGTGGAGCCAGCGGCTGTTGATGAACAGCGTCGCCGGGACATTGAGCCGGCGGAGTGTCGTCAGCAGGGCGTGGTCGCAACCAGTGCCCCCGGGGCCGCCGCACGCGTCGAACGTCAACGCCACGTGCTTCGACGGCGAATTGTTCACCACTCCCGTAATGTGCAGCCCCCACTCAATGGGCCGCCTGCCAGCGAATTCGGCCAGGATCTGCTTTTTGTCGGGCACTGTGGCCGCTGTGGCGATTACCGTAGGCACAAGGGCAGCAGCGGCCTGTTCGCTTGATGTTGCAGCAATCGACGGCGGCGGCGTGGCCGGGCCTGTCGGCGGCGCAACCGCCGGTGATGCCGATCCTGACGGTCCCTCGACCGATGCGCACGCCGCCAACGCAGCTGACGCGAGGCCCGCCATTCCAAGCAGCACTGATCGCCGGCCGGCCAAAGGCCGCCGCGTGGAATCCCCCATGGATGTCCTTAACTAGGTGTGGCTATGTGCTTTTGATGACGTGGTGCAGCTTAGAAGTGCGTCAGGCAATGCGCCGGGCGTTCCACCGCGAACAGTTGCTGGGCCAGGAATGCGGCACCGGCCGACTTCTCACGGATGCGTCCCGCAGCAGCAAGGGTTACCGGAGACACTGCACCAAGATAGATGGACGCGAGGTCGGCCACGTCCATCGTCAGGTCTGCTGATTGGCCCGAAGCTTCAGTCACGACGGCGGCAGCACCGCCGTCGGACTCCAGGACCCAGGTGCCGCCTGCCAGCGACAGGGAGTCCGTCACTTCCAGGACCAGGCGTCCTGCAGAGGCGAAGCGGCGTGCCTGCAAGGCGGCCGGGGTATCCAGGATCCGGAGCCACAACATGTCGCGGACCTCGGAGGCCTCGATGCACCGTGGGTCCTCCAAGGCCCATGCCAAGGGATCGTCCACAGGGGCCTCAGCCCACGTCACGTCCTCGATGAGGTCGATGCTGCCCAGGAAGCGCCACAGATCGAGGTAGGCGGCGTTGGTAGCGGCAACGAGGTCCACAATTTCCATGGTGTATGGCTTGTGGTCCCAGCCCTTGAACCGGTACGAGACGTAGCCGTCCAACGCTCCGGAAAGGTCGTAGTGCAGGGCGCAGCGGACGGTGGTGTCGGGCTTGCCATCCTGCCCGAGGGAGCCGGAGGCAGCAAGCCGGTAATACTCCTGCCGGTCCACCGAGCCCGGCGACAGCCGCTGGACGCGCTCGAACACCTTGGGCGCCAATTCAAGCAGCACGGAAGGATCCGCGACTTCCACAGTTCCCTCCGGTTGGCCCTTCATCCGGAAGCGGGGTCCGGTGTCAACCTTGATGCTGCGCTCAAAGGTAGCCACACCGAAACCGAAACGACCATAGATGGAACCTTCCGAAGCCGTCAGTGCCGCCATGGCCAGGCCGTCATCCTTGGCGCCCTCCAGGTCGGCCGTGATCATGCCACGCAGGATTCCTTGACGGCGGTGCGTTCCACGGACCGTCACAGCTGTGACCAGGTTGGACTCCAACTGTCGGCCAAAACCGATATTTAAGGTCTTGCGCATGGTGGCGTAAGTTGCCACCGGCACATTCGCCCCGAGGGAGTGCTCAGGAACGGTGCCCGTGGCGTAAACGCCTGTCAGTTCGCGCTTGTCCGCCTGGTAGGCGGCAAGGGTCTTCGCGAGGTACTCGTCGTCACGCCGTTGCTGGTGAAATCCGTGCGATACAGCCTGCACCCAGGTGGCACAGCGGCTGTAGGCATCGGAGTCTTCCTTATCGGCGACAGCGGGGAAACGCTGGACGGAA
The DNA here is from genome assembly GCF_040546855.1 of Paenarthrobacter sp. 4246. NCBI lineage: Bacteria > Bacillati > Actinomycetota > Actinomycetes > Micrococcales > Micrococcaceae > Paenarthrobacter > Paenarthrobacter sp. 4246. The sequence continues at coordinate 412,344 of NZ_JBEPOP010000003.1, forward strand.
TATTTCCGGGAGGTTGGTTCATTGGGATCAGCCACGATCCCGAGCCTAGCCAGACGCCGCAGGGCGCGCCACCATCTCGGCGGCGCGCCCTGCGGCGATACCCGGAATTCCGTGCCCGGACTAGTGCCCGGCCTCGTACCAGCTGGAACCAATGCCGATTTGGACATCGAGCGGCACTGACAACTCAGCAGCTGATCCCATCTGCTCGATGACCAGCTTTTCCACGGCTTCGCGCTCTCCCGGTGCCACTTCCAGCACGAGTTCATCGTGGACCTGCAGCAACATCCGGGACTTCAGGCCCTGGCTGGCGAGCTCGGCGGACACGCCAAGCATGGCGCGCTTGATAAGGTCTGCTGCAGAGCCCTGGATGGGCGAGTTCAAGGCGATGCGTTCTGCTGCTTCCCTCGCCTGCCGGTTGGTGCTGGTCAGGTCAGGGAGGTAGCGGCGGCGGCCCTCGATGGTGGCTGTGTAGCCGTCCGTCCGGGCTTGGTCGACGACACCACGCAGGTAGTCGCGCACGCCGCCGAAGCGGTCGAAGTAGTCCTTCATGAGCGTGCGGGCCTCGTCCACGGAGATCTCCAACTGCTTGGAGAGCCCGAAGGACGTGAGTCCATACGCGAGGCCATAAGACATCGCCTTCACCTTGGATCGCATGGCGCTGGTGACTTCGGCCGGCTCTACATTGAAGATCCGCGAACCCACGAAACGGTGCAGGTCTTCTCCGTCGCGGTATGCCTGGATCAGGGCCTCGTCACCGGAAAGGTGTGCCATGATACGCATTTCAATCTGCGAGTAGTCTGCCGACAACAGGCACTCGTAGCCTTCGCTGACCACAAAGATTCCGCGAACCCGCCGGCCCTCTTCGCTGCGGACCGGGATGTTTTGCAGGTTGGGGTTGTTGGAGGAAATGCGGCCGGTGGCTGCGATGTTCTGGGCATACGTGGTGTGTATACGGCCGTCCTCCGCGACCGACTTCTTGAGCGTCTCCACCATCTGGGCCAGCTTGGACGACTCGCGGTGGGCCATGAGCTGGACCAGGAATTCGTGACCGGTCTTTTCCAGCAAGCCCTTCAGGGACGCGGCATCGGTGGTGTAGCCGGACTTGATCTTCTTGGTCTTGGGCAGCCCAAGTTCCTCGAAAAGGACAGTCTGAAGCTGCTTGGGTGATCCGAGGTTGACCTCGTGCCCGATCGCAGCGAACGCCTGCTCCTGGGCGTTCTCGATCACCTTGGTGAGGTCCGCTAGTTGCTCGTCCATGCGGTCCGTGGAAACGAAAATGCCCGTCAGTTCCATGTGGGCCAGCACGCGGGCCACGGGAAGTTCCAGCGTGGTCAACAAGGCATCGGCCTTGATAGCGGCGAGTTCAGTTTCGAAGTGCTTGCTGAGGGCATGCACGACGGCGGCCTGCTGTACGAGCGCTGCTGCGGCAGCTTGGTCCGTCTCCCCGGAGAGGTCAAGCTCCAGCTGGCCGGAACTGGCAACGCCCGTGCTGAGTGAGATCTTCAAGTGCACTTGGGCGAGCTCGGCGAGGTCGTAGCTGCGGCGGTCCGGCTGGATCAGGTAGCCCGAGATGGAGGTGTCATCCACCACGCCTTCCAAGGCTAGGCCCCGGTGGTGCAAGGCCTTGAGTGCGGACTTGAACTCGTGCAGGACTTTGGCTTCCTCGGGGTCCCGCAGCCACGTAGCCACTACAGCCTCCGCCGCCGCATCCAAGGCGGTGAGGTCTATATATGCGGCGCCGTTGTTCCTGACCACAGCCAGGGCATTCGCGTCGTCGCCGATCCTGCCGGGAACCAGATGCACGGCGAGGGCGGAGCGCATCCCTGCTCCTGCAGTGAAGAAGGACTCCAGCCCGGGAGCATCAGTGAGCGTCGCGAACTCCGGGGCCTCAATGGTGTCCGGAGCCTCTCCTGCCGTGTCATCGCCGTAGAGATCGAACAGCCGCGTGCGGAGGGTCCTGAACTCAAGTTCCTCGAAGAGTTCCTCGATCGCCTGGCGATCCGGACGTGGCTCGTGCAAGTCAGCCAAGGTGAGGGGAAGGTCGAGGTCGGTCAGCAACTGGTTCAGCCGGCGGTTCCGCTTGACGTTCTCCAGGTTCTCCTTCAGGGCACCGCCCACCTTGCCGCCGATGGAGTCAAGGTTTTCCAGGATGCCTTCAAGGCCGCCGTAGAGATTGATCCACTTTGCAGCTGTCTTGGGGCCAACGCCCGGGACGCCGGGCAGGTTGTCAGCGGTCTCGCCAACGAGGGCGGCGAGGTCCGAGTACAGGCCGGGCTTGACGAAGTACTTCTCTTCAATCGCCGCAGCGTCCATTTTGGGAATGTTGCTCACGCCCTGCTTGGGGTAGAGCACAAAGACGTTGTCGTTGATCAGCTGGAACGCATCCCTGTCGCCGGAAACGAGAAGGACTTCGAAGCCTGCGGCGTCCCCCTGCGCGGCCAGCGTGGCCAGGACATCATCTGCCTCGTACCCGGGCATGGCGATGGTCTTGATGCCCCAGGCCTCCATGACCTTGGCGATGAGGCCGATCTGGCCGGCGAACTCTGCGGGCGTCGCGTTGCGCCCGCCCTTGTATTCGCTGTATTCGGCCTTGCGGAACGTGGTGTCGTCGGAGACGTCAAAAGCTACGGCGACGTGCGTGGGCTTCTGGTCCTTGATCAAGTTGATCAACATGGAGGTGAACCCATGGACTGCGTTGGTGTACTGGCCCCTGGCAGTGGAGAAATTCTCTGCAGGAAGGGCATAGAAAGCCCGGAACGCCATCGAGTGGCCGTCAAGGACCAGCAACCTGGGCCGGCCCTCCCCCGTGGTGCTGGCGGATGCTGTGGCAGAGGGGGTGGGGGCTGTCGCAATGGCAGCAGCTTGGGCCGTTGGAACCTGGTCCGGTTTGGTTGTTTCACTCACAGGTGCCAGCCTAGTTGGCATGATGGACAATTTCACGCCGAACCCCTTTGCCGATGAGCTCAACGAGGCAGGGGTGCCCGAAGAATTCCACGATTGGCTCTCGGCACACGGTGTGGGTGCACTGGTGGTGAAGCTCGGGATCCGGTTTACGGAGATGAGCGCGGAACGAATGGTCGCCACCATGCCGGTGGAAGGAAACACACAGGTAGCGGGCATCCTTCACGGCGGGGCCCACGTTGTCCTCGCCGAGACCCTGGGATCGTTCGCGGCATCCCTCCATGCCGGCCGGGGGCGCCATGCCGTAGGCATTGAGGTGGGCGCAACACACCACCGTTCAGTGGCCAGCGGCCTGGTGACGGGCACGTGCACGGCGATTCACCTGGGCGGAACCCTGGCCACGCACGAGATCGTGATGACCGATGACAAGGGCCGCCGGCTCTCGACCGCCCGGATTACCAACATGATCCGGCACAACCGGCACTGAGCACCTAATCCGAGCCCTTGGGCAGCCGGTAGTGAAGCTCGGCCGCGGCCCCGCCAAGGATCTTGTGCGAAACCAACTCCAGGGGCGCCGTCGGGCCTTTAAGCGGCAACAGCGGCTTCCCCGCGCCCAACACCACGGGCACGATCGTGACGATCATCTCGTCCAGCAGCCCGGCATTGGCGAACTGGGCCACGAGGTCGCCTCCGCCCACCAACCAGACATTCTTGTCCCCGGCGTCCCTGAGCAGGTCCGGGGTGAACTCGCGGACGTCTCCCCGGACGAAGGTGATGTCGGCTCCGGCCGGAGCCGAGTACTCATGGTGGGTGAACACCCAGCAGGGAGTGTCCGGATAGGGCCATTGGCCCGGCTCGTGTTCCATGAGCCAGCGGTAGGTGTCCCCGCCCATGACGATGCACCCGACGCCCGCCATGAAGGACTCGATGCCCTGGTTTACGCCCTCAACCCGGTCGAACTGCAGGAGCCAGCCAAGGTCGTCGTCCGGGGAGGCTATGAAGCCGTCGATGGTGCAAGCTACGTAGTACTGAAACGTCGACATGGGCCCAGACTAGTCAATCCGCCGTGGGGTTCCCATACTCCACGCGGACACTGCCATCATCCTGCAGCACCACCACGCGGCCCCGCTCCAGGGACCAGCCTTCGTTAAGCAGGAAGATCCGTCCGCCGCTGACCACCAGCAACCGCAACCCGGTGTACCGATACAGGGGCGCCGTGTCCGAGCCCGCGGACTCCTCGCGGACGTTCGGGGCGCCAACCGCAAGACGTTCCTTGCTGTAGACCACCGCCGTGGGCAAAAGGCTGGACCGTTCCTCGTAGTCGAGGGCAGCCCCGCGCCCCAGTGCCTGCGCGTAATCCGACGTACCCCAAAACAGCAGGAGCGTTACCAGCACGAACACCAGCGACCTCTCCAGGGCCCTTGGGGTGATCCTCTGCGCCGGGTGGCCACGCTCAACCGCCCGGCGTCGCACACTCAGGCCCCAGGCCCCCACCACCAATCCCCCGGCGATCAAGAAGGGCGCGTACAGCACTATCTGGCCGGGACGTGCCGAAATAGCCAGCCACATCGCCGTGGCATAGGCAAAGCCGAGCAACATCACAAGTGTGGCGGTCAAGTGGACGGCTTTTCTGTGCCGCCCGGCTTCAAGGAGCCGCGTTACTGCGCGGTCCAGCATGAGCCACAGCAAACCGATGACCACGAGCCATGCCAACGGCTGGAAAAGCGACTGGATACTCCTCAGGACAAAGTCCTGGACTGTGTAACCGAAAAGGCTGACATCCAGGCCCATGGCTTTGGCCTGGGCGTCAGTGCGCGCCCACCCGAAATAGACCAGCAGCGCCGTGGCTATGGTCAACGGCGGACCGATGACCGAGAGGACCTCAAGGGTCCGCTGCCAGCGTGTGTTGTTGATTCCTTCTTCGGTTTCCGGTGTGTCGCTCACGGCGCAGCCGTTGGGGAGGCGGCGCCGGACGGCGGCGCAGTCGGGGATGGAGTGCCGGAGGGACTGTGGCCAGGCGTACCGGTGCCCGGGCTTGCGGTCTCCGGGGGTGGTGCGGAGCCAGTGGCGGTTCCGGAGTCGTCGTAGAAGAAGGTCACCGTTCCGGCAATATCCACGGTGTCCGTGATGGAGATCCGGATCGAGTCCCGGCCACCTGACGAGGGCATCCGCAGATAGACGGGCTGGTAGTCTTCCCTGGCGCCAACGAACTCCGCATCCACGGGAACGCCGTCAAACAAGACGTCGCCCACCCGGACGTAGTAGCCGTCCAAGCGAACGATCGTGCCACCACTGCTGGGCCCGGACGCGCGTGCCAGCCCGGGGACCGGCCTGAGCTCTTCGTCTACCACCGTCAATCCAACCAACTGCCTCGGGCATGCTTCGCCCTGTCCAGGCTCCACGCTGAAGACGGCGTAGGGATTGCTGCGGTGTTGGGCGAGCAGCGACGCTGAAGTGGCGGCCACCCGGAATTCAAGGCACTGGGTTTGCGGAATCCGGGGCGTGGCAGCAACTGCGATGGATGCCCGCTGCCAATCCTGCTGACTGCCGCTCTGCAGTGCCTTGCACACGGCGGCGCCCGCCAGCCAGACTGCCGCGTCGTCGGCACCCTCCACGCTCTGCACTAAGGCATCGCATTGGAACTGCTGGAGCAAAAGGTATCGCTGGCCGGAGGTGGGATCGTTCGGGCCAACGGGTCCGATGGGGACCCAGCGAACCACGGGAGCATCTGTCTGTGGGACGCCTGGGCCTGCCGGACCGACCGGTTGGGTGGCTGTAGGAACCAGCGTGCTTGGTGCTGGTTGCCCAGTGGTGGCGGCTGTGGAGGAGGGAGAGCCCGGAGGGGATGATCCGCCACCCTCCGCAGCGGGTGGAAGGCAGGCGGAGAGCCCCATCATCAAGACCGGAACCAGGGCCAGTCGGATGGGATGGCTTCGAGATGGGCAATTCATGACAGCCCCGCATCTGCCGGATCACAACCACGCAGTTACGTGCATAACTACACTGCTGATTATTCTCCCGAAAGCCCTTGACTGCCAGAGAAGCTGCTACTTACCGAAGTAGGGAACAATCAGATAGATCCCGAACAGCACGGCAACAGCGCACACGCCGAAGCAAACGTAGGACAGGGACCGGACCAGGACAGGCGACTTCTGCTGGGCGTCACCGGCGATGGCCGTGAGGCGGACCCCCAGGGAGTAAAGGACCACCAAAGTCACCGCCGCTACGAGGGTGACTCCTCCTACCTGCAGCAATTCCAACCATTTCATCGCTGCACATCCTCAATCTGGGTGGTCTTACGGGTCTTCTTCTTCTTGCGGAACCGGACGGCATGGCCGGCTTCTTCAACTTCGACGGCGTTATGGTGGCCCACATGCGACTTGCGCGAGGCAACAAACATGAAGAGCACCGCTGATGTTCCAACAACTGCCGCGATGATGACGCCCACGACGCCGATGCTCACCAAAAGCGCGGTCAGCGCACCGACAATGGCCGAGGCCGGGAGGGTAAAGAGCCAGCCCAACGCGATCTTGCCTGCGGTACCCCAACGAACCGAGGTGCCCTTACGGCCCAGGCCCGAGCCGATGACCGATCCCGAAGCGACCTGCGTGGTGGACAGGGCAAAGCCCAAGTGCGAGGAAGCGAGGATGGCCGAAGCCGTGCTGGTTTCGGCAGAGAAACCCTGGGCGGGCTTGACCTCGGTCAGGCCGGAACCCATGGTGCGGATGATCCGCCAGCCGCCTGCATAAGTACCGATGGCGATGGCGAAGGCACAGGCGGCGATCACCCAGAACTGCGGACCGCTGCCTGGAGCCTGGGTTCCACCTGCGATGAGAACCAAAGTGATGATGCCCATTGTCTTCTGGGCGTCGTTGGTGCCGTGCGCGAGTGCCACCAGGCTGGACGTAAAGATCTGTCCGGTACGGAAACCGCCGCGTTTCTGCGTGAGCTTGTCGCCGGTTTCGGGATCGTGGCGCGAGGTCAGTGCGTAGGCGAGGCGGGTGCAGATGTAAGCCACCAGGCCGGCGATCAGCGGCGCGAAGATCGCGGGCAGGATCACCTTCTGCAGCACGGTCTCGAAGTTGATGGAATGGAGCCCGATGCCCACCACTGCCGCGCCAATCAGGCCGCCGAACAGGGCATGCGATGAGCTCGATGGCAGGCCCTTGAGCCACGTGACCATGTTCCAGAGAACTGCGCCCATGAGTCCGGCAAAGATGATGTCCGGAGTGATGTGGATACCATCCGAGCCTTCCCGGATCAGCCCACCGGAAATGGTCTTGGCCACTTCCGTGGAGAGGAACGCGCCGACGAGGTTGAGCACAGCGGCCAAGGCAACGGCCGTTTTGGGCTTGATCGCCCCCGTGGCGATAGGCGTGGCCATCGCATTCGCTGTGTCGTGAAACCCGTTGGTGAAGTCAAAGAAAAGGGCCAACGCTATTACCAGCGCGACCATGAAGGTGATATCCACCTGTTGCCCAATCTGCAGAGTCGTCGACGTTCAGCAGTTTCACTTCCCCGTACCTGCCATCCACAGCATAGTTCAGCAAGTGTTCAACTGACCGGGCTTGCGGAATTCACTCTGGCGGGCTTGAAACCTTAAGAATCTTACGTGGCATCCAGTGAGCGGACAAACGTACTCGCCCTTCCCTTCAGCCCAGATACTCCCGTACTGCTGCAAGGTGGCTCGGGGACAGTCCCTTGCGGGGATCAGGTGAGATGTAAAGCACACGGTCGTGCTGGTACTCAGCCCAGGAGCGGGCGTCGGATTCCCGGCTGAGCTGGTCGTCCAACCATACGATCCGCTGGCTCCCCGTAGCCGCCAGGTCCTTTTGGAGGGCGACAAGTTTCCACCACTCCGGGCCTTGGTCCCAGCCCTGGCTGGACAGTACCGGCCAGTCCTCCCCCTTGAGGCCGATAGCCGGGCAGAGGAACTCGGGTGCAAGGCGCTCCCACGTGGTCAGCCATACGAAACGCGCATCTGGATGGTGGGCAAGGTCATTAAGTCCTGCCACGAGTTCCGGCGCGAAGGCCACCTCCAGGATCCCGGCGTCGGCGATGGTCCATTCGCCACCCCAATCGGTGGTTCCCACCGGACTGAAGGGGTTCACCACGCCGTCGACGTCGAGGTAGATCGACACGGGCGCGGCAGCCCTTTCCGCACTTTCCATGCGCACTCCCCCCCTTCCCCGTTGGTTGTGCTTCAGCCTACGTGACGGGGATTCCCCACGACCTTGAAATGATCCCCCACGAGCATTAAATCAATACCTTGACGTGCGTCTTGGAAGTGATAATCTCAAACTATGGAAAAGCCCACAGTCCATTCCGCCCACAGCGTCCGGGACATCGAGGACACCGTCCGCACAGATTTCCGTCATGCGATGTCCTACGGCGGATACCTGGACCTAGATCACCTGCTCAGCTCCCAGCATCCTCTGAGCGAGCCGGAACACCATGATGAATTGCTGTTCATCATCCAGCACCAGACCAGCGAGCTCTGGCTCAAGCTGGTCCTACACGAACTTCTGGAAGCCCGCAGGCTGTTTGACGCGGACAACCTGGGCAAGGCACTGAAGTGCATCGCTCGCGTTAAGGCCATCCAACGGACCATGACGGAACAATGGTCGGTCCTGGGAACGCTAACGCCCCGCGAGTACGCCCAGTTCCGCGGGTTCCTGGGCAGCTCGTCCGGCTTCCAGTCCTATCAGTACCGTGGTGTTGAGTTCCTGCTGGGCAATAAGAACCGTGGGATGCTGCGCGTTTTCGAAAGCGAACCCGAGGCTCATGCGTTGCTCAGCAAACTCCTGGTGGAGCCCACGCTGTATGACGCCTTCCTTTCAGTGCTGTCCCGCGCCGGCTATGACATTCCCGCCGACATCCTTGAGCGGGACACCAGCGAGCCGTGGACCTTCCGCAAGGACCTGGTCCCCATCTTCCAGAAGATCTACGAATCGGACGACACCCCATGGGGCCTTTACGAAGCGTGCGAAGACCTGGTGGACATCGAGGACAACTTCCAGGCATGGCGTTTCCGCCACTTGCGGACCGTTCAGCGGACCATCGGTTTCAAGGTGGGCACCGGAGGATCCTCGGGCGTGGACTTCCTCAAGCGCGCCTTGGACCTGACCTTCTTCCCCGAGCTCTACGCCGTACGCACCGAAATCGGCAACTAAGCACCCAGGCAAGCACCCAGGCAAGCATCCAGCATCGACGCACAACACTTCCGCAGGAGGAACCATGACCACAGCACAGCAAACCCAACGGCCAACGTCGGCCGAACTGGATGCCGCTGATCCCCTCGCCGCCCAGCGCGAGGCCTTCTACGCGCCCGACGCCGCCCAACTCACCTCATATCTGGATGGCAACTCATTGGGACGCCCGCTGAAAATCACGGCAGGGAAGCTCGATTCGTTTGTGCACGAGGCTTGGGGCAGCCGCCTTATCCGGGGTTGGGACGAGCAATGGATGGATGAGCCGACGGTCGTGGGAGACCGCATCGGCGAAGTGACGCTGGGCGCCGCCGCTGGGCAGACCACCGTGGGCGACTCCACGTCCGTGATGCTCTACAAGATGATCCGCGCGGCAGTGGAGGCCCAGCCGGGTCGGGATGAGATCATCATTGACCGCGACAACTTCCCCACCGACCGGTTCATCATCGAGGGTATCGCCGCGGAGCGTGGGGTGAGCATTAAGTGGATCGCTGCAAACCCCGCCAGCGGTGTCCGCTCGGAGGACCTGGATGGATTGCTGGGTGAGAGGACCGCCGTAGTGGTCCTCAGCCATGTTGCGTACCGGTCAGGCTTCCTGGCTGACGCCGAGGGCATCACCGCCAAGGTTCACCAGGCCGGTGCCCTGATGCTCTGGGACCTTTGCCACTCCGTAGGTTCCGTGCCCATGGAGCTGGACAAGTGGGGCGTGGATATCGCAGTCGGCTGCACCTACAAGTACCTCAATGGTGGCCCAGGTTCGCCTGCCTTCGCCTACGTCAACGCTTCCCAGCAGGACCGGCTGCAGCAACCCATCTGGGGTTGGATGGGTGCCGACAACCCGTTTGGCATGACGGACGCCTACCGTCCCGCACAAGGGATGCGCAGGTTCATCACGGGAACTCCTCCCGTGCTGGCCATGCAGCCTATGAAGGACATGCTGGAACTGATTGCCTCCGTGGGGATGGACGCGGTCCGGGAAAAGTCCATCAAGCTCACTGAGTACGCAATCGCACTCTCCGAGGAGCTCCTGGTGCCTCTTGGCGCGGAAATCGTGAGCCCCCGGAATGTGGCCGAGCGCGGATCCCACATCACCGTGGACCACCCGTTGTTCGCAGACGTCACGGCGAGGCTTTGGGAAAAGGGTGTCATCCCCGACTTCCGTCCCCCGCACGGCCTGCGCATTGGCCTGTCTCCCTTGAGCACAAGCTTTGCCGAAGTTGAACTGGGTGTGGCAGCCATCCGCGACGCACTCTCCGAATTGCAGTGAGCCGGAAATGAGTGCTGTCCTCGACGACATGGACTCCCGTCCGGGGAGTACAACCTCGTTGCTGCGTACCGTGATCGGCCTGTACCTGCGCGACGCCGGCGGATGGATGTCCGCCAAGGACATCGTGGCACTCATGGAGGCCTTGGGCACGTCAGGAACAGTAACCCGGACCGCCTTGGGCCGGTTGCGCAAAAAGGATGTGGTGCTTCAGGAGGCGCGTACCGGGGTTCCCGGGTTCACGCTTACAGACGGGGCCGCCACCATGTTGGCGCGCGGCGACCGCCGCATCTACAACCCACGGAGCATGTCACTGGAGGATCCCTGGTGCTTGATTTCCTTCTCCATTCCGGAGACTGAACGCGAAAAGCGGCACCAGCTGCGGCGCCGGCTCCACTGGATCGGTTGCGGGACGGTGGCGGCGGGTTTGTGGATCTGCCCTGATTCGCTGCGAGGCGAAGTAGAGGAAATCCTGACGGATTTGTCGCTCCGGGACATGGCGACGATCTTCGTCGCGGAAACACCCATGGTCGGCGGCAGCCTTAGGGACGCAGCCTCCAAGTGGTGGGACCTGGGAGCAGTGGCCGCGCTGCACCGGGACTTTATCCGTGAGCACGGTTCGGCCGGCGACGGCCTTGCTGTGTCTCCGGGCCGGACGGTAGAGCCCTCTGCCGAAGCTTTTTCCACCTACGTGCAGTGCATCGACCGATGGCGGATCATCCCGTACCTGGACCCCGGGTTACCTTCTGCATTCCTGCCGGAGGACTGGCCCGGGGCCGAAGGTTCGGCACTGTTCCGCCGGATAGTTGCCGCCTATGCGGAGCCCAGTGCGGAGTTTGTTCGCCGGACCTTGAAGGAAACGGCCAGCTAGAGCGCGAAATCCACGGCGATGATCTGCTCGCTGTTGGGGTAGGAGTACTTCTTAAGCGGCTCGTGCAGTGGGTGCGTGGTGTAGACCTCAAGGTCGTCTACCGTACTGAAGTCAGCCACAATAGCGTAGTCGAAGGACCGGTCATGGTGGAGGACATCCGGCCCGTGGGTGAGCTCCAGCAGGCCGGGAATATTGCCCTTCATCCTGTCCAGGCCTTCCCGCCAGGCAGCCTTGTCTGCCACGGGAAAGTCGGCCTTGAACTTGAAGAGCACCGCGTGGCGAATCATGCGTCAACTCCTGCTACCGCCTTATACCCCGCGGACGTGTACTCTGCCGGCTTGCCTGCGATGGTGCGTCCTGCCAGATAGCCCATGGTCATAATGGGCCCAAGGGTGGCACCCGCCCCAGGGTAGCCAGCAGCGTAGGCGTTCTCCGTTGTGTTTCCGGCGGCGAACAGGCCGGGGATGGGCTCTCCGTCGACGTCCAGGACCCGCGCCAGCGCGTCGGTTGCCACGCCACCGTTGCTGCCGAAGGCGCCATTGACCACCTCCATGGCATAAAAAGGACCGGACTGCAGTGGACCCAGGGAAGGGTTGGGCCAAGGGCGGTCATCGTCACCCCAGTACTTGTCGTAGGCACTTTCTCCGCGGCCGAAATCGGGGTCTTCGCCGTTGACTGCATAGTGGTTGAAGCGTTCAACGGTGGCCGCCAGGTTTTCGGCAGGGACACCGATCTTCGCGGCCAGTTCCGCCAACGTGGGGGCTTCCGTCAGGTAAGCCGGCGTCGGTTGCCCCGCCCGATGGGCAAGGATGCCGTAGCGCGCCAGGTAGCCGTGATCGAACACCACGTGGGCAGGGGTGTTCAGGGTCTGGTTGTTGGGTGAATCCCACGATTGGAGGCACCGGGCGAGGTCGTTGTAGTTCTGGGATTCGTTGGCAAACCGCCGGCCATGACGGTTGACCATGAGCGATCCCGGTCCTTGACGCTCGAAACGCAGAAGCGTACCAACCGGTTCACCATCCCGGGTATCTCCCGTGATGGACATGGGAGCCCACCAGGCTTCCCGGGTTCCCCGGGTGTGGGCCCCCACCCGCTGGGCCATCTTGAGGCCATCGCCGGTATTCGACGGCGGTGAGCACATGATGTACAGGCGTGAGGCCAGGAGCGAGTCCGCCAGCGCCTTGTCCCATTCGAAGCCGCCCGTGGCGAGGACGACGCCGTCGTTCGCATGGAAAGTTTCGCCTGACGCCAGCTGCACGCCCACTACCCTGCCGCCGTCGTTCAGCAGTCGATGCCCACGGGCGCCCACCACCAGCGCAGCGTCATCCCGCACCAAGCTGGCCAACAGCATGGCGACCAGCGCCTGGCCTTTGGCAACAAGCCCCTGCTCCTGCCGTTGGTGCAATTGCGCCCATGGGAACTTGGTGAATGCGCCCCAGGTCTCATACTCCTGCATGGTGAATGGGGCCCGGCCATCGGAACGGACGTGGGCGGCGAGGCCGCCGAGCGCTTCACGAATGTTGTACAGCTCAGGTTCAACTGTCCTGCCGCCTTCCACGGAACCGGGCAGGTCCTGCCGATAGTCCGGAAAGTTGTCCAGGAAGATAAACCGGACTCCGCATTCGTCTTCGGTGAAGCGAAGCATGGTGTCGCCGTAGGTCAGGGCCGCATCCAGAAGTTCTTCGCGGCCCCGGCCTCGGGCAACCGCGCGGACGTACTGTGCTGCCGCTTCCTTGGAGTCACGCAGCCCGGCTTCGCGGGCATGATGGTTGTCGGCAACCCACAACATGCCTCCCGAGACGGCGGTTGTTCCGCCCAGCATTTGGGTCTTTTCAAGCACGACGACGGACTTGCCGGCACGTGCGGCCGTGGCGGCTGCAGTCAGGGCGCCGGCCCCGGAACCGACGACGACGACGTCATAGGTAGCGGAGGGAGTGCCGTTCAGGAATTTCATGGTGGTACCTCTCAATGGGCGTGATGGATTGGGGGGCTGTCAGACGGCCGTGTAACCGCCGTCGATGACCAACTCGGAGCCGGTGGTGAACCGGGACTCATCGGAGGCCAGATAGAGCACTCCGTAGGCGATCTCATCCGGCTCCCCTTGGCGCGGGAGCGGGTTTCCGCCCACCAGTTGCTGGTAGTAGGCCTCCGCTCCGATGTCCGACTGTTCTGCCGAGTGCCTGCTCATCCGCGTATTCATGGATCCGGGATGGATGGAGTTCACCCTGACTCCGTAGGTGCCATAGGCCGCTGCGTCAGATTTACTCAAGAGCCGGACGGCTCCTTTGGTGGCGTGGTACAGGGGGACGTTGCGCCCGCCGGTCAATCCGTGGATGGACGAAAAGTTGATGATGCTGCCGGACTGCTTGGCGATCATGGCCGGAACAACGTGTTTGGTCAGGAGCCATACGCCTTTGACATTGACGTCGAAGACGAGGTTGAACTGGTCCATGCTGGCAGTATGGCTGGCACCTGCCGGACCGATGATTCCTGCCGCGTTGACCAGGATGTCCGGTGCGCCGAGATCAGCGGTCAGTTGCTGCACTGCCTGCGCGACACTGGCTTCACTGGTGACATCGACGTCGTACTCAGTGATCCGTGAGTGGCTTGCTGTGGCGGATGTTCCTGCCCGGTCCAGGCTGGCAACGATCGCTCCGTGGTGGGCAAGCAGACGGGCTGTTGCACCGCCAAGGTCTCCCCTGCCTCCGGTCACCACGGCGACCTTGCCGGCCACTCTCCCGCTGACTGACTCCTGCCCCGCCTGCGTTGCTGTTTCCATGACCAACTCCTCCTGCCGCGGCGTTGCGGCTGCTGAAACCCGGGTACGACGCAGGGCAGCACGGAACAGGGCCCCAGGGGCCCTGTTGAGGTGGAGATCGGGCGGTGATGCCCTGCTGGGTTCCACTCTGCCAGCGCGCTTGTGAGTGGAACCACGAGGTTACCGATGAACGGGAATCAGATGCTTCCGTTGCTTTGCCGGACAGCGCCCTTGAGCTCGCCCCGCCAGCCAAGCGCACGTGAGATGCCCCGCGCCGCAGTCATCAGGACAGGAACCCGGGCTGCGACGTTTTCTTCATTTCTTGGAACCACGACGCTCAGGGCGGCGACCACCGTATTCGCACGGCCAAAAATGGGGACTGCGATTCCGCTGGATTCCGGAACGATGATTCCGGGCATGGAGGTAAACCCCTGTTGCCGGATACTTGCCAGGTGACGGCGCAGCTCATTGGGCTGGGTCAGGGTTGCATCGGTAAATTTCTCCAGCGTTCGTGACAGGAACAGGTCCTGGTACGCAGGGGGCGAATAGGCCAGCAGCACCAGCCCTGACGAGGTTCCATGAACCGGAAGGCGGCCGGCCACTTTGGTGATGTCCACCAAGGAATCCCGGGAGCCGATCCGTTCGATATACAGGACCTCGTCCGAATCCAGGATTCCCAAAGTGGTGGAGTGCTGGACCACTGACTGCACATCCTCCATGAAGGGCAGGGCCGCTTCGCGGAGGCCAACCATGCGTGAGCTCCTGGACACCAGCTCCCACAGCCGGGTGCCGATCCGCACCTCGCCATTGGCTCCGCGCTCGAGCAAGCCTTCATTCAACAGCTCGTCCACCAGACGGTAGGTGGTTGTGACCGGAAGCCCGGAACGCCTGGCCAAGGTGGCGACGCTCATGGTGAGGTGGTCGTCGTCGAACGCTCCCACCAGCCGGACCAGACGCCTGATAATTGACTCCCCCGAGGACGAGTTGGCCACGTCAGGCTCCCGACTTCACGCGGGATACGAACCGGAACCTGTCACCGCGAAAGACGCTGCGGGTCCATTCCACCGGGGCGCCGTTGGCGCTGCGGGCCAGCCGGTGGACCACCAACAATGGCGCGCCCATCTCGATCCCCAGCAGCCTGACATCCTCCGGCCCAGCCAGGGCCGTCTCCACAGTGTCTTCAACGTCGGCCACGCGGAGGCCGTAGACATCGGCCAGTACAGCGTAGAGCGAACCGGTTTTAGCCAGATTGGACTTGAAGCGCGGGAGCCTGCCTGGGAGCCAGGCGACCTCGTGCGCCAGTGGCTCCCCCTCGATCAACCGGATGCGCTCGAGCCGGGTAACAGGCTCGCCTTGCACAAGTCCCAGCTTGACTGCGACGCCGGCATCGGACCCGACCACATCCAGGGCAAGCAGCCGGGAATCCGGCCGCAGCCCCTGGTTGCGGGCGTCATCGGAGAAGGACGTCAGTTGCCTGACATGCGTCACTTTGGGTGGGGCGACAAAGGTTCCGTGCCCTTGGATGCGGCCCAGCTTTCCTTCGGCCACCAGCTCGCTGATTGCTTGCCTGACAGTAGTGCGGGACGTGGCGTATTTTTCTGCCAATGCGCGTTCGGTGGGGATCAGCGTTCCTGGCTGGAGGTCCGCGATGAGCGCGAGTACCTCAGTCTTGAGGAGGTAGTACTTAGGCGTTGCCGGCGCGAGGTCTGTGGGCATATTGGACATCCTACTTGTAGACAACGGAATTGGTCTATGCCAATGTGAACTGGGTTCATGTGGGCCACGCTGATCTGACAAAGCCAGGAAACGAAGGGACGTCAGTTGGAGGATATAAAGCAGTTCGGTGAAAACGGCGGGAAGAGGTCCGGGGACAGCTCCAAAACCAGCGTTGCCCCTTTGACCGGGACAGATGAAACGGCGGCCCGTCGATGACGCCGGCGGTTCTCGGCCTGCACATCGGCGGCTCCAAGACGCATGCCGTTCGCTGGGACGGAACCCATGCCGAGGGCGGGGGCGTCGAAATCACCGAAGCGAGCGCCAATCTTTCCTCAGTAGGCCACCAAGGAGCCGACGCAGTTCTGCGAAGGATTGCCGCGAGTGTGGGCAGCGGAATCGAAGCCGTTTGTGCTGGTGCGGCCGGCGCCGACACCCCAGCCAGCCGGGCTGTGCTGTCCGCGCTCCTGACTGAGCATTTTCCGGGCGCCCGCGTCGAAGTGGTCCATGACACCCGCATCGTCCTCGCCGCAGCAGGCCTGGATGCCGGAGTTGTGCTGGTTGCTGGTACCGGGTCAGTGGCCTGGGGCCGGAATGCAGACGGAGTGGAAGCCCGCAGCGGTGGCTATGGCTACTTGCTGGGCGACGAGGGCGGTGGCTACTCCGTGGTGCGTGACGCCGTGCGTGAAGCCCTTCGAGAATACTACGCAGGCCTGGAACCCGGGACGTTGGTCCGCTCGCTGATGGCCGCGACGGCCAATGTGGACGCCTTGCAACTCATGGATTCCTTCTACGCCAAACCTGAGCCGGATCACTGGGCGACTCTCGCCCCACTGGTCCTTGAACTCGCGGCCGAAGGCGACTCGGCAGCCGTCCGGATCCAGGCTGAGGCAGCCCATCATTTGGCAAGTTTGGCCAGGCAGGTACTGGGAGAGCTCGGCCTTGAGCTGCCGCTGGTCATGGCCGGCAGCTTACTGGTGAACCACAGCCAGCTCGCTGGCTCCGTTGCCCGGAAGGTCTCCCTGGAAGACCCGTCATCGATCCGGATTCTCTCCCAAACCCCGGTCCACGGGGCGGTGGAACTGGCACGCCAACTCATCAAGGACTGATGCCCGGACAGGTGATCCGCGCAGGCAACCGGAGTAGTCTGGGTTCATGCCTTTCCCGATCGGTGGTTGGTGACAATGGCGCGGTCCAAGCAGCGGTGGCTGCCTGTCGGCGTGATCGCCCTTGTTGTAGCGATGGCTGCCGTGTTCGGCTCGGTCCAAGCCGGCGCCACCGTCTCCCTCCCGGCCAAGACCGCTGACGAGGTCCTGGCGATGATTGCCCGCACAGAGGTCCGGGCTTTGTCCGGCACCGTAGAACAAACCGCCGCACTGGGGTTGCCGGAAATCCCCGCGGTGGGCCCGGGCATTGCCCCCGGGGCGGCCTCGGCGATGGAGTTGTTGACCGGCTCCCACACAGCCCGGGTTTATGTCGACGGTCCGCACAGGGCCCGGTTGCAGATCATGGACCGCATGGCGGAGCGTGACGTGGTGATCAACGGGCGCGACGCCTGGTTCTACAACTCGGCGGACAACAGCGCCACGCACTTAACTGCGCCACAGCCATCTCCAGCCGAGGTCCCGTCCTTCGCGGGCCCCAGGCCGTCGCTTCCGCCCACCTCCTCATCAGACCGGCCCTCACCGGATATGTCCTCACCGGATGTGTCCTCACGGGACGTGCCCACGCCCGAAGCACTGGCCAGCCGGTTCCTGGCGGCGATCGACGACAACACCGAGGTGTCCGTTGGTGATTCCACCTCGGTTGCCGGCCGCAATGCGTACCGGCTCAGCCTGCATCCCCGCAGCACCGCGACCTTGGTTGAGTCCGTGGCGATCGATGTTGATGCCGACACCGGCCTGCCGCTGGGTGTCGAAGTGCGGGCCAAGGGCCAGTCGGACCCCGCGTATTCACTGGGCTTCACTGAGTTGAACCTGTCCACTCCGGATGCTGCGTTGTTCGAGTTCACCCCGCCACCGGGCGCCACTGTGACGGAGAAGGCACTCCCGGCCAAGCCGGTTCCCACCATGGCCGCTCCCGGCACGCCCACACCTGGAGTTGCACCGGAGCATCATCGGCCCCGCCCTACCGTCACGGGTGAGGGTTGGGAGTCGGTTGTTGCCTTGCCGGCCGGCTCTGCCCCGGCCGGGCTCACGTCAAACCCCCAGCTGTCCCAGGCACTCCAACCTGTTGTCGGTGGCCGTGCGTTGACGACGTCGCTGGTCAGCATCTTGATTCTCGACGACGGCCGCGTTTACGCGGGCATGGTGCCATTGGAGCGGCTCCAGTCAGCCGCTGCCACCCAGTGAGCGGTTCCTTACCCACTGACTTCGCCATAGAAACGCGAGGCCTGGTCAAGCGCTTCGGTCACCGTCCCGCCGTTGATGGGATAGATCTCGCAGTCCCCCGGGGCTCTGTCTTCGGCTTCCTTGGCCCCAACGGTTCGGGCAAAACCACCACCATCCGGGTGCTGCTGGGCCTTGCTTCGGCAAGCGGTGGCGACATCCGGGTGCTCGGCCAGGAGATGCCCGAGTCGCTGGCGTCCGTGCTGCCGGATGTCGGCGCCTTGGTGGAGGGGCCGGGCTTCTATCCGTTTCTCTCCGGTGCGGGCAACCTGATGCGCCTGGACACCGCCGACCGCCATGCCGCCTCGTCCACCAGGCGGCAACGTGTCCACGACGCTTTGGAGCGAGTGGGGCTTGGCCACGCCGCGGGCAAGAAGGTCCGGGCCTATTCGCTGGGTATGAAGCAGCGCCTTGGCCTCGCCAACGCCATGCTGCGGCCACGGAAACTGCTGGTCCTCGACGAACCAACCAATGGACTGGACCCGCAGGGCACGCGTGAGGTGCGCGGCCTGGTTCGTGCACTGGCCGCAGGCGGGACCACCGTGTTTGTTTCCAGCCACTTGCTGGCTGAGGTGGAACAGATGTGCACCCACGTGGGCGTGATGAGTGCCGGCCGGCTGGTTGCCCAAGGTCCCCTGGAGGAGCTGCGTTCCGCCGGGCAGGCTCACGTTGTGGTCCACACACCCGACGTCGAACGTGCCGCCAGCGTCATGGCCCGCCTGGGACTGATTCCCGGCCAAGCTCCCGGTACCGGCAGCCCATGGGGAACCACAGCCTTGTTGGGCACTGGGCTCGATGGCCTGGAACCCGAAATGATCGTGGCCGCACTGGTTGCCGAGGGTGTCCGCGTCCGTGGCTTCGCCGTGGAAAACGCGAGCCTCGAAGAACGGTTCGTGTCACTGACAGGAGAGGGGTTCGACGTTGTCGGCTGAACTTGCTGGTCAACGCACCGCGGTTGCTGGGCGGCCCGGAGCCGGATGGGCACTCCTGGGTTCCGAGTTGTCCGTGCTGTTCCGCCGGCTCCGCACGTGGGCCATGCTGATCGCCTTGGCTGCAGTTCCCCTGCTGATTGCCGTGGCGGTGAAGTTGTCATCCCGGCCCACGACGCCCGGGCGTGGACCGCTTTTCCTGGACCGCATCACCCAGAATGGTCTCTTCGTGGCTGTGACTGCCTTGGTGGTGTGCGTTCCGCTGTTCCTGCCACTGACCGTTGGCGTGGTGGCCGGAGACACCATCGCGGGAGAGGCCAACACGGGAACTCTGCGGTATCTTCTGCTGGCTCCCTCAGGACGGATCCGCTTGCTGTTGGTGAAGTATGCCGGGGCCGTTGCCTTCTGTTTCGCCGCAACGGCGACTGTCGCGGCCTCCGGCGCCCTGGCCGGCGTCGTACTTTTTCCCGTGGGGCCGGTGACCCTGCTGTCCGGTGACACCATCAGCGTGGGTGAGTCGGCCATGAGATCGCTGTTGATCGCTGCCTACATCACTGTGTCGCTGCTGGGACTCTCGGCGATCGGCCTGCTCATTTCGACGTTCACGGACGTGCCGGTAGGGGCTATGGCGGCCACGATCGTCCTTTCGGTGGTCTCGCAAGTACTGGACAACCTCCCCCAACTTGAATGGCTGCACCCTTGGCTCTTCAGCCACCATTGGCTGGGCTTCGCGGATCTGCTGCGGCAGCCCATCTCCTGGACGTCGTTCGGCGACAACGCGCTTCTCCAGGCTGGGTACATGGCAGTGTGCGGCGCGCTGGCCTACGCCAAATTCTCTACCAAGGACGTCTTGTCATAGCTTTGTCGTAGGCTCTTCCCATGGCCAGATTTTTTGACGTACACCCGGAAGATCCACAACCACGCGCCATCGGCCAAGTGGTGAACATGCTCCAAGGCGGCGGCTTGATCGCCTACCCCACCGACTCCTGCTACGCGCTGGGCGCCCAGATCGGCAACAGGGAAGCTCTGGACCGGATCAGGACCATCCGGCAGTTGGACGACAAACACCACTTCACCCTGGTTTGCAAGGACTTTGCCCAGATGGGTCAGTTCGTGATGTTGGACAACGACATCTTCAGGAGCATCAAGGCCGTCACTCCCGGCAGCTACACCTTCATCCTCCCGGCTACGCGTGAAGTCCCCAAGCGGCTGCTGCACCCCAAGAAGAAGACCGTGGGGGTGCGCATTCCCGATCACAAGGTAGTCCAGGCGCTGTTGGCCGAACTCGGCGAGCCTCTGCTCTCCAGCACCCTTCTGCTGCCGGATGAGGAAGAACCGTTGACCCAGGGCTGGGAAATCAAGGAGCGCCTGGACAACCAGGTGGATGGCGTCATCGACGCCGGCGATACCGGCTCAGAGCCCACTACCGTGATCGATTTCTCCAGTGGAGTGGCCGAGGTTGTGCGTCGCGGAATGGGTGATACCTCGCGCTTCGAGTAGCCGCACGGATGCTTGGAAGGCACGCTCAGCGGAACTGGAAACGGCAACCTGAGTTCAAGGCCACCTGCGCAACACCCGTCATCTCCAGCGACAGTGCGGACGGTTGCATCACAACAGGCTGCGGAGGATAGGCCACGAACATGGCCAACTGGCGGTTGCCATCGGCGCTGCTGAGGGCAATGCTTCCGTAGCCTGGAACATCTCCGGCGTGGCCGTAGTAGGAGCCGTTTGTACAGCGGTCGTCCCAGTGATCCAGGCCAAGACCGTACTCGGCGAACACCGTGCCCTTCAAGGCAATGAGGCTTGCCGGCGCCAACAACCGCCCCCTAAGCAAGGCATCTTGAAAAGTACTGATGTCCCCGACGCTGGACACCAGGCCACCTGGTGCGACCCCGGGTGGCGCCGAAGGAAACGTGACATCCACGGTATCCCCGCCCACCTGGATATAGCCATGCACAAGGTCATCCGGCACGGTGGAGCCCGGGACCAACAGCTGGGTGGTCCCGAGATTCAGGGGTGTCAGGATGTCGGCCCGGAGGGCAGCTTCCAGCGAGGAACCACGGAGCTGCTCCACCACCCGTCCCAACAACGCATCGGCCTGGGCAGGGGTCATGTCCGGGAGAGCCGCGGTGATTCCCAGGAGCTGGCGAATGGTGAGGGGGCTATCCGAAGCAACGGAACCCGGCAGGTACGTAGTGACGGTGTCATCCAACGTCAGCAGTCCCTCTTCCGCGAGCTTGAAGATGGACACTGCCACCATGGTCCGGAGTTGCCCGCCCACAGGGAAACTGTCGCTGGGCTGGACTGTGGTGCGCGCTTCCCGGCTCCTTACTCCTGCTGCGCTGGTCCACTCCTGACGGCCAACTTTCGCCTTGATGAGCACCGCTGAGGCGCCTTCCTCCAGTTTCTCCCGGGAGAAGAGCTCCAAGGTGGCCCGAAGCTCCTGGAACGCCGGCGAAACCGAGGGGGTGTCCGTGGGCAGCGCGCTTGGTGATTCGGTGACCGTCGGCACCAAAGGAGGGGCCGTCTTCGTAGGCACCACCGTTGTGGTTGCCGGAGGCGGTGCCGGCGTGGTGGGCTGCGTCGGCAGGGGGTCCGGCGTTCCGGTGCACCCACAAAGAAACCACCCCCACGCAAGTGCGAGGCTCGTTACCCCCTGACCTGGACGTCGCGGCACGCAGACTCCCGGTCTACTCCTCGGGCTTGCGGGCCCGGCTGGGTTGCACGCGCATGGGTTCACCCGGCATCTTGGGAAATTCAGGCGGGAAGGGCATCTCGCCCAGGCCGTTCTTCACGTCCCGCTCCCACCATTCGAGCAGCACGTCAATATCGCCGGGGTGATCGTGCATGGAGGCCCAGGGGTCGCCCGTCTTCGCCAGGCGGTCCGGGACTGTGGTGATGGTGTACTTCGCGGGATCGGAGCTCTCCAATTCATCCCACGTCAGCGGGCAGGACACCTGTGCCGTGGGTACGGCGCGGGGGCTGTAAGCGCCAGCGATGGTTCTGTCCCGGTTTGCCTGGTTGAAGTCCACGAAGATCCGTCTCCCGCGTTCCTCCTTCCACCAGGCTGTCGTGACCTTTTCCGGCTGGCGGCGCTCCAACTCGCGTCCAGCGGCAATCACAGCATGGCGTACGTCGAGGAATTCATGCTTGGGGTGGATTGGCGCGTAGACATGAAGTCCCCGATTACCGGATGTCTTGATGAACGCAGTCAATCCGGCTTCTTCCAGCACGGACCGGAGCTCTTGGGCGGCAGGGATGGCGTCGTCGAAATCGGTGCCCGGCTGGGGATCGAGGTCGATCCTCAGTTGATCGGGGTTATCGGGATCGTCGGCCCGCGAGGCCCAAGGGTGAAACACCACGGTGTTCATCTGTGCCGCCCACACAGCCGCCGCAGGCTCGTCGATGACCAGCTGCGGATGGGACCGGGCACTGGGATAGGTCACCGGGACGGAACGGACGTACTCCGGCGCGCCCTTGGGCGGATTTTTCGAGAAGAACATCTCGCCCTCAATATTGCCTGAATAGCGTTGAAGGCTGACGGGCCGGCCTCCGTTGGCGGCCACAAACGCGTCTCCGACGTCGATGAGATAGTTGGCGAGGTCCAGTTTTGTCAGTCCCGCCTCGGGCCACATCACCCGGCTTGGACTGGAAATCCGGACTTCTCTGGGGCCGTCGGGACCGGGAACAGTGACAGTGGTTGCTTCGCTCGCCATGGGCACAAGCTACCCCGTTAATGGCTTGCGCGTCAGCATCCACGGCGTTTTTGATGCCGTGGGCAATGATGGTTACATGCCCACCACTGAAACACCTGTCACCATCACGCTCGATGAATCCGTCATTTCCGCCCTCTACATCAGGCCGGACAGCCCGTTTGCCACGTTGGTGGTGGCACACGGCGCCGGAGCTGGAATGGAACATCCGTTCCTGCAGGGCTTCGCCGAGGCGATGGCGGGTGAAGGAGTGGCTACCCTCCGCTTCAATTTTCCGTATCGCGAGGCCGGCCGACGGTTCCCCGACCGCCCACCCCTGGCCATCGCCACATGGCGCAACGTCATGGACAAGGCCGCTGAACTGAGCGATGGTGAGCCCCTCTGGGCTGCCGGAAAGTCCTTTGGCGGTCGGATGGCGTCCATGGCGGTGGCCGAAGGCATGCCTGCCAGCGGATTGGTGTACCTCGGCTACCCCCTGCATGCGCCCGGCAAGCCGGAGAAACTGCGCGACGAACACCTCTACGGCGTTACGGCGCCCATGCTCTTCCTCCAAGGCACACGGGATACGTTCGCGACACCGGAACTGTTGGAGTCCGTGGTGGACAAGATAGGCCCGACGGCGACGCTCCAGTGGAGCGAAGGCGGTGACCATTCGTTCGCGGTCAAGGGTGTCAAACGCGGGCCGGCTGAGACAGGGGCATCGTTGGCGCCTGCGGTGGCTGCCTTTCTGCGGGCCAACTCCTGAGCCAGTCCCGGCGGCACTACTTTGGCAGGGGCTCGTGGCGGAGGTAGGACCGGCGGAAACGACCGGTACCGGCGGTGAGGGCACGCAGTTCAATGGCGTAGCGCACAAGTTCCTGGTCCGGCACCTCGGCACTGATGTCCGTTCCCTCGGCGTCGGTCGCGGTTGTGCCGGTAACCCGGCCGCGCCGGCCCGAAAGATCACTCATCACGGAACCTACGTACTCGTCAGGGACACTGATAACCACCGATGAGACAGGTTCCAACAACTGGATTTTGGTGGCTGCCGCAGCTTCACGAAGGGCCAGCGCCCCGGCTGCCTGAAAGGCCGCATCCGATGAGTCCACGCTATGGGTTTTTCCGCCCACCAACGTCACTTTGATGTCCACCACCGGGAATCCTGCGGATACGCCCTTGAGCATTTGGGAACGGACGCCCTTTTCCACGCTGGTAACGAACGTTGCAGGGATCGCCCCGCCCACGATCCTGTCAGTGAAGGCGAAACCTTCACCTCTGGCGAGGGGCTCCACCTCGATGTCACAGATGGCAAACTGCCCATGGCCCCCGGATTGCTTGACGTGCCGTCCGTGTCCCACAGCTTTGCCGGCGAAAGTCTCCCTAAGCGGAGTAATAACGTCCACGGTCTGCAGTTTGACGCCCTGGCCGCGCAACCTGTCCAGGACTACCTCGGCGTGGGCTTCTCCCATGCACCAGAGGATGAGCTGGTGGGTGTCCTGGTTGCGTTCCAATCGAAGCGTCGGGTCTGCGGCCGCGACCTTCCCGATGCTTTTTGCCAGCGCGTCTTCATCACTCCGTGAAGCACCTTCGATGGCGATGGGCATCAGTGGCTCGGGCATGTTCCACGTTTCGATCAGCAGCGGCGCTTCCCTGTCGGACACGGTATCGCCGGTCTCGGCACTGGCGAGCTTGCTGATGGCGCAAATGTCCCCGGCAATACACTGTGGAACGGCCTTCAAGCTGGAGCCCACCGGCGAATAAAGGTGGGTGACGCGTTCATCGGCGTCGTGGTCCTCATGGCCCCTGTCCGCCAGTCCCCTGCCGCCCACATGGATGGCGGAATCCTCCCGCAACGTCCCGGAAAAGACACGGACCAGGCACACGCGGCCAAGGAATGGATCCACGGTGGTCCGCACCACTTCTGCGGCCAGACGCCCCGCAGGATCACATTCCAACGGTTTCATGGGCGAACCGTCCAGTTTCATCACCGCGGGGGTGATGCGTTCCACCGGCGATGGCAAGGCATCGGTCAACAAGGCCATGAGCTCGGGAAGGCCCACCCCGGTTTCCGCCGACGTCGGAATGACCGGAAAGAAGCTCCCCCTGGCCACAGCGGTTTCCAGGTCCTTGATGAGGTCTGCCAGTGGTAATTCCTCGCCACCGAGGTACCGGTCCATGAGTGTTTCGTCTTCGCTCTCGGCAATGATCCCTTCGATCAAGTTGCCCCGCGCCTCCTCACCATCCGGCATCGATGACGGATCCCCATCAGCCGGCGCATTGAGGATGCCGACCAGGCCGGTATTGCCCACCGCCGGAACGTACAAGGGGAGCACCGACTCACCAAAAGCTTCCTGGCACCGCACGACGGCGGCACGGAAGTCGGCGCGCGGATGGTCCAGTTTGCTGAGCACCACCGCCCGAGGCATGCGGACTCTCTCGCACTCGCCCCACAGTGCAATGGTGGCAGCGTCAATGCCGTCGACAGCCGAGACAACAAAAAGGGCCGCATCGGCGGCCCTTAAACCAGCGCGCAATTCGCCGGTGAAGTCGGTGTAGCCCGGGGTGTCGATCAGGTTGACCTTGATATCACCCACCAGAATTGGCGCCACAGACATGGTCACTGAGCGTTGTTGGTGGACGGCGGAAGGATCGGAATCGCTGACGGTGGTGCCCTCGCTGATGGATCCCATCCTGGTGATGGCCCCGGTTGCGGCGAGCAGCGCCTCCACCAGCATCGACTTGCCGGCTCCCGAATGCCCTACGAGTGCAACATTCCTGAGTCGAGAAGGGTCCCTTGCTGCCAATGCCGCACCGGCATCACCCCGTCGCGTTTCAGGCATGCCGGGTCCGGCTCCCCTAGGCGTTTCGCGTGTGCCCTTCGCGGACATGGGCACCTCCTCGTGTTGAATCCCGGCAGGGAGTCCGAACACATCCTGTTCGAACGTTAACAGGATTGGACACCCTGAGGTGACCACAGGGCAAGGGCTGGCAGACGGCAAAACCGGCCAGCCGCCGTCGGGTCCTTGGCAGCGGGAAGAAATACGAATTACAGGACGAGCATCCCCCACAGCAACCAGGCAGATGCTGCCGCGCATCCGAGGATCACCACAGTAAAACCCGTCAACCACACGAAGGCCGGGAGGCCTGTGGTGCGGCCCAGGATGAAGGCGTCGGAGGCCCCAATCCGGTCCCGGCGGCTGGTGTGCACACTGGCCAGTTTGAAGAGGTCGCGGACACCGCCTACTGACAGGGCGACGCCAAGGGCAAGGACCACATAGTTCATTGTTGCCGGCGCAGCGAACAGGATCAGCAGCTGGGCTACCGCAGCGCTCACGACGGCCACGAGAATCCCGGTGAGGTTCCTCAGGAAAATGAGCGACACCAGCAGGATCAAGGCCCCGACGGACATCGCCGCGCCGGAACGGCCTGCCGCAAACGCGGCGATCAGCCCGAGGCCAACTACCGCTGGTGCGGGGTATCCCCAAAACCCGGACCAGGCCGCGCCAAAAGCACTCCGGCCACTGCTGACAAGGCGTCCCGAATGGTCGAGGCCTATCCGGAGCCCGTGCACATAGCGCCCCGTCATCAGCGCCGCATAGGCGTGGCCGAGCTCGTGGACGAACGTGACGTACAGACCGAACCAGCGCCAGGTCACGCGCGGGATGCTGAGGACAACGGCACACGCAAGGATGCCCAGCAAGGCCGGCAGTGGCACCGCGGTGGTGTGCGTTTCGGTGAAACCGCGGACCACCGCGTCCCACCACGCTTGAAAGAGGGTCATTGCGCCTTCCGGATTCAATGCACGGACAGTCTCACAGCACTGTCGACTGAAGGCGGGAATGCAGCCCGGCAATAAGGATTTCGAGGCCGAAGTCGAAAGCTGCCTCGCCACGCTCCACTGCGGGTCCAGCCTGTGCCAAGGCATCGGTCAGGGCCGGATACCCCTGCGCAGGTGGAGCCCAGACGACATCCGGTGCTGCCAGGTCCAAGGCGAAACCCAGGGCAAAGCTGTCAATGGTGGAAATCGCCGACATCACGTCCCGGCCCCGGAACCCGGCGACTTCAAGGGCAACGGCAAGGTTCTCGTAGAGGGCCATCACCTTGTCATCTTGAACTGTTTGGAGCACCAGCAGGGGTGCGAGTTTCGGATGACGGGCGAAGGCATCGCGGTAACTCCGGACAATGGCGCGAAGCGACGCCTCCCAGTCCTGCTCGTCCTCCAGGACGTAAGGACTTTCGCCGATGATTCGGCCACGCATCAGCTCAAGGATCTCTTCCCGTCCGCTCACATGGTTGTAGATGGAGGACTGGCTGACGCCGATTCGCTTGGCCAGTTTGGGCAGGCTGAAGTCCCCCGTCTCGTCCACCAACTGGAGGGCGGCGGTGACGAGGGCATCGATGGATATCAGCGGGACCAGCGGGCGTGCCATACGGGTGTCTCCATTCAAGGTTGTTGTTACGACTCTAGCCAGAACTTTCCGTCCAGGTATTGTGCTCCGGATCACTAGGCCCTACGCTAAACGAAAGCCTTTCGCTTAATGATTGGCACTCCTTGAACATTCCCTCCCCCAACACCCTTGAGGATCCCCATGTCTGACCTCGAAACCCGACCTCCAGCAGCAGATGCTGGAAATGGGCTCAAACGGAATGCCATCGGCACCGGCGGCATCGCCTTCCTGGTGATCTCCGCAGCAGCCCCCCTGACAGTGATGGCCGGCGTAGCCCCTGTGGCTATCGGCATCGGGGGCATTGGCGCCCCCATGGGATACGTCATTGCCGGGGCCGTCCTGCTGGTTTTCGCCATCTCCTTCATGGCCATGACCAAACACGTCAAAGCTGCCGGCGGTTTCTATACCTACATCAGCCTGGCCATGGGCAGGACAGTGGGGCTGGCCGCGGCCATACTGGCGATCGTGTCCTACAACTGCCTGCAAATCGGCGTTTACGGATTGTTCGCCGTCCAGACCCAGGCCATGCTCCGCACACTCTTTGGCCTGGACGTGCCATGGCCCGTTGTGGCGTTGGTGGCCATCGCAGCCGTCTGGCTCCTCGGATTCCGCGGCATTGACGTCGGCGCGAAAGTCCTCGGAGTCCTGCTCATCGCCGAGACCGCCATCCTGGGGATCATGGGCGTAGCGATCCTTGCCCGCGGCGGAGCTGCCGGCATCAGTTTCGCCTCCTTCTCCCCTGAGCACGCCTTCACGCCGGGTGTCCTGGCCATTCTGGCTATTTGCTTCGCGGCATTCATGGGCTTCGAATCCACCGTGCTGTATCGGCGCGAGGCCCGCAACCCGGACAAGTCCGTCCCTCGGGCAACCTACATCGCCGTCGGATTCATGTCCGTGTTTTACGCCTTCATTGTCTGGACAGTCATTCAAGCCTTCGGCGACGGGAACGTGGTCACCGCAGCCGGTGAACTGGCCGACGGAATGTTCTTCGCCACCATCAACCAGTACGTGGGGCCGTGGGCCGAGGTGGTGATGTACGTGCTGATCGTGACCAGCGTCTATGCTTCACAACTGGCTTTCCACAACGCCATCAACCGCTACGTATACATGCTCGCTAAAGACGGCGTGCTCCCCGCGTTCCTGGGGAAGACTCACCCCAAATACAAGTCCCCGCACCGTGCCGGCCAGATCCAGACCATCCTGGCCGCCGTCGTCATCATCATTTGCGCCATCGCCGGCGCCGATCCGTACAAGCAGCTGCTGATCTGGGTAAACACCCCGGGGATAGTGGGGATCGTTGCCCTCCAGGGCCTGGTGTCAGTGGCCGCCTTCATCTACCTGCGCCGCCATCCCGCGGCCGTCACCAACCGTTTCCTCATTCCAGTCAGCATGGCCTCGGCCATCCTGTTGTTCGGGGTGGTGGCATTGATCGCTATTAACATCGAGCTCCTCACGTTTGCCGATCCCCTCACCAACACCGTCCTCCTCCTGGTATCACCAGTTGTGTTCCTGGCAGGCCTGCTGATTGCACGCCGCCTGCGCACCACCCGCCCTGACGTCTTTGCCCGGATTGGAAGCTTCGAAAAACATGACTCCTGACCTCATCGTCCTTGCCGACACCATCCATGCCATGGACGGCCAGATGGGCGATTCCCATCAAGCTGTAGCAGTCCGCGATGGGGTGATTACCGCCGTCGGAAGCCGGGCTGAAGCGCAGGACTGGGCGTACGCCGGCACCCGCGTGGTTGACCTTGGCAACGCGACGCTGACTCCGGGCCTGGTGGACTGCCACATCCATCCGGTGTTCGGACTGGACCTGACAATCGGTGTTGACCTGTCCAGCGCTGCCACCCTGGAGGAGGTCCGCGCCCTGCTCCAGTCGGAATCAGAGAACGACGGCGGCTGGTTGCGTGGCTGGGGCCTGAATCCGAACGCTTTTGGCGAAGTTCCGTTGCACCGGAGCGTTCTGGATGCTGTCAGCGGTGACAAGCCCGCGCTGATCCGGTTGTTCGACGGTCATTCGGCGCTCGCCAACAGCCGGGCCCTGGACCTGGCAGGAATCCGGGGCAGGCACGAATTCGAGCAGGCATCCGAGGTGGTTTGCGATGCCGACAGCGTTCCCACCGGTCTCCTCCTCGAAGCAGCCGCCATGGAACTCGTCCAGCGGCACATTCCCCAAGAGCCGTTCAGCGAACGCAAGGCACGTCTCGCCACCCTCCTCAGGGACTTTGCCAGGTCAGGGCTGACCGGTGGACACGTCATGGACCACAGCGAGGAGTCCTCCGCGCTGTTTCAGGCGCTGGAGGCCGGTGGTGAGCTTCCACTGCGGCTGCGCAGCGCTCCGTGGTGCATGCCCGGAAGCGATGAAGCCGAGTGGAAAAAGCTCGCCCGGACCATGGGAACTGGTGGCCGGCGGTGGTCCGTTGAAGCCATCAAGCTCTTCGTCGATGGAACAGTGGACAACGGAACCGCTTGGCTCCATGAGCCAGACACCCATGGCCAGTCCACGGCACCGTTCTGGCCTCGGCCGGAAGAGTACACGGCCGCCATCCGCTACTTCGCGGCCCGAGGAATACCGACCGCTACGCACGCCATTGGGGATGCGGGAGTGGAGTACGTGCTGGAGGCGCTGGAGTCGCTGCGAGGCGATGTGCCTGCGGACATCCTGCGCGGAACTGTCCACCGGATTGAGCACCTCGAGACGGTTCCGGATGGGCTCGTAGAGCGTTTCAAGGGAACGGGCATAGTTGCCAGCATGCAACCGACGCATTGCACCCACTACTCCCTGGCAGACCACAGCGACAACTGGTCCACCCGGCTGGGCAAGGAGCGTGCGGACCGGGCCTGGCGCTGCAGGGACCTCCGCGAGGCGGGAGTGACATTGGGCATCGGCTCGGACTGGCCGATCGCTCCGTTTGAGCCCCTTCCCATCATCGCGGATGCACAGTTGCGACGGCGTTCCGGACATCCCGAGCAGGAGCCCATCGCTCCGGCGCAAGGCCTTACCGCGTACCAGGCACTGGAGGGCTACACCTCACATGCGGCAAAAGCGGCAGGCCTCTGGAATGTCTCCGGTTCCATCTCGGTGGGCAAACGGGCAGACTTCACGGCGTTCGAACTCGACCCCCTGACCACCGACCCCGACGAGTTGGCTGCCAGTGCGGTCCTGGGAACATTCGTGGACGGCGAGATCCAGTTCATGCTGGAGCGGCTCGCCTAGCTCGAGGGGCCGGACTGCATCCTGTTCTTGGTCCTGGCGGTGGCCGGCGCAGTCCAGGGGTCCTCGGGCCAGGGATGCTTGGGGTAGCGCCCACGCATCTCGGCCCGGACCTGGGAATAGGGACCGGACCAGAAAGAGGCGAGATCGTCAGTGACGGCCAACGGCCTGCCTGCCGGAGACAACAAGTGGAACAGCACAGGGACCTGGCCATCGACAAGCAGTGGCGTGCAGTCCCAGCCGAAGCATTCCTGGAGTTTGACCGCCACTACCGGCCGGCCGCCGTCGTGCTCTTCCGGGCTTTTCTCCGACACCTCGGGATAATCGATCCTGACCCGCGAACCGCTGGGAACCTGCAGACGCTCAGGAGCCAAGCTGTCCAGGCGGGAAGCTTCCGGCCAAGGCAGCAGCCGACGCAAGGGCTCCGCCAGGTTGATCGACTTAACGGGCGTCCCGGTGGCCACCTGTTCCAGCTCCGGGCTTAACCAGTCCTCCAGCCGGGCCAGCAGGCTGGCTTCGCGGACGTCGGGCCAGGGCGCGCCGAGCTCGTGGTGCAGCAAGGCGAGCCGCCTCCGCAGGGCGTCGGCTGCTGTTGACCAACCGATCATGGACAACCCGGTTTTTGCCAGGGCATCACCCACCGCGTGGCGTCCGGCTTCGGCGCTGGGGCGCACAGGCGTGGAGGACAAGACGATCGATCCCAACCGGCGTTCCAGGCGGGCGGCCACCTTCCCGTGGTCAAACTTGGCCTGCACCTTGGTGACCATGAGATCGGGGGCAGCAGCTTGTGCAAGTTCCGCGGACAAGGGCGCCGCTGCGCGGATCACCGCACCCGTTCCCGCAGCGTCGCGGCCCTGTGCCCGTGACACTTCGGACACTGCCAGCCATTCATGCCCGGACAACGGACTTCCGGAAGGAAGCCCGGCCCGTGTCCCGGAGGACAACAGGTAGGTGGAACCATCGCCGGGAACCCGACGTGCCACACGGTCCGGGAATGCCAACGCCACCACAAACCCGGGCGCATCCCTGGCGGTAACGACCACTGGGGGCTGTGAAGGCACGACGCCGGACGCCTCCTGCCGGGCCATCGACTCCATCCGCTTGGCCTCCTCCGCGAAACGTCGCGCGGCGGGATCGGAACCGGACCTCAGCGACGTCAGCAAGGCGGTGAGGTCCGCACCGGGTGCGCGCTGGTCACCAGCCACGAGTGCTACGGTTTCCGCCGCTGCCCGTGTGCCGACCACTGCAGCTCCATCCAGCAAGGCCCGGGCCAGGCGGGGATCGGCCGGAATGCGTGCCAGTGACTTGCCCAGCGCGGTGACGGATCCGTCCCAGGCCACTGCACCCAGTTCCCGGAGGACTTCCACAGCCTCGTCCATGGCTCCTGAAGGTGGAGCGTCAGGCAGCTGCAAGCCCAGGCCTCCCGGAGCGCCCCAGCAGGCGAGGACCAGCGCGGCTCCCGTGAGGTCGGCTACCGAAATCTCGGGTGTTTGGTGGGCCGGGGCTGCTGCGAAAGACTGGTGGTCATAACAGCGGACCACCGCGCCTGGCCCTTGCCGTGCCGCGCGTCCGGCACGCTGGTCGGCCGAAGCCCGTGAGCAGGAGACGGTCACCAAGCCCGACATCCCACGCCCCGAGTCCCGCCGCGGTTCCCTGGCCAACCCCGAATCAATCACGAGCCGCACGCCGGGAACGGTGAGGGATGACTCAGCCAGCGAGGTCGACACAATGATCCGAGGCGGGCCGCCGGGCTCCCGCCCGGACACAGCCCGATCCTGGGCATCGGGACCGATCTGGCCGTGCAACTCAAGTACCTCCACGTTCCGGGGAACCTGGGCGCGAAGGCGATGTGCGACGTCGGACACTTCACGGGCGCCCGGCAGGAAGACCAACGCATCAACATCAGGGTTGGCGGCCAAAGCCAGTCCGTGGGCTGTTGCAGCAGTACGGGCCACGTGATCTAGGAACGTGCGGGCCACTCCCCGTTCGTTGAGGCGGTGCTCACCGGAGGGGGCCCACTTAACCTCCAGCGGGTGCAGGGCAGAAGGGCAATCAACAACGGGAGCCGGGCAGCCGTCGTCTTGAGCTGTCTCGCCCTGCTCCAATAATGCTGCATAACGCGGTGCGTCGAGGGTCGCCGACATTGCGATCAATGTCAGGTCGCCACGGAGCTCACGGACCTCGGCCAGCATGCCAATCAGCAGATCGGTATCAAGCCCGCGCTCGTGCACCTCATCCAGGACCACAGCATGAACGTCCTCCAGGCCGGGATCGTCGAGGAGCCGGCGGAGGAGAATGCCGGGGGTGACGAATTCCACCACCGTGTCCTTGCCGGTCTTGCTCTCCCCGCGAACCGTGTATCCCACTCTGCTGCCCAAGCGGCTGCCGTCCAATGACGCCAGCCGGCGTGCAGCCGAACGCGCAGCAACACGCCGTGGTTGGGTGACAACGATACGTGGCTGGCAGGATTGCCGTTCGGAGAGAAGCTGCCGTTCGGCCAGCAGGTTGGCCAGCAGCGGAGGCACCAGCGTGGTCTTGCCGGTGCCGGGCGGCGCCTGGACGACTGCTACGCCGCCGTTACCCTGGCGTTCCAGCGCTGCGGTCAGGTCGGCGAGGGATTCAGCAAAGACCAGCCCCTTACCGATGGTGTCCAATCTGAAAGTCACCAGTCCATTGTCCCAGTTGGCCGGCATGGGAAGGGCCACGCCGGCGTGAACCGGGCGTGGCCCTTCCTCTGGGTGCCTTGCTTTAGCCGATGGTGGAAGCGTCGATAACAAAGCGGTAGCGGACGTCGGAGGCGAGTACGCGCTCGTACGCCTCGTTGATCTTGCTGGCCGGGATGACCTCGATCTCGGCACCAAGGCCGTGCTCTGCGCAGAAGTTCAGCATTTCCTGCGTTTCGCGGATGCCGCCGATGGCTGAGCCTGCGAACCTGCGACGACCCGTGATCAAGGAGAAGACGTTCACAGGCAGTGGTTCGGCCGGGGCGCCGACGTTGACCAGGCTTCCGTCGAGCGTCAGCAACTGGAGGTACGCGCTGATGTCGATCGAAGCGCTCACCGTGTTGATGATGAGATCGAAGGTGCCGCCGAGCTGCTCGAACGTGGCGGGATCGCTGGTGGCGTAGTAGTGGTCCGCGCCGAGCTTGAGCCCGTCCTCCATCTTCTTCAGTGACTGCGAAAGGACCGTGACCTCAGCGCCCATGGCATGGGCGATCTTGACGGCCATGTGGCCGAGTCCGCCAAGCCCAACGACTGCAACCTTCTTGCCGGGGCCGGCGCCCCAGTGGTGCAGGGGCGAGTAGGTGGTGATGCCTGCGCACAGCAGCGGAGCAGCGACGTCCAGTTCCAGGCCTTCCGGTATGGTGACGACGAAGTCCTCGTTCACCACCACATGGCTGGAGTATCCGCCCTGGGTGATGGTGCCGTCGCGGTCAACGGCACCGTAGGTGCCGACGTTTCCCTTGAGGCAGTACTGTTCTTCTCCGGCTGTGCAGTTCCGGCACTCCTTGCACGAGTTGACCATGCAGCCGACGCCAACGCGGTCGCCCACCTTGTGCTTGGTCACGTCGGAGCCAACCTCGGTGACGATGCCGGCGATTTCGTGGCCGGGAGCCAAAGGATACTGCTGCGGTCCCCAGTCACCGCGGACAGTGTGGATATCGGAATGGCAGATGCCGGCGAACTTGATGTCGATGTGGACGTCGTTCGGGCCGACCTCGCGACGTTCGATGGTGGTCAAGGTCAGGTCGCCCGTAGCCGAGGGGGCAGCGTAAGCGTTAGCGGTAGGCATGTTTCTCCTGCGTTCTGAACGTTGGTGGATGTCTCCATCTAACCCTGTTTCCCTGGACGCAAGGAGTTACTGCTGTAAGGGGTAATGACAGGGACTCCCTTAGCCGGCCAAAAGCCATACCGTTGAAACCATGGACAACCGGACTGAGACGCGTGACTTCCTTTCCACCCGAAGGGCGAAGATCACGCCGGAACAAGCGGGATTGGCCGCCTACGGAGGCAATCGACGGGTCCCGGGCCTCCGACGCGGAGAAGTGGCCATGCTGGCCGGCGTGAGTGTTGAGTATTACACCCGGCTGGAACGCGGTAACCTCTCCGGTGTCTCTGAAAGTGTGTTGGAGTCGCTGGCCAACGCCCTGCAGCTGGACGACGCCGAGCGCGCCCATCTGTATGACCTCGCCCGCGCGGCAAGCGACGGCGGCAAGTTCCGGCGTCGACCTGTCCGGAAGCAGGCCATCCGGCCGGGGGTGCAACTCACGCTGGATGCGATCACCGGCTCGCCGGCCTTCATCCGCAACGGCAGGTTGGACCTTCTGGCAACGAACGCCTTGGGCCGGGCCCTGTACGCGGACATGTACGACAGCCCATCCGGACCGCCCAACCATGCACGTTTCCTGTTCCTTGATCCCCGCAGCCAAGATTTCTACACAGACTGGGAGCGCGCCGCCAACGACACCGTGGCCATCATGCGTACGGAAGCCGGCCGTGATCCCTATGACCGGGGGCTCAGCGACCTTGTGGGCGAGCTGTCCACCCGCAGCGAGGAATTCCGGGTCCGCTGGGCATCCCACAATGTCCGTCAGCATTTCACCGGCAAGAAACGCTTCCGGCACCGGATATTCGGTGATCTGCACCTGATCTACGAGGCCTTGGAATTATCCGCTGATGCTGGCCTGACCTTGACCGTCTACAACGCCGAGCCCGGGACGAGCACTGCGGACGCCCTTCAGTTGCTCGCAAGCTGGGCTGCGAGCACTCCCGCGTCGGCCGCAGACCCGGAGCCTCTCCGTCACCACCAGTAAACCCCGGCCAAAAGAGTTCATGAATTTCCAGGCTCTTTGGGGACAAGACCGGCGTAGTCTGAAGGGACGGTGGGAAACGATTCTGTTGAGTCCGCCGGTAAGTGGTTCGAGGCATCATGGCACCAGGTCGTTCGTCCGATGGAATTCTGCCGGACCGGGGTGCCACCCGGACGGTCCTTACGTACTCCACGCTCCTGAAGTCCGTGCGGAATGCAGGACTACTGAGGCGACGCAGAGGGTTTTACATCACAGTCTTTGTGCTGCTGATGGTGGCTTGGGCAGGCACGTGGGGCGGCTTCCTCCTGCTGAGGGACACCTGGTTCCAGCTTCTCATTGCGGCGGGAATGGGCGTGGTCCTCACGCAGTTCGCATTCTTGGCCCATGAAGCCGCGCATCGGCAGGTGTTCAAGTCCAAGGGCATGAATGAGTGGACTGCACGGCTCGTCGGTACAGGTCTGGTAGGTATCAGTTACTCCATGTGGGCGCAGAAACACACGCGTCATCACAACTTTCCCAATGTCATCGACAAGGACCCGGATATCCACACCGGAGCTATCGCCTTTCACCCTCAAGCAGCCAGTACCCGTCGCGGCGTCATGGTCCATGTCACGCGCAGGCAGGGCTGGCTGCTGTTCCCCTTGCTGTTCTTCCTCGGCGTGAGCCTGCACATTGATTCCTTGAAGTTCCTGCTGCATCAAAGAACGGTGGATCACCGCTGGGTTGAGATCCCGGTCATCATGCTGCGACTGTTGGTGGTGCCCATCCTGGTGTTCTCATTCCTGCCGTTGGGTATGGCGTTCGCTTTCCTCGGAGTTCAGTTGGGCGTGTTCGGTTTCTACATGGGTGCGTCCTTCGCTCCCAATCACAAAGGCATGCCCGTTCTGCCGAGCACGAGCAGGACAGACTTCCTGCAACGCCAAATCCTCACGGCACGGAATATCTCCGGCGGCAGGTTCATGGACGTGCTGATGGGTGGGTTGAACCACCAGATTGAGCACCATCTTTTCCCCGACATGCCGCGGCCCTACCTGCACCGCGCCTCAGGGATCGTCAAAGCGTCCTGCACTGAGCTGGATATCCCCTATACCGAAACCAGTTTGGGGGCGTCTTACGTGATCGTGGTGAAGTACTTGGACGAGGTTGGCTTATTCGCCGGAGAGCCGTTTGAATGTCCGGTCACTAACCAATTCCGTCCCCGCTAAGTGCCAGGCCAAGTAAAAACCAGGCCATAAGGGATCTCCCGGATATCGCCCGGGAGATCCCTTGGATCAGCTGATCATCTTGGCGTTGTCAGCGGCCGCCTCCCCCGATGACTCCAGCCTCTACGGCTTTGGTCACGGCGTCGGCTTCTGCTTGGGTGAGTTTGCCGTCCGTCACCGCCTTGTCCAACTTGGACTTCAGTGCAGCGGCGCGTTCGGCTTGGCCCGCGGCCCGGATTTCATCCAGTGCCGTGGTGACCTTGGCTTCGTCGACGCCCAAGGCGTCAGCGAGCGATTTCGCCAGTGCCGCGTCTCGCTCCGTCCGGTCCGGTTTGGTTCCTTCGGCAGGCGGCGTGGTGGGTTTGTTGGCCTCACGGAACGCCTTCAAGGCTTCGGTGACCTTAACCTCGTCCACACCGAGCTTGGTTGCCAGCTCAGCGGCTATCTGTCCCCGATCGCGTCCGTGCCCACCAGGCTTTCCACTACGGTCTGAACGGATGGTTGGGTCCGCTGACGATGTGCCGCTCGGGGACGCCGTTGCGCTCGGTGCCGGCGTGGTGGCCGCCGTCGCGATACTCGTCGCGCCCAAGCCTGCTCCCAATGCCAGTGCTCCGGCTGCTACGCCCAGCGTGATTCTCATGACTTTCGACATGTGCCTCTCCTCAATGAGCCGTCGGTACGGCTGGTGTCTGAGGGACGGTCAATGATTCCGTCCTCCTTAATACGATGGGAGACGCACCACAGC
The DNA here is from genome assembly GCF_040546855.1 of Paenarthrobacter sp. 4246. Classification (NCBI taxonomy): domain Bacteria; kingdom Bacillati; phylum Actinomycetota; class Actinomycetes; order Micrococcales; family Micrococcaceae; genus Paenarthrobacter; species Paenarthrobacter sp. 4246. The sequence goes on from NZ_JBEPOP010000003.1 coordinate 449,490, forward strand.
CCCGGCTGTTCCGAACCTGTCATTCGGCTGTGAAAGTGAACCGTAGCCTGTGGGGGATGTGCTCAGCGGACGCGCTCCAGCGACTCCAGCAGCCTTTTGACCGATCCCCCCAAATTCCACTCTGTCGCCAGCTGTTCAAGTTCCGCGCGCGCGTCCCCGGTGACGGGACGCAGCTGGGCACCTGCTTCATCAAGTGTCGGCACTTCCAAGTCGCGCACCACATTTACGACGGCGGGCGCCACCTTGAGGTAGTCAGCCGCCGCGGACAGCTTGGCGCGCACAGAAGCCGACAACCCGCCGTCGGGAGCTTCCGCCGCCTCAAGCAGCCCTTTCAACGACCCGTGTTCGCCAAGCAACGACGCCGCCGTTTTTTCTCCAATGCCGGCAACGCCGGGTAGTCCGTCGGAAGCATCTCCCCGGAGTGTTGCGAAGTCGGCATATTGCTGGGGCAGCACACGGTACTTGCCCACCACAACCACGTCGGTGAGGACTTCCAGGTTCTTCATGCCGCGCGCTGTGTAAATGACGCGGACCCCACGGTCATCATCGACGAGCTGGAACAGGTCGCGGTCGCCGGTGACCACATCTGTTGGCATCCGGGACTGGCTCGCGTAGGTCCCTATGACGTCATCTGCCTCATGCGCGTCAACGCCCACCACAGCGATCCCGGCGAGGTCCAATACTCGCCGGATCATGGGAATCTGCGCTTCAAGAGGGTCGGGGACAACCTCCACATCCGGACCAGTTGGAACGATTTCCGCGACCCGGTGCGACTTGTAGCTGGGAATCAGGTCCACGCGCCATTGCGGGCGCCAATCGTTGTCCCAGCAGGCGACCAAGTGCGTGGCTTCGTAGTCGGTGGTGAGTCGGGCGATCATATCCATGAGCCCCCGCACCGCGTTCACAGGTGTTCCATCGGATCGGCGGATGGAATCGGGCACGCCGTAGAAGGCGCGGAAGTACAAAGAGGCAGTGTCCAAAAGCATCAGTCGCGGCATACCTGATCCTGACATGTCCACAGCCCTTTGGGCAGGAAGCTCCGGCAGATTCGGTGGTGGGTCACTACGAACACTTGAAGACTACTGTGAGCGGCATTACTATTATGTGAGCGATAATAGAACAAGCTGTTCTATTATCGAACACACCAGTGATTGATTGCCCACAAAGAAGTGAGGAAAGCCCGTGCAGTTCCACCACCACGGTTACGTATCCGGTGACCCGCGAGTCGAACCGGCCGCCGGCGTCGGCATCAACCGCCCCGCCGAGCTGCCCGACGAAGTTGACGTCCTCATTGTGGGCACCGGCCCTGCCGGAATGTTGACCGCGGCGCAACTGTCTCAGTTTCCTGACATCACAACCCGGATTGTGGAGCGTCGCCCCGGTCGGCTCGCCATCGGCCAGGCCGACGGCATTCAGGCCCGCAGCGTCGAGACCTTCCAGGCATTCGGGTTTGCCGAGCGCATCATCGCGGAGGCCTACCGCATCACCGAGATGGCCTTCTGGAAGCCGGACCCGGCCGACCACTCCCGCATTGTCCGGGCTGCCCGGGCTGTGGACGATCCCGCGGGGATCAGTGAGTTCCCGCACCTGATTGTGAACCAGGCCCGCGTGCTGGACTACTTTGCCGAGTTCATGGCCAACTCCCCCACGCGGATGACGCCGGACTACGGCTACGAATTCCAAGGCCTCAAAGTCACCGAAGACGGCGACTACCCTGTCACCGTCACACTGGCCCATACGTCCGGTCCCAAGGAAGGCCGGGAGCGCACTGTCCGGGCAAAATATGTGGTGGGGGCTGACGGTGCCCGCAGCAAGGTTCGCGAGTCCATCGGGTGCCACCTTGCCGGCGATCAGGCCAACCACGCCTGGGGTGTCATGGACGTCCTCGCCGTCACAGATTTCCCGGACATCCGCACCAAGTGCGCCATCCAGTCCGGCGCCGGTGGCAGCATCCTGTTGATCCCCCGCGAAGGTGGCCACCTGTTCCGCATGTACGTGGACTTGGGCGAAGTTAATCCCAACGACAAGGGCGCCGTGCGGAGAACCACCATCGAGCAAATCATCGGCAAGGCCAACGACATCCTCCACCCCTACACCCTGGATGTCCGCAATGTCGCCTGGCACAGCGTCTACGAAGTAGGCCACCGGCTCACAGACAGGTTCGACGACGTTCTGCCGGAGGACCGCGGAACCCGCACGCCGCGGGTTTTCATCACCGGGGACGCGTGCCACACCCACAGCGCCAAGGCCGGCCAAGGCATGAACGTTTCGATGCAGGACGGTTTCAACATCGGCTGGAAACTCGGCCATGTCCTGGAAGGCCGCAGCCCTGAGAGTCTGCTGGACACGTACTCCGCGGAGCGCCAAGTGGTGGCCAAGAACCTCATCGATTTCGACAAGCAGTGGTCCACGCTGATGGCCAAGAAACCCGAAGAATTCGACGACCCCACTGAACTGGAGAACTTCTACACCAGCACCGCCGAGTTCCCGGCCGGCTTCATGACCCAATACGCCCCATCCATGCTGGTTGCCGAGGCGCAGCACCAGGACCTCGCCACCGGCTTCCCCGTCGGCAAACGCTTCAAATCCGCACCCGTCCAGAGGGTCTGCGACACCAACCCCATGCACCTTGGCCACCACGCGAAAGCAGACGGCCGCTGGCGCATCTACGTCTTCGCCGACACTGCACAGGCGGGCAGTCCAGGTCCGGTAGCCGACTTCGCCGAGTGGATCGCGAACTCACCGGAATCGCCGCTGGCCGCGACGCCGTCGGACTCGGACCGCGACGCCTGGTTCGACGTGAAAGTGATCTACCAGCAAGATCACACCAACGTGGACATCAACGCCGTTCCTGCGGCATTCAAACCGACAGTCGGACCGTTCAAGCTCACCTACCTCGAAAAAGTATTCGGTACCGACCCCAAGAATGACATTTTTGACCTGCGCGGACTCAGCCGCGACGGCGTCGTGGTCGTTGTCCGCCCGGACCAGTACGTCGCCAATGTGCTGCCCCTGACCGCGACGGCCGAACTTGGCCGGTTTTTCGCGCCGCTGTTGGCTTCACACCCGGGCGCTGGACTCGTCCAGGCTTAGCAACCAGCCAGTGGACATAAAGGTCCCATAGTCGGAGTTGGGAGTGCCGGTAGGCCACGGGCCTGCCGGCACTCCCTTGAGCGGCGGAAGTATGGACAGAGAATCTGCGGGCGGATGCCCCTTGGTGAAAGTTTTACATCCCTGTAACCCAAACCACTAGAAGCAAACCAGATTGCAGAGTATCTTTATTGCAATGCGGTTTGCAGAGTGATGTGGGTTACAAGGAGATTAAGTGAAGATCAACCGGGACCAAGTGGGGGCACCCTCCGGGGCACGGGAGCCTGTGGACCACGCGTGGCTTGGGGACGCGCTCCCGGACGTAACCCTGTCCAAGTCGCAAGCGCGGGTGGTGGAAGTCATCGCACGCAATCCGCAGCTCTCCTCTTACGCTGATATAGCCGAAATCGCCCAACGCTCGGACGTGAACAACTCCACCGTCGTCCGGACGGCACAGCGGCTCGGATACCGCGGTTGGCCCGACCTGCAGCGCGAACTCCGCTCCCGGTACCTGGTGATGATCTCCACCGAAGACACCCTGCTTGAACACGGTGAGCACCGCAGTCCCCTCCATGATGCTTTGAACCATGACATTGAGAATCTCCGGCTGACGCTCGACTCCAACACTGCCGAAGATGTCGAGGCTGCCATCAGCGCCCTTGCCTCGGCCAAGTCCATTACCGCGATTGGCATCGGATCCTTCGCAGGCCCGGCAAGCGTTATGGCCCACCTTGGCTCGACCATGGGCTACCCCATCACGCTGGAAAACCGCGGCGGCGTCCACCTCGCGTCGGCGGCGAACAACCTCGGCCCCGGCGATGTCCTGGTGGTTGTGAATATGTGGCGGTCCGTCCAGCAGGTCATCGTCACCGCCGAAGCTGCCAAGCAGTCCGGGGCCACAGTGGTGGCCATCAGTGACATGCGCCGTGGCCGTCTCGCAGCAGCTGCTGACCACTTACTGATCGTCGCATCAGAAGGCATCTCCTTTTTCCAGTCCGTCACGGCCGCAAATTCGATGGTCTATGGACTGCTTGCCGGCATGGAAGCAGCCCACCCGGAACGCAGCCGTGTCGCTATCCGGCGTACCCAGCAGCTGTGGAAAGACCTGGATATCTACCTGGACTAAGCACCCCCGTGGCCAGCACCCCCTGGCCATCAAGATCCAAGCATTGCCCCAGCAAGGAGTAGCACATGAGCAACAATCGTCGTGTCGCCGTCATCGGCCTCGGATCCATGGGCGGAGCCATGGCCTCCACCCTGAACCGCGCAGGCTGGGATGTTACCGGCTTCGATCCGTCGGAAGCCGCACGGGAAGCTGCCGCCGGCACCGGCATCTCCACTACCGCAGAGATAGGTGAACTGGCGGGAACCTCTTACGCAGTCCTGTCCCTACCCTCGGCCAAAATCGTGGAAGCCACAGTTCCGGTGCTTCTCGCAACGCCAGGCACAATTGCGATCATCGACACCACCACCTCTGAGCCTGGGACCAGTAAGTCCATGGCCGACCTCGCCGCTTCCAGTGGCGCAGCATTCGTGGACGCCCCGGTTTCCGGGGGACGGGACGGCGCAGCCAGTGGAAGCCTGAGTGCGTTTGTCGGAGCGAGCAAGGACGCGCTGACCGCCGCAGGTCCTGTTCTTGAGGCGTTGACGGGCGGCCAGTACGCCCACATCGGCGGCCCGGGCAGCGGCAACGTCGTCAAATTGTTGAACAACGTCCTGGCCGCTGCCAACTTGGTGTCCGTGGGTGAAGCCCTGGGGGTGGCGAAGGCCTACGGGATTGATCCGGCCGTGGCGGCAACCAGCATCAGCAACGCCTCCGGCGGCAGCAAGGTCTCAGCGGCCATGTACCCGACGTGGGTCCTATCCGGCACGCATGATTCCGGGTTCTCCCTGGGCCTAATGGCCCGGGATGCTTCCTTGGCCATTGACGTTGCCCGTCAGATGGGTGAGGAACCGGAACTCCTGGCCGCGGCCGCCGGCCAGTGGCAGCATGCTCTGGCCGCACTGGGCCCATCTGCCGACTTCACTGAAATCGCCCGGACCGTGGCACCTTCCATTACACCTGCCGGCGCTCCGAAAAGCAGTACGGACGCGTAGCACGCACTCCCTGAGAGAAGGACAGCATTTTGAGCATCACAACAGCCCCCGCAGCATCCTCCACGGAGACCGCCCGGACAATCCTGGACTCGGTTTTTCCCCAGGGCCTCGGCGCTTTCATGGACGGATTAGTAGTCCCGGGTTCCGGCAGCACCATCACTCTCACGTCCGCAGCTACAGGCGAACAGTTCGCCGGCTACGCCGATCCAGGTGCCGAGGGAGCCAACGCCATTCTTGAAAGCTCGCTCCGCGGCGCCGAAACCTGGGGAAAATTGAACGGCTTCGAACGTGCGGCCATCCTCCGCAACGTCAGCGCGGTAGTTGCCGCGCACATCGAGGAACTGGCCATCCTGGAAGCAGGAACCACTGGCAAGCCAATCCGTGATGCCCGCGCCGAAGCCGCCAAGGTCGCCGAGATGTTCGGGTACTACGCCGGCTGGGCGGACAAGCTCACCGGTCAGACCATCCCCGTTCCTGGGCCGTGGCACACGTATACCGAGCGTGTTCCTTGGGGCGTCGTTGTGGCCATCACGCCGTGGAACGCCCCGCTGTTCACCGCTGGCTGGAACTCAGCCGCTCCACTGGCCGCGGGCAACGCCGTCATCATCAAGCCCAGTGAGTTCACTCCGGCTACGACGGTGCGGCTTGCCCAGCTGGCCCACGACGCGGGGCTGCCCGACGGCGTCTTCAACGTTGCTGCCGGGCTGGGACAGACCGTCGGAGCAGCACTCACTACAGACCGGCGTGTGGGCAAAATCAGTTTCATCGGATCGGTTCCTACCGGGCGCCGGGTGGCCGTTGCGGCCGCTGGGGCCGGTATCCCGGCCCTTCTGGAGCTTGGCGGCAAGAGCGCCAACATCGTTTTCGCAGATGCCGACCTCGAACGGGCCGCCGACGGGGCCATCTCAGCGATCTTCTCAGGCGCAGGCCAGTCCTGCGTTGCCGGTTCGCGCCTGCTGGTGGAACGCAGCGTCCACGCCCGGTTCGTCGAACTGGTCGCTGACCGCGCCGCCAGGCTCCGTGTCGGAGACCCGTTGGACGCGGACACCGAGGTGGGGCCGATCATCACCGCGCCGCAATTTGCCACCGTGACATCGTTGATTGAGGCCGGAATGAACGACGGCGGCCGTCGGGTGACGGACTCGGCGCTCCCCGAAGCGCTGGCCGGCTCGGGCCTCGCCGGCGGCCACTGGGTCATGCCGACGCTGTTGGACGGCGTGACACCTGCCAACCGATTGGAAACCACCGAGGTCTTTGGTCCTGTGGTGGGTGCCGATGCCTTCGACACGGAGTCGGAAGCAATTGCCCGTGCCAACAACACCAGCTTCGGCCTGGCAGGAGCCGTATGGACCTCCGATGTTTCCCGGGCACACCATATCGCCCGTGAAGTAAAAGCCGGGACTTTTTGGATCAACTCCTACAAGACCATCCACGTCGCTGTCCCCTTCGGCGGCTTCGGCGATTCGGGACACGGCCGTTCCTCCGGTCCGGGAGTCCTGGATGAGTACACCCAGACCAAAGCCGTCTGGGTGCCCACGCGGGCAGCTGGCTCCCCGTTCCCGTCCCTGTCCTACTAGCAGGAATGATCATGGAAACTACCAACACAACATCAGCAGCTGACGATCTGCGCTCAGCGTTGCAAGACGGCGTCGCCACGTGGAGGCCGAGGGTGCAGGCTCTGTCTGAGAACCTGCATGCCAACCCAGAGATCTCCTTCGAGGAGGTCCAGGCGGCCGAAGCCATCACGTCCTTGTTGGCCGAGGGCGGCTTCGAGGTGGCCAAGGGAACAGCGGACCTCCCCACGGCGTTCACGGCGAGCGCGGGAACCGGTGACCTCGTGGTGGCACTTTGCGTGGAATACGATGCGCTTCCATCCGTGGGCCATGCATGCGGGCATAACCTCATTGCCGGGGCTTCGGTGGCTGCAGCATTGGCTCTTCTCCCCCACGTTGACGAACTCGGCATCACTTTGAGGGCGATCGGGACGCCCGCCGAGGAACATGGTGGCGGCAAGGTTCTCATGCTCGAACGCGGCGCCTTTGACGGCGTAGGCCTGGCCTTGATGGTCCATCCTGTCCAGGATGGCATCACCTACAACCCGGCAGGAACCACCGCCCAGGCCGTGGGCCGGTACGAGGCAATCTTCACCGGCAAGGCCGCCCATGCTGCGGCCGCCCCACACCATGGTGTCAATGCCGCTGATGCGGCGGTCCTGAGCCAGGTTGCCATCGGCTTGCTGCGCCAGCAGATACCGGGCGATCACCGGATCGCCTGCTACGTGTCTGAGGCCGGACACGTCACCAACATCATTCCTGATCATGCAGTGGTGCCGTTTGAGTGCCGGGCGTTCACGATCCCTGAGTATGAAGTGCTGTTGGAACGCGTCAAGCGATGCTTTGAAGGGGCGGCCCTGGCCACGGGAACCACCCTGGAAATCACTGCAGCGGAGCCACTGTACGAACCGTTGGTTCAGGACGAGGACCTGGCCAGCCACTGGACGGCAGCCATGGACGCTTTCGGCAAGGACACCTCGCCGGCGGCGGGCATGGGCGGTGGCTCCACGGACATGGGCAACATCTCCCAGGTCATTCCATCCCTGCATCCGTGGCTCAGCATACCCGGAGCAAACGTGCCTATTCACTCGCACGGCTTCGCGGCCTTGGCGAACACTCCCCAGGCGTACGCCGTGATGTTCGAGGCAGCCACAGCGCTGGCTTTGACCGTGGCAGGCGCCGCATCCAGTCCCCGACAGAGAGAACGCTTCGTCAAGGCGGCCTACCGCCCCGAAGCCCTGATCCAGGAAGCATCATCATGAGCACCAGCACCAACACCTCAACCGCGCGGACGGACAAGGCCGACACACGCCTTACGCTTCCGATTGCCGCGCTGGCCTTTGTCATTGCCCTTGCGGTTCAGTTCATTGGCCAAGCCAAAATCGATCTGGGCATCGGCGCGATCATTATCTTCCCGATGGTGTGGGGCCTGATTCTTGGCCTGCTCGTCTCCATTCAGAAGTTCAAGCCGCTTGGCCTTGACCTTCAGCGGGTAGCCGCCGCACTCGTGGGCGTTGCTGTCCTGCTCTTGGTAGCAAGGTTGGCGTTCAACATCGGTCCGAGCCTTCCCAGCCTGATCAAGGCCGGTCCTGCCCTCCTCCTGCAGGAAGTGGGCCACCTGCTGGGAACCATAGTCCTTGCACTTCCACTGGCCGTGCTGTTGCGGATGGGCAAGGCCACCGTCGGCGCCACCTTCTCGCTGGACCGCGAGCCCTCATTCGCCATGGTCTCGGAGAAGTACGGTCCGGATTCTGACCAATACCGCGGTGTCCTGGCAATGTACGTCTTCGGCACACTGTTCGGCGCCATCTTCATCACGTTGCTGACCTCCCTGGTGGCCAACTGGAAGATCTTCGATCCCCTGGCCTTGGCCATGGGCGCCGGCGTGGGCTCGGGCTCCATGATGGCCGCCTCCGCAGCGAGCATCATCGCGGCGTACCCTGCAGACCAGGAAGCAATTCTCGGCATGGCCGCAGTCTCCAACCTCATCACCACCATTCTGGGCGTCTACGTCGGCATCTACATCGCGCTTCCCGTGGCTGACAAGTTCTACAAGGTGTTGACCCGGAACAAGGAAAACCAGAAGGTTGCCGCCGGCCCGGTGCCCCAGGTACGGTCTGAAGCCGAGCTCGCCCATGATGAAGTCCAGGCCGAAGAGAACCGCCGCTTCCGTGAGGAAGTCGCCAGGTCCTCCGCAGCAATGAAGTTGCCGCTGTGGCTTTCCCTGTCGGTATTAACCGTCCTGGGTGTGGGTACAGCAGCGGTGGCGGCCAAGGGCTTGAGCCTTTCCATCCTGGCCGGTTACGGCATCATGCTGGCCCTCGTCCTCGTGAGCCTGTTGCTGGCCAAGATCACCAGGAAGATCTCCGCAATCGTGTTCATCACCACCATCGGCGCGTACATTTCCAGTCCGTGGTTCTTCGGATCCGGTGTCCTGAACGAAGCCGTCAAGACGGTGGACTTCCTCTCCATCGCTACGGTGATGCTCACCCTCGCCGGCCTGTCGCTTGGCAAGGATATCCCCCTGCTGCGGAACATCGGATGGAAGATCATCCCGGTTGGCTTGGTGGCCATTACGGCGTCCTTCCTCCTCTCCACGGTGATCGCGGAATTCGCGTTGGGGCTCTGGCACTAATCAGCTCCTGCCACAGCAAAAGGGTCTGCTTCCCCGCCCGGGAAACAGACCCTTTTGGTGTCTGGACGCTCTGCCTGGGGACCGTTGGGACACCTGCCGTTCAAGCTCTCCGGAAACCCCCTGGATGTCGGGGCCGGCAAGTGCCGGGCACGCCCCTAGTATTCGGGGTGGCTTGGGCGTAAAACGGCCCTATGGGCGATTGGCGCACGACGCCGGGGACAGTCCTGATGGTCACCTTGGCATGTCTGCTCACGGGATGCACCGTTGGCGGACCAGTCCCTGCGCCCACCCCTGCAGGTACTGCCCCGGCTGCCGTTGAGTCCTTGGAGAACACCATTGGCCGCTTCATGGAGGACGACGTCACCTCCGTGGTGGTGCAGGTGCGCTGGGAAGGCGGGGAATGGTCGCGGGGTTACGGCCTGCGTGATGAAGGCGGGGATGACCCCGCGCGGCCCCAGGATCGTTTTTCCATAGCCAGCGTCACCAAATCGATGGTTGCGGCATCGGTGATGAAGCTCGTGGATGACGGGTTGATCGGGCTGGACGATCCAGTCAACGGGGTGCTGGAAAGCTTCGTCACGGTACTAACGCCTCCTGGTCCCATCACGGTCCGCCAGTTGTTGAACCACACCTCAGGAATGCCCGAGTTCCTCGCACTGTATGGCACCACGGGCACCGTCAAGGAGTTAGTCACCTCAGGATTCACTGTGCAGCGCGGACTGGAACTGACGGCAGCGCTGCCTTGGGAACGCAGCAGCGTAGGCTACTTCGCATACTCAAACGGCAACTACCTCGCGCTTGCCCAGCTTATTGAGAAGCTCCGGGCCAAACCGCTGGCCGCGGTCTTGAAGGACGACGCCTTCGTGCCCCTCGGCCTTGATCGAACGACATTCGGAGTTGAGGACCGGGAGGCCTCCGACAACCTCAGGGCCTATGTCCTGGTGGATGGGGAACGCGTTGAAGTCACCCAGGCGGAACAACTGGTCGGATTCCCAGGGGGTGGAGTGGTCTCCACTGTTGAAGATGTCAATGACTTCTACCGTGCCCTGCTCACGGGCAGGCTGGTCTCTCCCGGAAGCCTCGCGGAAATGAAGAAAGCACCGTCAATGGACTATGGCCTGGGCCTGACCCGATGGCGGGATGGATGTTCTCCCACCGGCTACGGCTACGGCCACCGGGGAAGCGTTTACGGCTACCTTTCCACGTCGATTTCCAGCGACGACGGCGACAGACAAGTCACCATCGGAATGGCCTTGCCCACCCTGCCAGCGGAGGACGGGGATCCAGTAACCGGGCGCCGACTGGATCAGTACGCATCGCAGATGGACTTGGTTGCGCGAAAGACACTCGAGCAGCTGTGCGGGTGACCACCATGAACCCCGCCGCACGGAAGATCCAGCGCGTCTATCTGACGCTGACGCTGGGAAACACCATTGCTGCCTCGTTCATCTGGGGTATCAATACTCTCTTCCTGCTTGATGCCGGGCTGAGCAACCTTGAGGCATTCGCCGCCAATGCGTTCTTCACAGCAGGGATGGTCCTTTTCGAGGTTCCTACCGGGGTCATCGCCGACGGTTGGGGCCGTAGGGTTTCCTTCTTGCTGGGCACGGTGACGCTGACCGTCTCCACCTATTTGTACTTTGTGCTGTGGCAGATCTCGGCGCCGTTCTGGATGTGGGCGGTGGTCTCCGTCCTGCTGGGCTTGGGCTTTACCTTCTTCTCCGGGGCTGTGGAGGCCTGGCTAGTGGACGCTTTGCGCTTCTCGGGTTACGAAGGCGGGCTCGAGTCCGTGCTGGGCCGGGGGCAAATGGTGCAAGGCGTGGCCATGTTGCTCGGTTCCGTGGCTGGCGGCGTCATAGCTCAGGCAACCAATCTCGGGGTGCCGTTCATCCTCCGGGTAGCTGTGTTGGCAGCGATGTTCGCAGTAGCGTTCGCCCTAATGCACGACGTCGGGTTCTCGCCTGAACGCTCGACGCACCCCCTTCGTGCTACCCGGGCAGTGCTCTCGGCGTCCATTGAGAACGGATTGAAAAAACCGCCAGTACGCTACGTGATGCTCGCCGCACCGTTCAGCGCCGGCGTCGGAATCTATGTTTTCTACGCACTTCAGCCGTTCCTGCTTGATCTGTTCGGCGACCCGCGCGCCTACTCCATCGCCGGACTGGCTGCAGCCATTGTGGCTGGTTCGCAGATCCTGGGCGGCTGGCTCGCTCCCCACGCAAGAACACTGTTCCACAAACGCACGTCCGTCCTGATACTCGGTGGCCTGGTAGGTGCCGTCATCCTGCTGATCCTCGGGTTCACCCGCAACTTCTGGCTTGCGTTGGTGCTCCTGGCCCTGTGGGGCGTAGTGGGCGCCGCCGCAACTCCGGTCAGACAGGCGTATATCAATGACATGATCCCTTCGAAACAACGGGCCACCGTAGTCAGTTTCGATTCGCTCATGGGTTCCAGCGGTGGCGTGGTCATCCAGCCACTCCTTGGCCGGGGGGCTGATCTTTACGGCTACCCGGCATCCTTGGCTGTGGCCGGCGTCATCGAGCTGATCGCGGTGCCATTCCTGCTGGCAAGCCGGAAGCAAGGCGCAGCGGCGGACACGGCCGTCACAACTGAAACCGCCCCGGACACCGAATCCTTGCCGTGAGTAAGGTGTTCGGGGGCATGGCCTCCAGCTTGGACGGTTACATCGCCTCAGAGAGCGGCGATCTTTCTTGGCTGAACGACGCCATGGCCAGGGACGAAGACTACGGTTTTGAAGCCTCCGAGCGCAGGACCGGGGCATACGTCATGGGGGCCAACACCTACCGTGAGGTGTCTGCGATGGGCGGCGGGGTATCAAAGGTCCCAACGTATGTGGTCACCCACAACCAAACACTCGCTACCAAGGGCACTACGGAACTGTTCGTAGGCGATCTACGGGAACTGGTTGCGCATATCAAGGAAACCATTGCCGTGGACAAAGACATCTGCCTGTTTGGCGGCGGTGAATTGGTGACGGAATTCATCGAGCAGGGTTTGATCGATGAGCTGGGCATTTCCGTGATCCCCGTAATCCTGGGCGGTGGTGTTCCGTTCTTCGGCCGGTTGGGTCAGTGGACGAAGTTGGAACTCATGGAGTGCCGCCATTACCCGTCCGGAATCGTCCTGCTGAACTACCGGTTGGTGAGCCCCAGGACGTAGGAGTTCAGCGACGGCCAGTCATCGGGAATCGCTCAACGCAGGGCATCTGAGATCGATTTCGCTCCGCCGTGGCTGCTCTGCCCACCGTCTGAGCCAACATTGACGATTGAAGCCCCGGGTTTCATCAACGGAACGCAGGCCTGTATTCCCAGCAGGGCCCCAGTGACGTTCACCTCCGATACCTCGGCGAGATCGGCCGGTCTTGCCTCGAGCAGGCGGCTGCGACGGGTATGGGATGTGCCGTCACGGGGAAAATGAGGTGCAGTTGGGAACATGCCCGCTGAACCACTGACCGCAGCCAGGCGTTGGCTGGGTCTTCGGTCTGTGATGGATGCCAGTACATCGCCTCCACCAAGGAAGCCTCCAAGTCTCCGGTGAACTCCAGAACCTCGATCCTTGCTCCACGTTGGGCCCTGGACGCCAGCATCCGCGGTACCAAGGCCACCAAGTCAGTACCCTCAACAATGAGGGGCAAGGACAGAAAACCAGCCACCGTCGCAGCCACACGCCGTCGAACGCCCCTGGACTCAAAAAGCTTGTCAGCCGGGGTGGAAAGAATTCACTGATCGACGCTTGGAAAGGGCGGCAGTCGTGGTTAAGGCGTCCGTCCAGTTGGGCCAGTGGATGCTGGACGGCGTCCGGGACGCCGATGTGCCCGGACTCATGAATCCCTGTCCACCATGCTGAAGGAACCCGCGTGAACACCCGTGCCACAGACCACCAACCCGTCATCGATGTCCACGCACACGTCCTCATTCCGGCCCTCCAGCAAGCAGTGGCGGAAGGTGACCCGGAGGGATTTGCGGCGCTCCACGCGCTGGAAGTCCGGAGGAACGGGCCTGAATCCATGGCCACCTCGGGCGCCATGATCAAGGAGCGGTGGCAACAGCTCACTGACCTCACCCGACGCCTGAAAGACATGGACGCCCAAGGCGTGGATGTCCAACTCGTCTCCCCGTCACCCTCGCACTTCCATTACTTTGCCCGTGCGGAGCTCGCACTGGCGTTGGCCAAGCAGGCGAATGCGGCAGTCCGTGAGCTCATCGACAGGGCTCCGGATCGGCTGAACGGACTCGGGCTGGCTCCTTTGCAGCATCCCCATCTCATGGTCGAAGCGCTGGAGCACGCCGTGACGGAATGCGGTTTGGCTGGTGTGGAGATCGGATCATTCGCCGGCACGCCCGGGGCGGCGGAGCGCACCACCGTGGGGCTGTCGGATCCCCGGTTGGAATCCTTTTGGAGCCGGGCGGAGGAATTGGGTGCCCTGGTCTTCCTGCATCCGTTCGGCTGTTCCCTGGACGAGCGTCTAGACAGGTTTTACCTGGCCAACACCGTGTCCCAGCCGGCCGAGAACGCTGTGGCCCTGTCCCACCTCACCTTCAGCGGGGTCCTGGACCGTTACCCGGAGCTGCAGGTCCTCGCCGCCCATGAGGTTCATGCTGTGGGGCTCTCCGACGGCGGTACCCGGGAAGGGTTTGTCGACGACGACAATTGTTTTGCCCTGTCTGGGGGACGCACCGTCCAGCACCTGCTGCAGGCCGGCCTGGAAGAGACTCTGTCCATCGCCGCGGAAACGCACCAGACCGTGCGTCCCGTTGCGTTGCGGGACGTGCAGCTGCTGGCACCGCTGCTACCGGGCACCATCCGGGATTTTGTTGCCTTCGAGGAACATGTTGAAGGGGTTCGCAGGAGCATCGATGGCGTAGAAGGCGTCGTGGCCGAATGGTACGAAGCGCCGACGTTCTATTTCACGAATCCGCATAAGGTGACCGACACCGGCGAGGTGATCGGCCTTCCCGCAGGTTGCAGCGAGTTGGACTTCGAGACCGAAGTCGCGGCCGTCGTCGGGCATGTACCAGGTAGTGAGGGCAAAAACCTGTCCGCGTCGGAGGCGCACCGGCCATCTTCGGTTACACCATTCTCAGCGATTGGTCGGCGCGCGACCTTCAAAGGCGGGAGATGAAGGTCAGCCTTGGCCCCTGCAAAGGAAAGGAGGTCAATGGCGAAGCCATTGGGCAGGACCTCCTGTCCAACATGGGGTGGCCCTTCGCAGAGCTCGTGGCCTACGCGTCCCAGGACTCGGTGGTCCGGCCAGGCGATGTCCTGGGTTCGGGAACCTGCGGCAGCGGCTGCCTGGCCGAACTATGGGGCCGGAACGGCGCCAAGACTCCCCCGCCATTGAAGACCGGGGATTCTGTGGGAATGACAGTGGATGGCATCGGCTCAATTTTCAACACCGTAGGAGAGCGGCGCCAAGCCGTCACCCGGGTGCCGGCCCGCAACCGGCCAGGTACCAAAGACCGCAGCAGCCGGAAAGTGCGGGAAACTGTCACTAACCACTAAAGAAAGCGCGGTCCACCCTTGATCTCCCTGCAGCAAGACCCCGAAGGCTTCGTACGGATGAAGAGACACTTCCCTGGCGGTGCCTCCGTGTCCATACTCTTCACTGACGGAACCCAGGAGGTTTTCACCGGGCAACGGCTCAACGACATCTACGACGAAGCGCTGGCTGCCTATCGTGCCGGCAACAACCTTGACGCCAAAGGGTTCAACCGCGGACCCCGGAAAAAGGTCCAGCAAACCATCGAGTTCATTCCCGTCTCGCCGGGCATGTCCGGGTAGCTCACCGTCGCCGGCCGGAGGCGTGCTCCACACAGAAAGGCGTCCACGGCCGGGCCTCGAGCCTGGCCTCCGGAATGGCCGCCCCGCACACCTGGCACCTGCCGTAGCTGCCCTCGGCTATCCGCTCCAGGGCAGCGTTGATCTCCTCCAGGCCGGCGCGGCTTTGTTCCAGGAGGGCTTCGGCCTGCGAAAGCTCAAACGCAATGGTGCTTCCCTCAGGATCATGTTCGTCATCCACATTGGAGTCCTGGCGTGCACGGCTCACCGAAGTGATGTCGCTGCGCAGCGCCTTCACCAGCTTCACTTTTCGGTCCCGCTCCTCCTCAAGGAGGACCCTGAACGGCTCTGCGTCCTCCACGATGGTTCAGAGTTCCACTGTTCCGCTCTCGCCTACGCTGAACCGGGAGTTTGTGACTTTGGACTTGACCCACTGAAGTACCGTAGCGGCTGTTCCACCCGGACTGGTCCAGTATTCCGCCGAGTCCGAGTCAACGTGCAGCAGGCACACCTCCGGAGTATCCGGTCCATCCGGGTACCAGGCTTCCACCACTTGGTTCCACAGACCCCGGATTTTCTCTCGATCTGTGACAACTTCAGCCGTACCAGCCACCGAAACCCACTCCGTGTTTTTACCGAAGGACACGTTCACCCGGGCATCCTGCCGGACATGCGCCACCTGCGAGGTGTCCAGTCCCGTAAAGAACCACATGTCGCCGTCGTCCCTGACGTCCTGAACGGCGAGCGGACGGCTGACCAGCGCGCCGTCGGGGTTGATGGTGGTCAGCATTCCGATCCTTGAGTCGTTGATGATGTCCGTGACCTTCTTGATGTCCTGCTCTTCAGTCATGCCTCGCCTCGCTCTTTTCCGTGCCGGGGACTTTCCCCAAACGGTCAGCCTAATAGTAAGACTACTGATTTACTAGGCGGCCAAGGAATGTCGGTAAAAGGCCAGGATTGCACGGCAGGCGACCTGCCGGGAATCATGGCGGCCTGTTGTCCGTTCTCCTTGATAATGACGGCCGACGGCGGTCAGGCATGCCTGTCCGGGGCACGCAAACGACGGGAAGTTTGGGGACTGCCATGACGTTGGACGAAACACTTGCCCACCTGCGGGCCGCGCACCTCATGGTCCGCGACGCCCAAGAGTGGGACGGTCTCACCACGGCACTGAGTTCAGCCTATGAGGCCAGCGACGAAGACCTTATCGAACAACTAAGGCCGCCGTACCTCCAGTCATGGCGGACCGTGACGGGCAATGTCCTCAGGGACACGTTTGACTCCGCTGGCATCTCGGTGGCCGATCCCGACCATCCTTAGGGAATCGCCACGCTATCAGCGAACGGATTCAGCGCAGAACCGCTGCTGTGCCTTATGGATGAAGAGCACGCCGACGCAACGGAAACTGCCCAGCCGGATACCATCCGGCTGCTCACCTTTACCGAGGCAATGGACCACTACGCGGACTGCCTGGCGCCCTTCTTTGACGATCGCGCAGAGCAACCACGTTAAGCGAAGCCCTCAACCGCTACGAATCGGCCGAGGGCTGTCAGCTTCCGCACCGCTTCATCGGCATCGCCGGACACCAACTCCGAACTGGGCCAGGCCAAAGACATGCCAGCCCCGGAGCGGAGAACCATACAAGGGGTTCGGCTTAGAGCACCAGGAGGGCAAATCCGCCAAGGGTGCTCAGGATGCCAACGCCAGTGAGGATCCAACCGACAATCAGCACGGTATGGTCGTGCCGCGGTGGTTCAAGCGAGCATCGCGAAGGATGGCAGACGTCGTAGTGGACCACCACCGCGCTCGGCTCATAGCTTCCCGCGCCGGCGGGGACGTCCAGCAGGACTTTGCGTTCCTCGTCTGACTGGTCAACCCAGTGGAGGCCCATGAATCCGCCCGCGGCAAAGCGTTCACCGTCCGCGGTCACCCAAACGCATCGGCGCTTGGCGATGATCCAAGCACTTACCAGCAAAGGCACGCCCGGGACGAACCCCACCCAGGTCATCATTTCCAGAATGGGGCCAAGAACGTCCACGGTACCGGCCATACAGTCGATCCTATGTGCTCGAGGCCAGTGTCCGGGAGGTTTTGGAGAGGGAGGTCAGACGTTTCGGTCCACCCGTGAGCGCCACAGCAGGTAGACGAAGTACGGTGCTCCCACCAAGGCCGTCATGATGCCCGCGGGAATCTGCGCGGGTGCTATGACAGTCCTGCCAATCACGTCTGCGAACACCACCGTGCTGGCCCCAATAAGGGCGGCCACCGGAAGGACGCGGGAGTGCCGCGCCCCCACCAAGGTACGGGCAGCGTGGGGCGCCACCAAACCAACGAATGCGATCACGCCCACCGATGAAACAGCGCCCGCCGTCAAAAGCACGGCGACCGACAACAGGAGCAGGCGTGATCCGGACAGCCCGATGCCCAGCACGCGGGGAGAATCATCATCCACCGCAATGAGGTCCAGGTCCCGCCGCATGCCTGCCAGCAGAGGCAGCGAGACCAGCAAAGCAAGGAGGGGCGGCAGGACCGACGCGAAATTACGTCCATACGTGGAGCCGGACAACCATGTCAGCGCCTTCGTCTGGTTGAACGGGTCCGTACTCACCAGGAGGACTGTAATCATCGCGGCCAATCCCGCGGAGACACCGATGCCTATCAATACCAGGCGGTTCTGCTGCAGCCCTCCGCGGAAGGCCAGGCCAAAGACCAGCAGCGCGGACAATGCCGCGCCGCCCAGCGCGGAGCCGGTGATGACCCACGAGCCCGCAGTGGGGACGGTGGTAATGACGATGATTGCCGCCAGTCCGCCGCCGCCGGAGACGCCCAGAATTCCAGGCTCGGCCAGGGAGTTCCGGGAGACTGCCTGGATGAGCGCACCGGCAAGAGCCAGGGCAGCGCCGGCCAGAACCGCTGCCAGGACCCGCGGCATGCGCGTACCCAGCACGGCACTGACCCGGTTTCCGGACTGCCCCGTAAGCCAATTGACCAGATCGCCGAGCAGGAGTTTCGCATCGCCCAACAGCGCTCCCGCCACCAGCAAACCTGTGAGCACCACCAGCAGCCCGATCAATACCGAGAGGAAGAACCGGCGTGAACGCAGCCGCGCCAAAGCGTCGCCTGCAACACTCAATCCGGCGTCGGACATCCGCATGGCCAGGGCAACCAGGAAAACGGCGCCGAAGACCGTGGTGACTGCCCCCGTGGGGATTTCGACGCCGGCTTGGGCACCGAAGAGGCCACGGACAAGAACGTCGGCTCCAATGACCACCACTGCACCGGCCAAACCGGAGATTGGCAGCAACGCCCGGTGCCGGCCAACGCCGCGGAGCCGGGATGCCAGCAGTCGAACAATTGCCGGGGCGCATAGACCCACGAACCCGATCGGCCCGGCGATGGTTACTGCCGCCGCGGACAGGACGACGGAAAGTACGACAGCGCCGACCCGGGCCAGGCGCGGATCCGCACCTGCCAGCCGGGAGGCGTCGTCGCCCAGACCGAGTAAATCCATCCGGCGGGCGAGGAGGAACAGGCCGGCCATGGCCAGAAAAACTACCGGTGTGAACTGGATCAGTTTGTCAGTGCGTGACTGGGCAAGGCTGCCCTGCCCCCAGGCGTAGAGTCCGGTGGTTTCCTGGCTGAACAACAGCAACAGTGCGCTGGTAGCCGAATGCAGGCCGAGGGCCAGCGCCGTGCCGGCCAACACCAAACGGATGGGACCACCGTTGCCGTTGGCTCCCCCGCCGGACAACGCCAGAACCAGCATCGCCGCGACCAGTCCGCCGATGAAGGCAACACCACCTGACAGCAGCGCGGGCAGCGTCAGCCCGAAGGCGGCCACTGCCACGATGGCAAAGTGGGCTCCGGCGTTGACCGCCAGAGTGTCCGGGGAAGCAAGAACATTGCGGGTGGCCGTCTGCAGTGCTGCACCGGCCACCCCCAACGCGACGCCGACCAACAGGCCGGCGAAAAGCCGCGGTACGCGCGAGGCGACCAACACTGCGGTTTCCTGGTCAGTACCGCCACCGGTGACCAGCCCCAGCAACTGCGACGGGCCGACGTCGGCCGTTCCTTGCGTGAGGTGGAGCGCCGACAACATCACCAGGACAACCATCCCGGCCGCGGCCACGAGGGCCGGGCCGGCAAGACGCCGGATACCTTTGCGGGCACGGGGTCCGGCGGGCGGTGTGGGGACGGAAGTACCCGCCACGGCCGTGGGAACGGTCATGGCGGGCCTCTTCACAGTGTCGGTCATGAGGTGGGACTACTTGGTGAGGGACGCGACGATCGCGTCGACATACTGGGTCATCGAGGCAGGGCCGCCAAACATCCAGATGCCATCGGAAAGGCGGTGCACTTTGCCGGAGGTCACGAACGGAAGGGACTTCCACACGGCGTTGTCGTTCAACTGCTCGGTGAAGTCACCATCAACGTTGTTGGTGATGTAGACAAAGTGGTCGGCATTGACGGCAGTCAGGCCTTCGACGTCCGTGGAGCCCAAGCCGTACGCAGGGTCGCCTTCAACTGTCCAGGGGTCGATGAGCCCCAGTTCAGTATTGATATCAGCCAGCAGGGAGCCCTTGGTGTAGGGGCGGATGGAAACCTTGCCGTCAGCAACCCAGCCATCGGCGAACGCCACGCGGGAACCGCCGAGGCCGGCCTTCTCAAGATCAGCCTTGCCCTTGATAACGGCGGCATCAAACGCAGCGATGGCCTCGTCAGCCTTCTTCTCCGTGCCGGTTGCCTTGGCCACCAGCTTCAAGTTGTCTTCCGCCTGCGCAATTTGGCGGCTGCCATCGGCAGACTTCACCACAACAACGGGAGCCAACTCTTCGAGTTGCTTGATGACTGGCTCGGCAAGATCTGTGGTCGCAACGATCAGGTCAGGATCGAGGGACGCAATGGTGTCGAAGCTGGGCTCATTGCGGGTTCCAATGTCCGTGGGAGTGCTGTCCAGCTTGCCGGCGGTAACCCAGGCGCTGTAGCCCTTGACGTCTGCAACACCTACCGGCATGACGCCGAGGGTGGTCAGGTTCTCCACCACGTTCCATTCGGTGCCCACCACGCGCTTGGCCGGGCCGTCGAGCGTGACTTCCGTGCCACGGGCGTCGGTCACGGTGATGGCTTCGCCGAACGCGGCGGTGTTGGACGCCTGGCTGGCGGGTGCTTCAGTAGTGCCGCAGCCGGTGAGCAGGACTGCCAAGGCAGCAGTAGCGGCCAGGGCCTTGTGGATCTTCATGGACACGGGGTCCCTTTCATGTTGGGGTGCTTACGTTGTATTTGCAGTCTTCAGCCGTCGTTGTGCCGGCCCACTGCGCGGGTGCGCAGCCTGCCGGTCAGCGGGTCAGTGTGGGTCACGATGGGGATTGAATAGACATCGCTCAACAGCGCTGCGTCGAGGGCTTCGTGGGCTGGGCCCGCTGCTGCAATCCGACCCTCCGAGAGAACCACCACGTGGTCGGCCAGCGCGGCTGCTTCATCGAGGTCGTGCAGGACCACGCCAATCGCCACACCGTGGACGCGGGCGAGGTCGTAGACCAGGTCAAAGATCTCCACCTTGTAGCGGAGGTCCAGGTGGTTGGTTGGTTCATCGAGGAGCAACACCGACGTGTCCTGGGCAAGGCAGCTTGCCAGCCACACCCGTTGCAGTTGCCCGCCGGAAAGTTCCTGGACACCACGATCGGCAAGTTCAGCTACGCCTGTCAGCTCCATGGCGCGGTGGACAGCAGCGGGTCCCTCGGGATCGGCAGCACGCCACCGTCCTCGGTACGGATGGCGACCGAACTCCACGACGTCACGAACGCTCAGTCCGTGCGGCACGGGCCGGCTCTGCGACAACAACGTTACGTGGCGTGCGAAGTCACTGCGCTTCATCATCAGCGCATCCGATGCTTCTCCGCCGTCGGGCCGGACCGTCACAGTTCCGGAGGTAGCCTCATGCAGACGGGCGAGCGCACGGAGCAGCGTGGACTTACCGCTGCCGTTCGGACCTACCAAGGCCACGATACGGCCCGGCTCCAAGTGGAGCCCGGCACCGTGAACCACGTCCTTGTCCCCATAGCGGAGGACCAAGTCTGTGGCCTCAAGCCCGGAGAGTTCACTCAGTTCAATCACAAAACGATAGATTAGCTTAGCCTTACCTAATTTCTAAAACCGTGTTGGTGGAAGTCCTGCACTCGCTGGCTCCGGACGACCCGGGACGTGCGAGGCTAGACCCATGGACCTGGACATCTCCCCCACAGTGACGGTTCCCGCCTCGGAGCTGTCCTGGCGGTTTTCGCGTTCGTCGGGACCCGGCGGCCAGCACGTCAACACCACCGACAGCCGGGCAGAGCTGATGTGGAACGTTGCCAAAACTGCGGCGCTGACGGACGGGCAGCTCCAGCTGCTGCTCAAGCGCCTGGGGCCGAGACTTGTTGACGGAGTGATCACAGTGACGGCAGCCGAAGAGCGGTCACAGCTGCGGAACCGGGAGATCGCCCTGGCCAAACTCGCTGACATCGTCCGGGCCGGCCTTGTCCCGGAAGTTATTCGCCGCCCTTCCAAACCCACCCGCGGCTCGGCCCGCCGGCACCGCGCGGCCAAGGAACTCAGATCCGCAACCAAGCAACAACGACGCCGGCCTCCAACAGAGTGATGCCGATTCCGGGGCGGTCCTGGACTCGTCTAGGCCTTGGTAACCTCAACCCACTGCGCGCGCCACTCTGGAGCTTGGAAGGCTTCGCTCCAGTAGGCAGTTTCCTTGGCAATCCTGCCGTCGCGGAATTCAAAGATGAAGACTGTTTCATAGGTAGGTCCGCCGTAGTCCAGCAGGGCCTCGGCCGTGACCAGGTTGCCGCCGCTCAGGAGGCGGCGCGGCGTAATGGTGGGGAGTTGCGGGAAGGCGCTGTAGATGGCCCTGCGGTTCTCCGCCCCGCGCACCAGCTCCCCCGATTGAGGCCAATGCATTACGGCGTCGTCATGGAATAACTCATCCATGACCTCGATATGGCGATCGTTGATGCAGCCGATCAGCCGCTTGACCACGTTCTCGTTGGTGCGCTGTTCATCCAGGGTTTCGTCAGCCATGATCCGCATTCTCCTCCTGGTGACCCCCATGCACTACCGTTTGAGCGGCCGGTAGGCACGATTTCATCATTACCGCCCCTGGCGCAGGGGCCGGGAGCAGGGCATGTCCAAGCGACAAGTCGCGAACGCCGCTAGAGTCATAGAAATGGACAGAGTACTGACAAATTCCCAGCGGCCCGTTCCCCATGCGCCGGCAGCGCAGGTTGCCGCCCCCGAGGATGGCTTTGTCCGAGTCCGGGGAGCACGCGAAAACAACCTCCGCACCGTTGACGTGGACGTCCCCAGAGATGCAATCGTCGCCTTCACCGGCGTCTCCGGCTCCGGCAAATCTTCCCTGGCCTTCGGCACCATCTTTGCCGAAGCACAGCGCCGCTACTTCGAATCCGTGGCCCCCTACGCCCGCCGCCTCATCCAACAGGGCCACAACCCCAAGGTGGAGTCCATCACCGGGCTGCCACCCGCCGTCGCGCTCCAACAACGCCGCGGCACCGCGACCGCACGTTCCAGCGTGGGTACAGTGACAACCCTCTCCAACTCGCTGCGCATGCTGTTCTCCAGGGCCGGGCGTTATCCGCAAGGCGCCAAGCAACTGGACTCAGATGCGTTCTCCCCCAACACCGCCGCCGGAGCATGCCCCGAGTGCCATGGCCTGGGCGTTGCCCACACGGTCAGCGAATCATCTTTGGTGCCCGACCCCTCCCTCAGCATTCGGGACGGCGCCATCGCGGCGTGGCCGGGCGCCTGGCAAGGTAAGAACCTCCGGGACATCCTCACCCACTTGGGCTACGACGTGGACACTCCGTGGAAAAAACTGCCGAAGAAGGACCGAAACTGGATTCTCTTCACCGAGGAACAGCCAGTGGTCGAAGTGACACCCCAACGCGACCGCGTTGCCAAGCCCTACAAAGGCAGGTTCTGGAGCGCCAAAAGCTATGTTCTCCACACGCTCGCGGACTCCAAGAGCACCACCATGCGGGACCGGGTGCTGCGCTTCATGGAGACCGGCCGATGCCCACGGTGCGACGGCAGCGGACTCAGGCCAGACGCGCTCGCAGTCACCTTCGCCGGAAAGACCATCGCAGAGCTCAACGCCCTGCCAATGACCCAACTGGCAGAGATCATCAGGCCCACCGCCGAGCTCACCGCCGCGGGTACGGCGTCCCGTACCCAGACGTCCGGAGAAAGCAACGAGGTGGCAGTCGCCATCACGCGGGACCTGCTCGCCAGGGTTACCGTGCTCCTGGAACTTGGCCTGGGCTACCTGGCACTGGGGCGCGCAACACCCACGCTCTCCCCCGGCGAGATGCAAAGGCTCAGGATTGCCACACAGCTGCGCTCCGGGTTGTTCGGCGTCATTTACGTGCTGGATGAACCGTCCGCCGGGCTTCATCCTGCTGATGCCGAACCCCTGCTTGAGGTCCTCAACCAGCTCAAGGCGTCCGGAAACTCAGTGTTCGTTGTGGAGCACAACATGGACTTCGTCCGGGCCGCGGACTGGTTGGTGGACGTCGGACCGCACGCCGGAGAAGGTGGCGGCCAAGTACTCTACAGCGGCCCCGTGGGCGGTCTGGAGGACGTGCAGGAATCCGTGACCAGGCCCTTCCTATTCCCTCAAGGCAGTAGTGCGGGTACAGGTGCTGCCCGCACATGGGATGAATCGCTGGAGCTTCGAGGAATCACCCGGCACAACCTCCGCGGGCTTGCGGTCGATTTTCCCTTGGGTGTACTCACGGCCGTGACAGGCGTTTCCGGCTCGGGTAAGTCCACGTTGGTCAGCCAGGTTCTGGCCGATGTTGTCAGTGCCGAATTGCATCCGGAGTCCACGGACAGCGAGTCGCCCGCCGCGGCACCGGGGACTGCGGTCGTGTCCGGGCTGCACCGTCTCGATCGCCTCGTGAAAGTCGACCAGAGGCCCATCGGCCGCACTCCGCGCTCCAACCTGGCCACCTACACGGGCCTTTTCGATGGTGTGCGGAAAGAATTTGCCGCCACTGATGGCGCCCGCGCCCGGGGTTTCGGCGCCGGAAGGTTCTCGTTCAACGTCGCCGGCGGCCGCTGCGAAACATGCCAGGGGGAAGGGTTCGTAGCCGTGGAGTTGTTGTTCCTGCCGGGAAGCTACGGCCCCTGCCCCGAGTGCAACGGTTCCCGTTTTAACCCGGAGACCCTGGAAGTCACCTACCGTGGCCGGACCATCGCCGAGGTCCTGGGCATGACCGTTTCAACAGCGTCCGGGTTCCTCTCAGATCTCCCGTCCGTCTCGCGAAGCCTGCAAACTTTGAAGGAAGTCGGACTGGGTTACCTCAGGTTGGGGCAGCCCGCCACGGAGCTATCCGGCGGGGAGGCCCAACGCATCAAACTCGCCACCGAACTTCAGCGCGTCCAGCGCGGGCACACCCTGTACCTGCTGGACGAACCCACCACGGGATTGCACCCCGCTGACGTGAAGTTGCTGATGAAGCAACTTCACAGGCTCGTCGACGCCGGCAACACCGTGATCGTGGTGGAACACGAAATGGACGTGGTGGCGGACGCAGATTGGGTGATCGACCTGGGACCCGGCGGCGGCGACGCCGGTGGCCAGGTGATCGCCACCGGCCCGCCCGCCGACGTCGCGCGCTCAACGGAAAGCCGGACGGCCCCGTACTTGGCTGCCGCGCTCCGGCAGTAAGTCAGCGCCGCGGGATGTTGCGCAGGTTGCTGCGGGCCATGCTCACGGCCTCGCCTGCGCCCCGGTTCAGGACCACTTTGGACATGGCGGTTGCGAATCCGATGACCTGGGACCCAGAGATCTTCGGCGGAATGGACAACGCGTTCGGATCGGTGATGAGCTCCACCAGCGACGGTCCAGGGTGGGCAAAGGCCTCCCTGTACGCAGCCTCGATGTCCGCTGGATCCGTGACGCGCATTGCGTGGAAGCCCAACGCCTTGGCAACCTCGGCGTAGTTTGCGTCCGGAACGTCCACGCCAAAGTCGGGGAGTCCATCCACCAGCATCTCCAGCTTGACCATGCCCAAGGTGGAGTTGTTGAACACCACCACGTTCACGGGCAGCTTGTGCGCAGCAACGGTGATGAGCTCACCCAGCAGCATGGACAGGCCACCATCACCGGAGACCGAAACGACCTGCCGGCCGGGATACGCCACTTGCGCACCAATTGCGTGCGGAAGGGCGTTGGCCATGGAGCCGTGAAGGAAGGAACCGATAAGTCGCCGCGTGCCCAACGGGTTGATGTAGCGCGCGGTCCAGACGTTGCACATGCCGGTGTCAGCCGTGAAGATGGCATCCTCTGCTGCAACCTGGTCCAACAAGGAGGCAGCATATTCGGGGTGGATCGGCTGCTTCTTCTCCACTTTGCGGGTGTAGGCGCCCACGGCTTTGTTCATCAGGCGGTCGTGCTTCTTGAGCATCTGATCGAGGAACCGGCGGCTCTTCTTCGCTTGGATCAGTGGCAGCAGTGCTTGGAGTGTTGGCAGGACGTCGCCGTGGACAGCAATATCGACGTCGGTCCGCCGGCCCAGCCGCTGCGCGGCCCGGTCCACTTGGGCTGTCCGGGTATCCGGAAGGAATTGATCATAGGGAAAGTCGGTGCCCAGCAGGATCAGAAGGTCTGCGTCCTCGATACCCTCCGCCGCAGCACCGTAGCCGAGCAACCCGGTCATTCCAATGTCGAACGGATTGTCGTACTGGACAAAATCCTTGCCCCTGAGGGAGTGGCCAATGGGAGCTTTGATGAGCTCTGCAAGCGCCATAAGTTCCCTGTGGGCCCCCGCAACCCCGGCACCGGCGAAAACAGCCACCTTATCGGCGTCGTTAATGGCCTTGGCCAACTCCTGGACGCTTGCAGGATCGGGCACCACTGTTGCGGGCCGGAACGTAGCAGGCAACGGCGTGGGGGCCGTTGCCTCAAGACCGGCGATGTCGCCCGGGAGGGTGACCACTGATACTCCCCTGAGGGCAATGGCGTTCTGGATGGCACTGTGCATGACCCGTGGTGCCTGCTCCGCGGTACTGACCAATTCCGAATACACCGAGCATTCCGTGAACAGGCGGTCCGGATGCGTTTCCTGGAAGAAGCCGCTGCCGATCTGCTTGCTGGGGATATGCGAGGCGATGGCCAGCACCGGAGCTCCAGTCCGGTTGGCATCGTACAGGCCGTTGATCAAGTGCAAATTGCCGGGGCCGCACGATCCTGCGCAGACGGCAAGCCGGCCGGTTAATTGCGCCTCCGCGGCGGCGGCGAACGCTGCGGCTTCCTCGTGGCGTACATGGATCCAGTCGATGCCTCCCTTCGCCGAGCCTCCGGTCTGGCGAACAGCGTCAACGATCGGGTTAAGGCTGTCGCCGACTATGCCGTAAATCCGCTGCACTCCTGCAGCCTGGAGTTGTTCGATGAGCTGGGTGGCAAGTTCCTTGGCCATAGTGTGCAGACTCCCTCAGTGGATGGTGGCGGGCTGACATGGCCAAATATAGCCGGATTGCCTTGGCGGCGGCTGGATGCCTCCAGGCCGCCGAACGCGTCTCGAAGAGGCGTTCCGCCATGCTTACCAGGCGTTCCGGGGCGGGGGATGAATTCGGCCTCGTCATTTAAGAAAACGTGAAAATCCTCCCGTTAACCGTCTCGACATTTACCTTTCCCAATTTCTGTCGAAGGTCCAGGCCATGCCCAATCCATTCCCATTTCATTGGTGAGCCATCCGGGCAGTCATAATAGATGCCGGGACAACTTCGTTTCATCAATGTGCCTTCAAAACGTCAACGTGCATTCCACCGCTACGGATACACCCCGCGGGGTTGGCGCCCGGCTACCTCTGGCTTTTTCGGGGTTTGGAGAAGACGTTTTCGCTACCCTCGGCCTTGGCCCTTTTTTCCGCCCGTTTCTCCAGGATGGTCTTTCCAGACTTTTTCGACTTTGCTCCGTTTGGGGACTTTCCTGACAATCAAATCACTCCATTCCAAGGTGCTTCACTATCACCATACCTACTTTTAATTTAAACGCCAGTTCTGCAATTCCGGTGGGTGCGGTAACGGCATGGAACCACTTTTTCTTCGATTCCTCTGGCTGGGACAGCCGTTCGTTGCTAGCGTGACCGCATGAGCCCCTCCAAGAGCCCCGCGGAGATCCTCGACATTGACGGTGCCGAGGTTCGTGTCTCGAATCCGGACAAAGTGGTTTTCCCGGAACCCGGACTGACCAAACTCGATCTGGTCCGCTACTACCTTGAGGTGGCGGACGGCGCGCTGAGGGGAGCCGGCGGCCGGCCGATGGTCCTCAAGCGCTTCCCCAAGGGCATCAACGAAGAACCGTTCTTCCAAAAGCGCGTGCCTGAAAACCATCCGCCGTTCATCGACACAGCTACGCTCCACTACTCCTCCGGAACGTCGGCTGAAGAGACGGTCATCCGGGACGCCGCGGGCTTGGCCTGGGTAGTGAACCTTGGCTGCCTTGACCTCAATCCGCACCCCGTCCGCGCCGAGGACCTGGAGCACCCTGACGAGCTTCGCGTGGACCTCGACCCCATGCCGGGAGTGGATTGGTCACAGATCGTGGACACCGCGTACGTCGCGCAGGACGTCCTGGACGACGTCGGCTTGGTGGGATGGCCGAAGACGAGCGGTTCACGCGGGCTTCACATCCTGGTGCGGATCGCGCCGGACTGGACCTACCATGAGGTGCGCCTCGCCGCTGAAACCCTGGCCCGGGAGGTGGAGAACCGCGCTCCCGGGCTCGCCACCGCCAGATGGTGGAAAGAGGAACGGGGTGAAAGCGTGTTCGTCGACTTCAACCAGAACGCCAAGGACCGCACCGTTGCTTCCGCCTACTCCGTCCGCTCTCTCCCCGATGCCCGCGTCTCAACACCACTGACCTGGGCCGAAGTACGCTCAGCCCGGCCGGACCAGTTCACGGTCCTCACTGTCCCTGGCCGCTATGCCGATATGGGTGATCCCCACGCCGGCATCGACCACGCCGTAGGGTCACTCGACGGGCTGCTGGCGTTGGCTGCCGAGCTCGGCCCGGCAGAAAAGGCTCCGCGAAGCGGGGACGGCTCAGGCCGCCGGATGCCCACGATGCCACTCATCGAGGTGGCCCGCACCAAAACGAAACCAGAAGCCCTCGCCGCGCTGGAGGAATGGAAAGAACGGCACCCGGACGTCGTCTCCGCTTTGCACCCGGCAGATGTCCTTATTGACGGGATGAGGGGATCCAGCTCGCTCTGGTACAGGGTTCGGATCAACCTGCAGCACGTTCCCGACAGCGGGCGCCCGCCGCAGGAGGAACTCCTTGCCGACTACGATCCATGGGCGGGCAAGACATGGCCCGGACGGCCCGGGGCCTGACATGCAAGGCCTGTCCGCGTCACTGGTCCTCATCGCAGCGTTGGCAGTTGCAGCTCCCCTAGCCGTTCGGCTGCTTGATCCCGTGATCAAGGTGCCGATCGTGGTCTTCGAAATTGTCCTGGGGATCCTGTTTGGCCCCAGCCTGTTGGGCTGGATCGAATCCACTCCGTTCACCGACACCTTGGCTGATTTTGGGCTGGCGATGCTGTTTTTCGTTGCAGGGAACGAAATCGACTTCACGGCAATCCGCGGGCGCCCCATCAAACGTGCTTCCGCGGGATGGGTGATCTCCCTGGCAGCCGGAGTCGGCGCCGGCTTTGTGCTGGCTCCCGCCCCCGAGGCCGCCGTGATCATTGGAGTGGCCTTGTGCTCCACAGCATTGGGAACCCTGCTGCCCATCATCCGTGATGCGGGCGAATCCACATCTCCCGTCGGCACTGCCGTTGCAGCCCTGGGCGCCGTAGGCGAGTTTGGTCCCCTGATTGCGATTTCACTCTTCTTCTCCGGGAAGCAAGTGGGAACGGCTTCAGTGGTGTTGTTGGGATTTGTCCTCCTGACCGGCGTATCCATCTACTTCGCTTCAAAAGCGCGGCACACTCTCTTCCACGCCCAGGTCACCAGGACCCTCCATACCAGCAGCCAATTCGCCATGCGGTCCATCATGCTGGTCCTCAGCTCGTTGGTTGTCCTGAGCATGGTGCTGGGGCTGGACATGCTGCTGGGTGCCTTCGCGGCCGGCGTCCTCTGGCAGGTAACCATCGCGCGTGCTCCCGAAGCTGACCGAAGAGTCATTGAAACAAAAATCGATGCGGTCGCCTTCGGATTCCTGGTGCCCATCTTCTTCATAGATACCGGTATTGATTTTGATCTCGGCGCGTTGACGTCAAGCCCTGCTACCCTCGCTTTGGTCCCGCTGTTCCTGGTGCTCCTGCTGGTCATCCGCGGCCTGCCGTCCTTGCTGGCGGCGCCCCGGGGCTCGACATGGGCCCATAAGCGGGCAATCCTGCTGTTCGGGGCAACGGGGCTGCCCATCATCGTGGCCGTGACCACCATCGGACGGGAGCAGGGATTCATCACCAGCGGAATCTCCTCCGCACTCGTCGGCGCCGGTATGCTCTCCGTCCTGTTGTTCCCACTGCTGGCCCTGCTGCAACTCCAGCGCGGGGCCACAACGGCCCCTGCGGCGGCACTGCTGGCCGACAGCAGTCCACGCCCAGACCAACAGAAGCACGACGGCGACCTCCCGCCGTCGGGCGCTTCCGGCAGCAGCACCTAGGCGCAGCCAGCGTCGGGCAGCAGGGACGCACCACCAGGTTTTGCACCTGACCTCAGGCGTGCTTAGTGTGGATTCATAAGCTTCCTTAGCTTTAGGGGCGCGATACCCGCAGCGCTTCTCCCGTAGACAACAGGAGGACCATCATGACTGATCAGTACACGTTCCGAAACCCTGTCACCGCCTACGAAAAAATTTCCCCGCCGAAACAGCACCAACCCGAGCCAGGACTGGACGCAGATTTGACGCCCACAGCGGATCTTGGTGAGGAAACCTACCGCGGAACCGGTCGGCTGGATGGCCGCAAGGCGATCGTCACCGGCGCGGACTCGGGCATCGGCGCGGCGACCGCCATTGCCTTCGCGCGGGAGGGTGCCGACGTCGTGCTTTCCTACCTTCCCGAAGAGGAAGAAGATGCCGCCCGGATCGCCGGCATTATTGAAGCCGCAGGCCGCAAGGCCGTCAAGGTGCCAGGCGATCTCAAAGACTCCGCTACATGCCGGGAGCTGGTGGATACCGCCATCGCCGTCTTGGGCGGAGTGGACATCCTGGTCAACAACGCAGGCAAGCAAGTGGCACAGGAAGACCTCGCAGGCATCACCGACGAGCAATTCGACCACACACTAAAGACCAATGTGTACGCGATGTTCTGGCTGACCAAGGCTGCACTGCCCCACCTGCCCGCTGGTTCAACCATTATCAACACCACATCGATCCAGGCCTACAACCCTTCGCCCACGCTGGTGGACTATGCCACCACGAAGGCCAGCATCAACAATTTCACGAAGGGCCTGGCCCAGCAGCTGGCCCCCAAGGGCATCAGAGTCAACGCGGTGGCACCCGGTCCCATCTGGACCCCGCTGCAGGTGAGCAGCGGCCAGCCCAAAGAGGCCTTGCCGGAGTTCGGGCACTCCACTCCCCTGGGCCGCGCCGGCCAGCCGGCAGAGCTTGCCCCGGCGTACGTGTTCCTCGCTTCGCCCGAATCCAGCTACGTAGTTGGCGAAACCCTCAACGTCAACGGTGGCAGCCCCACACCCTAGCCGGGAACGCACATCTGCATGGTTGACGTGGTGGGAGTGGACTTGTCCTTAAGCCCTGCCCTTGAGGATCATGTGCCAGTAGACCTGGGGAAACATGATGCGGTCCACCCACCACGACAACCGGCTTTCCTTCCACGTGGGCACTTTCGGGATGGTGGGCATAGGCCGATAATGGTCGTCGAATTCAGCGAAGACCACCGTGGTACGCGAAACAGTGAAGGGGCATACGGAGTAGCCGTCGTACTTCATCGTGGGCGGTTTTCCCTGGCGGGCCGCCACGAGGTTCTTCGCCAGCACCTTGGTCTGCTTGCGCAGGGCACCGCCGGCTTTGGAGTTGGTGGTGGCTGCAGCGTCGCCCAGGGACCACACGTTGGAGTGGCGGACGTGGCGCAATGTTTCGGTGTCCACGTGGACGAACCCGTCCTGCCCACCAGGGGCTGGAAGATCCGTAGCTTTGAGCCACTCCGGCGCAGACTGGGGTGGGACGGCGTTCAGGACGTCGTACCCCAGCTCCTCAGTGGTGTTGGAGACATTGTTGCGGATGGTCGCTTGCCTGTTGGCAGCGTCCACGGCCACCAATTCGCTGTTTGTCCGGAGCTCAATGCCGTATTCAGCAATTTTCCGCTCAAGCTCCCTGTCCACCTCAGGGATGCCGAATACGGTGGGATATGGCTGCACCATCACCACACGGATCTTGTCCAGGACACCTTGCTCGCGCCAGTAGTCGCACGCCAGGTACATCGGCTTCTGACTGGCACCCCCACACTTAATAGGTCCTGACGGCATGGTAAAAATCACTGTGCCGGACCGCACACTGCTCAGGAGTGACCAGGCCTTGGGTGCGAGCTCGAATTCATAGTGGGACGCACCGTACGGGGAATGGACAGCCTCGGCCAAGCCCGGCACTGAATCCCACCGGTACTGGAGCCCCGGACACACCACCAGATGTTGATAGCCCACGGTGCTGCCTGAGGCCAGCATCACCATGTTGGCCGTGGTGTCCACGCCCACCGCATGGTCTTTGATCCAGGCAACCCCCCGGGGCATCACGGATGCCTGGCTGCGGGTGGCTTCCTTGACCGCAGCCCTGCCGCCGGCGATGTGGGAGAACAGAGGCTGATAGAGGTGATGGTCCTTGGGTTCAATGAGGCCAATGTTCTTGACCCCGTATCTGCTCAGCCGGGCCGCAAGCGAGACTCCCGCATTGCCCCCTCCGATGATGACTACATCGTGCTGATGGGACATATCACTGGTTCTTTTCGGTCAGGGCGGAGCCTTTGTGGGCCGCCCGCGCGCCGGTCTTGTCTGATTCCACCACGTACTGCGGCTCGTCTTCAGTGGCTCGGTGGGTATTGCCGTCCAATTCGAAGTCGCTGGTCTTCTTCTCCACAATCTTCCCGTGCGTTTTGCCCTGGGAGGTGTTCCACTCCACGCGCGTTCCCTTGCTCAGTGCCATATCCGCTCCAATGTGTGGTGTTCAGCTCTGACTTCAAGCGCTCCACAATAGTAAGCATGATGATCTTTTTCGCGGAACCCTCCTGAGGACGTTGCTGGACGCAGCCTCAGCCGGGCGGGTCTTGCCCCACGAGACCGTCCACAGATTCGCGGATAAGGTCTGCGTGGCCATTGTGCCGGGCGTATTCCTCAATCATGTTCAGGAGGATGTAGCGCAGGCTGGGCAACTCGATGTCCGGACGGGACGCGATGGTGCCTTGCCGGGACGGGCCGCCTTCTGCCATAGCTGCTTCGAACAAGACCCTGGAGCGGGCAACAGCGTCACGCCACCTTTCATACAGCTCCTCCGGCGGGTCTCCGGCAGCGGAATTCCAGTCCCAGTCGGGGTCGGCGTCCCAGTCAACTGCGTTCCACGGGGGAAGTTGCCTGCGGCCATGGAGCCACTCGGTGGACATATCGTCCTCGAAGCGGGCCAGGTGCTTGAGCAGCCCACCCAAAGTCAACGACGACGGAGCGTGCCGGGCCCTCAGGCCGTCCCGGTCAAGTCCCTCCGTCTTCCAGGCAAACGTCGCTCTCTGTCGCTCAAGGAAGCCCATCAGGGTGGCGGCTTCATCGCCGTCCAGCGGAGGCTCCGCGTTGACCGGTTCGGTGGTGCCTGCTTGATCGTTCACAGCAGCTCCTGGTGATTCATCCGGAAGGAGTTCCCTGCTCCCGGTCGCGTGGCCCTGCTGACGGAGTGGACTTTCTGGTGATCAGCCACGTGATGAACCAGAGCACGACACCAATGGCCATGAGCCCGCCGGCCACTTGGTACTGTATGGGGTTCCTGCCCACCCAGGGACCAGCGAGGAAGGCGCAGAGGATGGCGGCCACCCACGGCAACTGACCGGGCGAGGTGAAAAAGACCTTGCGGTCCGGGTGCCTCTTGCGTCGGAGCACCACGCACGCCACGTTGACCACGGTGAAGACGCACAACAGCAGAAAAGCGGTTGTCCCCGACAGGTTGGCCACGATGTTGCTGTCCGGATCGATGCTGACGTACCAGATCAGTCCCAGGGCCAGGACGGTGGAGAAAGTGATGCCGGCCCACGGTGAACGTCGCCCGGGCAACACCTTGCCCAAGCCGCGGGGCAGGACATGCTGGCGGGCCATCCCATAGATCAGCCGGCTCGCCATCAGCATGTTGATCAAGGCAGTGTTGGCCACCGCGAAGACTGCCAGGAACGGAAAGATCTTATCGATCGGGAAATCCGGGGAACCCTTGTGGACGACCTCGAGGAGTGCAGCCCCTTCGGATTCCCTGATCTCCCCCAATTCGGTGGGTGACAACACACTGACAACGGACACTGCTACCAGCATGTAGAGCAACACTGCGATGCCGAGGCCCGTCAACATGGTTCGGGGAAAGATGCGCTCCGGGTTCTTGGTCTCCTCCACCATGTTCACCGAGTCCTCGAATCCAACCATGGCAAAAAAGGCAATGGACGTGGCGGCAGTTACAGCCAGGAACAGCCCCTTGTCTTGGTAGTCGGTGAACACCGTGATTTCCTGGATGTTGCCTGTTCCCTGCGCCATCACGAAGAACCCGACGCCGATCACAATGCATAGGGCGAGTACCTCAACCGAGGTCAGCACCACGTTGAACTTCACGCTTTCGCCAACCCCACGAAGGTTTATCACTGCCAGCAACAGCATGAAAGCCATAGCGACCAGCGTGATCATTCCCTTGTCCGGCGCGCCCATCCACCCGTTGACCTCCAGCCCTCCGAACAGATTCTGGGCGAGGACGTTCGCGGATGTTGACGCGCTGGTGATGCCGGAACACACCACGGCGAACGCCACAAGGAACGTAACAAAGTGGATCCCGAATGCCTTGTGTGTATACAGAGCCGCCCCCGCCGCCTGAGGGTACTGCGTCACCAGTTCCAAGTAGGAAAAAGCCGTCAGCGTCGCCACGATGAAGGCCAGAAGGAACGGCAACCAGACAATGCCGCCCACTGTCCCTGCCATCGTCCCGGTGACCGCGTAAACACCCGCTCCGAGAATGTCGCCCACGATGAAGAGGAGCAGGAGTTTGGGCCCCAGAACCCGCTTTAGCTGTGGTTCTTCGTCCGGGGGTGAAGCTTGGTAGACGTCGTCGGATGTGGTGCTCATGGTTGGCCTCCATGGCGGATACACAGTTCCCTGATCGTGTTCGTGACCTGACGTATCCCACTGTGAGCCTGTACGTTGACTTTGGCAACACCGTCGGACCCGAAAACCTGCACTTCCGGACAGTCGCACCGTGCAATATTCTGGGCCCACCAGCCTGCGGCGGACGGCGGGGCCGTGGGCCCGGAATCCGAACAGCTCCGAAAGGACCATCCATGCTGATTTGCGCGGCCTGCGCGGTGGAACGTGATGAACCCGTTCCCGAAGTCTGCCCCATCTGCGCCGACGAACGGCAGTACGTCCCTGAGGAAGGGCAACACTGGGTTACCCTTGACCAACTCAGGACGGCTGGCCAACGGATAACGCTCTCAGAAAGCGAGCCAGGTCTTGTCGGCATGGGCACTGACCCGAAGGTCGGAATCGGCCAGACGGCCCAGCTGGTGGTGACGTCCCAGGGCTCGTTGCTGTGGGATCCGGTGGGCTACATCGACGAAGACGCAGTGAGGGCGGTGCTGGAGCACGGACCTGTCCTGGCCATCGCCGCCAGCCATCCCCACATGTTCGGCGTGCAGGTGGAATGGTCACGGCGGCTGGGCGGCGCCCCGATATGGGTGGCTGAGGCAGACCGCCAATGGCTGGGACGCGATGATCCAAACATTGCCTACTGGTCTGGCAGCACGTCGATCGCCCCCGGGCTGGCCCTGCACCAAACCGGCGGACACTTTCCCGGCAGCGCCGTGGCGCACTGGGCGGCCGGAGCAGCCGGCATGGGGGTTCTGCTGACCGGTGACAGCGTGTTTCCCAATCCGGATCGCCGTTCCATCTCCTTCATGCGCAGCTACCCTAACCGCTTGCCGTTGTCCGGAGCCGTGGTGTTGCGGATCGCCGCGCAGTTGGACACCCTTGGGTTCGATCGCATCTACGGGAATTTCAATAACGTCATAGCGTCCGGAGCCAAAGCCATTTTGCACGACTCCGCTGAACGTCATGCTGCCTGGGTGCGGGGAGACTTTGATCATCTGACGTGAACTGCCGCTAAGGGGCAGTTCTTATCTTTTTCAGGTGCAGTCCCCTGCAGGGAATCGCGGCCGAGACCAGGTCTTTGCTGTGCTGGTGCTGCGGGTCAGCGAAGAACTTATCCGTGTCGGTGAGTTCCACCAACCGCCCTTGGTAGAGGACAGCTACGCGCTGGCACATGTGGCGCACTACGTCCATGTCGTGGGTGATCATCATCAGGGACAGTCCACGCTCGCGGTGTAGGCGTTGCAGCAGGTCAAGGATGGTTCTTTGTGTCAGTGCATCCAGGGCGGACGTTGCTTCGTCGCAAATTAGCACTTCCGGCTCCATCAGGAGCGCCCTGGCGATGGTGACCCGTTGCAACTGGCCTCCGGAGCATTGGCCCGGGCGCCTGTCCAGCAGCATGGGTTCCAGTTCCACCTCTGTCATCGCGTCGCTCAGCCGCCGGGTTTTCTCGCTCGACGGGAGCCGCCGTGGCAAGGGTGCTTCCAGGCTGGCGCGGAGTGTCATGCGGGGGTCGAACGCGTCATGTGGCTCCTGGAACACCAGTTGGACAGCAGTCGGATCGGCAAAACGTTCTGCTGACAGAGCCCGGGTGATGCTGCCGCTGCTGATTCCGTCGAGACCAACGATGGTCCGGGCGAGGGTGCTTTTCCCGGATCCGGATTGGCCGAGCACCCCCAGGATCTCGCCCTTTTTCAGCTCGAGGGAAACCGCGTCCAGTGCTTGACTGCGACCCCGCCGGCCGCGGCCGAAATTCTTGACCACACTGTTGAGGGTGAGGACGCTCCGCTCTGGGTGCACCTGCCTCACAGTCCCTGATGGCAGGAGGTTTGATGCTTCCAAAAGCTTTTGCGTGTACGGAGTCTTCGGATGGCCCAACACTTCCTCCGTGGTGCCCGACTCCACGATCTTCCCTGCGTCCATCACCAGGACGCGGTCTGCGAAGGCCGCAACGGAGGCAAGGTTGTGCGTGATGTAGAGAATCCCCAGACCACGTTGGCTCCGTTCGCGATCCAGCAACTGCAGGATCTGGCGTTCCAGGACCTTGTCCAAAGCGGACGTCGGTTCGTCAGCCAGCAGGATTCCGGGCTGGCCTGCCAGGGCCATGGCTGTCATGGCACGCTGGGCCATGCCTCCGGAGAGCTGATGCGGGTAGGCCCGGGCGCCCCACTGTGGATCCTCGAACCCCACTTCAGCCAGTAGCTCCAGCACCTTCGCCTCCGCAGCTTTTCCGCGCAGCCCTGAATGGAGTTGGAGGGGTTCCCTCAAATGGGCCCGGATGGTCTTGCTGGGGTTGAACATCTTCTTGGGTTGTTGGAACAGCATCCCCAACCGGCCACCCCGGATGCGGTTCAGCTCAATTTCAGGGGCACGGGTGACGTCTACGGAGCCCACATGGATGGCCCCCGAGGCAATCCGCAATTGTTGCGGCAGCAACTGCAGGACGGACCGGGCAGTCATGGTTTTGCCTGACCCCGAACCTCCCACGAGCGCCACAAACTCGCCGGGATGCACTTTCAGGCTCACACCGGAAAGAACCGGGCGCCTGGGGTCGGCGCCGAGCACCGTCAGGTCCTCGATAACCAGTTCAGGCATGCTGGCCCTCCACCACCAGGACATCCACCGGGTCGGCTGCCCGCCGTGATGTCCGCTGACCGATCAACGTCACACAAAGGGCAACCAGGAAGATGGTCAGTCCCGGAGCAATGATCCCCCACGGTGCCCGCTCCGCATACGGCTGGGCCGCTGCCACCATGGAACCCCAGTCGGATTGTGGCGGTTGGACGCCCAGCCCGAGGTAGGACAGGACTCCCACACTGATCAAGAGCTGTCCGAAACGCAGTGTCGCCTGCCCCAGCATCGGCGCTGCGAGGTGCGGGATGATGTGACGGAAGACAATGAACGACGGCGAACAGCCCACCACGCGCGCGGCTTCGACGAACCCGCGGGCAGAGACGTCGTAGGCCAATGTCCGCGCCAGGCGGGCAAACGGCGTCCACCCGGTCACGGTCAGCGCGACCAGTAGGGACGTAAAGCCCGTGCCCATGGCAGCGACGATGAACAATGCCACCACCATCTCCGGCAGCGCCAACAAGACATCATTGGTACGGGTGAACAGTTCGTCTACCCAGCCCTTCCGCCGGGCGCTGAGCACACCGACCACCAAACCTATGATTCCGGTCAGGACCGTGGCCAGTGCCGCCACCACCAAAGAGAACCGGCCGCCGTCCAGCAAGCGGCTGAGCGTATCCCGCCCAAGGTGGTCCGTCCCCAACCAGTGTGTGGCACTGGGTGGCGCGAGCCGAGCAGCGAGGTTCTGATCGTCCGGTGGAAAAGGTGCCAGCCACGGTGCAGCCACCACGGCGGCAACTATCAGGATGAGAATAACGACGGCGGCGCCGTCGAGCACTGACCGTTTACGCAAGGGCGCCACTCACCTTTGGGCTCAGAATCCGGTGCAGGAAGTCCGCGAGAGTGGTGATGGCAACAGCCAAAGCCACCACAACCACCACGCCTCCCTGCGCCAAGGGGATGTCACTGTTGACCACGGCGTCGTAAAGAAGGCGCCCCATCCCCGGGATCGCGAAGATGACCTCCACAATGACCGAACCTCCCAGAAGTCCCGCGAACCACACCGCGAACAAAGTGGATAACGGAACCAGGCCGTTGGGAACCACGTGCCGCAGGACAGCCTGCACGTGACTGAGGCCGCGGGCCCGGGCAGCGGGAATGTGCTCCGCTTCCAGGGCATCGATCATGCCCGAGCGCACCGCTGAGGTGAAGAAGCTGATGGGACGAAGGGACAGCGTGGCAGCTGGCAGGACAATGGATGACGCCGTGTTCCACCCCGCCGAGGGCAGCCAGGAAAGCTTGAGGGCAAAGACCAACACCAGCAGTGGTGCCAACCAGTATTCCGGCATGGCAATAAAGGACTGCGTGAGGGTGGTGATGAGTTTGTCGGTTTTGCTGCCTTGCTTCAGGGCAGCCACAATGCCCAGGGGCAGGGACACCAGCACGGCCGTGCCCAAAGCCACCAGCACGAGGCTGAGGGTGATCCCCAAGGCCGGCAACACCTGATCAATGACGGGCGTACGGCTAATGTGCGACAACCCCATGTCTCCCGTGAAGAAGTCACCCAGCCACCGCAGATATTGCACGGGAAGCGGATCATTGAGCCCCAGGCTTTCCGCCAGTGACTGAACGGTGGCTTCGTCCACCACATCCCCGGCCACACGGGAACGGATGATTTTCCGGACCGGATCGCCTGGGGTCACGTAAGGAATCAGGAAGACAGCGAAAGACGACAGCAGGACGGCGACCACCAAGGTCACCGTCCGCTTCGCAAGGAACGTGATCATACGTGCTTCGGTCTGTCTCAGCCCGTTGCTAGGAGCCGGCCTTGGCCGTTTGCGCGGTCAGGACGTAACGGGACAGAGGATCCTGGACGTAGGACAGGACGTTGCTGCGGACGGCGTCCGTGGCTTGTTCATTGACCAGCCACAGGTTCACGGCTTGGTCGTCCAGGAGTTGACCGGCCTTGCCATACAGCTTGTACCGTTCCTCAGTGTTGGAGGTCCGGGCTGCTTCTGTGATGAGTGCGTCGTACTCTTCGTTACAGAAGTGGCTCAGGTTGTACGTGCCCTTGCAGGTGTAGTCGGCCGTCAGGAAGCCAATGGGATCGGCGATGTCAATCAGCCGGTTGCGCTGGCTCAGGATCATGTCATAGTTCCCGGCCAGAACGTCCGGTTCAGCCGAGGCGTATTCTTTGGCTTGGATGGTCACCGGAACACCGATGTCCTTGAGGTTGTCCTGAATCACTGTAGCTACGTCCGCGAACTCCGTCCGCTCAACGATGGCGATGATCTCCAGCGGCTTGTCCGCGGTGTAGCCGGCATCGGCCAGGAGTTTCTTCGCCTCGTCCAGGTTCTGCTTGGGTGTCTTGGCTTCACTGGATGCCCATGGTTCGGAGGGCGCGAAAGGACCAGCTGCAGGCAACGCCGCGCCTTCGTAGACGCTGGCAGCCAGGGCTTCCAGGTCAAGAGCGGACCGGAGTGCCTTGCGGAAATCCACGTTGTTGAAGGGTGCCCGGCCGTTGTTCATGTACAGGGTGGCCGTGCGGGGCGAATCTGCCTTCAGGACGGAAACATCAGGTGCACTTTCAAGCGTGGACAGTGCGGAGGCCGGAATGGACAAGGAAATGTCTGCCTCGCCGGTTTGTACTTGCGCGGCCCGGGTAGCGCCGTTGGTGATGAAGCGGACTTCGGCGCCCGCCAACTGCACCTTTCCGCCCCAGTAATTCTCGTTGCGGTCCAAGGTCAAGGACTGCTTCGCTTTCTCAGACACTGGTGTGAACGGGCCCGTGCAATGGCCGAAGGGACTCACTGTGGCACCGGCATAGGCGGCAGGCGCGAGGATGCCCGTGTTGACGCTTGCCAAGCGGAACGGCACCAGCGGATTCTCTACCGGCGTGGTCACGCGAACGGTCTTGGCATCCGTTGCCTGGACTCTGCTGACAATGCTGGGGCTGAAGGCCCTGGCAGGAACCTTGGCCTTAAGTACTGAGTTCAGCGAAGCGGCGACGTTCTCTGCGGTGAGATCGGTACTGTCCTGGAACTTCACGCCTTCACGGATGGTGAAGTCCCACTCAAGTGGCGAGACCTGCTTCCACTCAGTTGCCAGGAAAGGGACCACTTTGCCCTGGGCGGCATCATATTTAGTCAGGGTTTCCAGGCAGCCGGACAGCGACAGAATGTACGCGGCATCGGACTCCAGCGCCCAGTTGGCTATGGGGGCCCGGAAGTTATCCACGACGATACGCTGGTTGGTATCGGCCACCTTCCCGGTGGTGCCTGTCTGTCCACCGCTGAGACCACAACCGGTCAGGGAAAGAAGTGCAGCGACCCCAAGGGCTGCTGTGGAACGGCTGAGTGTGCGCAAAGGGAACCGCCTGCGATGTATGCCCGGAACGGGAGGGCATGGGGAATGGAGACTATTTAGGTTAGCCTTACCTCGGCGCAACACCAAAACCAGGACGCTTCGCAGACGCGTCACAATGTGCCTGAGATCACCGCCGGCCCAACAATCCGCTCGCTACGGCACCCTGCACCCAGGTTCAGCTTTCCCGGGCTTTTCGGGTAGCCGCGTCGTTGGCTTTCTGCAGTGCATGGACCAGCTCATCCTTGGTCATGGTTGAACGGCCCTTGATGTCCAGCTCGCGGGCCCGCCGGTAGAGGTGCTCCTTGGAAGCGTTGGCGTCAACTCCGCCCGCAGTGGGCTTATCCGAGCTGAGCCCTTCCGCCGCGCGGTCATCGGAAGGTCCACTTTCCTCTTTGGGTTCCCAATGGTCGCCCACCTTCTCGTAGCTGTGCTTCAGCGACGCGAAAGCCGTGCGGGCGGCCCTGCTCTCATCGCCGTCATAGGAATCCATCGCCGAGTCGTAGGTCTTGGCGAACGTGTCTTGGGCCTTCTGGTCCGAGCGCTGAAGTGTCGATGGCAACTCGTTTTTCCGGGCATGATCGTTTTTGCCGGTCTTGGGCATGGCACTCACTCTCCTGATCCAGGGAACAACTTAAGCATGTGACAGCAGACGCATAGATGCTCGTCCAGCCTACTAAAGGGCCGGAATTGATGGGGGCGTAGGGTGGGATGAGGACGAAAGGAGCACTTCATGAAGAAAATCCTCATGGTACTTACCAGCGTTTCCGAGCTCGGCGACACGGGAGAGAAGACCGGCTACAACGTGGCTGAGGCCGCACATCCCTGGAAGGTCTTCAAAGACTCAGGCCACTTCGTCGATTTTGCTTCCATCAAAGGTGGCCAGCCTCCGCGCGACGAAGTGGATGCGGACGATCCCATCCAGGTTGCCTTTACCCAAGATGAGACAACGCGCGCCGGGCTGTACAACACCGCCCGCGTCGACGTCGTGGATCCATCTCAGTACGATGCCATCTACCTCGTGGGCGGCCACGGCACCATGTGGGACTTCCCGGACAGCGAAGGCCTGCAGAATCTGGTGGCCAGCGTCTACAACGCCGGTGGCCTGGTGGGTGCCGTCTGCCACGGGCCGGCCGGCCTTTTGAACGTAGAACTGGACAACGGGTTCAGGCTGGTTGAAGGCCGCGACGTAGCCGCGTTCACCAATGACGAAGAAGTGGCTGCAGGGAAAGACAATGTCATTCCGTTCTTCCTGGCGGACCGGCTTGAGGAACAGGGGGCCCGCCACGTCTCCGCAGGGGTCTTCGAGGAGAAGGTAGCGGTGGACGGCCGCTTGGTTACCGGCCAGAACCCCGCCTCGGCCGCCGGCGTGGCCAAGGAAATGGAAAAGCTCTTCGCCGAAGTCATCCACCAGGAAAAGGCAGAAGAGCAGCACGAGGCAGAAGCAGTGCGCGCGGAGAAGGACGCGGAGAAAAGCGCCCGGAAGGCTGAGGCCGACGCCGACCACTGATTACAAGTAGTCGCGCCCCCGTTCGCGTGCGATTTCCACGAGCGTGGAGTGGAATGCCACTTCGGCGGGGGCGTAGACCTTGTCCTGGCGCTGGGCCAGAAGCACCCTCCGCAAGGGGGCGTCGGGGCCCAGGCTGAGGACGCGGACGTCGGGATGCTGCAGTGAAACTGCCGTCTTTGGCACCATTGCCACGCCCATGCCCACGCTGACCATGGCCTGCGCCTCCTGGTAGTCGTTGGCCAGGAACCCGATATTTGGTTCAAAGCCAGCATCGTGGGCAGATCGCTGCAGTACTTCCACTACCGGATGGGCTTCAGCGCGCACTATCCATGACTCCTTCCGGAGTTCACCCATACTTACTTCATCACGGTCAGCCAAGGGGTGTCCCTTGGCCACCAGAATCACGGTGCTCTCCTGGAAGACCTCCGTGATGCGGATGGACTCGTCACTGAACCGGTTCCAAGGGTAATCCCAGAGCAAACACAGTCCCGTAACCCCGGATTCAAGGTCGGAGACCAACTCGTCGAAGCGGGCGCTGCGCACAGAAAGTCCAATGGCGGGGTAACGCTTCTTGAATGCACGGATGACAAGCGGAAGAAACGATCCCGCCAGCGTGGGAAAAGTACCAACGGTCAGTGAACCGCGGCGCAGGCCCGCGATCTGATCCAGGTCCGCGCGGGCCGCCTGCATCTGCCCAACGATCTTCCGAGCGTGCCCTGCCAGTATCTGGCCTGCCTCGGTGGGGACTACACCGCGCGAACGGCGGTTGAGGAGAGGCTGGCCGACTTCCTGCTCGAGCTTGCGCAACTGCTGCGAGACGGCCGACGGCGTATACATCATGGTGTCGGCCGCAGCGGTGATGGATCCCTGCTCAACCACTTCCACCAGAAGCGCGAGCCGCCGGATATCGAATAATTCGGGGTTTTCTTCGTTAAGCATGCGTTCATGCTCCTGTCCAAGTAGTTCATTCACTGTATCTACTGGAGGCTGAGCCGCCGTACAGCCAGCTATTCCGGGCTTTGATGAGTCAAAATTCACTCTTAGCGCCCTTACTGCTAAGTGAATTAACCAACCCTACAGCCCCCATCATATATCCAACATTGTCTTCATTTGTGATCCGGATCATCCTCGTAACAAGAGGAACATCAACGAGATGCAGGGAACACCATGAAGATAGAAGCGGAATGGATGCGCGGAGGCACCAGCAAGTGCTGGGTCTTTGAAACTGCTCATCTGGAACAAACCGGCACCGACGTCAACGAGCTGCTTCCCAGGCTCTTCGGGAGCCCGGACTCCCGCCAGATCGACGGGGTTGGCGGGGCCACCTCCACCACCAGCAAGGCAATGATCCTCAGCCGACCTGACGATGATGAAGTGGATGTCGAATTTACCTTCGCCCAAGTAGGCATCGAAGAGGCAGCCGTCGACTGGGGCAGCAACTGCGGGAACTGCTCCGCGGTTGTGGGCCTCTACGCCATCGAGAAGGGCTGGGTTTCGCCCGACGGCGATTCCACCCGCGTCGTCACCCGTAACACCAATACGGGCCAGATCATCATCCAGCGGGTTTCAACCCCTGATGGCGCCCTGCCGATCGTCCCGGATGCAGACATGCCCGGCGTCGTTTTTCCGGGTTACAGGGTGGGTCTCGGCTTCCGTGATCCGGCAGGAAAAACCACCGGGACGCTCCTTCCTACCGGCGCGCCGACGGACACTATTGTCGCGGGCGGCACCCGGTGGACGGTATCAATGGTCGACGCCGGAGCGCCGGTGGTCATGGTACGCGCCGAGGAGTTGGGACTGGACACTGCCCGCTATGAAACCTGGGGCGCAGGCGTCGAACTGCAGCTGGACGTTTTGGACGTGATCCGACGCCAGGCGGCTGTCCGGATGGGACTGGCGTCCAGTCCTTCGGATGCCGCACGGGCCGTCCCCAAGCTTGCGATTGTGGGCGCACCCACCGGGGAAGACCTGGAAGTCGACGTCAACGTCATGATGCTCTCAATGGGTAAACCGCATCCGGCGCTGGCCATCACGGGAAGCATCGCTTTGACACTGGCCGCCCGCACTCCGGGAACAGTGCTGAACCACTTCACTGGCGTCCTTTCCCGCCCCACGCTAAAACTCCGCACGCCGGCGGGCGTGATTGAAACCTGGACCGAGCACCGGGACGGTTCCCTCCTGGTGGGCGTCGACCGGACCGCCCGCACCATCGCCACCAGCATCATTCACGTCCCTGAGACTCTCGGCAGTGCCGTCGAAGCCTCGCTAGCATCAGCCACTCAATGAGGAGACACCACCATGGCTAAAGTTACATACCAACCAGCACCCGAGTCGGAGAGCAAAACCCGGGATCAGAATTCCGGCAGTCCCAACCGCCGCCGCCGTATCCTGCTGGTAACGGTTGCCGCTTCCGTGATCCTGGGCCTGGTTGCCATCCTGTTCGGGGGCGCCATCTTCAACCCGGCGGCCACCCCGGAATCGGAGCCGACCATGACTGCCACCCAGATTATCCCGCTGGTCATCCTCGTGGTGATGTTCGTCGTCGCCACCAAATGGCCGCTGAACATCGGGGTCATGGGCCTGGTGGCATCCTTCGGCGTCGGTTACTTCATGCTGGGCATGACGGACAAGGAAATCCTGGCGGACTTCCCTGCCAACATCGTCATC
Organism: Paenarthrobacter sp. 4246; assembly: GCF_040546855.1. Classification (NCBI taxonomy): domain Bacteria; kingdom Bacillati; phylum Actinomycetota; class Actinomycetes; order Micrococcales; family Micrococcaceae; genus Paenarthrobacter; species Paenarthrobacter sp. 4246. Next base: position 494,119 of record NZ_JBEPOP010000003.1, read on the forward strand.
ACCATCATCGGTGTCACGTATTTCTTCAGCATGGCCCAGCGGAATGGGACCATCGACATCATCGTCCAGACGTGTGTTCGACTGGTTCGAGGCAAAACCATGCTCCTGCCCTGGGTGTTCTTTCTCCTGGCAGCATCGCTGACAGCCCTTGGCACCTTCTCCCCTGCCGCCGTCGCCCTTCTGGCCCCCGCCGCCATCGGGCTGGCCTATGAATCACGCATCCACCCCGTCCTCATGGGTGCCTTCATCATCAACGGAGCACATGCAGGTGGATTCTCACCGCTGTCAGTGGCGGGTGTTCTGGTGCACGACATCGCAGTGAAGAACGGCTTCCCCATCTCGCAGGGCTCACTCTTCGCCGCAAGCTTTGCCCTGAACCTCATCCTGTCAGTCCTGACAGTGGTGCTGTTTGCACTCCTGGGTAAAATGCGCGACGGCGCCGCAGGCCAGCTCGCTGACCTGGACACCACACGTACCGCCCGACCGCACGGCCAGCAGATCCTCACGCTGGCACTGATCATCGCAATGCTTGTCTGCGCCTTGGGCTTCCACATGCCCATCGGCTTCGTGGCACTCTCCGCAGGACTCCTCTTGGCCTTGGTCAACATCAAGGAACACCAGACGTTCATCGGCGGAGTCTCCTGGTCCACCGTGCTCCTGGTCGCCGGCATGATCACCTACGTATCCCTGCTGCAGCACGTCGGCGTTATCGATACACTCGCCGAGCAGGCCCTGGCACTCGGAGCCCCGCTCCTCATTGCACTGGTTCTTTGCTACGTCATCGGCGTCGGCTCGGCCTTTGCATCCTCCACCGCCCTGCTCACGGCTTTCATCCCCTTGGCAGGACCGTTGCTTGCGACCAGTTCACTGAGCGCGTCGGGCACAGTGGCCGCACTGGCTATCGCCGCGACCGTCGTCGATGTATCCCCGTTCTCCACCGACGGCGCACTGGTTGTCGCCAATGCCCGCGAAGACGATCGCCAGCGTGTCTACAAGCAACTGATGATGTACGCCGGCGGAGTGGTCCTCGTTGCACCCGCACTGACCTGGGCCCTGCTGGTCCCCACCGGAATCATGTAAGTCCTGGACCTCACTGACCGCCGAAGAACAGGTTCGGCAAGCGTAGGGAACCGTACCTGCACACCATCGCAACAGGAAGCCCGAACCTCGGGCGCAGGCACCGGAACCATACGCACCAGAGGCAGGGCCACCGCTGAGGTGGCCCTGCCTCTGGCTTCAAACTATTCCATGGGTTCACAGTCCTTCCGGGATGAGGCTGCGGGTGCTTTCAAAGATCCCGGCCATCGCCCAGGCGTCGAAGGAGAGGAGCCGCACCGAGCCTTCAGTGGCTGCCAGCGTCACGCGCCCGCCGCCCAGCGTCGGGTAGACACGGGCCGTGAGCGGCTTGCCGTTGGCGAAAATTTCGACGGCGGACCGGTCCACCAACACGCGCAGGCGGACCCGACCGTCCGTCATCGGTAGGGGCCCGGACTTGTCCTCCACATCGATTGTGGGGTCGAGGCTGCTGCGCGTACGGTCCAGGCGAAGGGTGCCGCTGGGGGTCCCATCAGCGGCCCGGTTCAGCACGATCACCGTCTCCTCGCTACCTTCCGAAGACGCCAGCACTCCGAGCCGAACCTCCGCACCGGGGGCAAGTTGCACGTCCAGCTCAAGGTCCAGCTGGTTGCCGCACACGCCGGTCTCCACGGACGTACCCGCCCCCACCATCACTTGGCCGGGGACGCTGACGTGGCTTCTGCGCAGCTTCTCTACTTCGGGAACGGGTGCGAACTCCAACGTCCCATCCTTGGCCAACGTGGTGACGCGCGGCAGGCTCATGACGCCCGACCAGCCGGCTTCCACCATGGCGGCATCGCTTCGGCCTTCCTGCATCCAGCCGAACATGACGCGGCGGTTTGTTTCATCCTGGAACGATTGTGGTGCGTAGAAGAAGCGGCCTCCGAAGTCCAGCCGGTGCAGCGTATCCGGCTCGAAGGTATTGCCGCCGTACCGGCCGGTCCAATACAGCGGGTGGCGGGTATCGCCGTCGTCCCACGCTGAGAAGACCAGCACATCCGGTGAGCCGTCAGCGGGCGCAGACCCCAAGGATCCCTGCCCCGCACGGAACAGGTCAACGCATTCCCACATCGTCCCTGTCCAATCAGTGTCCGCAGGATCGCCCTGCGAGGCATCCCCAATCATCAGTGGGCCCAGGTAGTCCCAAGACCGAAGGTCCGAAGACTCGTAGAGGAATGCCGTGCCGCCGAGGTGTCGGATTCCTGAACCCACCAGCTGCCGCCAGGAGTTTCCCTCACGCCATACGCAATGATCGCGGTAGGCCGTGATGTCAACGCCTGCCGGCGGCGCACCAATAACAGGGTTCCCGGGGTCCTTGGTCCAGCTCAGCAGGTCCGGGGTTCCTACAGCGACGCACGGCAGCTCCTTGCCCTGTGCCCGGCCCGAATACACCAAGGTGGGCGTGCCGCCGTCGTTCACCAACACCCCGGACCAGCACCCCTCGGCGTCAGGTCCCTCGGACGGTTCCAAAGCAACAGGCTGGTCAACCCAGGTGACCAAATCGGTGCTGGTGGCGTGACCCCACTGGATGCGGTGGTGGAAAGCGCCCTCAGGGTTGTACTGATAGAAGAGGTGGTAGGTGCCGTCCCAGTGGCTGACACCGTTGGGGTCGTTAAGCCAACCGGCTGGTGAGACAAAATGGAATCGCGGCCTCAGGGGATCGGCTTCGGCGCGGGCCACCAACTCATCCTGCGGAACGGTGGCGAGCGGATGGGTCAGTTCAGTCATGCGGAAGCCTTTTCTTGAGCGTTCGACGCCGGGTGGCCGGGTTGGAGTGGTTCACTCGCCAGGGCGTGGCCGCCGGCAGCGGCCCATGGGCGGTACAGGTGGCAGCGGACCCAGTGACGGTTTTCCGGGTCCCCCACCCGATGACGGACGGGTTCTTTGGCCGAGCAGGCCTGGTCCGGGTCGCCGTCGAAGGCGCAGTGCGTGGAGGCCATGACCGCCTGCCGTAATTCGGCCCTGCGGACGGGATCGTACGAGCCGGCCCGGGCGGGATCCGGGACAGCAGACACCAGGAGCTGCGTGTACGGATGCGCCGGGTTGGCCAACAGGTCCAAGGACTCCCCTTCCTCAACCAGTTCACCGGCGAACATGACCGCTGTCCGGTCCGCAAGGTACCGGGCGGACGCGAGGTCGTGGGTGATGTAGAGCATGGAGATGCCTTGCTCGTCGCGGAGCTTGCGCATGAGGTTAAGAACGCCGATCCGGACGGAAACGTCCAGCATGGACGTAGGCTCGTCGGCCAGGATGACCTGCGGTTCAACGGCGAGCGCCCGGGCTATGGCAACGCGTTGGCGCTGACCGCCGGAGAGCTCGTGTGGATACGAGTTCAGCATGTCGGCCTCCAGACCAACAGTGGTCATGAGCTCCTCGAGCCGCCGCTGGGTCTTCTCTTCGGAACCACCATTCTTCCCGTGGATCGCCAGGGAGCGCCGCAGGAAATGCTCGATCCTGTGGGCTGGGTTCAAGGAGCCAAAAGGATCCTGGAACACCATCTGCAGCTGGGACCGAAAGGCCCGTGACGCTTGGAAACGATCCCGCTTCAGGACATCGACGCCGTCGATGAGAATCTCCCCGGAGCTCGGCTTCTCGAGCCTGGCGACACAGCGGGCCAAGGTGCTTTTGCCGGAACCGGACTCCCCCACGAGGGCCACGATTTCGCCTTGGCGAATGGTCAGTTCGACCCCATGCAGAGCGCGGACAGAATCGCGGGAGAACAGGCCGCCAATCGGGAAAGTCTTTCCCAAGCCTCGAATTTCGAGGGCAGGGGTGCCGGTAGTGGACACGGCCGATGGGGTCATCAGGGAGTGGCTCATCGTGCGGCTCCTTCCAGGTTTGTTGGATCAACCACCGGGGCGTCGGCACCGAACGGTGCCACAAAGTGGCCCGGTGCGGCCTCGGCGAGGTCCGGGATGTTTCGGAACTTCACGCCGTCGGGCAATCCTGTCAACGGCACGCGGGGACCGGTGAGCGGCGGGAAAGCGCCCATCAGCGCCTGGGTGTACGGATGGCGGGGTGTGGCGTAAACGTCCTGGGCTTTGGCAGTTTCCACGATCCGGCCGCCGTACATCACGGCCATGCGGTGCGAGAGTTCCACCATGAGGGACATATCGTGCGTGATGAAGAGGACGGAGAAGCCGAGTTCGCGCTGAAGCTCCTTTATTTGAGCCATGATTTCCTGCTGTACCACCACGTCCAGGGCAGTGGTGGGTTCGTCGAGGATCAAAAGTGACGGCTTGAGCGCAACGGCCATGGCAATAACGGCACGCTGGCGCATACCGCCGGAGAGCTGGTGCGGATAGGACTTCAGCCGTGCGGGATCGATCCTCACAAGCTCCAGCAGCTCACCGGCACGCCGCATCGACTCTTTACGGGAGTAACCGGCGTGGGTGGTGAAGATGTCCACGATCTGTTCGCCGATGGTCAGCACCGGGTTGAGCGAGTTCATGGCTGATTGGAACACCATTGCAACGTCCTGCCAGCGGAAGCGCCGCAACTCTTCCGGGCTCATGGCCAGGACGTCCTTGCCGCCGAAGGAAATGCTTCCGCCGGCGATCTTTGCGGGATCCTTCAGGAGCCTCATGATGGAGTTGGCAATGGTGGACTTGCCGCAGCCGGACTCCCCCGCAAGGCCGAATACCTCACCTGTGCCGATGCTGAAGGAAACGCGGTCGACGGCGGTGGTGGAGCGGGTGTCGCCGATGTACTTGACGGTGAGGTTCTTGACGTCGAGGACCGGTTGGTGGGAGCCGAAGGAAACTTGGGAGATGGTCATTTGGCGGCGCCCCTTTCGGTTTTCGTAGGTGTTGTTTTAGGCGTTTTGATCTTCCGAAGCCGCGGATTGGTGACCTCGTCCACCGCGTAGTTGATGAGGGCGAGGGCGAAAGCTACCAGCGCGATGCACACACCTGAGGGGACAAAGACCCACCAGCTTCCAGTGAGCAGGGCACCTTCGTTACCGGCCCAGAAGAGGTTGTTGCCCCAGGAGACCGTGCTGACATCGCCCAGGCCCAGGAACTCCAGGCCCGCTTGGGCGCCGATGCCGTAGATGACGCACGCCAGCAGGGTGCCCATGACGATCGAGGCCATGTTGGGCAGGATCTCGCGGAACATGATCCGGCCGGCCCGTTCGCCGGACACCACGGCTGCAGCCACAAAATCCTTGGAACGGATGGACAACGCCTGCGACCTCAGTACACGGGCAGAACCGGCCCATCCGGTCACCACGAGTACCAGGATTACGGTCCCCAGTCCCGGCGGAAGGAACGCGGCCAGGATGACCAACAGCGGCAGTCCGGGCAGGAGCAGGAAGACATTGGTGACCAGGGACAGTGCTTCGTCAATGAATTTGCCGAAGTACGCCGAGGCAAGTCCCACCAGGATGCCGATGAAAGTGGATGCCAGGCCCACGGTCAGTCCCACGAACAGTGAGCTCCGGGAACCATGGACGGTCAGCGCCAGGACGTCCTGTCCCTTGGCCGTAGTCCCCAGCCAGTGCTCGGCAGAAGGTTCCAGTGAAGCCATGGCCGTGATCCGCGACGGGTCGCCGGGAAACAGGATCGGCGCCAGAAGGGCCAGGGCGATGAAGATGATCATCACGGCCATGCCCGTCAGGGCTTTCTTGTTGGTGAGCAGGCCGTGGACGAAGCTGCGGTTCGGCTTGCGGACCGGCGTTGGAGTTGGCTGCTTCAGGAGTGCGGTTGTCATGATCAGTCCCTCTAGTTGCTGCGCACGCGCGGGTCGAGGCGGACGTAGAGGATGTCCACCAGGAAGTTGGCCAGGAGCACGGCAGCGGTGATGGTCAGGAACAGGCCCTGCATGAGCGGATAGTCGAGGCCTTGGACGGCGTTGAGGAGCTGGTAGCCGACGCCGGGATAGGCGAACACCACCTCTGTGAGCAGGGCGCCGCCCACCACGAATCCCAGTCCCATGCCGAAGCTCGTGACAGAGGGAAGCATGGCATTGCGTGCTGCGTAGCGGAGCATGATGCGGCCCGGACGGAGTCCCTTGGCTTCGGCCATGGTGATGTAGTCCTCGGAATTGGTGGCGATCATGGTGTTCCGCATGCCGAGCATCCATCCGCCGATGGACACCAACACAATGGTCAGCGCCGGCAGCACAAGGTGCGCACCGACGTCGCCGATGAACTCCCAAGTAAACGCCGGCTCCAAACCGTCAGTGAACGCATGGCGGATCGGGAACCAACCCAACACCACGCCAAACAGGTAGAGCGCGCCCATGGCGAGCCAGAAGTACGGGAACGAGCCGATGAACACCAGCACCGGCGGAAGCGCGGAGTCGATCGCACCGCCGCGCCGCCAAGCGGCCAGGATGCCCAGCAGGTTACCCACGACGGCGGCAATGACCAGTGCCGTACCGCCCAGCAAGAGTGTCCAGCCGATCTGGGACGAAATGACCTCGGTCACCGGGGTGGGGAAACGGGAGATGGAAACACCCATCTGACCTGTGAAGATATTGTGCAGGTAATCGATGTATTGAGCCCAGAGGGGCCGGTCGTCAACACCCAGCAGCTTGCGCAGGGCCTCGATCTGTTCAGGCTGCATCCGGTCTTGGGAACGGGCGAACATGCGGGAGACGGGGTCCCCGGGCATGAACCTCGGAAGCAGGAAATTCAGGGTGATGGACGCCCAGAAGGCGATCAGGTAGAAACCCAGGCGGCGCAGGATGAAGCGCACGGTTTCCCTCCATTCGGGAAGTGCGGAAAGTATGGGAGCACGCCCGGCGAAGCCGGGTCAACGGCGAAGAGCCGCCGGGCGTGCACTGTAAGGCCCGAACAGGCCTAAAACGGAGGAAACGCTACTTACGCGGTTCCAGCGTGGTCAGAACCAGCACCGTTGTAGGCGACCGGACCGAGAGGGTGGCGTAAGGGTTGGCCTCGGTGGGCCAGCCGGTGAAGCGGGTGTCGTTGAAGGCACCCCATTCAGGGCCGGAGAACAGCGGCACCAGCGGTGCGACGTCGTTGTATTCTTCCTGCAGTTTGTTGGCGATGTCCTTCTGCTTGGACGGATCGGCCTCTGCTGCGAACTCGGCGAGCAAGGCATCTGCCGTAGTGTCGCCGAACCGGTGGTAGTTGTCGAACGTCTTGGTGCCCACGGGCTTCACAGTGCCAGTGCCCATGGAGGTGTTGAAGTACTTGTACGGGCTGGGGTCGTTGGCACTCCAGACAATGCCGGAGTCGAAGTCGCCGGTCTCATAGCCGGCAACCACCGCCGCCCAGTCCGGGGACTCCACCTTGGTTGTGACGCCGACCTCGGCCAGATTCTGCGAGATGACGTTGGCCACGGACAGCCAGTCGGAGGAGGTAGCACCCACTGAGATCTTGAATTCGAAAGGCTTGCCGTCCTTCAGCGTGCGCTTCCCGTCAGCTCCCTTGGGGTAGCCCGCTTTGTCCAGCAGCTCGTTGGCCTTCTGGACATCGTGGTTGGTCCACGTGCAGTTGTCCTTGACCTGCGTGTTCTTCCAGGTTTCGTAGTTGCCGGACAGTCCTGTGCAGTCGGCAGGCTTGGCATAACCGCTCATGCCGATCTTGGTGACTTGCTCGCGGTCAACTGCCATGCTCAGTGCTTTGCGGACATCAACATCGTTGAACGGTGCTTTGGTGGTGTTGAGCTGCCAGTTAATCATGGCACCGGTGGCCGGGAACCAGTACTGACGGTGTTCCTTGTCCTTGGAAACAAAAGTCTTTTCGATGTTGGGGATGTACTGGGGAGCCCAGTCCACGTCGCCGTTCGCTGCGGCGAGGTTGGCGCCGTCGTTTCCTGCGAAGGCGAGCATCTTGATACCGGCGATCTTCTGTTTTTCCGGCTGCCAGTAGTTGGGGTTCTTCTTCAGCACGAAGGACTGTGCCTGGAAACTGTCTACCTCGGTGTATGGACCGGTGCCCACGGGCTTGGCGTTGGCATCCTTTTCCGGGTCCGGCACAGCGGACCAGATGTGCTTGGGCAAGATGGTGATGTGGCCGACGTCGTAAAGGGCCGGCGACCACGGCTTGTTGAAGTTGAAGGTGACCTTGTTGCCCTCGGCAGTGACGGTGTCCAAGTACTCGAAGCCGCCCTTGATCTTCTTCTGGAGATCGAACGTATAGGCAACATCGTCTGCAACGAAAGGCTGCCCATCCGACCATTTCACACCATCACGGAGGGTGAACGTGACGGACTTGCCATCCTCGGCTGCCTTCCACTCGGTGGCGAGCCACGGCACCGTCTCACCCTTGGCCGGGTTGAAGATGAGGAGGGATTCGTAGATGGATTGCTGAACCATGGGGTTCACCGTGGGGGCGAAGGGGTTGAAATTCTGCACGAACGTGCCCATGTCCTCGCGCGGGATGGTGAGGAACGCGCCGGCGTTCGCGCCGGCGTCGGAGTTATTGGTCTTGGCAACGTTGGCTGTGCAGCCGGTGAGCAGCATAGCGCCTATTGCAAGGCTCGCCGCCGTCATCCGGGCAGCCCTGAATCGGGGTTGTGACATGATGGTTATCTCTTTCCTATCTTCATCGTCCAAGGTGAAGGGGTGGGTAAGGGTTTGCTCTTCGAGGTTGATTTCGCGGTCAGACCGAAGAGCGTTCTAGCAGCGGACAGTCGACCAATTGCTGGTCGGCAAGGATCGGCTGTCCTGCTGTAAGAGCGGCAAGCGTTTGGACACCCAAGGCGCCCATTTTTTCGAATGGCAACGCAACCGTGGTCAGTTTTGGCCTGAGGTAGGCCGCAATCAGTTCCTGGTTGTCGAAGCCGATCACGGCGATGTCCCCGGGGATGGTCAGGCCCCGTTCCTTGATGGCGTCATAAGCGCCCATCGCCATGCGGTCATTGAGGCAGAACAGAGCCGTTGGCCTGTCCTTTGGCGGATAGCGGTCCAGAATCCGGCATGCTGCGTCGTAACCGCCGTCCGCCGTTGCGTATCCGGACACCACCAGTTCCGGGTCGAGCTCCAGTCCGGCGGTGGAAAGTGCTTCGCGTGCACCCTCCAACCTGCCTATGGCAGCAGGAATAACCGGGTCAAGGTTGATGACTCCGATCCGCGTGTGGCCGGCTTGGAGCAAACGTTCGACGGCGACTCTGCCACCCCCACGCTCGTCTGGGACGATTGAGGGCAGTTTTCCGTCAGCGTCATAGCAGTTGATCAAAACGGTGGGTACTTCGTTGGCGCTCTCAGGAACCCGGACGCCCCGGTGAAAAGTGGCTGCGTAGAGAAGCCCTTCCACTCGTTGCTCCAGCAGTTTTTCGATGGCAGCATCCTCCAGGCCCTGGTTGGGCCCTACGGCATCGGCCTGGTCGGATGGCGCGATGAGCAGGAAACGGCGGTCAAGCCAGGCTTGATCCTGCGCACCTTTGATGATGTCGACGGCGAAGGGTGCCGTGACGATCTCTGTCACGATCCCGTACCAGTCGCTGCGCTGTGATGCCAGCGCACGGGCACCGGCATTGGGGCGGTAGCCCAATTCCTGCACGGCGTCGTTGATCCGGGTGCGGGTTTCCTCGGAGATGCTGGCATTTTCGCGGTTGCTCAACACAAAGGAAACAGCAGTCCGGGAAACACCGGCATGTTTGGCGACGTCTTTCATGGTGACTCCGCGCTGCCGGACAGCCGCAGTGCCAGGGGTGGTGCTTTTCGCCATCGAATGCTCCGGTGTTCTTCAGTGTTCCGGGTGTCTGACCAGACCTTCATTGTCTGGTCCGCTTGCTTGGTAATGCTTTTGGTAACGCGCGTTACCAAGCGAGCATGTGACTTAGGTTACCCGCGTTACTTCGACTCTGTCAACACTCCTCTTAGCCCCTCGGACAAACTAACTTTCGTCAGGTTCTTCCTTGGTTGTTTCCTTTTGGTCGTGGCCGGAGGCGTCGTGGACCTTTCTCGGCATTTTGCCCTCAAGGTGTGCAGGTACGGGAGGATCCTTCTCTTCATCACTAGACATGAAGCCAGCATAGGTGGATCACGCCCGCCATGCCCCGCAGGAAGAACCCGCGCCCAGGTACATTTCACGTGGCAATGTCACGGTTTAGGCGCGTCACGGCCATCCTCGGTTTAACCAGCCAACGTATAATCCGAGCATGCCTTTCATGCTCCCCGTACCAGTTATCCATGCCCAGCCTTCCGGCCTCAGCCAGGACGGAACAGCTCTGTGAGCGGCGGTCTCGTCGCCCTGTTGGATGACATTGCTGCCCTGGCCCGCATCGCGGCCGCTTCGGTGGACGACATCGCAGCGGGAGCCGCCAAGGCTGGGGCCAAAGCTGCCGGCGTAGTGATCGACGACGCCGCCGTAACCCCGCAGTACGTGTCCGGGGCTGACCCATCCCGCGAACTGCCCATGATCAAGAAGATCTTCTGGGGTTCCCTTCGCAACAAACTGGTGATCATCCTGCCGGCACTGCTGCTCGTCAGCGCCTTCATCCCGGGAATCATTCCGTTCATCCTCATGCTGGGCGGTTCCTACCTCTGCTACGAGGGCGCCGAAAAGGTCTGGCACAAGCTCCGCGGCCACGCTGACGCCGAGAAGGCGCCGGCTGTCCAACGCGGCCCTGAAGCCGAGGCCAAGGTGACCAAGGGAGCCATCACCACCGACTTCATCCTGTCCTGCGAAATCATGGTGATCGCCATGAACGAGGTAGCCACTGAGTCTCTCTGGGCCCGGGCGTTCATCCTCGTCGTCGTAGCGATCGCGATTACGGTCATCGTCTATGGTGCGGTAGGACTCATCGTCAAGATGGATGACATCGGCCTGCACCTGACCACCAAGGACTCCGCGGGTTCCCAGCGCTTCGGCCGCCTTCTCGTCAAGGGAATGCCCGCCGTACTGGCAGCGATCACCCTCATCGGGACCATTGCCATGCTCTGGGTTGGCGGCCACATCATGTTGCAAGGGGCACACGACCTCGGCTGGCACGGCCCCTACGACCTGGTTCATGTCCTGGAGACACCCTTTGCCGGAATCCCCGTTGTGGGTGGCTTCCTGGCCTGGCTGGTCAACACGCTGTGCTCAGCCATTCTCGGCGCCATCTGGGGTCTGGTCATTATGGTCATCCTGCACCCGCTTCTTAAGGTGCTGCCGTTCGGCAAGAAAAAGGACGGACACAAAGAAGGCGATGTCCGTGCTGCGATCTCCGGTCACAGGCCTGCTAAAGGTCATGACGGTCCGGTGTCCTAGCGGGATTCACGGAGCGGAAACGAAACCCAGACTCTTGTCCACCATATTCTGCAGTGGTTCACCCCGACTGAACCGCTTGAGGTTTTCCACGAAGAGCTTCGCCAGGTCGTCGAGATAATCCTGGGTGTCGCCACTCATGTGAGGGGTGATTATGACGTTGTCCATGGTCCACAACGGGTGTTCCGCCGGTAGGGGCTCAGGATGGACCACGTCGAGTGCAGCCCCCGCAATGGATCCCGAGCGAAGCGCGTCCACCAACGCGTCGGTGTGTACCAGTTCCCCCCGGCCCACATTGATGAGGTGTGCCGTGGGCTTCATTGCTGACAGTACATCCCTGTCTACCAAGCCTTTAGTGTCGTCGGTCAGCGGTGCTGCCAGGACAACGTAGTCAAATTCGCGGACAACCAGGGCCAGGTGTTTCGAAGAGTGGATCTCTTCAAAGCACCTGTCCCCTGGCCGGCTTCTGCGCCCGGCACCGCTGACGCGAAGGCCAGCGGCATTGAACAAGGCTGCGATTTCCCGCCCAATGGAGCCTGTCCCTACCACCAGCGCACGCTGGCCCTGGACCTTCCGGGTGACCCGATGCTGCCAACGCCTGCCCTGCTGAAGCTTGAGTGAACCTTGCGAATCCTTCGCAATGTCCAGGACAAACCCCAGGGCGAACTCAGCTATTGCACGGCTGAGGACGCCGCGCGAGTTCGTGTAGGCAACGTCGCTGGTGATCAGGTCATCGAACAGAAGCTGGCTAACACCGGCCGCTGAAACGTGCACCCATTTCAGGGTCGAGGCTGCAGCCCAGTTCTCACGCAGTGCAGGCGAAAAGGAATGCCACTGATACAGCACATCCGCGCCATTCATTGCTGCAGCGAGGCCCCCTGCCTTGGTCAGGCGGACTTCGGCCAGCTCTGCAATCTCGTCCAATCTGGGCGGCATGGCTTCCCGATACAGGACAGCAACGATTGGTCGTTGAGCGTTGACGGTCGTCATGTTTACGACGCCGCTGCTGCCGCTGGCTTCGCTGCTTCGACGGCTCCAGGCCGGCCGACCTCCGCCAAGACGTCGATGGCAGCCAGGACGGCGGCAGTGAACTCCGAGGTGTTTGAGGGTCCTCCCACGTCCCGGGTGCCCAGGCCCTCCCGCAACACTGACTCGAAGGCCAGTTGCAGGTGCTCGGCAGCTTCCGGATGGCCCAGATGCTTGAGCATCATTGCTCCGGACCAGATCTGACCTACAGGGTTTGCCAGGCCCTTGCCCGCGATGTCCGGGGCTGATCCGTGGACGGGCTCAAAGAGGGACGGGAAGTCACCTTCGGGATTCAGATTGGCGCTGGGAGCGACCCCGATGGATCCGGTGACTGAACTGCCCAGGTCCGAAAGGATGTCGCCCAGCAGGTTCGAGGCGACAATGACGTCGAAGGTCCAAGGCTTCAGGACCAGGTGCGCGGCCAGCGCGTCCACCAATTCGCTGGTGAGTGTTACGTCCGGATAGAGGCGGGTGGTTTCTTCCACTACTTCGTCCCAGAAGGGCATGGTGTGGATGATGCCGTTGCTCTTGGTGGCCGACGTCAGGTGACCTTTGCGGGAAGATGCCAGCAATGCCGCGTAGTGCGCGGCACGCGATACCCCTAGGCGGGTGAAGATGGTTTCCTGGACGGCGGTCTCATGGGGCAGCCCGCGATAGGCGCGGCCGCCTACCTCCGAATACTCCCCTTCGTTGTTTTCACGCACGATGAGGATATCGATCGGTTCCTTGTTGGCCAGCGGTGACTTGACGCCGTCGAGCGTTTTCACAGGACGAAGGTTGATGTACTGCTGGAACTCGCGGCGGATGGGGATCAACAGTCCCCACAGCGATTCAGCGTCCGGAACCTCGGGTGAGCCGACTGCGCCCAGGAAGATGGCGTCGTGCTGAGCCAGCTGTTCGAGTCCGTCCAGCGGCATCATCCGCCCGTGTTCGCCGTAGTAGTCCGAGCCCCAGCCGAAATGGGTGAACTCAAGGCTGATGGCGTGGAGCTTCCCGATGCGTTCGAGGCATTCGATGGCTGCGGGCACAACTTCTTTGCCGATTCCATCGCCCGCGATGACTGCGATTTTATGGGTCGTCATGATGCATTCCGTTCTGGGGAGGCAGAGAGCTGTTGCCATCGGGTGGCAGGCTCGGCCAACTTGATAATGGTGCTCTTGGGTTCAGTCATCTCTCGTACCGCGTGTTTGACGCCTTCACGTCCCACACCGGATTTCTTGAAGCCGCCGAAGGGCATTGAGTCAATGCGGACGTCGCTGGTCTCATTGATCACCACCGCACCCACGTGCAGCTTGTCGGCTATGGCCAGGGCCAGCTCGATCGACTCCGTGAATACTCCAGCTTGGAGCCCGTAATCGGAGTCATTGGCTGCGTGGATGGCATCGGTGAGCTGGATGAACGGCATGATGCTGACCACCGGGCCAAAAACTTCTTCGCTGATGACCAGGGCGTTCGCGGGCACGTCCGTAAGTACAGTCGGCTGGTAGAACGCGCCGTGGCGCTGGCCACCCACGTGGACGGTGCCGCCAAGAGATTTGGCCTCCTCCACCCATTCCGCCACGCGGCGGGCTTCGGCTTCGGTGATGAGGGGGCCGACGTCCGTGGTGCGATCGAACTTGGCCCCGACACGGAGTGCCCGGGTTCCAGCCACCACCTGATCGAGGACTTGATCGAACAGGGAGATGTGAACGTAGACCCGCTGCACGGACAGGCAGTTTTGCCCTGCCACTCCGAATGCGCCGGCCACTATCGCCGCGGCCGCGGCGTTGGCGTCAGCGTCCGCGCAGACGATCGTTGCGTTGTTGCCGCCGAGTTCGGAAAGGATCTTCTTTGCTCCCGCGGCGGCAGCGATGCGGTCGGCAGTTTTCGGTCCACCCGTGAAGGAGATGAGGTCCACTTGGGCGTCGGTCACGATCGCCTCCGAAACACCCGGTCCCGAGACGAGTGCGGCAAGGCGACCTGCGGGGACGCCCGCTTCCAACAATAGTTGGATGAAGGCAAGGCCCGTGAGCGGCGTACGGCCTGAGGGTTTAAGTACGACGCCGTTACCTCCGATCAAGGCCGGGCCCAGCTTATGCGCCACGAGATTGAGCGGATCATTGAAGGGGGTGATGGCCGCAATGATTCCGACTGGTTTGCGGTTGTACCAGCCAACTTTGTTGGCTCCGGCCATGCTGTCCTCAAAGGCGAGAGTCTCTCCCGTGAGTTCGCTCGACGCTGCTGCTGACAGCCTCAGCGTCTCGATGCACCGGCGCACCTCGCGTTCCGCCTCGGTGATGGTTTTGCTGCTTTCCGCGGCAATGATCTCCGCGAAATGCACGCCCTGGTCCGCGAGCAACACTGCGGCGTGTTCCAAAGCCTCCCGGCGGTCCCGTAGAGCCCAATCATTCTCTTGGAGGTGGCGGTATATGTACGCCACCGCCCGGCGCACGTCCTGTGGGGTGGAAGAACACACGGTCCCCAATAGAACGCCGTCCTCAGGATCCCGGACTTCGAGGATCCTGTCAGCCGTCTCCCAACGGCCCTCCAGGAACGCGCCGCCCGGCAGGACGGAAATAGCCGCCCGCCGATATGCGGTCTCCTGCCCTGTTTTTGGGCGCCCTTCAGCGACTTTGGTTGGTGAGCTCATGGGATCCTTACCTGCTATTTGATGCGGTCGATGATCTTCGCGGCTCCGCCAATGAATGGCAGGAACCACGGCGGGCCGAAGTGGCCGGGCACTGGCGGGTTCTTCAGGTCTTCCCACACATTGGCCTGTTTGTCACCGGCCATGTAGTGAGCCATCCTTTTGCCCATGTGGGCAGCCATCTGCACGCCATGACCGCTGTAACAAAGGGAGAAGAAGAGGCCGTCATGCTGGCCGGCATGAACCATCTGGTCCATGGAGAGGTCCACCAGGCCACCCCAGATGTAGTCCACCTTGGCGTTGGACAGATAGGGAAAGAGCTCAGTCATGGCCTTATGCAGGATCTCTGCACTTTTGACGTCGGAATCCGGGCTGGAAAGTGCGAAGCGTGCCCGACCACCGAACAGAAGCCTGTTGTCCGGGGTAATCCGGAAGTAGTAGGTGAGCATCTTGCTGTCGGATGCTTGGCGCCTGTTTGGAAGAATGCGGTTGACCATCTCTTCGGACAGTGGCTCAGTGCAGATGATGAAGCTGCCTACCGGAATCACACGACGCTGCAGCCATGGGGTGACGTTGCCCGTGTAGCCGCTCGTGGCCACCAGGACCTGCTTTGCACGGGTAATGCCGCGGGTGGTGTGGACGTCATGGACCGTTCCGGAAACCTTTTTCAGCTCGGTGACCGCTGCGTTCTCGCAGATGTCCGCTCCGTTGTCAGCTGCCACCTTTGCCAGCCCGTGAACGAATTTGCCCACATGCAGGCCTGCACCCAAGGGATCCATCATGGCGCCCTGATAGAAGTCCGTCCCGATTTCGCTGTGGATCTCTGCCTTCGGGATGACTTTTACGTGGTGATCCACAAGGTTCGCAAGCAACTCCTGGGACTTCAGGAATCCATCGTAGTGTGACTTATGGAACGCGAGCGAAAGCTTGCCGAAGCGCTTGAAGTCGCAGTCGATGCCGTTGTCGTGCACGAGCTTCTCGATGGTTTCGATGGCGTCGTTGTATTCCCGAAACATCTCAACCGCGCGGGGTGCCCCGTAGCGTTTGACTGCGGTACTGAAACCAATGGCCAAACCAGTGGTAGCCATGCCCCCGTTACGGCCCGACGCACCCCAGCCAACAGTGTGTCGCTCGAAGACAGCCACGCTGGCGCCCTGTTTGGCGAATTCAAGGGCTGCGGACAGCCCGGTAAAGCCCGCGCCGATGATCGCAACATCAACATTGTCCGGGACCGGAGTTCGGCGATAATCGCCGGATGGCTCTGCAGTGTCAAGCCAGTAGGGAACAAGTTTCACGGGGTGGCCTTTCGCCTCGTAGTCGCTTCAGAGTCCGAGGTGCTTGTTGATCTCGTCCAGGGATTTCGCTGTGCTGAGGTCGTAGCCATGACCGATGGGGTCGTAGCCGCGGTCCAGCATCCAGAGGTTACGGAAGCCCATGTCGTGCATGGGATGCATGTCGTAGCGGGTGTGGGAGGAGACGTGCAGGAAGTCTTCCGGCTTTGCGTTCAGGGTGTCCAGCATGTACTCGAAGGCCTGGTAGCGCGGCTTGTACGCCTGGGCTTGCTCGGCGGTGAGGACGGAGTGGAAGTTCGCGCCGAGCTTGGGAATGCTGATGTCCAGAAAGCTGGTGTCGGCGTTGGACAGAGCCACTAGCTGGTAGTTGTCGCCCATGAGCTTCAGCGGGGCCGGCACGTCCTCGTGGGCAACCCAGCCGCGAACCGCGTCAGCGAACGCTGCACCGGCCCCTTCGGTGGGACCAATGCCCCAGCGCTTGCAAACACGGTCAAAGGAGTCCTGAAGGATCTGCTCATACGGCTTGTATTCGCCGAGGACTTCGTCGAAGCGGTATCCGCGAAACTGCTTCTTGAAGGTGGGCCACTGTTCTTCAGAGATACGTCCATCCAGCAGACGCCGGGTGGTGGGATCTATGTCGAAGTTGATCAGGGTGCCGTAGATGTCAAAGGAGATGTACTTCGGCCGGAAGTTTGTCTCTGCCATGTCGATTCCGTTTCTTATCACGTGTGTGGGATGGGGGTGGTCTAGCGGCTTATGGCTTTGCCGGGTTCGGCGGGGATACACCGAAATATCCTGCAGGGTGGGCCGGTGTGCTGCTCGACCATTGCTTCGACTCTAGGACGCAAAATTGTCAATTGTCAACAGTTTCGCTCCCCCATCGGAATGATTCCCAACTGAGAGAGACTGTCAAAAAAGTTTTCTGTAAATTGTTGACAATCTACTGTTGAAGCGGTTGCATTGCACTAGATGACGGAGAGATCCGGATCACATTTCAACTCAAGACTTCTCCCTCCCCACCGCCCGACTCCCTCGAAGGGAACCACCATGAAGATCCGAACCAAGGCGCAGACCGCCGCTGCTGGACTTGCCGTTTTGATGGCGCTGACCGCCTGTGGAGGCACCGCCAACAGCGACTCCGCAGACAGCAGCAAAACTGCCAATACCACCGACATTTCCGAAGGCGTGCAGCCCGACTCAGCTGCCGTGGCCCTCTTGCCGCAGGCGATCAAGGACAAGGGCGAGCTCACAGTTGCCATGGACCTGCACTACCCGCCCACCACCTTCCTGGCTGAGGACAATACGACTCCGATCGGCCTCAACCCGGATATCGCCAGGCTCATCGCCAAGAAGCTTGACCTGAAGTTGAAGTTCGTGGATACGAAATTTGACACGATTGTTCCCGGTCTCGACGGCGGCCGCTTCGACTTCACTGCCACCACCATGTCCAAAACCGAGGAACGCCTGAAGGTCCTGGATATGATCGACTACTTCAAGGCCGGCAACTCCGTGGCCGTGGCCGCCGGTAACCCACTCAATCTCACTGTCGAGACTCTCTGCGGTAAGAACATCGCGGTAACGCAGGGATCAACCGGACAGCTCAAGCGACTTCCGGCCCTGAGCGAGCAGACCTGCACGTCAAAGGGACAGCCTGCCATCAACGGCGTGACACTGCCCAACGTGCAGGATGCGCTGACCCAGCTGCACTCCAAGCGCATCGACGGCATCCTATATGACACCACCGCACTCGGCTGGGCTCAAAAGCAGCAGCCAGGTTCCTTCGTCCTCGTCGGTCGGGTCGACGTCGGCTCCAGCGACCTGACGGCCATCGGCCTGAAGAAGGGCTCGCCACTTACACCGGCGTTCCAGGCAGCCCTCCAGTCCGTTCTTGCGACGCCGGAGTACAAAGAGTCCCTCGAGAACTGGGGTCTGGACTCCGGAGCCATCACCGACGCCAAACTCAATTAGTGGGTGCCCGGATGAAGCAAGCGACTATTGAAAGAAGTAAACCAATGAGCGGGTTGGATTCGGCGGTCAAGCCGCGGTTGAAGCGGCGGAGCACGTTTGAGTACGTTTCCTGGGTTGTGTGCATCCTGGTCGGTATCGGCGTCCTGAGCTCGGTCGCGACGAACCCGAACTTCAAATGGGACGTCGTAGCGAAGTACTTCACACACGAATCGATACTGCGCGGGTTGATGCTCACCATCTTCCTGACCGTAGCCAGCATGGCGATGGGCACCCTCCTGGGGTTGGGACTGGCCATCATGCGGGCCTCGACCATCAAGCCCATTGCCACCCTGGCCGGTGTCTACATCACCATCTTCCGCGGCACCCCGGTCCTGGTCCAGCTGATCTTCTGGTTCAACCTCTCCGCGCTCTACCCGAACCTGTCCATCGGCATCCCGTTCACCGACATCGGCACAGCGATCGACACCAACGCCCTCATGGGCCCGATCACCGCGGCCCTGGTGGGCCTGACCCTGAACGAAGCGGCCTACATGGCCGAAATCATCCGCGGCGGATTCTCCTCGGTGGGCAAAGGCCAAATCGAAGCCGCCGATTCCCTGGGCATGAGCGGGGCCATGAAAATGCGCAAAGTCATCATCCCCCAGGCCATGCCCTCGATCATCCCCGCCACCGGCAACCAAGTCATCGGCATGTTCAAAGGCACCTCCCTGGTCTCAGTCCTGGGCGTCGCCGAACTGCTCCAAAGCGCCCAACTGATCTACGCCCGCACCTATGAGACCATCCCGCTGCTCATCGTGGCCAGTCTCTGGTACCTCGTGATGACCATGCTGCTGAGTTACCCGCAGTCAAAGCTCGAGCAAAAGTACTCCCACACCTCCGCCCGGGTCCCCCGCAAGGCCAGGAAAGTGACACTCACCGCACCGGAAGGCATCGCACGATGAACGCTGACGGCACCATCCACGCCCAGAGAATCCGCAAATCCTTCGGACCCAAAACAGTACTCAAAGACGTCGACCTTGAGATCGCCAGCGGCGAAATCTGCTGCATCATCGGCCCGTCCGGCTCCGGCAAATCCACCCTGCTGCGCTGCATCAACGGCCTCGAAACCGTGGACTCCGGCATCCTCAAAGTCAACGGCGAAGACTTCGGCTACTACGAAACCGACACCGCCTACCACGAACTACCCCCTAAAAAACTGGCCCAACAACGCACCCGCGTGGGCATGGTGTTCCAGTCCTTCAATCTCTTCCCCAACATGACCGCCCGCGAGAACGTCATGGCCGGCCCCGTCCTGGTCAAGCACGCCGACAAAAAACAATCAGCCAAACAAGCCCAGGAACTGCTCACCAGCGTCGGCCTCGGCGCGTTCGCGGACCGCTACCCCGCCGAACTCTCCGGCGGGCAACAACAACGCGTCGCGATCGCCCGATCCCTGGCCATGAATCCCGAAATCATCCTCTTCGACGAACCCACCTCCGCCCTGGACCCCGAAAAGGTCGGCGAAGTCCTGGCCGTCATGCAGGACCTCGCAAAAAAGGGCATGACCATGGTGGTGGTCACCCACGAAATGGGCTTCGCCCGCGAAGTAGCAGACTCCCTGATCTTCATGGACGAAGGCAACGTCGTAGAACGCGGCGACGCCCGCGAAGTCCTCACCAACCCCAAAGAACCCCGCACCCAGGCCTTCCTTAAGCAGGTCCTCTAGCCATGGACGGAAAACTCGCAGTCATCGGCTTGGGCAGCATCGGCAGCATGGCGCTCTGGCAGGCCTCCCGGCTCACCGACTCCGTGGTGGGCTTCGAAGCACAGTCCCCTGCCCACGCACGCAGCGCAGCAGGTGGAGACACCAGGCTCTTTCGTATGATCTACCGCGGCAACCCTGGCTACTACCCCATCTTGGAACGCTCGCGCGAACTCTGGGCAGAGCTCGAGGCGGAGTCCGGGCAAGATATCCTCACCCGCTGCGGGGGACTCTCCATCGGCACCAGCGACGGACCATACGTTCGCAGTTTGCTTGAGACGACCCGAATTACCGGAGCTGAACACCAGATCCTTAGCCGTGAGGAGATGGCCGTCCGCTACCCCCAACACAACCTCCGTGCCGACGACATCGCCGTCTACGACCCCAAGGCAGGTGCCCTGCGAACCGATCGTGCAATCACCGCGGCCATCACTGCAGCCCAGGCCAACGGTGCAGCGGTCAACACCAACACTCCTGTTGACAGCATCACTGAAACTGACAACGGCGTGGTTATCACGTCCGGTGCAAACTCCTGGACCTTCGAACGAATCATCGTCGCCTCGGGCGCCTGGTCCAAACAACTCATGCCCGATTACCTCAAGGCCCACACAGAAACCAAGAGGATCTTCCTCTCGTGGTTCGTCGCACGCGACGCAGACCAATTCTCGCCGGAGAAGTTTCCGGTTTTCATCAGGATTTCGGGTGATCGCTCCATGTACGGGGCGCCCGCAGTGGACGGCGTAACCGTTAAGGCCACGCTCGACGGTCGGGGTTCATCAACTCCCGCTGCCGACTCGGTTCCCCGTGATCTCACCAACGCCGAGATCACGGAAACCACATTGACTGTGTCGGAGTTCTTTCCAGGGCTGATCCCAAGCATCGTGCGCTCGGATGCATTCCCGGACCTCTTTACCTCCGACTCGCAGCCTCTCATGGGCTTCCTCAGCCAATCCACCCGGATCTACCCCGCCACCGGGTTCTCGGGAGCCGGCTTCAAGATGGCCTCCGGCTATGGAGAAATTGCAGCCAACGAAGCCCTCGGAAAACGGTGGTACGACGGGCTGGACTTCCTCCGCCCGCAGAGGTTTCAAGACTCCTAGCGAGTTCTGCGCCCAACAACGGGAATACCTCACAATCGCACATTGTTGACAATCTACAGTTCCTAAGAAAGTATGAAGCCATGGCAACACTTAGCCCCATCCTGAAGCAGGCAACCCCCGTGGTTGTCGACCACGCGGCCGGCAGCTGGATCCACGCGACCGACGGCAAGAAATACCTTGATTTCACCACCGGGATTGGCGTGACCAGCACGGGTCACTGCCACCCGGATGTTGTGGCCGCAGCCCGCGAGCAGGTGGGCAAGATTGTCCATGCCCAATACACCACCGTGATGCACAAGCCACTCCTGGAACTCACCGAACTTCTTGGCAAGGTCTTGCCGCAAGGTTTGGACAGCGTCTTTTACGCCACATCAGGATCTGAAGCTGTTGAGGCCTCCATTCGCCTGGCGCGCATGGCCACCGGGCGGCCCAACATCATTTCCTTCCAAGGAGGGTTCCACGGCCGGACCGTTGCCGCGGCATCCCTCACAACAGCCGGAACCAAGTTCCGCTCCGGGTTCTCCCCCATCATGGGCGGCGTCCACGTTGCCCCGTTCCCTCACTGGTACCGGTACGGCTGGGACGAGGCCACCGCCGTCGACTTCGCCCTGAAGGAACTGGACCACCTCCTGCTGACCATCAGCGCCCCCGGCGACACTGCAGGCTTCATCATCGAACCCGTGCTCGGTGACGGCGGTTACATCCCCACCCCCGTTGCCTTCCTCCAAGGTCTGCGTGAACGAGCAGACAAACACGGCATCGTGCTGGTCCTGGATGAGGTTCAGGCCGGGGTTGGCCGCACCGGTAAGTTCTGGGGTCACGATTGGGCCGGAATCACGCCGGACGTCGTCATCACCGCCAAGGGCCTCGCCAGCGGCTTCCCCATCTCGGCAATCGCCGCCTCAGCAGAGCTGATGGGCAAAGCCTGGCCGGGCTCCCAGGGGGGAACCTACGGTGGAAACGCTGTGGCCGCAGCCGCTGGCGTCGCCACTCTTGGCGTCATCCAACGCGAAAACCTCGTGGAAAACGCGCAGCTTCGCGGCGACGAACTGCGGACGGGCTTGGAAGCGCTGCAAAGCGAGTTCGCCGGAATTGGCAATGTCCGGGGCCGGGGCCTGATGCAGGGCGTCGAATTCACGACCGCTGACGAGACCCCGGACGCGCCCACCGCTTTGGCCGTCCAACAGGCCGCCATCAAAGAAGAGCTCCTGCTCCTGACGTGTGGGCCGCACGGTAACGTCATCCGCCTCATCCCCGCGTTGAACGTCACAAGCGACGAAATCCAAGCCGGCCTGGCCAGGTTCACGCAGGCACTCAAAGCGGCCACTTCCTCACCTTACGATCACTGAAAGAGCCACCATGACCACCTCCTTTGATCCCACAAACCTGCAGACAGATCTGTTCATCAACGGCGTATGGCAGAAGGCTGCAAACGGCGCCACTTTTGCTGTGGAGAATCCCGCCACGAACGACGTCATTGCGCACGTCGCCGATGGCAGCCCTGAAGACGCAGCCTTGGCTATTGAAGCTGCAGGACGTGCACAGGCAACGTGGAGGAAAACCACTCCCCGTGAGCGCGCAGACATCCTTCGCCGCGCCTTCGACCTCGTCATCGCCAACACCGATCGGTTGGCAGCAATCATGACCGCCGAGATGGGCAAGCCCCTCGCCGAGGCAAGGGGCGAAGTGGCCTATGGTGCCGAGATGCTCCGCTGGTTCTCCGAAGAGGCAGTCAGGATCGGGGGCGACAACGCCTCCTCCGTGGACGGCAACACGCGCATCCTCATTACCAAGGAACCCGTCGGGCCTTCCGTGCTGGTGACGCCGTGGAACTTTCCGCTCGCCATGGGCGCGCGGAAGATCGCACCGGCAGTAGCTGCCGGTTGCACCATGGTGTTCAAGCCGGCGGAGCTGACGCCCCTCACGTCACTGGCGCTCGTTGCGATCTTCAAGGAAGCAGGACTTCCCGACGGCGTGCTGAACGTCGTGACGACGTCGAGCGCTTCTGGCGTGGTCCGGACCTGGACCGACAGCGGGATCGCCCGCAAGATCAGCTTCACGGGTTCTACCGAAGTTGGTAAGGTCCTCCTGCGCCAAGCCGCGGACAACGTCATGCGATCCTCCATGGAGCTCGGCGGCAACGCCCCCTTCATCGTCCTTGCGGATGCGGATATTGAGAAGGCTGTTGAGGGAGCCATGAAAGCCAAGATGCGGAACATGGGAGAGGCCTGCACGGCAGCCAACCGCTTCTTCGTCCACCGCTCCGTGGTGGACGAGTTTGGCGAGAAGTTCTCCAAAAAGATGTCAGAATTGCAGGTGGGCAATGGCGCTTCAGCGGGGACCGACGTCGGACCTCTCATCGAGCAGAAGGGCCTGGAAAAGGTCGAAAGCCTTGTTGCAGATGCCGTTTCCAAGGGCGCGCGAATCCTCACCGGCGGAAGCCGTCCGGAAGGGCCGGGCTACTTCTACTCCCCCACTGTTTTGATGGATGTGCCTGCCAATGCGGCGCTGATGACCACGGAAATCTTCGGCCCCGTAGCTGCCATCACGGCGTTTGACAGCGAGGACGAAGTCCTGCGCCTGGCCAATGATACTGAGTGGGGCCTGGTGGGGTACGTGTTCACCGAGAGCATGGAAAAGGCCCTGCGGTTCTCCGCCGACCTGGAAGTTGGCATGGTCGGACTGAACACGGGCCTTGTGTCCAATCCTGCCGCTCCGTTCGGCGGGGTCAAACAGTCAGGGTTGGGCCGCGAAGGCGGCAAAATTGGGATTGAAGAGTTTTTGGAATACAAGTACACCGCAGTAGCGGTCTAATAGATTCACTTGCCGAGCATGGAATGAGGGGATGTCAATGGCGGCACCGGAGGGAATGTTCGTTCTGGAGGGCCGGCCTACGGCGCAGCTGATCGCTGACCAATTGCGGGAGCTTATTGTCCAAGGAGCCTTCAGGCCTGGACAGCAAGTCAACGAATCCGCATTGGCAAGCCAGCTCAGCACGTCCAGGGGCCCGCTTCGCGAAGCACTGCAGCGACTGTGCCAGGAGGGCATCCTGGTGAGCAAGCGCAACCGCGGCGTCTTCGTACTGGAGCTCTCCACAGAGGACGTCAGGGAGATCTACGCCGTCCGCGAGGCAGTGGAATTGGCTGCGGCCGGCACGCTTCTGGACTCCGAGCCGGATCAGGTCGCTGATACGTGCAGGGAACTCAAGGGCATCATCCGAGCTATGGCCAAGCAGGTTGCTGCTTCGGACTGGCAGGCTATCGCCCGGCTGGATATGCAGTTCCACACGGCGTTTGTATCCGGAACCGGAAACACACGCCTGATCCGGATCTACGAGACCCTTGCTGCCGAATCCAGGATGTGCATCCTCAGCCTGGAGGTGGCTTATCCTCGCATCGATGCGCTGGTACAGGAACACCAGATGATCCTTGACCTGCTCGAAGCACGCGATCGGAACGGCCTTCAAAACGCCATCAAACGCCACATGCAAAAGGCCGTGGAGGATCTCACGTCCAAACCTGAAATCACAGGAATAACCGCCTAGCCACGCCGAATTCCGCAGTAAGGAAGGGCCCGGTCAGAGAACCGGGCCCTTCCTTCATCTGTCTGTTGTCGCCAGTTAGTTTGTTGGGACGTCTGTCACGACCCACATTTTCCGCAGCGTCTCGTGAATGGTCCAGGTACCGGTCCAACCCGCCGGCGTCACGAACAACGTGCCAGGTCCAATGTCGAAGCTGCTTCCGTCTTCCTCAGTTATGGTGCCCTTGCCACTGAGAATCTGGCAGATCTCGTCGTACCCCGGACGAGTGCTCTTGAAAACTCCCGGCGTGACCTCCCAAATTCCCGTCTTGTGCCCATCACGGGCCCACAGACGGAGCGAGACCTCGGTCTGCCCGGGTGTGCTGGTTGTCGCTTTGGGAAGGTGTTCCCCTGGGTTGGCGGTAAATGCATCGCTCATGACAGTGGCCTTGACCATTGCTGCTCCTTCTGGGTCTTGGACCCGTGTAGATGTGCCCGCCGTCTTTGGAAGGGCACAAGGTAGATTTTAGCAATTGTCAACAATCGACGATAGCCCTTGAGTGGAAATGGCCACGGTGTGGACACTTCGCCTAGCGCGCAAGTCGGACATCAAGGGAGACTCGCCACAGGAAAATGACCCGGCAGAACCGGGTGGGCGGAGACTGAGCCGCCGGTCGTCCCTGTATGGTCTGGCCCGCATCGCCGGGCAAGAGTAGCGTCGCTCTAAAGATGTAGCAGGACCGCGAGGACGCAGCAGGACCGCCAAAGGAGCCCGGAAATGGCCGGATGGAATGCCGATACCGCCGCTGGGCCACTGGGCGCCGGGACAGTCACTCTGGTGGAGGGTACTTCATTCTGTATCTCGGAGCCCAGCGGTGATATTCATAGGGATCATCCACACGGCCTGTTCTTCCAGGACACCCGGATACTCTCCGCGTGGGGCCTCACGGTGAACGGGCAGTCTGTGGAACCCCTGACAGCCCAAACAAAGGAACCCTACAGGGCAGTCTTCGCCGGCCGTATCACCATGTCTGACGGATACGCGGACACCCCGTTGATCGTGGAGCGCATCCGGGAGGTGGGCGTTGGCATGGTGGAGCACATCACTGTGCGTAACTATTCGACGAAGGCCGCAGATTGCTCCGTGGCGGTGAGCGTAGGTTCTGATTTCGCCGATGTCTTCGAGGTCAAGGAAGCGCGCGTGCAAACGCAGTGGGAAGAGAGTCGCGAGGCCGATGCGACCACACTGACCATCCGCGCCCACTGGCAGGAAGTCCGGAAGTCCGTCGTCGTAAGTTCTGATCTCGGTGAAGCAAACTGTGACGGTTTCAGCTACCGGACAACTATCCCCCCGCGAGGCTCCTGGAGCACCGAACTCACAGTCACGCCAGGATCTGAAGGGGCGGTGTTGGCCGAGCCTCTGGCACGTCCCGCCGTCGGTGAACTGTCCCGAAGTGATCAACGCCGACAGGAATGGGTGGCCAAAATTCCCGTTCTGCAGATGGGAAACCGCTCGATCGAGAGGACGTTGCGGCGCAGTTATGACGATCTCGGCGCCCTCCGGATTGAGGACCCGGCCCACCCGGAAAGAGTGGTGGTAGCAGCAGGAGCCCCGTGGTTCATGACGCTTTTTGGCCGGGACTCGTTGTGGGCGTCGGAAATGGCCATGCCGGTTGATCCCTCGCTGGCCTTGGGGACGTTGCAAACGTTGGCTGAGCGGCAGGGCAGGGTGGTTGACCCGGTGACAGAGGAAGAACCGGGCAAGATCCTGCATGAGGTCCGGCTGGACGTCTCCAGCAGCCTGGCCTTGGGCGGCAAATCCATCTACTACGGCAGCGTCGATGCCACCCCCCTCTTCGTGGTGGTGCTGGGTTCGGTGAGCCGTTGGGGGTTCGCCAAGGAAACGATTGCCGCCCTGCTGCCGCACGCAGACCGCGCCCTCGACTGGATTCGGGACTACGGCGATCGGGACGGCGACGGGTTCGTTGAGTATAAACGCCTTAACAAACGCGGGCTGATCAACCAGGGCTGGAAGGACTCATGGGACGGAATCAACTTCGCGGATGGACGGCTCGCCGAGCCTCCTATCGCGCTATGCGAGGTCCAGGCCTACGTCTATGACGCGTACATGGCCCGGGCGTGGATGGCGTACGACGCCGGTGACGCACCTTTGGCGCGCGAACTCGCCGATCGCGCAGCTCAGTTGAAAGTCCGGTTCAATGAGCAATTCTGGATGCCGGACCACGGCTACTATGCGATCGCATTGGACGGTAAGAAGCGGCAGGTAGACGCCTGCGCCTCCAACATGGGGCACTGCCTCTGGGTCGGCCTGGTGGACGAGGACAAGGCACCGCTCGTAGCCGAGCGCCTGATGTCACCCGAGATGTTCAGCGGCTGGGGCGTGCGGACGTTGGGGTCCGACATGGGCGCCTACAACCCGGCCAGCTACCACAACGGATCCGTCTGGCCACACGATAACGCGGTGATTGCGGCGGGGTTAATGCGCTACGGATTCGTGGAGGAAGCTCAACGGATCGCTACAGCCCTCCTGGATGCGGCCGACTACTCAGAGGGCCGCCTTCCCGAACTGTTCTGCGGATTCAGCCGGGACCAGTACAGCGAACCCGTTCCCTACCCCACAGCCTGCTCACCCCAAGCCTGGGCAGCCACCTCTCCCATTCAGCTGATCACGAGCTTAATGAGGTACGACGCGCACGTGTCCCGGGGTGGATTCTGGATGGATCCCCAACTGCCTGCTTCATACGGCGATTTGCACATAACCAACGCACCCATGGCTGGTGCCAGGGTCACCATCGACATCGCCGATTCTGTCCCCAGAGTGCAGGCATTGCCGGATGGGATGGTGTTCCATCAGGGACATAGACCGTGGTTGACCGAACTCGTAGGGCAGGCGGGGCTGTGGAGAGACGGTTACGACGCGTGAAGGAAGAAGGCCACACCCTGGGATCGCGCAGCCTCCTGGTGCGGAATCCAAATAGCCGGGGAGCCTTCCACAGGTGGCATCATCTGACAGGTCAGGCAAGCCAGCGCCACCAGCGTGAGGGCTCCGGTTCCGGAGCGGCGTCCGGCTGCGGCTCCTGGCCCAAGGCCAGAGCAGCCCCGACGATGTCATCCTCGGTGAGTGTGATGACCGCTTCTCGATCAAGTGCGTCGAGACCCGGTTCTTCGCCGCGCGTCAGCCGCAGCGCCTGGCGATTAAGTGACTGCTCAAACAGGGTGCGGGCGAACCGGGCGTTCCCGGAGTCTTCTCCCGCGTGAAGCCCGGCCAGGATGCGGCGCAACATCTGATCCGCACCGGGCTCCAGCGAGTACTCGTGTTGGGCCAGTATCTGCTGGAATATCGTCTCAAGTTCGTCCACGGAGTAGTCGGGGAAGGTGATCTCACGGGCGAACCGTGACCGCAGCCCGGGGTTGGAGAGCAAGAAGGATTCCATAAGCCGCGGGTAACCGGCCACGATCACTACCAAACGGTGGCGGTGGTCCTCCATCCGCTTGAGCAGGACTTCGATCGCCTCGGGGCCGAAATCCATCCGGCCGTCCTCCGGGGCCAGCGCGTAGGCCTCATCGATGAACAGGACGCCGTCCAACGCCCGCCGGATTACCCGGTCCGTCTTGATGGCAGTTGCCCCAACGTACTGACCCACCAGGCCGGAACGGTCCACCTCGACCAGGTGTCCTTTCTGGAGCAAGCCCACCGCACGGTACATTTCGGCCAGGAGGCGCGCCACGGTGGTCTTGCCCGTGCCCGGGTTTCCGAGAAATACAAGATGCTGGGATGTGGCCACCTCCGGCAGTCCGTGGGCTTTGCGACGGGCCTGGACCTGGAGCAATGCCACCAAGGCCCTGACCTGTTCCTTCACGGTCTCCAGTCCGACCAGCGCATCGAGCTCGGCCTGCACTTCGGACAGCGGCCGGGCCGGCCCGGGCCGCGCACCGATGAAATCGCCCACCAGGTCGTCAACGCGTTCCGACCCTGGCAGCTTGAGCTGATTGGCCAGATGGCCAATCGTTTCCCTCAGCTCATCGAGCGGATTGCGGCTTGCAGCCATACATCCACTGTAGTCCTCGCGATATGAAGCGGCCACGGATCAAACTGTCCGCATTTGGGCGTTTCGGCATCTTCGGCGGGCGATTCGCCCATAAGTAACTGACACTCCGTGGACTGAAGCTTGAAGGACAGCATCACCGCCCTACCCAAGGAGATCAACGTGACTACTTACAACCTGGCCCTGATTGGTTTCGGAGGCGTGAACCGCGCCTTGGCAGAACTGATCCGCGACGAACCGCAGCGCTTCTCTTCCCTCGGGTTCGAGCTCCGCGTTGTGGCCATTACCGACCTCGCCTTCGGCTCGCTCGTCCAAGGCGATGGCATCAATCTTGCCGCTGTCTTGGCCATGCCCCGCGGATCTTCCTTCCAGGGACTCCCCGGCGGAAGTGCCGATGCCCGAAACGAAGAGGTCATCAAGAACAGCCCGGCCGACATTGTCGTCGAGGCCACCTTCACCAGCCCCCTTGACGGCGAACCCGCCGTGTCGCACGTGAAGTGGGCCATCGAGTCAGGTAAGCACGTGGTAACCACCAATAAGGGACCGGTGGCCTTGCAGGGCACTCAACTGTCCAAGCTCGCCGCCAACAACGGCGTTCGTTTCGAGTACGAGGGCGCCGTCATGAGCGGTACGCCCGTGATCCGCCTGGCCCATAAGATGCTCGGCGGCCTGGAACTGAACGCCGTGCAGGGAATCTTGAATGGAACCAGCAACTACGTGCTGGGCCGCATGGAAGCCGGCCTGCGCCTGGACGAGGCCATCGCCGAAGCCCAGGATCGTGGATACGCCGAAGCTGATCCCACCGCTGACATCGGCGGCTCCGACGTCCGGCTCAAGGTCGCCATCCTGGCCAACGAACTTCTCGGTGCAAACATCCACCCCAATGATGTTCACACCACAGGCATTCAGGGCATCACCAGCAATGACGTCGCCCTAGCCCTGGAAAACGGCCTCCGCTGGAAGCTTATCGGCGAAGCCCGCCGCGAGAGCGACGGCAGCATCCTTGCTACCGTCCAGCCCATCGCCCTTCCGGCACACCACCCACTGGCTGGGATTTCCGGTGCCACCAACGCCGTTTCCTTCACTACCGACCTGCTCGGGGCCGTCACCGTTTCGGGTCCGGGAGCCGGTCGCGTCGAGACTGCTTACGCCCTCATTTCCGACATCATTGCCGTCGACGAATTCGCTAAAGGAGCCGTCCGTGCCTGAAACAGCCATCGCCGAGACCAAGAGCGAGTTAGCTATCAGCGAATTGGTGGTGCGCAACAAGTATGACGGCACCGTTCTGGCCACCCTTCCCCAGTGCAGTGAGGCGGATGTACGCGTCGAGCTCATCCGTGCCGCTGCGTCCGCTCCGGCAGCTGCAGCCCTGCCGCGCCACGAGCGTGGCAGGATCCTGGACACCGCCGCGGACCTGTTGCAGCAACGGTCGCAGAAGGTCGCCGAGCTGATCGTTGCCGAAGCCGGGAAAACCATCAAGCAGGCCCGCAAAGAGGTTTCCCGTGCGGTGAACACCCTTAAGCTCTCCGCTGCGGAAACGCGCCGGAATGTTGGGGAAGTTGTCCCGTTCGACTCGTTCGCCGGTTCTGAGAACCGCCAGGGATGGTTCACCCGTGAACCACTGGGGCTCATCGCAGCGATAACGCCCTACAACGACGCGTTGAACTTGGTGGCCCACAAGCTCGGTCCGGCCATCGCCGGCGGGAACACCGTCATCCTGAAGCCATCGCAGCTGACACCGTTGACGGCCATCCTCCTGGTGGACCTCCTTCGCGAGGCAGGACTGCCCTCAGACTTCGTCACCGTTGTTCTGGGTGACCGCACGGTCGCGCAAACCATCATCTCCTCCAAACTGGTCCGCATGGTCTCCTTCACCGGAGGATTCGCCACCGGCCGGGCCATCGCCGCGAATGCCGGAATCAAGCGCCTGTCCATGGAACTTGGCGGCAACGCACCCGTCATCGTCTTCGACGACGCCGACATCCAAGCCGCCGTCGAAGCCAGCGTGTCTGGCTCCTTCTGGGCCGCCGGGCAGAACTGCATCGGTGCCCAGCGGATCCTTGTCCAACGATCGGTCTTCGACACATTCCTTGATGCATTCGTCGCCCAAACCACGGCACTTAAGACCGGCGACCCGAGCAACGAACACACCGACGTCGGGCCCATGATCAGCACCGCCTCCGCCGCCGAAGCGAAACGGAAGATCGAGGAGGCCGTAGCCGCCGGGGCACGACTGCTGACGGGAGGGACACTGAACGGGCCGGTCCTCACACCCGCTGTTCTCACAGGAGTCCCCCGCAGCTGCGAAGCCTGGAGCGAGGAACTGTTCGCACCGGTTGTCCTCGTCGAACCGTTCGACTCAGCAGAAGAAGCCATCGAACTGGCCAATGACAGCGAGTACGCGCTGCAGGCCGGCGTGTTCACCAAGGACCTCAACCGCGCCTTGCAAACCGCCAAAGCCATCGACGCCGGCGGTGTCATGATCAATGATTCTTCCGACTACCGACATGATGCGATGCCGTTCGGCGGCTCGAAATACGGCAGCATGGGCCGGGAAGGCGTCCACTTCGCCTACGAGGAAATGACCCAACCCAAAGTCATCGCGATCACCTCATGAACACAGGAGTAAGAATTGAGCACGACAGCCTGGGTTTTTTGGCTGTCCCAAAATCCGCTTTGTGGGGAATCCACACCGAACGGGCCATCTTCAACTTCCCCATCAGCGGCATCCAGTTGGGAACCCACCGGCAGCTCGTCCGGTCACTCGCATTCGTGAAGAAGGCTGCCGCCCTGACCAACGCCGAGCTGGGCTTGATTCCGTCGGAAGTCGGCAAGGCCATCGCTGAAGCCTGCGACACAATGGCCGCCGGTGACGTTGACCATGCCTTTCCCGTCGACGTCATCCAAGGCGGCGCCGGGACATCGACCAACATGAACGCCAACGAGGTCATCGCCAACCTCGCTCTGGAGGCCTTGGGCCACCCCCGCGGCTCCTATGGAGTGATCGACCCGATCGGGCACGTCAACAAATGCCAGTCCACCAACGACGTCTACCCGACAGCGGTGCGCTTGGCCCTCGTGTTCGCGTTGGAGGACCTTCTGGAGCGCCTGGCCCTGCTTTCGGCAGCGTTCGCCGAACGGGGCCGGGCTTTCGCAGCCATACCGAAGGTTGGGCGCACGCAATTGCAGGATGCGGTTCCCATGACTCTCGGCCAGGAGTTCACTGCATTCTCCGTGACACTTGAGGAAGACCAACGGCGTCTGCGCGAAGCGGCCGCACTCCTGCTTGAGTGCAGCTTGGGCGCCACGGCGATTGGAACCGGCATCACTGCCGATCCTCTGTATGTTGAGCGCGTCATCGACAAGCTCTCAGCGGTGAGCGGGGTCCAGCTGGTCCGTGCCCACGACTATGTCGAAGCAACATGGGACACCGGTGCGTTCATGACGTTCTCCGGAGCGCTCAAACGCACTGCGATTAAGCTCTCCAAGATCTGCAGTGACCTCCGTCTGCTCTCCAGCGGACCGCAAACTGGGTTCGCGGAGATCCATTTGCCTCCACGGCAGGCAGGCTCCTCCATCATGCCCGGCAAAGTCAACCCGGTGATTCCAGAGGTCGTCAACCAGGTTGCGTTCTTGGTGGCCGGGGCCGACCTCACCGTCACCATGGCCGCAGACAACGGACAGCTCCAACTGAACGCCTTTGAACCGGTGATCGCACACTCCCTTCTGCAATCACTGAACTGGCTGACCAACGGCACGGATGTGCTGAGGGAACTTTGCGTCGAGGGCATCGAAGCGAACGAAGCATTGCTGCGGTCCAGAGCACGGGCATCCACGGCGCAAGCCACAGCGCTGCTTCCGGTTCTGGGCTACGCCGTTGCGGCCGACATCGCACACAAAGCTCTCATGTCCGGACAGAGCGTCCTTGACCTCGCCATCAGCGAAGGCCTGCTCCTTCCCGAACAGGTTGAGGCCCTGAGGATGGCCTGATACGGAACATACGATTCATCGCACAACACCGGGACGTGCGGGATACTAGGCTGAGTGGATGGCGACAGTTATTCTCGTGCGGCACGGCCGCACCACAGCCAATGCAGCTGGACTGCTGGCCGGCCGGACCGCGGGCGTGAGCCTGGACCAGGTAGGGCGCGAACAGGCGGCTCTGACGGCAGACCGGCTCGCAGCAGTGCCGGTAGTCGGGGTAGTGTCGAGTCCTCTCGAGCGCTGCCGGCAGACCGCCCAGCTAATTCTCGACCGCCAGGCCGGCACGCCGTATGCACCAGTCGAAATCGATATCACCGAATGCGATTACGGCCAGTGGCAGGGCCGCATGCTCAGTGATCTCGCAACTGAGGATTTGTGGCCGGTGGTGCAAACACAACCATCCGCCGTCGTGTTTCCCGGCGGTGAATCCATGGCCGCGATGCAGGCCAGGTCCGTGGCAGCAATCAGACGCCACGATGCAGCCTTCGAAGCCGAGCATGGGCCGGGAGCAGTGTGGGTGGCGGTGAGTCACGGTGACATCATCAAGTCAATCCTTGCCGACGCACTCGGCATGCACCTTGACCTGTTCCAGCGTATTAACGTGGGCCCCGCCTCCGTATCGATCGTGCGCTACGGCGCTGACCGGCCGAGCGTCTACGCGACCAACACCGATGCGGGCGATCTGTCATGGCTGTCGAACGGCATCCATTCGGGCGATGCGCCGGTGGGCGGCGGTGCAGGTCAGAACGCGCGGTGAACCTTATGTGCCTAAAATACTGACATGCCTACAAGTGTTCACGAGTTTGCCTGGCCTGATCGGGTTGTAGTTGGGACCATTGGCCTTCCAGGGTCGCGGACGTTCTACCTGCAGGTGCGTGCAGGAAAACAGATCGTGAGTATTGCCCTGGAGAAGCAGCAGTCGGCTCAGCTCGCAGAGAAGATCGACGAGATCCTTGACCAGCTCATCACTGTTCAGGGCAACCCGTTCAGCGTTCCGACGAGTACTCCCATTGAGCTTGTCGACAACGATCCCCTTGAGACAGTTGATGAGCAGTTTCGCGCCGGAGCCATGAGCTTGGGTTGGGACCCAACCACGGCCCAAGTGGTCGTTGAGGCCTACCCCATCGCCGACGTCGATGCTGACGACAACGAGGAACTGCTCGTTGATGACGGCGCATCCGAAGCGGAAATGCTGCTGGTGCGCATGCCGGTAGGCACCGCCCGGGCATTCGCCAAGCGCACCCGTGAAATCGTCGGAGCCGGGCGCCCGACGTGCCCGCTCTGTGGATACCCCATAGACGCCGAAGGGCACAGTTGCACCCTTCCCGAGGCGTGATGCCGGCGCCGGACTTGGCGACCGCCGAGCTAACGCTCACTGGCCGCATCACGACGGCTTCAAATGCGACATTCTTGGGCGCCATCGGGGATATAAAAGTCGTTTATAAGCCGATAGCAGGCGAAAGTCCGCTCTGGGATTTTCCCCATGGCAATCTGGCTCACCGGGAGGTGGCCGCCTACTTGGTATCGCAGGTATTCGGCGGGGACATCGTGCCACGCACCTGGCTGCGCGATGGCCCGCTGGGCGAAGGAATGGTCCAACTCTGGCAAGAGCAAGACCCTGCCCAGCGCGCCGTCGACTTGGTCGCAAAGGACCACGCGCCGGAGACGGGATGGAAGCACGTTCTCGAAGGACAGGATGAGAAGGGACGGATGGTCACCCTCATTCACGAAGACTCGCCAGCGTTAAGGCGCATGGCGGTCTTCGACATGATCGTCAACAACGCCGACCGTAAAGGCGACCACATTCTTGCCATGGCGGACGGGCACAGACACGGCGTGGACCATGGACTGACCTTCCACCATGCCCACAAATTGCGCACGGTGCTGTGGGGATGGCTGGGCGACCCGTTGGCCGCAGGGGAACTCGAAGGCATCGATCGAGTCGCCGAGGGTTTGAACGGCGGGCTGGGCCAGAACCTGGCGGATCTGCTCAGCGCCGAGGAAGTCGCATCACTCGCCACACGCTGCGACCGATTGCGCCTGCTTGGACGGTTTCCGGCTCCGAGCGGTGACATGCCAGCGGTGCCCTGGCCCCTGTTCTAGGGGAATTCCGGCTACGGGATCCCCCGCGAAAACCAACACACCCACTACTCCGCGAGAAATGAATATGGAACTTTTTGACGCCCATACCGTTGTGATTTCTGCCGTGCTCCTGGTGCACATCACAGGGGTGATGATCGTAGCCGCCTCAGTTGCCGGCCTGGTGATCTCACTCTTCATCGTCGTCCTCGCCGTGCACTCCATCCGAACCACGTGGGAACTGACCCAAAACCTGCGAAGCAACGGACGCTTCAGTGGCACCCTCAATAAGGTCATGTCGTCCGTGAAGTCCGGCGCCCTCGCTGCACGTCCCCTGATAATTGCTGCACGACAGAGAATCAGCCGACTGTCACCGTTCAAGCCACAGTAGAAGCCGGATCACCAAGACCCGGGGACCGGGATTGCGGCGCGGACGGGTACTCAAGCCGTAGCGCTAGGGCACGGCGAGCTTGAAGACCTTGGCCCACGCAGAGCCGACCTGTTTCAGCAGTGGCCCGGTGGTGTACTTCAAGCCGTAACGCTGGCATATGTCACGGACCTTGGGGGCAATCTCGGCGTAACGGTTGGACGGCAGGTCAGGGAAGAGATGGTGCTCGATCTGGTGCGA
Organism: Paenarthrobacter sp. 4246; assembly: GCF_040546855.1. Taxonomy (NCBI): domain Bacteria; kingdom Bacillati; phylum Actinomycetota; class Actinomycetes; order Micrococcales; family Micrococcaceae; genus Paenarthrobacter; species Paenarthrobacter sp. 4246. The sequence continues at coordinate 529,388 of NZ_JBEPOP010000003.1, forward strand.
CAAGTTCCCTGTCATGAGGTGCATGAACGGTGACCCGGAGATGTTGGCGGATCCGATCATCTGACGGACGTACCAGTCGCCTCGGGTTTCGCCCTCCACCATTTCCTCGGTGAACGTGTCCGTTCCTTCCGGGAAATGGCCGCAGAAGATGACAGCGTGGGCCCAGACGTTGCGGATGGCATTGGCAGTGAGAGTGCCGTAGAGGGCTTGCTTCCCGGAGCCCGACAGCATGGCAAGGGCCGGGGTGGCTGCATAGTCCTTGGCGAACTGTTTGAACGCCTTCCTCCCCAGCGCTTTGAGGTCCTTGTTCATGGCCTCCTTGGATTTCAGGCCTTCCTTGTACTCAGGGATCTCCAAGTCGTAGAGGGCTATACCCCATTCAAAAACGGGAGCAAGCAAGGCGTTGTAAAGAGGGTTGCCCATGTTGAAGGGCTTCCACTCCTGGTCGGGGTCCATGCGCAAAAGGTTGTAGCCGACGTCGCGGTCCTTGCCAACCACGTTGGTCCAACGGTGGTGGAGGTCGTTGTGCGTGTGCTGCCACGAACGCGACGGGGTAACGAAGTCCCACTCCCAGGTGGTGGAGTGGATGTCCGGGTCACGCATCCAGTCCCACTGGCCGTGGAGAATGTTGTGGCCAAGTTCCATGTTCTCCAGGATTTTTGCCAGGCTGAGGAGTGTTGTGCCGGTGAACCAGGCAGCTTTGTTCTTGCCCACCAGCAGTGCGGCACGACCTGAGATTTCCAACGCACGTTGGATCTTGATCATGCGCCTGATGTAGGCGGCGTCGCTGGAGCCACGCTTGGCAAGGATTTCGTCACGGATTGCATCGAGCTCACGGCCCAGTTGGGCTACTTGCTCGTCGCTCAGGTGTGCGGCCGCCGGCGGCCGCACCGTGGGCCTTCCCTTATCGGCAAGGGCACCAGGCCGGGACTTGGATCCGACGGCGGTGGCGGAGCCTTTGGCTGAGACTACTGACATGCGGTTGCACTCCTCAGATTTCCAGGTTGACTGGCCCGGCGGCTGCCGAGACACAAGTTTGGATAAGTTCCCCGGGCGCCCCATGGATTTCACCGGTGCGCAGGTCGCGGACCCTCCCGGCGAGCAATGGAGTCAGACAGCTGTGGCAAATACCCATGCGGCAGCCGCTGGGCATCAGGACCCCTGCGTCCTCGCCGACGTCGAGGAGGGGGACACCGCCGTCGGCCTTGACCTCGCGATCGGAAGTTTCGAAAGTGACTACGCCGCCTTCACTGCCGTCCCCTCCAAGGAGCTCGGTGCTGAAGCGCTCGATAGTGAGCGAGCCTTGCCCTGTTCCACCGTTGGCTGCCTTCCCTGGCGTAGCGGCAGGAGTCAACGCTGCCTGGTTCCACATTGCTTCGGCGTCATCCAGGAAAGACTCAGGGCCGCAGGCGTAGGCTGCCCTGTCCCGCCAGTCCGGGCACACATCTTCAAGAGCGGCCGTAGACGCGAAGTTCATGCGGCCACGTCCCCCGGTGAGCCACTGCACCACACGGAAGTTGGGAAATTGATCAGCAAGTTCGTCCAGTTCCTCGCGGAAGATACTGTCCCCTTCTTCCCGGGAGGAGTGGATCAGGACAACGTCCGCGTCAGGGCGGCTTGGGACAAGCGTCCGAATCATTGACATGACGGGCGTGATGCCACTTCCCGCAGTGAGCATGAGTAGCGAACGGGGGTGCTCAGGAAGGACAAAATCACCCTGGGGCGGTGCCAGGAAGAGAACGTCACCAACCTTGGTCTTGCGGACCAAGGTTCCGGACACGGATCCTACGTCAGTGACCGTGATGGCCGGACCTTTGCCCGCCGGCGCACTCAGCGAATAGGACCGCCATTGGCGGACCCCGTTGATTTCGACGCCTATTCTCGCCCACTGGCCGGCTAGGTGGGCATGCCAACCGCGGCCGGGCCGGAAGAAGATAGTCGCTGATTGAGCTGTTTCGTGGACTACATCGGTAACGACTCCACGCAACTGACGTGACGAGTAGACCGGGTTGAACAACGCCAGGACATCCTCCGGCGCAAGAGGGGTGGTCAAAATCGAGGCGATGCGGGCCAGGGGACGGAAGCTGACCATGAACTACTCCTCGCAACGACGGAGACCGAAGACCCGGACCACGCTTGTCGGGGTATCCGAACTAGCAAATATCATAAGTATACTTACAAATCCCATCCCCTGAAACATGGGGAAAGCCCCACAGGAGGGGCTTTCAACGGGTATGGGACTAAATGCTTGGATTGGTCAGCGGCGATGCGCCCCTCCCCTCCGGGCCTTGTTGCCCATGCCGGTTTCAGTAGCAAGACAGTAATACGCCCAACGAACGACATGCAAACCCGCAACCGAGCGAGACCACCAGCGCGGCAGTCCCGGTATCCGTATCCAGGTTCTTGATCATCGGTCAGCAGCTCGAGCCTGAGTGTCCTTGAGTAGGCCGCCAGGCCTTTGATATATTAGTTAAGTATTAGATGTCTACAAAAGACTCTTAAACTCAACGAGGAGTAAACAGCATGCAGCAACTCGCGCATCGACTCGAACGGCTCGGCACCGAAACCGCCTTTAGCGTCGCCCAAGCTGCCGCGGCCTGGAAGGCTAAGGGAAATCTGGTTTACCCCTTCCACCTCGGCGACATCAACATCCCGACCGCCCCACATATCGTCGAAGCCATGACCAAAGCAATCGCTGACGGCTACACGGGCTACTGCCCCGGCCCGGGCATCCCGCAGCTCCGCGAAGCCCTCGCCCAGGACATCGGCTCACGCCGCGGCATGACCCTCTCTGCAGACAACGTCGTGGTGATGACGGGCGGCAAGCCGGTCATCACGAAGTTCCTCCAGGCGGTGATGAACCCTGGGCAGGAGGTGCTCTACCCGAATCCCGGATTCCCCATCTATGAGTCGCAGATCGAATACCTCGGCGGCACGGCCGTAGCGTACCGCTACCTCCCCACAAGCCAGGGCTTCTCGATCGACCTCGATCAGGTGCGCGCCTCGATTACCCCGAACACAGTGGCGATCATTTACAACGACCTGCAGAACCCCATCTCAGCGGAGTCGACCACAGCTGAGCGCGAAGCCATCGCGCAGCTCGCCCAAGAGCACAATCTATGGGTACTCTCCGACGAGGCCTACTTCGAGACCCGGTACGAGGGAGTCTCGAGCTCGATCGCCTCGATTCCTGGTATGGCAGAACGTACTGTCATTCTCTACACCTTCAGCAAGAAGTTTGCCATGACCGGCTCACGGCTCGGCTGCGCAGTCGCACCACTAGAGATCGCAAAAGTGCTCAGCACGCTCAACACGAACGACGAATCATGCACCACCCACTACGTGCAATGGGCTGGCATCGAAGCACTTCGTGGCACCCAGGAACCCGTCCAGCAGATGCTCGATATCCTGCGTGAACGTCGGGATGCTGCCTGCGAACTGGTGAACTCTGTCCCCGGCATGCACGTCGCAGTACCGCAATCGACGTTCTACCTGTTCCCCGACGTCACCGACGTCATGGAGAAAATGGGTTACACGGCAGTGGGTGACTTCGCCAGCGACGCACTCTACAAAACCGGCGTCTCCTTCTGCACACGCGAACACTTCGGCCGGCGCCAACCCGGCGAGGAACGGCAATACATCCGCCTCGCGTACTCAGGTATCGACGTCGCGGACATCCGCGACGGCCTCGGTCGCCTCCGCGAGTGGATTGTGACCGCATGAGCCGCGTTGTCGTCACGGGACGCATTCCCGACGCTGCGATTGAGAAGCTTCGCACCGAACACCACGTCGAGGCCTGGGAAGGTCCGGAAACCATAACCCGCGAAGAACTCCTGCGCCGCGTAGCTGGCGCCGACGCCATCGTGTCCCTGCTCACCGAACGCGTTGATGCCGAAGTCCTCGACGCCGCAGGACCGCAGCTCAAGGTCGTCGCGAACGTCGCCGTCGGATATGACAACATCGACGTGCCCGCCTGCACCGCACGGGGTGTCGTCGCCACCAACACGCCCGGTGTGCTCACCGACGCCACAGCCGACATCGCGTTCGGTCTCATCCTGATGACGACCCGTCGGCTCGGCGAGGGCGAACGGCTCATCCGCTCCGGCCAGGCATGGAAGTGGGGCATGTTCTTCCTCCTCGGGTCCAGCCTGCAAGGAAAGACACTCGGAATCGTGGGCATGGGCGGAATCGGCCAAGCCACCGCGCGAAGGGCCAAAGCGTTCGGCATGGAAATCGTCTACCAGTCCCGCAGCGAAATCGATCCCACGATCGCCGCCGGATTGGACGCACGTCGCGTCGATCTCGACGAGCTTCTGTCCGTCTCCGACGTCGTCTCACTGCATTGTCCCTATGGTCCTGCTACTCATCACCTGATGGGGGCCGAGCAACTCGCTGCAATGAAGAGCTCTGCATTCCTCGTCAACACTGCCCGCGGACCCATTGTGGATGAGAATGCTCTGGCAACTGCGCTCCGGGAAGGGACAATCGCGGGAGCCGGACTCGACGTCTACGAGCAGGAGCCCCGAGTCGATCCAGGGCTATTGGAACTGGACAATGTTGCGCTCCTGCCGCACCTTGGCTCGGCGACGGTGGAGACACGGACCGCCATGGCCATGCTCGCCGCCGACAACGCCCTCGCAGTGCTGAGCGGGGAACAACCCCCTGCACCGATCGCTTAGGGAGTTGGGCATACACAACGAGCAGAACGGTCCAGAAAGCGACACCTCCACTACGCCTAAATCGGGTGACTGGGTAACTCGTTAGGGGTGTCCGTGTTTCACGGACACCCCCTCGTAGTCCTGGACAACACAAAAACCAATGGTTCCTCGGATTTTCTGCTTCAAGATGTGCGCCGCGGAAGAATCAGGAGACCAGGGCATTCCTGGCCCCGAAAAATGATCCGTATTCATGTAGCTGCATGTGTTACCTTCGCGTAGCTGATGTCGACGAACTGTACGCCGCCATTCTCCAATCCAGTGCTACGCCCCCACCATAAGGGGATCGCAGCCTGCTAGCCTCTCACCATGCGCACAACGTCGGCAGGAACCAAAGCCTCTGCCAGCGGAGAGCGTGTACTAATACTGTCCGCGGGCGTGGGATCGGGGCATAACAGCGCCGCGGCGGCAGTGCAGCAAGCCTGCACCACACGCGATGACATCGCCGAGGTGCAAGTGCTTGACGTGCTGCAGGTGAGCAGCGTTCTCTACCGTGCGCTGCTGGGTAAGGGTTACTTCGTCCTGGTGGAGGACTTGCCCTGGCTGGTCGAGTGGGGCTACGACATCAGCAACCCGCCGTTCAGGCGTCGTGGCCCGATCGACCCTTGGACGCGGGTGAATGCCAGCCCGGTTGTCAGTGCAATCAAGCACTTCCGGCCGACAGCAATTGTCTGTACGCATTTCCTTCCTGCCCAGCTGTTGGCCTCGCTGCTCCTTCGCGGAGTGATCGACGCCAAGACAGCTGTGGTGACCACCGACTACGACTTCCAAGGCCTGTCGCTCTCGGGTGCGTTCCATAAGATCTTTGTCGCCAGGGAAGAAGGAAGGGTGGAGCTCATGGCGCTCGGTCTTCCTCCCGACCGTGTCGCTGCCACGGGAATACCGATCAGCAAACAGCTTACTCCAGCGCCCGTGCGCAATACCGACGAGCCGCCGATGCTGCTGATTTCGGCTGGCGCGACTGGTGGTGACTACGCTGTCTCAGTGGTTCGGCAGACAATGCATATGCGCTCTTCCTTCACAGCCACAGTCGTGTGCGGACACAACGATGCGCTGCGGCAGCGCATCGAGACGCTCGTGGCACCGGCTGGCGACCGCTACAGCGTGCTCGGATTCACGACGGAGATGCCGCAGCTGCTGCAGCGCGCGGACCTTTTCGTGGGCAAGCCGGGCGGACTCTCGGCGTCGGAGTGCATGGCAGCGGGGCTCCCCATGATACTTGTGAACCCGATCCCCGGTCAGGAGGTCCGCAACGGCGATTACCTCATGGAGCAGGGGGCGGCAGTCCGCTGCAATGCAGCGGCAACCATCGGCTGGAAAATCGATGAGGTGCTGCGCGAACCCGGCCGCTTACAGATGATGCAGGCGGCGGCGCGGAGAACAGGTCGCCCCGATGCCGCGGCCGACGTACTAAGCGCCCTGCTGGACGGGCCGTCGCGCCCGCTGGTCGTGACGCGGGCGGCGCAAAGGACAATTCTTGCCGCCAGCGAACAGCGCTACGTTGCGACCGATCTCACGGGGCCCTCGTCCTTGGTCCGCTTGGTTGACCAGGCTTCGGGCAACACGGTTGCACTGCTGCAAGAGGAGGAGGTGGCGGATCTGCAGAAGCGTTACTCGACGCCGGACGGAGACTTGGTGCTGCGCCCAGGCCGAGCGTCCCTGATTATCCGTTGGGAGGAACGGCGGCTGCTTCGCGCTGTGCTGCGGGGCGAGGACGCGCTGCCTGTTCGTATCGAAGGGCCTTTGGCGCCGTTCCGCGACCTTCACGGGTAATTAGCGCAGCACCTGCCGGCATCAGGCCTGATGACGGCCTGGAGTGTCTGCCTCCGCTGTCGGACTTTCCATGCGTGGCAAGCGGACGGCATTCTCCCAGCTGACCGGGCTGTGCTGGCTCGCTTGCAGGGCCCACTCCCCCATGCGCGGAGACCAGCGCCGTGTGGTCGGATCGCGATGCAGGGTGGGGCCAGCATCCAGAGTGACCCGCACTGTCGTCTCTACACCGGGCAGCAGGGTCACCTTCTGGAAGCCCAGGAGTTGAGCCACAGGTCTGCGCAGGGACACATCCGCGGCGTAGATCTGAACAACGGTGGAGCCCTTGCGGTTGCCTCTGTTTATTACGAGCACGTCCGCGTTGCCGCCTGAGCTGTCCAACGTGTGGTCGATGAGCCGGTGCTCGATGGTCGTATAGCCCAGGCCGAATCCGAACGGGAATGCGGGCGTATGCCCCTCGCCGTCGAGCCGGCGCTGACCCCATTGGTTGTCATAGACAACGGACTTTGCCGCTGAGTCAAAGAATGGCAGATGCGCGGGGTCCGTTGGCAGCACGAAGGGCAGCCGTCCGCCGGGTTCAGCACTGCCGGTCAGCACGCCCGCGAGCGCACGACCGCCCTCCATACCGCCGTACCAGGCAAGGAGGAGCGCTGGCACGCGGTCACGCCAGGTCTCGGTAAGAACCGCACTGCCGCTAACAAGCACGACGACGGTCCGGGGGTTCGCGTCGACAACCGCGTGGATGAGCCGTTCGTCCGAGGGTCGGAGGTTGAGCGAGCTGCGGTCACCGCCTCGGACGAAGCGGGAGGCCAGGTGCGCGAGTCCGATGAGCAACCGACGGAGGGGCCCGAGCCGAATTCCGGACCAAGCACACCCACGTCGACACCTCCGGTGACGACGGATTCGCCCTCATCGTGCTGGTCCAGGCCTACGACGACGATCGCTGTCTCAGCTGCTGCCGCCAACGAGGCCGCGCGGCGTTCGTTTCGGCCGTTCGTGGTGGTGATCCTGACCCCTGGAAGAGCCTCACGCAGGCCTCGCAGCGGCGAGACAGAGGAGGGAGGCCTTACGCGGGAGGAGCCATGATCGCCGAGGTTCGCTTGTGCCGCGAGTCGTCCAATGACGGCGAGATGCCGGATATTGGGTCCTAGCGGCAGCAGGGGCGCCGCACCGACGGCTTCGTTCTTCAGCAGGACGATCGACTCCGTCGCGACCTCGTGGGCAAGCGCGCGATGGGCCGGAGAGGCGATGACGGCCGGGGTAGGGACCGCTGATTCCCGGGTCGCGCCATGCTGCACGCACGTGCGCAGAATGCGGCGCGCGGACCGCAGCACGGTGGCGCGTGCCAAGTCGCCATTGCCGAGCGCGGCTGGCAGCCTGCGGGCGCGCAGCAACCGGAGCGGCATCTCCACGTCCATTCCCGCCTCCAGGCTGACCACCGCATCGTGCGTCCCGAACACCCAGTCGCTCGTCACAAACCCGGAGAAGCCCCACTCCTGCCTCAGAACGTCTGTGAGCAGGGCGCGGTTGACATCCATATACTCGCCGCGTACACGGTTGTAAGAACTCATGACGGAGTCAGCGCCGGCGTCCACGACTGCCTTGAAGTGTGGCAAGTAAACCTCGTGCAAGGCGTTGTCGTCCACCGCCACGTCGACTTCGAAGCGTTCATTCTCCATCGAGTTGAGCGCGAAGTGTTTCACGCAGGCCATGACGTTGATGCGAACACCCCGGGTAAGGGCCGATCCCATCCGGCCTGTGAGTACCGGATCCTCCCCATAGCACTCCTGCGCACGACCCCAGGCTGGGTGGCGAAGCAGGTTTACACAGACTGAGGCCGAGTAGTTCGCTCCACGCGCCCTGGTTTCCAGACCGATGGCCACCCCAACACGTTCCTCCAGCGACGGATCCCAGGTGGCTGCCCTCGCAATTGTCACCGGGAAAGCCGTGGAGGCACCGATCACTACACCGCGGCCACCGTCGCTGAACCGAATACCTGGTATGCCGAGCCGCGAGACCGCACCGGCCACGAACGGCACCCTGTCCAGCAGTAACGGAATGAACGGGAGCAGCAACCTGGGTGAGTCGCCATCGAGCAGCCCGAGGATCTCCCTATCCGTCATCAGGCCGATCAGCTGGTTTGCCGCTTCGTCCGCGTTGATCTCACCTCTCCGGACTGCCCGGACTGCGTCCCCGTAAGCGCTGTCCGTCGCCGTCGTCGTATCCATCAATGCCGGTTCTTGCGTTCGCGGCGCCTTAAGCCCGCAGCCATCTTCATGAACCCCATTCTGCACCCTGCGCATGCACATGCGCCTGAGTGCGGAATCGTTGCAATGCGGGCGGCGCGACCCAACCGGGCCTTACGCGGGAGTGCTACTGCTCTGGATGGTGGGCACCGCACACTGTTACATGGCTGCTCCGCCCTGTTTGAGTAGTGTTGAGAAGACCCCAGAGTGAGGACCACCCAACATGCACACCACTGCCAGCAAGGCCGCCGTGGATCGGCATTACGACTTGGTCATCATCGGCACCGGGTCCGGGAACTCCATTCCCGGACCCGGGTTCGAAGACCGGTCGATCGCGATCATCGAGGAAGCGTCGTTCGGCGGCACCTGCCTGAACGCAGGCTGCATCCCCTCGAAAATGTACGTTCTCACCGCCGATACCGCGCTGCAGACCACCAGGTCCGGACGCCTGGGCCTCCATGCCGAGGTCAACTACGTTGACTGGCCGGGCATAGTCAGCCGTATCTTCGAGAACCGCGTCGACCCCATCGCCGCCGCCGGTGAGGAGTACCGCCGCAGCCCACGGACCCCAAACATCGATGTGTACGACCAGCACGCCGTCTTCGTCGGAGAACGCACCTTGCGAACAGGCCAAGGCGTCAACCAAAAAACCATCTCGGGTGACCAGGTCGTCATCGCCGCAGGCTCCCGCCCCGTGATCCCCGAGGCCATCGCCGCTTCGGGCGTGCGGTACCACACCAACCAGGACATCATGCGGCTCGCGCAGCTACCCAAATCCTTGGTAGTCATCGGTGGAGGCTCCATCGCCATGGAGTTCGCCCACGTCTTCGACGCCCTCGGCACGGACGTCACGATCATCGCCCGCTCCACGCTTCTGCGGAACCTCGACGAAGACCTGCATGGCCCGTTCAACGACCTCGCCGCCGAACGCTTCGACGTCCGGTCCGGTCGGACCGTCATCGGCGCCGACCAAACAGACCAAGGCATAACCGTCAGGCTCGACGACGGTACCTCCGCCACCGGGGAGGTACTGCTGGTTGCCACCGGGCGCATCCCGAACGGAGACCTGTTAAACCCACACTCCGGCGGGATAGATACGATAGGCGCCGGGCGCATCAAGGTCGATGAGTACGGCCGGTCAACATCCGCTCCAGGTGTCTGGGCCCTCGGCGACGTCTCATCGCCCTACATGCTCAAGCACGTCGCCAACGCCGAGATGCGCGCCGTGCGCCACAACCTGCTGAACCCGGATAATCTGCGGAGAATGCCACACGACCACGTCCCCGCGGCCACCTTCACCCACCCCCAGATCGCCACCGTCGGGATGACTGAATCCCAAGCCCGCGAACACGGCCACAACGTGACAACCACGGTCCAAAGCTACGGGGACGTTGCCTACGGCTGGGCCTTGGAAGACACCACAGGCATCTGCAAACTCATCGCCGACCAAGACACCGGCAAACTCCTCGGCGCCCACTACATGGGTTCCCAAGCATCAACCCTGATCCAGCAAATGATCACCGTTCTGGCCTTCGACCTCGACGTCCGAGAGTTCGCTGCCAAGCAATACTGGATCCACCCCGCACTACCCGAAGTCACCGAAAACGCCCTGCTCGGTCTCGAATTCAACTAACCGGACCACACCAACTGGCCTTCCGCGCAGGCTCGGGTGTGAACCCGAGAAGGAATGCAGCTTGCCCAACGGGCATGTGTTCCTTGACTGCCGTGCCCGGCTCTGGAAACTCGTCGGACACGGACACGCAGCCCCTTACGGCTGGAAGCGGTACCCCATCCCGGGTTCGGTAATGAAATGTTGCGGATTCCCTGGCTCTGGTTCGAGTTTGCGGCGAAGCTGGGCCATGTAAACGCGCAGGTAGTTGGCTTCCGTGGCGTAGGCCGGCCCCCAGACCTCGGTAAGGAGCTGTTGCTGGGTGATGAGTTTCTCGGGGTTCCGGACAAGGACGTCCAGAATGCTCCATTCGGTGGGAGTCAATCGAACGTCGTCACCATCGCGGTTGGCTTTTCTCCCTGCCAGATCGAGCGTGAACGAGGACGTCGTGACTACCGGCGCTTCATTGGAAGGCTCGGTCGTCCGCCGTAGAATCGCCCGGAGTCGCGCAAGGAGTTCCTCCAGCCCAAACGGCTTGGTGATGTAGTCATCTGCTCCGGCATCGAGGGCTTCCACCTTGTCGGTTGAGCCGTGCCGTGCGGACAGCACCAGGATTGGCACCTCGCTCCACTCGCGGATCCTGGTAATGACGTGAGTGCCGTCGATGTCGGGTAGTCCGAGGTCAAGGACCACGACGGCGACCGGGTGCTGGGCAGCTGATAGCAGCGCGGCTTCACCGTTTTCGGCCGTCGTTACTCCATAACCGTGGGCTTTCAGCGTGATCTGCAGTGCCTTGAGAATGTGTGGGTCGTCGTCCACCACCAAGACGTTGTTCATCGAGCACCCCGCCCGGTGTCCACAGGTGGCTGATGCAGCAGCAGTGATTGCGCTTCCATTGGCGCCTGGGGCGCATCCCGTTCCAGCGGCGCTCCCGTGGAGAGCGGCATCCGGATGACCATGGTTAGTCCGCCGCCTGGTGTTGCCTCGGCAGTCAGTGTGCCGCCCATTGCTTCCGCGAAGCCCTTTGCAACTGCCAGCCCCAGGCCGACGCCGGTGCTCGCGGGGACGTCATCAAGGCGTTGGAATGGCTGGAACATACGGACGACGCCGTCTGCGGGGACACCTTGCCCGTGGTCGATGATTCGCAGCTCTCCTGAGGGCCTGCCGTCCAGGGATGTCGTACTCAGGCCTCCGCCTGAAGCAACGATCACGATGTCCGAGCCCGGGGCATACTTGACGGCGTTTTCCACGATGTTGGCGATCACGCGTTCCAGCATGCCCGCATCGGCGTCGACTGCGGGGAGGTTTGCCGGCAGGTCCACGCGAATACTGCCGGAAGGCACTCCACGCAAGGCTCCCGGGATGATTTCATACCAGCGAACGGGCTTGATCAGAGCGTTCACTGAGTCAGAAGTGATTCTGGACATGTCCAGAAGGTTACCCACCAGGACATCGAGCCGATCTGAACATTCATCAATCGTCGTCAGCAGGTCCTGTTCTTCGTCGGGCGTGTACTCCACATCGTGTTGTTTCAGACCTCCTACGGCCAGTTTGATGCCGGCCAGGGGAGTGCGAAGGTCGTGGGAAACGGCGCGAAGGATGGACGTACGCATGATGTTGCTTTCAGCCAGCCGCATCACTTCACGGCGGCTGGCCGCGAGCTGCCTGCGCTCAAGCTGGGCAGCAAGATGCGAGCCAAAGGCCGCCAGCAAGCGGCGGTCGCTCGCCGGAAGCGTCCTGCCGTAAAGAACCAGCCGGGTCTGGTCACCGATCTGCTCCATCGTGTTGCCACCGACAGACAGATCATTGCTCTGAGGAGCAACTGGAGGTACCTCACCTGCCTTGGCCATCAGCCGCCAGGCCCCTTCGGAATCCAGCCCGTCGTCGGCCGTGAACAATGCCGCACCACGCATCTGGAAGACATCCAGAGCCTGCGTCAGGAGTCCCTGGACCGTGTCGTCCGCATCCGTTGCTCCGCGTGTCAGCTCAGCCATGGTTTCAGCTTCTGCGCGGGCGCGCCTGGCCTCTTTCGATCGCCTTGCCGAGATGTCAACGACGGCGGCCACCGCGGCTGAGACGCCGACGAAGACCAGCAGGGCCAGTAGGTTTTGGGGATCGCTGATGGTCAAAGTACCGATGGGAGGAGTGGAGAAGTAGTTCACCAGAAGGCTGCTCCACACTGCTCCCAGGAGCGCCGGCCAGAGCCCGCCAACCAGGGCAACGGCGACCGAACCGGTGAGCTGGACGAGCACTGCCGTCGCGATGTTGTGGGATGGACTCGCCGCCAGGACGAACTGCAACAATGCCGGCAGGACAACGGCCAACCCAAACCCTACGACTACACGGACCCTGCCCAGCTCACCACGGCGCGGGCGGTCCATCCCTTGGCCGCCCAGCGGATGGGAGACCATGTGAACGTCGATGTCTCCTGATTCCCGGACAACCCTGTTACCGATACCGCTTCCCATCAGCCGCCCGGCCAAGGAACGGTGGCGGGACACGCCCACCACGATTTGCGTTGCGTTGACGCTGCGGGCGAAATCCAGCAGCGCTGGGGCCGGGTCCTCCCCCGCCACTGTGTGATAGCTCCCCCCGAGGTCCCTTATCAAATGCCGCTGCGTTTCCAGATCCTGTGGCGACTCACCGGAAACACCGTCGGCAGCGCGGACGTGGACGGCCAGGAGATCACCGCCGTTAACACGCTTGAGTATTCTGGCGGCCCGCCTGATCAGGACCTCACCTTCGGGACCGCCGGTCAGCCCGATAACGATGCGTTCCCGGGCAGGCCAGCTGGCGTCGATGTTGTTCTCTGCCCTGTACTTCGCCAGTCCTTCATCCACGCGGTCGGCGAGCCAGAGCAGGGCGAGCTCCCGCAATGCCGTCAGGTTTCCGAGCCGGAAGTAGTTCGACAAAGCTGCATCCACTTTGTCGGCAGCGTAGATCTTGCCGTCTCCCAACCGTTGCCGCAGCAACTCAGGAGAGATATCCACCAAGTGGATCTGGTCAGCCCGCCGGACGACGTCGTCGGGAACGATCTCTGCCTGACGGACTTCCGTAATGGCCAACACGACATCCCCCAGCGACGCCAGATGTTGTACGTTCACGGTGGACAGCACGTTGATGCCTGCCTCGAGGAGTTCCTCGATGTCCTGCCAGCGTTTTTCATTGCGGCTGCCGGGGATGTTGGTATGGGCGTACTCATCCACGACGGCGGTGTGCGGCCGCCGGGCCAGAACGGCGTCGAGATCCATTTCCTCAAAGGCCGTGCCCCGGTACTGAACTGTCCGCACGGGTATTGATTCCAGTTCTTGGGTCAGTGCCCGCGTATCGCTGCGGCCGTGATCCATGGCAAAAGCCAGCACCACGTCTTCGCCGCGACCCACCAGCCGGTGGGCTTCTTCGAGCATGGCGTAGGTCTTACCAACACCCGGGGCAGCCCCCAGGAAGATTCTCAGTGTCGCCCGTGCCATAGCCTCATTCTTCCACCCGGAACGGCCACCGCACCGACGGCCAGGGCCCTCACCGTGCGGCCTCCGCAACGGCCAGGTTCAGCTCGGTGACATTCACCGATGGTTGGCTCAAGAATGCTTCCAGTCCATCACTTGTGTGTTTGTCCACGAGCCCCTGAACAGCTTCCAGAGTGAGGCCCTGCGCTTTGGCGACTCTCGGGATCTGGAGTGTGGCGTATTCAACGGAGATGTCCGGATCCAGTCCCGAACCGCTGGCAGTCACGGCATCTGCTGGCACGGCGGACTCACTGACGCCTTCCAACTCCGCAACGGCGGCGCGGTTGGCGGTGACGGTGTCCAGCAACTTCGCGTCGTTGGGACCCAGATTGCTGGCCGACGACGACGCCGGGTCCCAGCCGACCGCCGAGGGCCGTGCATGGAACCAGGCTGGGTCTTGTGTCCCGGCGTCGTCTACGGAGGCCTGCGCGATATGTGCTGACGCCGCCGGATTTCCGGACGGGTCTTTCATGATGGAGCCGTTCGACTGGAATGGGGCAACAGCCTGTCCCACCCCGAAGACTGCCAGCGGGTAGGCGAGCCCCAGGACCAGGGTGGCGAGCAGCAGGAACCGCAGGGCGGTGCCTGCTTGACGGAGATAGCCGAGCAGCATGTTCATGATGGGTTTCCTAGCCGATTCCGGGGATGAGTGAGATGAGCAGGTCAATCAGTTTGATGCCGATGAACGGGGCCACCAGCCCGCCGAGACCATAGAGGAGCAGGTTCCGTCCGAGCGCTTGGTTTGCCGAAACTGCCCGGTATTTCACGCCGCGCAGAGCCAACGGCACCAGAACAATGATGATGAGGGCGTTGAAAATCACGGCTGAAAGGATGGCTGAGGCCGGAGTAGCCAGGCCCATGATGTTCAGCAGGCCGAGACCCGGGAACACTGCGGTGAAAAGCGCCGGTACGATCGCGAAGTACTTCGCCACGTCGTTCGCTACGGAGAATGTAGTCAACGCACCGCGGGTGATGAGCAGTTGTTTACCGATGCCCACGATGTTGATCAGCTTGGTGGGATCGGAATCGAGATCCACCATGTTCGCCGCTTCCTTGGCAGCCGGTGTCCCGGAGTTCATCGCCACGCCAACATCGGCGGCCGCAAGGGCCGGTGCGTCGTTCGTTCCGTCACCGGTCATCGCAACCAAACGGCCCTCGCCCTGTTCGCGGCGGATGACGTCCAGTTTGTCTTCGGGTGTGGCCTCAGCGACGAAGTCGTCGACGCCGGCCTCCGTCGCAATCGCTTTTGCCGTGACCGGGTTATCCCCCGTGATCATCACCGTCCGGATGCCCATCCGCCGGAGCTCGGCAAATCTGGCGTGCATGCCAGGCTTGACCACATCGGCAAGGTGCACTGTTCCCAAAACCCGGGCTCCGCCGTCGTGCGTGGTTTCGGCGACCAGCAGCGGAGTGCCGCCCTCCGCCGATATCTCCTGCACCCGCCGCTGGACCTCTGCGGGCATGCGCCCGCCTGTCTCCGTGACATAGCGTTCGACGGCGGAAGCTGCACCTTTTCGAATCCGGCGACCGTCAACGTCCAAACCGCTCATGCGTGTGGTGGCCGTGAACTCAACAATGACAATCTCTTTTGAGCCTTTCCGGATCTGATCCAAGTCGGGACCGTTGACGCCTTTGTCGTTGGCGAGATCCACGATGGAGCGCCCTTCAGGGGTCCCATCGGCCAAGCTGGACAGACGCGCGGCCTCGATGAGTTCGGGGCGCCCCACGTCGTTTGCCGGGAAGAAGTTGATTGCCCTGCGGTTGCCGTAGGTGATGGTGCCGGTCTTATCCAGCAGCAACGTGGTGATATCGCCAGCCGTTTCCACCGCACGCCCAGAGGTTGCCAGGACGTTGTGCTGGACCAGCCGGTCCATGCCTGCGATGCCGATGGCAGGAACCAACGCGCCAATAGTGGTCGGAATCAAGCAGACCAGCAGGGCAACCAGCACGATGGGCGATGGCGTAGCCCCGGCCAAAGAGGCGAACGGCGCCAGCGTCATGGTGACCACCAGGAAGACCATGGTGAGGGACACCAGCAGCACATGAAGTGCGATTTCGTTGGGAGTCTTTTGCCGGACTGATCCCTCAACGAGCCTGATCATCCTGTCGATGAACGTGGCTCCCGGCTCGGCAGTAATGCGGACCAGGATGCGGTCGGAGAGGACCTTGGTGCCACCGGTCACGGACGAACGGTCACCGCCGGATTCACGGATCACCGGCGCTGATTCGCCCGTAATGGTGGACTCATCGACGCTGGCCAGGCCCTCGATGATCTCGCCATCGGACGGGATGACGTCGCCGGCTTCGCAGATGACGACATCGTTCAACTTCAGATCCGTTCCAGGAATCTCCTTGGTGCTCCCATCTTGCAAACGGAGCCGCGCGAAGACACCTTGGCGACTGGCCCGGAGACTGTCGGCCTGGGCCTTCCCGCGGCCTTCGGCTATAGCCTCGGACAGCGTGCCGAACAGCACGGTGAGCCATAGCCACACTGTCACTGCGATGCCGAACACGTCCGGCTTGAGCACACAGATCACAGTGCAGATGGCGGCGCCGGCCAGCACCACAAACATCACCGGCGAATGGACCATTTGCTGAGGGGAGAGCTTTTTCAGAGCCACTGGAAGGGCTGCCCGGATGGTGGCTGCGTTCAGCTTCGCCGGCGCTTTGGTGTGGTGTTTGTGTTCTCCCGGAGTACCGAGGGGGTTGCCGTCGGCGTAGGTCAGCGCGGCGGTATCCGAGGCGGATGCCGTGGTGGACCGAGTCATTTGAGGAGTCCTTCTGCGAGGGGGCCCAAGGCGAGGGCCGGGAAGTAGCTAAGGGCGGTCATGATCACGGTCACGCTGAGCAGCAGTGATCCAAAGAGCCAGCCGTGAGTGGGTACGGTTCCGGACGACGCCGGTATCTTGCGTTGTCTGGCCAAGGAACCCGCCAGAGCCAACACCAAAACGATGGGCAGGAAGCGGCCGAGCAGCATGGCGATCCCCAGCATCACGGAGAGGTAAGGACCAGAGCTTGTGACGCCGCCGAAGGCAGAACCGTTGTTGTTGGCACCTGAGGTGAAGGCGTAGAGCACCTCGCTGAACTGGTGTGGACCCGATGCCGGCGCGTTGGCCATAACGTCCGGAAGCAGCACCGTGACGCCAGCCATCGCCAGCACCAAGGTCGGTGTCACCAGGATGTAGAGGGCTGCGAGCTTCATCTCCCGGGGGCCGATCTTCTTGCCCAGGAATTCAGGCGTGCGGCCCACCATGAGGCCGGCAATGAAAACCGCGATGATGGCCAGGACCAGCATTCCGTAAAGCCCGGATCCGGTTCCGCCGGGGGCCACCTCGCCGAGCATCATGTTCACCATGGCGATGCCGCCTGCCAACGGGGACAACGAGTCGTGCGCGACATTGACCGCTCCGGTGGACGTCAGGGTTGTGGAAGCGGCGAAAACCGAGCTGGCAGCCGGTCCCAGACGCTGTTCGAAACCTTCGCCCAGACCGCCGGCGGCCGTCGTCGCAGTTCCTTGGCCCGAAGCAACAGCCCAGCCCATCAACGCCGTGGACGTCATCCAGAGAACGGCCATGACGCCGGCAACGGTGTAGCCCTGGCGCTGGTCCCCCACCATGCGCCCATACATGTACGGGAGCGCCGAGGGGATCAGCAGGATCAAAAAGACCTGGAACATGCTTGTGAAAATGCTCGGGTTCTCAAAGGGATGCGCCGAGTTCGCGTTGAAGTAGCCGCCGCCGTTGGTGCCCAAGACCTTGATTGCTTCCTGGGAAGCGACCGGTCCGCCGGGAATCACCTGCGTGACTCCAGCAGCCGTATTGGTGACCTCCGTGGGCCAGAAGTTCTGGACGACGCCGCCGATCACCAACGTGATGGCCCCCACTGTTGCCAGGGGAAGAAGCACCCGGAAGGATGCCCGAGCGAGGTCAACCCAGAAGTTGCCCAGGCGGTCGGTTTTGGTTCGCATGATGCCGCGGATCAGGGCGACCACCACCACGATTCCCACAGCGGCCGAAAGGAAGTTCTGGACGGCCAGCAGGCACATCTGGACGAAAATGCCCACAGTGGCCTCTGGCACGTACGTTTGCCAGTTGGTATTCGTGACGAAAGAGATGGCCGTGTTCATGGCAATCCACGGATCGACGCCCGGAAGGTCATTGCTGCCAGGAAGAACCCCTTGGAAACGCTGCAGCAGGAAGACCATCAGGATGGAGACTGCCGAGAAGACCAGAACGCTGCGCAGATACACAGACCAACTCTGTTCAGTTCCGGCATCGACTCCGGCCAAGCGATAGAACAACCTCTCAGGTCCCGACGATCTGGTGCCAGAGAAAACCCGCTGCAGATATACGCCCAAAGGCTTGTGCAAGAGCACGAGAACGAGCACCAGGACGGCTATCTGGGTGATGAAGGAAGCAGTGCTGAAGACCACCGGCCATCACCACTTTTCCGGGTGAAGCAACACTGCCAACAGATAGCCCACCGTGGCGAGGCCCGCGAGGAACAGTCCGATCCACATGATCGCATCCATCGTCATTGCCCGCTCACCGGACCATCGCCGTCGACCATTTTGCCCAAGAGGTGGGCGACCCACATCACGATTCCCATGCACGCCATAAGAATCACCACAACAGCCACGTCGGCCACTGGAACGTCCTTTCATCAGCGCCCCGTTCGCGGGGCTGACCTCAGTCAATCCCTTGAAATGGGCCGAAAAGACGATCCTTATGGTTCCTTAATGCCGGCGGGGTGATTCTTGACGAATCCTTAACGCCATTCCTTGGCAGGTCCTCCTTGAGCCGACATGAACCCACGGCCGCCGGGTGCAGCAGGTGCGTGAACGTCTAAAACGCCTGGGAGCCGGTTGTGCCCACGCTCAATCCTGATCGTTTACGGCAACGATGTCGCTTACGGCCCGTCGTTGGACCCGCAGCAGGCGCAGTAGTCAACGAATTGGACCTCCGCCCTTCAACTTTCGAGGAGCGGAGGTCCAAGCCGTGACCGGCGCCGAATGGGGCTTAGTGTTAGCGACCCACACCTCGCAGCGCTGGGCGGGTTTTAGGGTGCGGATGACGTCGGTCCCTTCCTAGTCCTTGCTGCTGAAGGCGGCGTCAAAGGAGGTCTGCGACGCCGGGAAGTCGAACTTCTTCAGGGCGGCCAGGGCTTCGGGTGCGCCGTGGAGACGGTCCATCCCTGCGTCCTCCCATTCCACGGAGATGGGTCCGTCGTAGCCGATGGCCGTGAGGGCACGGAAGGACGATTCCCAGGGCACGTCACCGCGTCCGGCGGAGACGAAGTCCCAGCCACGGCGCGGGTCGCCCCAGGGCAGGTGCGAGCCCATCAC